>NZ_JBIBAF010000020.1:0-18662 GCF_042899705.1 Streptomyces sp. NPDC013187 | reverse complement strand
GCCTCACCACCCGGCCAACCGGCGGAGCTCTCAGCGCTTGAACGCCCCTGGCTTCTTGACGGGGGCAGCCTCACCACCCGGCCAACCGGCGGAGCCCTCAGCGCCCCGACGCCGCCAGTTCCTTCGCCGCCTCGGTCAGGTCCTTCGCCGTGTCGATGGCCCGCCAGTACGACCCCTGGGGGATCGTGAACCCGGCCAGCCGCCGCTCACGGGCCAGATGAGGGAACGTCGTCCGCTCGTGGTCCCCCCGGTGCGGCAACAGCCCGGCGAACTCGGGGGAGAAGACGTACACACCGGCGTTGATCTCGAACGTCGACGGCGGTGCCTCGATGAAGTCGGTGATGCGCCCGAAGCCGTCGGTCTGCACCGCGCCCCACGGCAGCCGGGGCCGGGCCAGCGCAAGGGTGGCGACGGCGTCCCGCTCGGTGTGGAAGTCGGCCATGTCCCGCAGCGAGAACCGCGTCCAGATGTCGCCGTTCGTCGCGTACCAGGGCTGGTCGGGATGGGGAAGACGCGCCGCGGCGTACTTGAGGCCGCCGCCGCGCCCCAGCGGCTCCGGCTCGACGACCGTGGTGACGGAGAGGGGCAACTCGGCGGTCTCCAGCCACTTCTGCAGCACCTCGGCGAGGTGGCCGCAGGAGACCACGACGTGTGTCACACCCTCGTCGGCGAGCCAGGACAGCTGATGGCCGATGATCGGCGTCCCCGTCCCGGGGATCTCGACCATCGGCTTGGGCCGGTCGTCGGTGTACGGACGCAGCCGGGAGCCCTGGCCGCCGGCCAGAACGACGGCTTGAACGGGGCGGGACGCGGCGCTCGGATCGCTCATGGACACGAACTGTACGTGGCGTCCCGCCCGGGATGGCGGCCGACGATCGTTCCCGCGTCAGCCTTGTGGACCTCCTACCCGATGGCAGGGCGGTGTGCTCAGCCGTGCGCGGCGGCGACGCCGGTGGCGAAGGCGGTGTCGCAGACCGGGCGCGCGTAGGACTGGGCGCGGGTCGGGCCGTAGACCGCGACGGCGGCCTGGCCGAGGGCACGGGCGATGGACGCGCAGTGCTTCGCCAGCGACGGGCGGCCGTTGACGGCCTGCTGGAGGTGGCTGAGGGCGACGCCCGGGTCCTCCTCCTGCAGTTCGGTCAGCAGCTTGTCACGCAGGACCTCCTGGGGGGCGCGCTTGGCCGCCTGCGGGGTGCCCACAGAGGTGTCCGCGGCGGTGAGCACCGGGTCGGTGGAGTTCCCCGACCAGTTGACTCGGGTGACCGCGAGGGTCCCGGAGAGCACCAGGACGACGGGCAGGACGAAAGCGAGGGTGCGGCCGATCCGGCGGGCGGGGCCCCGACCGCGTCGCGTCTGTTGGTTCATGGAGTGCTTCACGCGTGTGAGGGTAGCGCCCGGTAATGGTTTGTAGACATTTAGTCACCGGTTCGGGGGATGAGAAAGGGCCACTTTCTGGGTAGGGCGTTGACGCACAATGCTCGAAACGTCCGGTCTGCCGGGGTATTTGTCGACAACGAGAAGGGCCCCGCGGCATGCCGCGGGGCCCTCTTCGTCAACCTGGGTGATTCACCCGGGGTTGTGCGTTTGCCGGTTGATCAGTCGGACAGGCGCGCGCCGGTCGACGTCGAGAACACGTGGGTCTCGCCGGAGCGGGGCACGACGTGCAGCTGGCTGCCCTTCTCCGGGACGTCACGGCCGCTGACGCGGACGACGAGGTCCTTGGACTCGTCGCCGACCTTGGCGGTGCCGTAGACGTACGCGTCGGCGCCGAGCTCCTCGACGACGTTCACCGTGACCGCGAGGCCCAGCTCGGCGTCCGCGCCGGCCACCTCGAAGTGCTCGGGGCGGACGCCGACGGTGACGGTCTTGTCGGTGGCGGCCGCGATCGCGTCACGCTGCACCGGCACCACGGACTTGCCGAACTTGACGCCGCCGTCGGTGATCGGCACCTCGACCAGGTTCATCGCCGGGGAGCCGATGAAGCCGGCCACGAAGAGGTTGGCGGGCTTGTCGTACATGTTGCGCGGGGTGTCGATCTGCTGGAGCAGACCGTCCTTGAGGACCGCCACGCGGTCGCCCATCGTCATGGCCTCGACCTGGTCGTGGGTGACGTAGACGGTGGTGATGCCCAGGCGGCGCTGGAGCGAGGCGATCTGCGTACGGGTGGACACCCGGAGCTTGGCGTCCAGGTTGGACAGCGGCTCGTCCATGAGGAAGACCTGGGGCTCACGCACGATGGCGCGGCCCATGGCGACACGCTGGCGCTGACCACCGGAGAGCGCCTTCGGCTTGCGGTCCAGGTACTCGGTGAGGTCGAGGATCTTCGCGGCCTCTTCGACCTTCTGCCGGATCTCCGCCTTGTTGACGCCGGCGATCTTGAGCGCGAAGCCCATGTTGTCGGCGACCGTCATGTGCGGGTAGAGCGCGTAGTTCTGGAACACCATGGCGATGTCCCGGTCCTTGGGCGGCAGGTGCGTGACGTCACGGTCGCCGATGCGGATCGCGCCGCCGTTGACGTCCTCGAGCCCCGCGAGCATGCGGAGCGAGGTGGACTTGCCGCAGCCGGAGGGGCCGACGAGGACGAGGAACTCGCCGTCCTCGATGTCGATCTCCAGCGCGTCGACGGCGGGCTTGGTGGAACCCGGGTAGATCCGGGTCGCCTTGTCGAACGAGACAGTGGCCATGGTGAATGAACCCCTTCTACCGGCAGGAACGTGCCGGACGATCCGAGTAGGAAGGCGGTGCCACGACGGTGATTGCCGTTGTGGTGTAGTCCACGCGTGTGAACTGGCTCAGGACGGTACCCGGCGTTCACACGTCTGTCAGTAGTTCCGGGCCTGTGAACTTCGCGGAAATTTTCGAAGCCGCACGTCACGGCTGACCGGACGTGTTCGTTTCCGGTTCGCCGTAGCGGTCCGCGAGCACCGCGACCGCCCGGGCCACCGCCTGCCGGAGTCCGGGAGGGCCGAGCACCTCCGCCTCCGTGCCGAGCCGGAGCAGGTCGCCCACGGCCACCGCCTCCGACTCGACGGTCAGCTCCACCTCCACCCAGCCGTCCCCGTCGGGAGGGCCCGCGCACTCCAGGGCGTGTACTCCCGCCGCGCCGAACTGCATCGGCAGCAGCCGCCGCGCGCGGGGCGAGATCCGCAGCCGGGCGGTGTCCTGCCGCAGGGCGGCCTCCAGACGCCGGGAGGACTCGGCCCAGTAGGCGGCCAGGCCGAACCCCGCGGGCCGCTCGAAGACGTCCCCCGTCTCCTCCACGTCCAGCACGCGCGACACCCGGTAGGTCCGCACGGCCTCCTCCGCGAGGGCGACCAGGTACCAGATGCCGCCCTTCAGGACGAGCCCCAGCGGCCGCACCTCCCGGCGCACCTCGCCGCGCGGGCGCCGGTAGTGCAGCCGCAGCACCCGCCGCTCCCACACGGCCGCCGCCACGGCCTCCAGACACGGCACCGGGTCGGCCTCCCGGAACCAGGCCGGCGCGTCCAGATGGAACCGTTCCTGCACCCGCCGCGCCTGCCCGGCGAGCTCCGCGGGCAGCGCCGCCTGCACCTTCAGCTGGGCGCTGGCCAGCACCGTGCCCAGCCCGAGGTCCCGCGCGGGCCCGGGCATCCCGGCGAGGAACAGCGAACCGGCCTCGGCGTCGGTCAGACCGGTCAGCCGCGTCCGGTACCCGTCGACCAGCCGGTAGCCGCCCTCGGGCCCCCGGTCGGCGCACACCGGCACACCGGCCGCTCCCAGCGCCTCGACGTCCCGGTAGACCGTCCGCACCGACACCTCCAGCTCGGCGGCGAGCTCGGGCGCGGTCATCCGCCCGCGGTTCTGGAGCAGCAGGAGCAGGGAGAGGAGCCGGTCGGCGCGCATGGGGGCCATTGTGGCGGCGTACGGCGCCGTACCTGACAGAAGATGTCAGGTACGGCGTCCAGGCTGGTGGTCGAGGACATCCGGAGCCGATCGAGAGGACCCCCATGCCCGGCACCCGCACCACGACCACCACCGGCCACTTCACGTTCGCCGACTGGCAGGAACGCGTGATCGGCCCCGGCGAGGACGCGAACCCCCGCCTCGCCCACGCCTCGGTCCGGAACACCTTCACCGGCGGCATCGAGGCGGCCGGGACGACCTGCGAGTACGCGATCGTCTACGTCACCGCCAAGACCGGCTCCTTCAGCGGCATGGAACTGCTCACCGGCCGCGTCGAGGGCCGTGAGGGGAGCTTCGCGGTGGAGGAACGGGGGTTCTTCGGCGAGGACGGCACCGTGCACTGCACCTTCGAGGTGGTGCCGGGGTCGGGGAGCGGAGAGCTGACCGGCCTCACGGGGGAGGGCGGTTTCACCGCACGGCACGGGGAGACGGCGGTGGAGTATCGGTTCGCCTACGAGGTGGTGCGGGGGGCCCACGGGACGGAACTTCGTGGCTCGGCGTAACGGGCTCTGTGTACAGTGGTGCCGCCCTCACGCGCGGCAACGCGGTGCACGGCACCCGCCTCCTTAGCTCAGCTGGCCAGAGCAACGCACTTGTAATGCGTAGGTCGTCGGTTCGAATCCGACAGGGGGCTCTGGGTGGAACCCCAGGTCAGTGGCTATCTGACCTGGGGTTTTTCGTTTAGCGGATACGGCGGCGGCGTCAGGCGCGGGCCGCGCGGGTGTCGACGGCTCAGTTGTGGTCTCAGACGCCGGTTTCGGGCCGGTTCCGGTGCGGGTGTCGGGCTGTGCATGAAGGTGTCTCCCATGCGGACCATGGCGGCCTTGGCCACCAGGTGGGACCTGCCCTTGACGTAGCGGCGCGTCTGGCCGATCTGGGAGTGCCGAAGGATCTCCATGATCGTGGGGAGGTCGACCCCCAGCTCGTTCAGGATCGTGCCGGCCGTGTGGCGACTGCCGTCGTGCTGGCGCCGGTCGTCGATCCCGGCCTCTTCGAGCAGCTCCTTGAATTCCTCCCAGTCGTCGCGGGGGTCGATCGGTCGGCCGTCCACCCGTGTGAAAAGCGCGTGGTGCTCCTGCCACTCGTCGCCCGCGGCGGCGCGCATTTCCTCCTGCTGGGCTTTGTGCTCCAGCAGGTACGGGATGAACGGGGGCGGGATAGGGACGGAGTTACGGCTCTTCTTGGTCTTGGGGCGGGTGAAGACGAGTCCGCCGCCCTTGCGGTCGGGGCAGGTGCTCGCGTGTTTCGTGCAGTCCTTCGGGCAGGGCTTGGGGCAGCCGCGCTTGTAGTTCTTGTGGGTCTTGCAGTCGGGTGGGCAGGGGGCGAAGCGGTGCAGGCGCCCGCCGCAGGCGTGGGCGTCCTTGCAGCCGTGGCGCCAGGTGAGGCGTTGAAGCTGCCACTGGGGGTGGAACAGCTCGTTGTCCAGGTCGACGTACTTCCACCGGAATCCGAGGGCCTCGCCCTGCCGGAAACCCATGCCGACACCCACGACCCAACGCATGAAGGTGGGTCGCTTGGCGGCGGCCTCCAAGAAGGCTTTGGCCTTCCTCGATCGTGAGCGGGTTCGTCTCGGTCTCGTCGACGGTGGGCGGGTCGACGAGGGTGGCCACGTTCTCGCCGATGATCCGGCGGCGATGGGCGATTTTCAGGGCGCGGGACAGGATGCGGTGGACTTTCAGCACGTGGGATTCCGCGTGGCCCTCGTCGAGCATCCGGCGATACATGCGCTCCAGGTGCTCGGGCTGGAGTTTGTCGAGTCGGTGCTGTCCGATGCCGGGGACGATGTCGTTCCGGGTCTTGCACCAGTAGTCGTCCAGGGAGCGGGGCTTGAGCTTCAGGCTCGCGATGTCGGTGAGGTACGTCGACATCCACTCCGCCACGGTCGGCTTGCGGCCGGCCTTGGGGGCTCGGCCCTTGTCGCGGAGGTCTTCCAATTCGCGGACCTTGCGCTTGACCTCGGCCTCGGTCTTGGCGCGGCGGTGGCGCCGGTCGGGCTTTCCGTCGTCCTTGACGCCCATGGTGACGCGGCCGTGCCACCAGCCGTCGCTGCCCAGGTAGATCGACGATTCCATGTTCGGTCTGCGGGGGCTCAACGTGTTTCCTCCATACGGAAGGCGCCCCCGGACACGTTGTCCGGGGGCGCCTTGGGTGGGGCGTGGGTCAGGGGGACTCGGGTTCGAGGCTGTTCACGAACGCCTCCAGGTCGCTGCGGCGAATGCGGCGAGAGCGGCCTCGCTTGACGCACCTCAGAAGGCCCTCGGCCATCAGCTCGTAGACGGTGGAGCGGCCGAAGCGGAGGACCGTGGCGGCCTCCTTGGGGGTGTACAGCAACTGGTCGGAGGGCGGGAGCGCGGTGCTGATCGGGACTGCCTTCCTGGCCGGAGCTTGTGGGGTAGCGTCTGGGGTGTGGCCGGGGACCCTCTCGATCGGCGGGCACGTGAAGTTCTCCTCCGGCACCGGTTCGTCCTATTCGAGGCTGTTGCTGCTCATCCGGAACGAGGCGGGAACGGTCGTTAAGGGTCGGTTCCGGTCGGGCAAGTTCGAGTCGAGCGAGCGGCGTGGGCGCCTGAGCGACGGGCTCCCACGCCGTATCACATGAAGGAGGGCCATGAGTTACGACCTCGCATTCTGGTACGAGAGCGGTTCCCTCGACGCGGCGTCGGCACATCAGAAATACGACGCGATGACGGATGGTGAGTCCGGGGTGACTGCAGAGAGTCCGCGAGTTGCTGAATTCTACCGGGATACCCTGAAGGCTTATAAGGATCTGACGGAGGACACCACGGAGGAGGAAGCAGATCAATCCCCCTGGACTTCTTCAGTCTATTTCAACGGAGAGTGCGTATTGGTCAACATCGCCTGGTCCCGGAGGAGCGAAGCCTCCGACACCCTCATCGCCATGGCAAAGAGCCGCGGACTCGTGACCTATGACCCGCAGCGGGAGCTGGTCGTCGAAGCGTGACATGCCCGAGCGGCCCGCGGCATGCCTACAGTAGTACTCCAGTAGGATTTTGACGCGCAACGTTTCCCCAGGTCGAGCGCCAAAGCCCTAATGGAGTGCTAATAGGCCCAGGCCGGAGTATCACAGTCTGGACATTTCTGCTTTTCGCGAAGTGCGGCACGCCCTCGACCGGCCATACATGTTGCGATTCTTCGAGGATGTGGATCCCCTCGGACTTCAGGACCCTTGCTGGCGGTCCCCCTTGGGAGCCCTGAACAGGAACCCGACCGTCTTAAAGACTGCCAAGAGGTCAGGTTTATCCCCCGGCTTCCTCGCCCCGAGAACTGTGGACGCGAAGTCCTCGATCGACTCTTTTGCGACTCGGAGCCGACAGGGCGTTCTTCAGCGTTCACGCCGGGGTGCTCGGGGTCCGGCATTTCTCAGCCGCCGGGCGATTTCCAGCTGCTCGTCGTCGACGGGGCGGCCGTCCTCGATGTCCCACAGGGTGTTCTGGAGGAGGCGGGCAAGGGTCCAGGCGCGGGCGCGGGCGCGGTCCAGGGTGAGGATGTCGGTCATGGCGTCGAAGCGCCAGAGGACGTCGTCCGGGTCGTAGCGGTTGTCGAGGGCGGGCCACAGCTCGAAGCCGGGGTCGCCGGCGAGGGGTTTGGGGTCGATCGCGAGCCAGGGGGCGCGGTCGGAGGCCAGGACGTTGTCGAAGTGCAGGTCCCAGTGGAGGAGCCGGTCGCCGGGTTCGTCCACGACCTCGCGGACGGCGGCGGCCAGGTCGGCGACGATGCGGCGGGTCTCCGGATCGGGGATGCGGCCGAGCGCCCAGGAGGTCCGGTCGAGCATCGCGCGGGCGATGTCGCCGAGGCTGCGCATGCCGGGCGGGGCCGGGAAGGACGTGAGGTGGGCCAGGAGCTCCGCGATGGTGAGGACGGCCTGGTGGGTGTCCGGCACGTGGGACAGCATGCGGGTCTCGTCGAGGCGCTCCAGCAGCATGGTGCCGGTGGGCACGTCGTGGTCGAGGAGGCGGACGGCTCCGTCGCCGTCCCAGGCGCGCAGCGCGACCGGTTCGCCCTCGCTCTCCTCGTCGAGGATCTGGAGCTTGAGGACCGCCGGGGTGCCGTCGGCGGTCCGGACGACCGGGAGGACCAGGGCGGAGACGCCGTGCATCGGGGGGCCGTCGGGCTTCAGGTCCCAGTGTCCGAGGAAGCGGGCCGTTTGCTCCGGCAGTGCGGCGATGAAGGCGCGGCCCGCCTCGCCGTTGAACTTCTCCTGTGATGCCGCCAGTTCCCGGGGAATGTCGATCACTCCCGGCAGGGTAGTGGGGCACGCCGGGCGGGTCATGCGATTTCGCCGGGGTGCGGGCACCGTCCGGCGCCGGTTCGCGTGCCGCGGGGTGTCCGAATCCGAGGAGCGTTGTGTCGTACCTGTGTGCGAGCATCTCGCCAACGACCATTGTTCCAGGGGGGATTGCCATGTCAGAGACCGACGTCTGTCCGAGACCCGGACCCGGATCGCGGGCGAGACGTGGGCGGGCCGTCGCGTCCGCTGCCGCCGTCTCGCTGTTCGCTTCACTGCTGACCCTGACCGGGGTGGGATCCGCCCAGGCCGCAGACGCGGAGTGTGCGCCGCTCGCGCTCGCGCCGTTCGGGGACCCGGGTGACGCCGTCGGCAGGGCGACCGTCCCGGCCCAGGGCAGCGCCTGTTTCACGGTGACGGCCACGTCGCCCGGTCTGCACCGGATGATGCTGGACGACAGCCAGAACAACGCCTACGCGCAGCTGCTCGACGCCGACGGCGCCGAGGTCGACTGCTTCGACGACGAGTACCGCACCGAGGGCTGGTGTGAGGTCCCGGCGGCCGGCACGTACACGGTGAAGGTCGTCAACAGCGGCTGGGTGGACGAGGAGAAGACCGAGCTGACCGTCGTCCCGCTCGGTTCGAAGGCCCCCGGTTGTGCCGATCCGGTCGGCACCGGCTGGGACCGGCCGGCGGTGGTCCGGAGCGCGGCGAGCCCGCTGGCGGTGGACTGCCAGGCTTTCGAGGGCCGGCCCGGCGAACGGATCCGGCTGACGGTCGGCACCAGGGTGTACGGCGACTCGGTCGCCTGGATCACCGACGCGACCGGTGCCCGGGTCTGTGAGCACTTCCCGGAGGACGGCGAGGACAGCTGCGTACTGCCCGGAGACGGCCCCTACCGGGTACTGTCGAACGTCTCCCGCAACGAGAGCGGCTTCCCCGCCGAGTACGCGCTGCAGGTACGCCGGCTGAACGACCCGCAGGGCTGCACCACCGCGAAGGTCCTGCCCTACGGCCCCTTGGAGCCGCACGACTTCGGCACCGGCACCTGCTACACCTTCACCGTCGACAGGGCCGGCCCCTACACCGTGCACTACGTGGACGAGGACCGGTCGGCCGGGGCGGTCCGGGTGTACGACACCGACGGCCGGACCGTGTGCCGGTCCGGGACCGACCCGTGCCGGATCACCGGGGCGGGCACGTACACGGCCGTCCTCGGCAGTAACGCCTTCGCTCCCTCCCGTGACCGGCTGGTCGTGTTCGACCGAGCGAGCGAGGCGGGTTGCGAGGCAGTCGAAACGGGCCTGTACAAGGGGGAACTGAGCACGGTCGGGCAGTACGACTGCCTGACGCTGCCGGTGCCGAAGGGCGCCCGCCTCGCCGCGCTCACCTCGCGTTCCCCGGCCGGGACGACCCCCGAGGTGGAGGTCCTGGACCGCGCCGGCACTCCGCAGTGCGACGGGGAGGCGCTCCGGGGCGGTGACTGCGCGCTGACCGGTGAGGCGCCGTTCCGGGCGCTGGTGCACACCGAGGACAGTGGCGACACGGCGACGGGCCGGTACGCCGTCGCCTTCCACCGCACCGACGTGGCGGAGGGCTGCCCCGTCCTGCCCGCGGGCAGCTTCACCGCGGACGGCGCGAAGGCCTCGCTGACCACGGGCGACGGCGTCTTCTCCCACTGCCTGGGGATTCCGGCCGACGGGCACTCGAACGCCGAGGTGCTCCAGCTGACCGCGACCTCGGGGACGGCGCCGGCCGGGTTCTCCGTGCTGGACTCCGACGGCAAGCGGGTCTGCGACCGGTACGCCACCACCGACGGCTGGTCCGTGTGCTCCCTGACCCCGGGCAAGGCCCACACCGTGCTGGTGACCGGGCGGGACGCGGCGGCCACGTACACCCTGTCCCGGCGGGACGTGACCGCGAGCGCCTCCTCCTCTGGCTGTGTGAAGACCACGGCGGTGAAGGTCGGCGGGGCGTCGGTGAAGAGCCCGTACGCGGCACCGGGCACGCTCAACTGCCACCAGGTGACCACGGGGACAGCCACCGACGTCGTGCACCTCAACGTGCGGGACGCCCTCGGCACCGCCAACAGCGCGGTGATCGCCGGGGACGGCCGGGTGGAGTGCGCCTTCCGCAACACGTCCTGCGCGGCCTCCGGTTCCACGACCCACCAGGTCCTCGTCCAGACGCCGGCGAACCTGAAGGCGGCGCCCGAATACCGTCTCGACGCCCTGCGGGTCGCGACCGCCGACGGGCCGGCGCCGGAGTGCGCCAGGGTGCCGTCCGTGGCGTTCGGGTACGGGCCGATGACCGGCACGCTGGACGAATCGCACACAGCGGTGTGCGCGGTGCTGCCCACCGCCCGGTTCGACCGGTTCGAGGCCGACGTCAAGGACACCACCGGCGCCACCACCACGGCCGTGCCCGTGCTCTACAACAGCGAGTGGACCAACGGCTGCGGCTGGTCCAGCTCCGGCTACCTCTGCTCGGTCGGCGGCCCGTCCGACGCGCCGTCGCTCTTCCTCCTCGGCCTCCCGGAGAAGGCCTCCGGCACGGCCTACAGCGCCGAACTGACCTGCTCGTCCACGTTGTGCGGTACGGAGAAGACGTCCGTCACCGCGGTCAGCCCCGACACGGGGGCCGCGGGCGCCAAGGTGAAGCTCACGGTCACGGGCACCGCGCTCGGCCGGGACGTCACCGTCCGGCTCAGCCGGGCCGGGAAGACGATCACGGCGGAGGCGGAATCGGTCTCCGCGGACAACCGGACGGTGACCGCGACCGTCGACCTGACCGGCGCGGCCGCCGGCAGCTGGAACATCAGCGTGCTCACCCGCGGCTGGGAGTTCCCGCGCGGCACCTTCACCGTCACACCCCAGCCCGGGCTGGAGAACACGTCGGCCCCCAAGGTGACCGGCTCGCCCAAGGTGGGCGCCCAGGTCACCGCCGCGCCGGGCACCTGGTCCACGACACCGTCCTCGTACACGTACCAGTGGAAGGCGGGCGGGACGGCGATCGCCGGGGCGACCGGGGCGTCGTACACCGTTCCCGCGGCGCAGGCGGGCAAGAAGATCACGGTGACCGTGACGGCGGTCAAGGACGGCTGGCGGAGCGGGTCGGCGTCCTCGTCGGCGGTGACGGTGGCCGAGGGGGACGCGCCCCGGGCGACCAAGGTGCCCGTGATCGGCGGCCCGGCGAAGGTCGGCGGCACGCTCAAGGCGTCCACGGGAACGTGGAGCCCGGCCGCCTCCTCGTACGGGTACCAGTGGTACGCGAACGGCAAGGCCATCAGCGGGGCGACGAAGGCCTCGCTCGTGCTGAAGGCGGCGCAGCAGGGCAAGAAGGTCACGGTGAAGGTGGTCGCGCACCGCACGGGCCACAAGGACGGAGCGGCGGTGAGCAAGGCGACGAAGGCGGTCGCCCGCTGATCCGTCCGAGCCGTGGCTGTCGTCGGAAGGGGAGGTGGCCCGAGGCGGTGGGGCACCTCCCCTTCCCGTGGCTCACGGCTCCAGCACCACCTTCCCGACCGTGGCCCGCCCCTCCAGCGCCCGGTGTGCCGCCGCCGCCTCGCGGAGCGGGAAGCGCTGCACCGCCGGAGTGAGCCGGCCGGCGGCGGCCTCGGTGAGGGCGCGCAGTTCTAGGGTGCGCAGGGGGTCGGGTCCGCCGGCCTTCCCCAGCATCGCCGGGCCGAGGACCTGTTCCGAGACGCCGTCGACGAGGTAGGGGCCGCCGTCCCGGATGCCCTCGCCGGACCAGCCGAAGACGATGTGTCTGCCGCCGGGGCCGAGGAGGGCGACGGCCTCGCGGGCGATGTCGCCGCCGACGCCGTCGAAGACGACGGTCGCGGTCCGGCCGCCGAGGTGCGCGCGGACCTTCGCGGGCCAGGAGGGGTCCTTGTAGTCGACGGCGAGATCGGCGCCGCCCGCCTGCACCCGGGCGGTCTTCTCCGGCCCGCCCGCGAGGCCCACGACGGTCGCGCCGGCGTTCTTGGCGTACTGCACGAGGAGGGTGCCGATGCCTCCGGCGGCGGCCGGGACGACGGCCACGGAGTCGGGCCCGAGGTCGGCGAACTGCAGGATCCCCATCGCCGTGCGGCCCGTGCCGATCATGGCCACGGCCTCGCCGAAGTCGAGGTTCCCGGGGATCTCGTGCAGGCGCTCGGCCTCGGTGACGGCCAGTTCGGCGTAGCCGCCGGGGACGAAGCCGAGGTGGGCGACGACCCGCTTGCCGAGCCACAGCCCGGCGACCCCCTGGCCCAGGGATTCGACGACACCGGCGACCTCGCGGCCGGGGACGGTGGGCAGGGTCGCCGGCTCGTTCGCCGGGCCGCCCGGCATGCCCTCGCGCAGGGCGGCGTCCAGGAGGTGGACGCCCGCCGCGCGTACGGCGATACGCACCTGGCCGGGGCCCGGCCGGGGGTCCTCGACCTGCTCGTAGGTGAGGTTCTCGGCGGGGCCGAAGGCGTGCAGGCGGATGGCGTGCATGACAGCTCCTCTGGTGAGCGTTCGCTTCCTCTGACGGGGCGTTCGATGCGACCAGCTTTCAACCTCAAGCTCGCTTGAGGTCAAGCTCGCGCCGGCCGAGGGCCAGGGAGACCGCCGTCAGGGCGCTGTTGAAGGACACCTCCGACAGCACTCCGGGGGCCGCGACCTGGTCGCCGGCGAGATAGACCCCGTCGCCCCGGTCCACGGCCGGCCGGTCGCGCCAGCTGGTGCCGGGCCGATCGACCGCGCCCGTACGGCCGTTCGCCACCGACTCGCGCCGCCAGGTGAGCCGCTCGCGCCAGCCCGGGAAACCGAGGTCCAGCAGTTGCTCGGCGCGGGCGGTGCCGTCGGCCTTGGACTCGTGCGGAGCGAGGGGGATCTGCCCCTGGATCAGCTGCTCCCCGGCCGGGGCCAGGCTGCGGTCCTGCGCGGTGAACCGCTCCAGCCAGCCCGGTGCGTCCAGGTCGGAGACCGCGAAGGCGTCCCCGCGCCGGGTGCGCACGGCCAGGTCGATCAGGGCGGTACGGCCGCTCGGCCAGTGGAGGGAGTCGTCGCCGAGCAGGCGGCGGGCGGCGTCGAGGGAGGTGGCGACGACGACGGGTGTGTCGGTGGGGAGCGAGTCGACGCGGGACAGGGTCTCCATCCGGACGCCCAGGTTCCAGGCGCGGGCGGCCATCCGGTCGATGAGGCTCGCCCAGCCGCCGCGCGGGTAGTGCGCCTCGGGCGGCAGCTTGGTGGCCCGGCGCAGCCGCTCCTGCACGAACGCGGCCGACAGCGACCCGGGGTCGTGGTGGAACAGGGCGACCGCCGCGTAGTGGGCGGCGGCCCGGGCCCCCTCCTCGCCAGCGATGTCCGTCGCCCAGGTCAGGAAGTCGGCGTCCACCGGCGCCTGCCGGCCCGTCCGGCGCAGCAGCTTCAGCATGGCGAAGGGCGGGGTGCGGCGCAGCACGCCCTGGTGCCGCAACCGGAGCCGGGCCGCCTCCAGGGGCGGGAGCGGGGCGAGGGGACCGATGAGGTCGCGCTGCTTCAGCCAGGCCCAGTGCGGGCCGCCGTTGTAGAGGGCGTGCGGACCCTCGTTGGTGCGGTACGGGCCCTCGGCGGTGCGCGCCCGGCCGCCGAGGGTGTGGTGGGCCTCGTGGAGGGTGACCTTGGCGCCGGCCTCGGCAGCGGTGATGGCCGCGGTCAGTCCGGCGAAGCCGCCGCCGATGACGGTGATGCGGTGCATGGCTGGGATCTCCCTCGGAGTCGGGGTCGCCGTGTGGTGTGCCTTTCGGTGTTACGACCGATCGAGGGCGCCGGAATGTGACATCACCGGTGTCCGCGCAGGTCAGGGGCGTCTGTCAGTGGCGGGGTGCAGCATGGGGGGCATGGCGAGGAGAGCGGCGGGCGGTACGGGCGTGAAGGGTGCGCGGCGACCGGAGGTGCGGCTGCCGGTGCTGGAGCCGTACGGGGGCGGGGAGCTGGAGCCGGACGGCGACTACGACGGGGTGGAGTTCCGGGACGCCGGCCTCTCCGGGCAGGACGGATCGGGCGCCCGTTTCATGGACTGCGCCCTGACGGGCTGCGTGCTGGACGAGACCCGGCTGCGGCACGCCCGTCTCCTGGACTCGGCCCTCACCGGCGTCCGGGGCGTCGGCACCGACCTCGCCGAGGCCACCCTGCGCGACGTGGAGCTGACCGACGCCCGGCTCGGCGGACCGCAGCTGCACGGGGCGGTGCTGGAGCGGGTGCTGATCCGCGGCGGCAAGTTCGACTACCTGAACCTGCGCACGGCCCGGCTCAGAGACGTCGTCTTCGAGGGCTGCGTCCTGGTCGAGCCGGATTTCGGCGGGGCCCGCCTGGAGCGCGTGGAGTTCGTGGACTGCGCCGTGAAGGGCGCCGACCTGCACGCGGCGACCCTCACGGACGTCGACCTGCGCGGCGCCGCGTCCCTGGAGATCAGCAGGGGCCTGGACCGGCTGTCGGGGGCGGTGATCAGCACGGCGCAGCTGCTGGATCTGGCACCGGTGCTGGCGGCGCAGTGGGGGATCCGCGTCGAGGGCTGAGGCCCGCTGAGCCGAGGCCGAGGCTGCCTGAAGCCCGGTGGCGGCTACGGCAGGCGGGGGAAGCGGGCCTGGAGGGTCCAGACGGCCGGGTTCTCCGCGAGGTCGTCGTGCAGGTCGGTGAGGTCGGCGATCAGGTCGTGCAGGAAGTCCCGGGCCTCGCGGCGCAGTTCGCTGTGGGAGACGGTGAGAGCGGGCTCCTCCGCGCGCATCCAGTCGGCCTCGATGTCCACCCAGCCGAAGCGGCGCTCGAACAGCATCCGGTCGGTCGACTCGGTGAAGTCCAGCTCCGCCCGCTGCGGCCGGGACGCCCTGGAGCCCGCCGGATCCCGGTCGATCCGCTCCACGATGTCGCACAGCGCCCACGCGAAGTCGAGCACCGGCACCCATCCCCAGGCTGTGGACACCTCGTGATCCGTTTTGGTGTCCGCCAGATAGACGTCCCCGCAGAACAGGTCGTGGCGCAGTGCCCGGACGTCCGCGCGGCGGTAGTCGGTCTGCGGCGGGTCGGGAAAGCGGTTGGAGAGGGCGTAGCCGATGTCGAGCACGGAGGTGATGGTGTCACGCGCCCGTAGGATCGCGAACGTGGCCCGATCTGTGCGTCTTGTCCCCACGCTGCCCGCAGCCACCCTGCTCGTCTGCGCCCTCACCGCCTGCGGCGGCGGGGTGCACGGCACCCCGGGCGGCTCCGGCGTCCGCGACCCCTACTTCCCGAAGGCCGGCAACGGCGGCTACGACGTCACCCACTACGGCCTGCGCCTCGCCTACGACCCCGGCGCCCACCACCTCACCGGCACGGCCACCCTCACCGCGCGCGCGACCAAGGACCTCTCCGCCTTCAACCTCGACCTGCTCGGCATGGAGGTCGAGCAGATCACCGTCGGCCGCGAGGTCGCCCGCTGGAACCGCGCCGGGCAGGAGCTCACCGTCCGGCCGCACGGCGACATCGACCGGGACGACACGTTCCGCGTGACCGTCCGCTATTCCGGAGCGCCCGAGACCGTCACCGACCCGGACGGCTCCGAGGAGGGCTGGCTGCGCACCCCGGACGGGGCGCTCGCGCTGGGCGAGCCGACGGGGTCGATGGCGTGGTTCCCCGGCAACCACCACCCCTCCGACAAGGCGGCGTACGACCTCACGGTGACCGTGCCGAAGGGGCTGCGGGCCGTCTCCAACGGGGAGTTGCGGAGCGAGACGACCGCGCGTGGGCGTACGACGTTCGTGTGGCACACCGCTGAGCCGATGGCTAGCTACCTCGCCACTCTCGCGATCGGCCGGTTCGACGTCAGCCGCTCGCTGGCCGGGGGTCTGCCCGTGTACACGGCCGTCGACCCGGCCGAGGCGGCGGCGAGCCGGCCCGTGCTCGGGCGGCTTCCCGAGGTGCTGCGGTGGTCGGAGCGGCGGTTCGGGCCGTACCCCTTCGCCACCGCCGGCGCGATCGTCGACAGCGCGGCCTCCGTCGGCTACGCCCTGGAGACCCAGAGCCGGCCGGTCTTCCCCGGCGCCCCCGACGTCACGTTCCTCGTCCATGAGCTCGCCCACCAGTGGTACGGCGACTCCGTCACGCCCGGGAGCTGGCGGGACATGTGGCTCAACGAGGGGTTCGCGACGTACGCGGAGTGGCTGTGGGAGGAGGACCACGGCGGACGGAGCGCGCAGGAGACGTTCGACGCGGTGTACTCCGGCGCGTACTTCGACACGGAGGAGGCCGGGGAGGAGATCTGGGAGTTCCCGCCGGCGGACCCGCCGAGCGCCGCGCGGATCTCCGGCCCTCCGGTGTATTGGCGGGGGGCGATGGTGCTGCAGAAGGTGCGGCAGGCCGTCGGGGACGACCGGTTCTTCCCGATCCTCAAGGGGTGGGCGGCGACGCACCGGTACGGGAACGCCGACACCGCCGACTTCACGGCCTATGTCGAGAAGCAGGCACCCGGAGCGGACGTGGCGGGGATCTGGGAGACCTGGCTGTTCGGGGAGGGGAAGCCGGAGCGGCCCTGAGGCTTCACGGGGTGGCCAGTTCCTTGCGCAGGACCGTGCAGGGGCGTCCGTGTCGCAGATCCTCGCGGTGGTCGGCCACCTGGTAGCCGAGGGCGGTCCAGAAGGCCAGGGCCTTCGGGTTGTTCACCAGAACGGCCAGCCGGACTGCGCTGCGGCCGGCCGCGCGGAAGCGGTCCTCCACGAGTGCGGCCAGGCGGCGGCCGTGGCCCTGGCCGTGCAGTTGCGCGTCCACCATCAGCAGGCCGATCCAGGGGTCCGGGTCGGCCGGGTCGGGGTGGTGGGCGAGGGTGACGGCGATGCCGATGAGCCGGCCGAAGCTGCGGGCGAGCAGGATTTCGGTGCCGGGTTGCTCTCGCTCCTCCGACAGCGCGGCGGCGACCTGCTCGGGGCGGATGTCCTTGGGGTCGGGGAAGTCGCCCGTCAGGGTGTGGAACTCGTGGTTGGAGGCGTAGAGGGCCGTCAGCTCCGCGAGGAGGGGGCCGCTCAAGGGGGCCGTGGGCAGTGGGTCGAGGATCACGTGGGGAACGTATCCCGCGCGGGGAGGGTTTCGAGCGCCGTGGGAGCTCGGGTGCTCCGTCCGTGCGGGTTGGCTGTGGCTTGTCGCGCCCCCGAGGAGGAGCCGCCGATCGCCACAGCCCCGCGCCCCCGAGGAGGAGCTCCCCGGGCCGGACGACCGGCCCGGGGGTCCCGCGCGAACGCTCAGGCGTCCGTCAGACGTTCACGCCGAAGTCCTGGGCGATGCCGACCAGGCCCGAGGCGTAGCCCTGGCCGACCGCGCGGAACTTCCACTCGGCGCCGTTGCGGTACAGCTCGCCGAAGACCATGGCCGTCTCCGTCGCCGCGTCCTCCGACAGGTCGTAGCGGGCGATCTCCGCGCCGCCGGCCTGGTTGACGATGCGGATGTAGGCGTTGCGGACCTGGCCGAAGTTCTGGCTGCGGTTCTCGGCGTCGTAGATCGACACCGGGAAGACGATCTTGTCGATGTCGGCCGGGAGGGCGGCGAGGTTGACGTTGATCGCCTCGTCGTCGCCGGCGCCCTCGCCCGTGCGGTTGTCGCCCGTGTGGACGATCGTGTTGTCCGGCGTCTGCTTGTTGTTGAAGAAGACGAAGTGGGCGTCCGAGTAGACCTTGCCCTGCGTGTTGACCGCGATCGCCGAGGCGTCGAGGTCGAAGTCCGTGCCGGTGGTGGTGCGGACGTCCCAGCCGAGGCCCACGGTGACGTCGGTCAGGCCCGGAGCCTCCTTGGTGAGCGAGACGTTGCCACCCTTGGACAGGCTTACAGCCATTGTTGGGAGTCCCTTCCCTCGTTTACGTGCGGCAAAGAAGCTGCGGCACCGAAGCTACAGCTACCCCCATGAACGAGGAGAGGGGTACGCGAGGTTCCAGGTCCTTTACTTTCTTT
Source organism: Streptomyces sp. NPDC013187 (assembly GCF_042899705.1). Classification (NCBI taxonomy): domain Bacteria; kingdom Bacillati; phylum Actinomycetota; class Actinomycetes; order Kitasatosporales; family Streptomycetaceae; genus Streptomyces; species Streptomyces sp. NPDC013187. Next base: position 572 of record NZ_JBIBAF010000020.1, on the reverse strand, counting down.
ACTCGCCGTTATTGGGATGACGTGGACGGGACAGAAGCGGGAACATGGACGGCATGTCCGGTCACCACGTCATCCGCGGCTCCGTCTCCCTGCCCGAGGCCGAGCTCATGTGGCGTTTCTCGCGGTCGTCGGGGCCGGGTGGGCAGCACGTCAACACCAGCGACTCGAAGGTCGAGCTGAGCTTCGACCTGGCGAAGACCGAGGCGCTGCCCGCGGTGTGGAAGCAGCGGGCCCTGGAGCGGCTGGCCGGGCGTCTGGTCGACGGGGTCGTCACCGTGCGGTCCTCCGAGCACCGCTCCCAGTGGCGCAACCGCGAGGCCGCGGCCGTACGCCTCACCGCGCTCCTGGCCGAGGCCACCGCGCCCCCGCCCAAGCCCCGCAAGCCGACTCGGATCCCCCGGGGCATCAACGAGCGCCGGCTGCGGGAGAAGAAGCAGCGCTCGGAGACGAAGCAGGGGCGCTCCGCGCGGAACTGGGGCTAGGGCCTGTCGTTTGGATCAGGTCGGCCGGGAGTGACAGCGCCTCTCGGCCGACCCGAGCGGGGCGTGGTGCGTGCAGATGCAAGGCGGAGG
>NZ_JBIBAF010000019.1:0-149277 GCF_042899705.1 Streptomyces sp. NPDC013187 | reverse complement strand
TGCTTTGGGGCGAGTGATCATGGCCCCGTAAGCTTCCGGCGAGTCGGGCAGTCTGTGGACCTGCCCGTTAAAGCACGACGTTGGGGCCATGATCTTCGAGGCTCGCCCCAAAGTGGCTGCCTAAAGCCGTGGAGCCGACCGCCCCAGCCATGGAGGGTGTCTCCCACTTCTTGCCCGCAGCCGCCGAGCGCGCCGCCGGGCGCGGCCAGCCGGGGCGCAGACGGCAGGCCGCGCCGCAGAGGCGGCGCGCGCCCGCGCCGTGCGCGGGCACTTGATGAAGTAGGGAAACTCTTACCGCACAGCGGTCAGCCCTGCGCGATCATGCAGCTCGGCTCTCCGGCCTCTGGCCATGCTCCAAGTAAGTACGCCACCAAGGCCGCCGAGAACACCGGAACCCTCGACCGCCGCATCGGCGAACTCTCCGAACTCGACCGCCACCAGGTCCCCGACCACACCCGCCGCCTCATCGAGGCCTGCAAGGTGCTCGACCCGCTCTACCCCGACCGGCGCCTGTGGGCCTGGGCTCACATGCTCGGCTTCCGCGGCCACTTCTCCTCCAAGTCGCGCCGCTACTCCACCACCCTCGGCGCCCTCCGCCAGGCCCGCGCCGACTACCGCGCCGCCCAGGAACACGCCGCCCTCGGCCTGGACGACGTCGAGCCCGACACCGTCCTGGTCCTGGCCGACTGGCAATACGCCGGACACGGCCACACCCCCGGCGAATCAGCCCTGGCGGCCACCATCGCCCGCGACCTCCAGCTCAACCGCGAAACCGCCCGCGAAGCCCTACGCGACCAACTCGCCCTGGAAGGAGCCGCAGTATGACCACTGCCACCCCTGAACTGCTGACGGTGTCGGACGTCATGACACGGCTCAAGGTCGGACGCTCCAAGGTCTACGACCTGATCCGTACTCACCGGCTGGCCTCCATCAAGATTGACGGAGCTCGCCGGATACCCGCCGACGCGGTACGCGACTTCATCCAGCACCAGCTGGAGGAGGCTGCCTGATGACCAAGCGACGCAGCCGCGGCGATGGTGGGCTCCACTGGGACGAGAAGAGACAGCGTTGGATCGCCACGGCGAACCTCGGCTTCGATCCGAGCGGCAAGCGGATCGTGAAGCGGGGGAGTGGCAGGACCAAGACAGAGGCGAAGAACAAGCTCAAGGAGGTACTGCGGGACCACGAAGACGGTCTTGCGATCGCGCCCACGGGCTACACCGTCGCCGATGCCGTGAACGACTGGCTTGCCTTCGGCCTGGCGGGTCGTGACCCGGGCACCGTCGAGACCTGCACCATCCTGAGCCAGAACCACGTGATCCCCGCTCTGGGCGCCCGGAAGCTCCGCGACCTCAGCGCGGAGGACGTCGACCGCTGGCTGGCCACCAAGGCCAAGACTCTCAGCACCCGCACGCTGCAGTCCGTCCACTCCTGCCTGAACCGCTCGGTCAAGCGGGCCATGGCGCGGGACAAGGTGAAGCGCAACGTCGTCGAGCTGTGCTCCGTGCCCCAGGGCCAGGCTGGGCGACCGTCCAAGGCGCTCACCTTGGCCCAGGCCGAGGCGGTACTCAAGGCGGCCGAGGGAACCTCGATGCACGCGTACATCGTCGTCGCCCTGCTGACCGGTGCCCGCACTGAGGAGCTGCGGGCGCTGACCTGGGACCACGTCTTCCTCAAGGGCAGGCCGGACGCCGATCCGCCCCAACCTCCGCATATCGCGGTGTGGCGCTCGGTCCGGCGCGGCGGGGACACCAAGACCCGGAAGTCCCGGCGAACGCTCGCTGTGCCGGCGCGTTGCGTCGAGGTCCTGTGGCAGCAGTTCGAGGACCAGGGTTGGGAGCGGCTCGCCGCTGGCGACAGCTGGGAGGAACACGGGCTGGTCTTCTCCTCGGCCGTCGGCAAGCCGCTCGACGCGACCAATGTCCGGCGGGCCTTCCGCCAGGCGCTCAAGGACGCCGAGGGGATCAACGCCGACGAGTGGACGCCGAGGGAGCTCCGCCACAGCTTCGTGTCTTTGCTGTCCGACCGAGGTGTTCCGCTGGAGGAGATCTCCCGGCTCGTCGGTCACTCCGGCACGGCCGTGACCGAGGAGGTGTATCGGAAGCAGATCCGGCCCGTGATCCAGACCGGTGCGGTGGTCATGGACGGCATCTTCAAGAGGGATTCAGAACGGTAGTCACGCAGATAGACACGCAGCAACGCCAGAGGGCCCTTACCGACTCGGTAAGGGCCCTCTGACCTGCTACTTAGCTGTCGGGGTGGCGGGATTTGAACCCACGACCTCTTCGTCCCGAACGAAGCGCGCTGCCAAGCTGCGCTACACCCCGATGTCGCTGCTGTCGCGGCGACGACGTTTACTTTAGCCCACCGGTGGCTAGAGACGAAATCCGGTTTTGCCGCGGTGGCGGATGGGGTTCGGGCGGGCGTGGTCGAGGGCCACGAGGAGGACGGCCAGGGCGTAGAAGGAGAGGCCCAGGAGGAGCGCGTTGCCGAGGACCCGCTTGAAGCCGTCCTGGCCGACGTCCAGGAACGGGTAGAGGTAGCGGTCGGGCGTGCCCGGGAGGAGCAGCTCGCCCCGGGTGAGGCAGAAGGCCAGGTAGGCCATCGGGTAGAGGAGCCAGGTGCTGGCCTGGCGGAGGTGCAGGCGGCCGGGGGACGTGAGCAGGAGCCAGTCCAGTACCGCCGCGATCGGGGTCACCGTGTGCAGGACCCCGTGGGAGAGGGCCTGCCAGCCCGTCGGCGTGGCTGCCTCGCCCGTGAGGGAGAACGGGCTCGCCTCGTTCGCCAGGAGCAGGTGGTGCACCAGGGCGGCGATCACGACGTAGAGCAGCGTCGCGCCCAGGACGGCACCCGGCAGGGGGCGGCTCGCCGTCCAGGCGCGGCGGGCCGAGAGGGTCATGACCAGGGCGAGCAGCAGGTTGCTCTGGATCACGAAGTAGCTCAGGACCCGGGACGGGTCGCCGAGGAGCAGTTCCAGTGCCACGCCCCCGGTCGCCACGAGGGCGACCGACAGGCGGAACGCCGCGGCGGCAGGGCGGCGGACCGGGGTGACGACGGCCGTGGCGGGCACGGGAGCGGGCTTCAGCGCCGGCGGGGACGGGATCGCTGGGAGGTCCGGGATGTCCCGGGGTATCGGGGCGGTCATGCCCCCACGCTGGCAGAAGCGGACATAGGGGGCGATACGGGCGGGGCTGTGTGGGTTACCCCACCCGGGCCGGGCTCCGTCCTGGCGGGTCAACCACCCGGGCCGGCCCCGTCCTGGCGGGTCAACCACCCGCGCCGGGCCCCGTCCCGGCGGGTTACACACCCGGGCAGGGCCCGTCCCGTTGCCTCCCCTGCCTCCTCTTCCTCCCCTACCTACCCACAGCCTCGCGCCCGACCAGCGTCAGCAGCGTCGCCTCCGGCGGGCACGCGAACCGTACCGGTGTGTAGCGGTTCGTGCCGCAGCCCGCCGACACGTGCAGGTACGACGTACGGCCGTCCGTCGTGTGCGTGGACAGGCCCTTCACCCGCTCCGTGTCCAGGTCGCAGTTGGTGACCAGGGCGCCGTAGAAAGGGATGCACAGCTGGCCGCCGTGGGTGTGGCCGGCCAGGATCAGGGGGTAGGCGTCGGCCGTGAAGGCGTCCAGCGTGCGCAGGTAGGGGGCGTGTACGACACCCATCGAGAAGTCCGCCGACTCGGACGGGCCGCCCGCCACCTGCGCGTAGCGGTCCCTCTTGATGTGCGGGTCGTCCAGGCCCGTGAGCTCCACCGAACCGCCCTCGAGCTTGAGCTCGCCGCGCGTGTTGGTCAGGTTGAGCCAGCCCGCCGCGTCGAACCCGTCCCGCAGGTCCTCCCACGGGTTGTGCACCACGCCCTCGGCCGGCGCGTTGCCGTTGAGCCCGTGGCGGCCCTGGGCCTTCTCGAGCAGGTAGCGGGCGGGGTTGCGCAGCTTGGGGCCGTAGTAGTCGTTGGAGCCGAAGACGTACGCGCCCGGGAACTCCATCAGGGGGCCGAGCGCGTCCAGGACCTCCGGGACGCCCTCCGGGTCGGACAGGTTGTCGCCCGTGTTGATCACGAAGTCGGGGCGCAGGCCCGCCAGGGACCGCAGCCAGCGCTGCTTCTTGCGCTGGCCGCCGACCATGTGGATGTCGGAGACCTGGAGCACCCGCAGGGGACGCATTCCCGGCGGCAGGACCGGGACGGTGACCCGGCGGAGGCGGAAGGAGCGGGCCTCGAAGCCCGCCGCGTACACCAGACCGGCGGCGCCAGCCGCCGCGATTCCCAGGGGGACTCCGTATCGCGCGCGCATACGACCATCGTGTCAGACCCCGGCCGTGGTCCGTGCCGGGCGGTGCCCGAAATCCCCTGATCGCACCGGCCCTTCGGCCACGGCCGTATAAATCGAGGGGCGCCGTTCCTTCCGGACCTGCGACAATCGACCCCATGACCACGCTCAAGTCGAAGCTGCAGGATGACCTCAACGTTGCGATCAAGGAGCGCGACGAGCTGCGCTCCTCGACGCTCCGGCTGACGCTCGCCGCGATCACCAAGGAGGAGGTCGCGGGCAAGGAGAAGCGCGAGCTCTCCGACGACGAGGTCCAGAAGGTGATCACCCGGGAGGCGAAGAAGCGGCGTGAGGCGGCCGACGCCTTCGCCCAGGGCGGTCGTGCCGAGCAGGCCGAGCGGGAGAAGGCGGAGGGCGAGGTCCTCGCCACGTACCTGCCCCAGCAGCTGTCGGATGAGCAGCTCCAGCAGATCGTCGCGCAGGCGGTCGAGGAGGCGAAGGCGGCCGGTGCCGAGGGGCCGCGGGCCATGGGCGCGGTCATGAAGATCGTGAACCCGAAGGTGGCCGGGCAGGCCGAGGGCGGTCGCGTCGCCGCCGCCGTGAAGAAGCTGCTGGCCGGCTGACCTGGTGGTCGGCCCGCAGGTGCTGCCGACCGGCTGACCGTTCGACCGTACGACGACGGGCCCCGAGGACGGCGGCCCCGGATGACGGCGGGCACCGACGACGACAGCCGCGTATGACGACGGACCCCGACCGGGCCCCGAGGACGGCGGCCCCGGACGACGACGGGCACCGACGACGACAGCCCCGTATGACGACGGACCCCGACCGGGCCCCGAGGACGGCGGCCCCGGACGACGACGGGCACCGACGACAACAGCCCCGTATGACGACGGACTCCGACGCCGACAGCCCCGGACGACGGCGGGCACCGACGACGACGGCCCCTTCCCACCCGCGCGGGTAGGAAGGGGCCGTCTCCGTTCCGTCACACGGCCTGCTCAGCCGAACCGGCCGCCGTTGCCGTTGCCGCCGCCATTGCTCTGCCCCCGGAAGAAGCCCTCCGGGATGGAGAACGATGGCGTCGGGAAGGGCTCGCCGCCGCCTCCGCCGCTGTTGTTGCCGCCGACCAGACCGCCGATGAAGCCGTCGTTGCCGCCATTGCCGCCGTCGTCACGGCCGCCACCGTCCCCGTCCCCGTCCCCGTCACCGCGGTCCCGCGGCTTGCTGTCGGGGATGTGCACGGTGTTGAAGTTCTCGACGGGCTTGCCCTCCAGCGCGCCGGACATCATGTCGCCCCAGATCGGGCCGGGGACCTCGCCACCGAAGACCTTGCCGTACGACCGGCCGCCGATGGTGATGCCGACCATCTTGCGCTTGTGCGCGGGGTCGCCGACCCAGACCGCGCCGGCCATGTTCGGCGTGTAGCCCACGAACCAGGCCGCGTAGCGCTCGTCGGTCGTACCGGTCTTACCGGCACTGGGGCGGCTGCCGAGGCCGGCCTTCTTGCCCGTGCCGTCCTCGACGACGCCCTTCAGCAGGGTGTTTATGGTGTCGGCGGTGTTCTCCGACATCGCGCGCGAGCAGGTCGACTTCGGGACCTCGAGCGACGTGGTCTTGTCACCGACCCGCCGGCTGACCGACTCGATGGCGACCGGCGTGCAGTACATGCCCCGCGAGGCGAAGGTCGCGTACGCGTTCGCCATGGTCAGCGGCGACATCTCCTGGGTGCCGAGGGCGATGGAGGGCACCTGAGGCATCTTGTCGCCGTCGGCCCGTACGACGCCCATCTTCTTCGCCATCGTCGTCACCGGGCAGATGCCGATGTCGCTGATCATCTGCACGTAGTAGGTGTTGACCGACTTGGCGGTCGCCTCCCGCATGTCGTACGGGCCGACCTCGGAGGAGTTCTCGTTCTCCAGCTTCGCCGGGTTGGCGGGGTCGTTCACCCACCGCTTGCCGTCACAGGCGGACACCGGGCTCGGGTACGCCATCTGGTACGGCGACGAGTACACCTTGTTCGCCGGCATGCCGTCCTCGAGGGCCGCGGCGGCCACGATCGGCTTGAACGTCGAACCGGGCTGGTAGCCCATGCCGCCGCCCATCGACTGGTCGACGGACAGGTTGATCTGCGTCTCGTTCTTCTTGAAGCCGTACGGACGCGACTGGCCCATGGCGAGGATCTTGCCGGAGCCCGGCTGGACGAGGGAGACGGCCGTGGCGACCTCGTCGCTCTTGTAGACGTGCTCCTTGATGGACCGCTGCGCGGCCTTCTGCGCCTGAGGGTCCAGCGTCGTGCGGATGGTGAGGCCGCCCTGGTTCCAGATCTTCGCGCGCTGCTTCTTGGTCTTGCCGAAGACCGGGTCGGTCAGGAAGACCTCGCGCACGTAGTCGCAGAAGAAACCCGCGCCCTTGACCGACGTGATGCAGCCGTTCTTGGGCTCGCTGACCTTCAGGCCGAGCGGTGCCTTCATCGCGTCGGCGGCCTGCGCCCTGGAGATGTCGCCGACGGCCGCCATGCGCTGCAGCACGGTGTTGCGGCGCTTGGTGGCCTCCGTCTCGTCGTTGACCGGGTCGTACCGGCTGGGCGACTGGACGATGCCGGCGAGCAGGGCCGACTGCGCCAGGCTGAGGTCCTTGGCGGACTCGGAGAAGTAGCGCTGGGCGGCGGCCTCGACGCCGTAGGCCTGCTGGCCGAAGAACGTGATGTTCAGGTAGTTCTCGAGGATCTTCTTCTTGCCCAGCTCCTCCTCGACCTGGATCGCGTACTTGAGCTCGCGGATCTTGCGGCCGATGGTCTGCTGGGTGGCTTGCGCGACCTTGGTCGGGTCGTTGCCCGCCTCCTCGACGAAGACGTTCTTCACATACTGCTGCGTCAGGGTGGAGGCGCCCTCGGAGACCCCGCCGGTCTGCGCGTTCTTGTTGAGGGCGCGCAGGACGCCCTTCAGGTCGACCGCGCCGTGCTGGTAGAAGCGCGAGTCCTCGATCGCGACGATCGCCTTCTGCATGTACGGCGAGATGTCCTTGAGGGGGACCACCGTGCGGTCGCGCGAGTAGACCGTGGCGATCTGGCCGCCTTCGGCGTCGAGGATCGTGGTGCGCTGACTCAGCGGCGGGGTCTTCATGGTGGCCGGGAGCTCGTCGAAGCTCTCGACCGACCCCTTGGCCGCCAGGCCCAGCGCGCCCACGGCGGGCAGTGCGATGCCGGCCAGCACGGCTCCCGCGAGGACACTGACACCGAGGAACTTGGCGGCCTGCTGCGTGGGAGACAGACCACCGCCCGAGCGCTTCTTTGGCATGGGGGCAGCCTACGTTCTCATTCGCCGGACAGGCGTATAGGCCTTGGCCTAAGCTGCTCTCAACTGTCACAGCAGTGAGGCCACGTATCAATACGTCCGGCGACCCCGAATCGTTCTGGGTGTTCCCCAACTTTTTTGTTGGGGTCGTGTCCGAATCCGCCTTGTGTGTCATACGGCGTCCGTTGTGACGCAACTGAACTGTCCTGGTTTGCCGGGAAAGTTACGTATGTCGCCAGCTCACTCCCCCGGGTGATCTGCCGCTTACCCATAGTCCGTTCGGGCCATTCAAGATTGGGCCCGCTGGGGGTGTTGCGCTGTGCCCACCTTCCGTAACGTCCTCAACTGGCGGCGGTGAATATGCCGCTGCCGCCGTGGGGGAGCCTCGATTCGGGAGAGGACGGCGCCGGTATGGGCTGGGTAGTCGACTGGAGTGCGCAGGCGGCCTGCCGCACTACCGATCCGGATGAACTGTTCGTTCAAGGAGCAGCGCAGAACAGGGCCAAGGCGGTGTGCACCGGGTGCCCGGTGCGCACGGAGTGCCTGGCCGACGCGCTCGACAACCGCGTCGAGTTCGGTGTGTGGGGAGGCATGACGGAGCGGGAGCGCCGCGCACTGCTGCGCAGGCGTCCCACGGTGACCTCCTGGCGCCGGCTGCTGGAGACGGCGCGCACGGAGTACGAGCGGGGGTGCGGTGTGCTGCCCCTCGACGACGACGAGATCTACGAGAACTACGCGGCGGTGAGCTGAGGAGTCCTCCCTCGGGAACTCCCCAGGTCCAGGTCCGAGGGCCCTTTCCGGGCCCCTCGTCATCACCTGCGAGTTCCTGGCCATGACTCAGGCGCCCCGCGCCCTCGCCGGGTTGCCCTCAGGCAGTCGCCTCAGGCAGTCGCCTCAGGCAGTCGCCTCGGGCGGTTCCGGCAGGTCGGCGGGGTCGGGCAGCTCGCGCTCGTCGGCCGCGAGCCGGTCGCCGATGGTGCGCAGTCCCGCGAGGTCGTGCACGTCGCCGGGCAGTGCGGCCACTTCCGTCACGGCGACCTCGGGGTGGAGCGCGGTGAAGCGGTCACGTGTGCGCTGCTCACGGGAGAGCAGCTGCATGCGATCGGCGTGCAGCCTCAGCAGGCCTGCCGTGAGCTCATCGACGGACCGCTCGGGGTCCTCTGTGTGCTCCGCGTCCCCGGTGTGCTCGATGTCCTCGGCGTTATCGGTGGGGGAGCCACCTTCGGGAGCCGATGCCCGAGCTGGTGTTCCGGGCGTGGGAGAGTCTGAACTGTCCTGTGCGTCGGGGGAGTTACGAAGTACTGCTTTCCCGCCCTCCTGATCCACAATGCGGGGCTCTTCAAGATTTTCCGCGGCGGCGAGCGCCCGCTCGGCCGACAGCCCGTCGGCGCCGCTGCCGTGCACGCGGTTGAGCACCAGACCGGCCAGCGGCATGTCCTCCGCGGCCAGCCGCTCCACGAAGTAGGCGGCCTCGCGCAGCGCGTCCCGCTCCGGGGCCGCGACCACGAGGAACGCCGTCCCCCGTGCCTGGAGCAGCTTGTACGTCGCGTCCGCGCGGGTGCGGAAGCCGCCGAAGGTGGTGTCCATCGCGGACACGAACGTCTGGACGTCCTTGAGGAGCTGACCGCCGAGCAGCTTGCCGAGGGTGCCGGTCATCATCGACATCCCGACGTTCAGGAACTTCATCCCGGCGCGGCCGCCCAGCTTCGCGGGCGCGGTCAGCAGCCGGATCAGCCGGCCGTCCAGGAACGAGCCGAGCCGCTTGGGCGCGTCCAGGAAGTCCAGCGCCGAACGGGACGGCGGCGTGTCGACGACGATCAGGTCCCATTCGTCCCGGGCGCGCAGCTGCCCGAGCTTCTCCATCGCCATGTACTCCTGCGTGCCCGCGAAGCCCGCCGAGAGCGACTGGTAGAACGGGTTGCCCAGGATGGCGGCCGCCCGCTCGGGGTCCGCGTGCGCCTCGACGATCTCGTCGAAGGTGCGCTTCATGTCGAGCATCATCGCGTGCAGCTCGCCGCCCGCCGTGTCGTCGATGCCCTTCACCCGGCGCGGGGTGTTGTCCAGGGAGTCGATGCCCATGGACTGGGCCAGCCTGCGGGCCGGGTCGATGGTCAGGACGACCACCTTGCGGCCCCGCTCGGCCGCGCGCAGGCCCAGGGCCGCCGCGGTCGTCGTCTTGCCGACCCCGCCCGAGCCGCAGCACACCACGATCCGGGTCTTCGGGTCCTCCAGCAGCGGATCGACGTCGAGCAGGCGCGCGGGGGCGAGGTGAGGGCGGGCCGGATCGTGGGTGTGGGCCGGGTCCGGACGACTCATGACATCCCCTGCTTCCGACTCTCGACGGGCCTTGCCTGTCTGTCCTGACTCGTGAGGCGCGCTGCTCGCGTGCCCTGTCCGCGCCGGCTCATGACACGTCCTGCTCACGGGCTCGTCCGTCCCGGCTCATGACACGCCCTGCTCGCGCAGCTCGCGGGCCAGCTCGTACAGCCCCGCCAGGTCCATGCCCTCGGCGAACAGCGGCAGTTCGTGCAGCGGCAGGCCCAGCTCGGCCAGGACCGCGCGCTGCTCGTGCTCCAGCGTGTACCGCTCGGCGTACTCCTCGGCCTGCGCGAGCAGCGGGTCCACCAGCCGCTCGGCGTGCCCCCCGCGCCGCGCCCCGCCGAGCCCCGCGGACGACAGGCACCGCGCGACAGTGGAACGCGGGGCCGTCCGCAGGAGTTCCAGGTCGGTCTCGTCCAGCACCTCCGGCCGGACCATGTTCACGATGATCCGGCCCACCGGCAGCCGGGCCGAACGCAGCTCGGCGATGCCGTCCACGGTCTCCTGGACGGGCATCTCCTCCAGCAGCGTCACCAGGTGCACGGCCGTCTCGGGTGACTTCAGCACCCGCATCACGGCCTGCGCCTGATTGTGTATCGGGCCGATCTTGGCGAGGCCCGCGACCTCGTCGTTCACGTTCAGGAAGCGCGTGATCCGGCCGGTCGGCGGGGCGTCCATGACGACGTAGTCGTAGACGAACCGCCCGCTGCGCTCCTTGCGGCGCACCGCCTCGCACGCCTTGCCGGTAAGGAGGACGTCCCTGAGGCCGGGCGCGATGGTGGTGGCGAAGTCGATCGCGCCGAGCTTCTTCAGGGCCCGTCCGGCGCTGCCCAGCTTGTAGAACATCTGGAGGTAGTCCAGAAGGGCCAGTTCGGGGTCGATGGCGAGGGCGTACACCTCCCCGCCCCCGGGTGCTACCGCGATCTTCCGTTCCTCGTAAGGCAGCGCTTCCGTTTCGAAGAGCTGCGCGATGCCCTGACGGCCCTCGACCTCGACGAGAAGCGTCCGCTTCCCCTCCGTGGCGAGAGCCAGTGCTAGTGCGGCGGCCACCGTGGTCTTACCGGTACCGCCCTTGCCGCTGACGACCTGGAGCCTGCTCACGTATTCGAGCCTAACCAGTCCGCGCCCGGGCTACGCGGGAGGCTGTGGACAACCGGTGCGGTGGTGGGCCGCATGACCCCTGCCCGCCAGGGGCTAGAGTCGGCCGCATGACCAAGTGGGAATACTCGACTGTGCCGCTGCTCGTCCACGCCACGAAGCAGATTCTGGACACCTGGGGCGAGGACGGCTGGGAGCTCGTCCAGGTCGTGCCCGGGCCGAACAACCCCGAGCAGCTCGTCGCCTACCTGAAGCGGGAGAAGCAGTAGTGGGTGCCGTCGAGGCGAAGCTGGCCGAGCTCGGCCTGAGCCTGCCCGACGTGGTCCCGCCGCTCGCCGCCTACCAGCCGGCTGTGCAGTCCGGGCCGTACGTCTACACCGCCGGGCAGCTCCCGATGGTGGAGGGCAAGCTGCCGGTCACCGGCAAGGTCGGTGCGGAGGTCACCGCGGAGGAGGCCAAGGAGCTGGCGCGCACGTGCGCTCTGAACGCCCTGGCCGCAGTGAAGTCCGTCGCCGGTGACCTGGACCGCATCGCGCGCGTGGTGAAGGTCGTCGGTTTCGTGGCCTCGGCCTCGGACTTCACGGGCCAGCCCGCGGTGCTGAACGGCGCGAGCGAGCTGCTCGGCGAGGTCCTCGGCGACAAGGGCGTGCACGCGCGCAGCGCCGTGGGTGTCGCGGTGCTGCCGCTGGACGCGCCGGTCGAGGTCGAGATCCAGGTGGAACTCGCGTAACACCGCTCGGGGCCCTGCAGCGGGTCCCAGCTGCGGAATCCGTCCCCGGGGGCCACTCGAACATCCGCCCGTCACGGGATAGCCTCGCGCCCATGGCGAACGGTCAGTGGTACCCCCCGGAGTGGCCGGACCGCATCCGCGCACTCGCGGCCGGCACCCTCACGCCGGTGGCCCCCAAGCGCGCGGCCACCGTCATGCTCCTGAAGGACACCGGCGGCGGCACGGCCGTCCACATGCTGCGCAGACGCGCCTCCATGGCCTTCGCCGGAGGCGCGTACGCGTATCCGGGCGGCGGTGTCGACCCGCGCGACGACGACCACCAGGTCCGCTGGGCGGGCCCCACGCGCGCGTGGTGGGCCCAGCGGCTCGGAGTCGACGAGACGGCGGCCCAGGCGATCGTCTGTGCGGCCGTACGGGAGACGTACGAGGAGGCGGGCGTCCTGCTCGCCGGACCGGCCCACGACTCGGTCGTCGGCGACACCACGGGCGCCGACTGGGAGGCCGACCGGGCCGCCCTGGTCGCCCGGGACCTGTCCTTCGCGGAGTTCCTGGACCGCCGCGGCCTGGTCCTGCGCTCCGACCTGCTGGGCGCCTGGACCCGCTGGATCACCCCGGAGTTCGAGGCCCGCCGCTACGACACCTGGTTCTTCGTGGCCGCCCTTCCCGAGGGGCAGCGCACCCGCAACGCCTCCACGGAGGCCGACCGCACCGTGTGGATCGCCCCGCGCGAGGCGGCGGCCCGGTACGACGAGGGCGAGCTGCTGATGATGCCGCCGACGATCGCGACCCTGCGCCAGCTGACGGCGTACGAGACGGCCGCCGGGGCACTCGACGCAGCCCAGGGGCGTGACCTCACGCCGGTCCTGGCCACCGCCCGCCTGGTGGACGGGGAGATCGTGCTCTCCTGGCCGGGCCACGACGAGTTCACCAAACACATCCCGACCGGTGGAGCCACCGCATGACGGACGCAAGCGCCCTTCCCGGCCGGCCTCGCGGCGGGGTCCTCTCGGGGCCCGCCACCGCGCGGGCCGTCAACGTCCTGGCCCCCAACGCGTCGGCCATGACCCTGGACGGCACCAACACCTGGATCGTCTCCGAGCCGGATTCGGATCTGGCCGTGGTGGTCGACCCGGGGCCGCTGGACGACGGTCACCTGCGCCGGGTCGTCGCCACGGCCGAGCAGGCCGGCAAGCGCGTCGCCCTCACCCTGCTGACCCACGGCCACCCCGACCACGCGGAGGGCGCCGCCCGGTTCGCCGAACTGACCGGCACGCACGTGCGTGCCCTCGACCCGGCCCTGCGCCTGGGCGACGAGGGCCTGGCCGCCGGAGACGTGATCACCACCGGCGGTCTTGAACTGCGCGTGGTACCGACCCCCGGCCACACCGCGGACTCCCTGTCCTTCCACCTCCCGGCCGACCGGGCGGTCCTCACCGGTGACACGGTCCTCGGCCGGGGCACGACGGTCGTGGCCCACCCCGACGGCCGGCTCGGCGACTACCTGGATTCCCTGCGCCGTCTGCGCTCCCTGTCGGTCGACGACGGCGTCCACACGGTCCTGCCGGGCCACGGCCCGGTCCTGGAGGACGCCCAGGGCGTCGTCGAGTACTACCTCGCCCACCGCGCCAACCGCCTCGCCCAGGTCGAGACGGCCGTGGAGGACGGCTACCGCACCCCCGCTCAGGTCGTCGCCCACGTGTACGCCGACGTGGACCGCTCCCTGTGGCCGGCGGCGGAACTGTCGGTGCGGGCGCAGATGGACTATCTGGAAGAACACGGGCTCATCTAGGGGCCCTCAGGGACGCGGTGCTTTGACGCCGTGCACGCGCGCGTACTCCCCGGCGAGCCACGGCCCCAGATCGCCGACGTACGCCGCGAGCACGGCGGCGTCTCCGGCCGGCTCCCGCCCCAGGGCGGCCGCGGCCCGCATCTGCTCGCCACGCTCGGGGTAGTACCCCGCGAAGGCCTCGGCCATCTCGTGCAGGTCGCTGGTCCAGCCGTTCCAGCGGGGCATGACGAGCGTGAAGCCGGTACGGACCAGATGCCGGGACATGAAGCGGACCAGGGGCCTCCGGGCCTCCTCCGTGTCGTCCGCCTCGGCGATCCGCCGGCGCCAGCGGGGGAGGAGCAGGGCCAGGTCGCCGTTGGTCTCCCGGGCCAGCAGCGAGTCGGGGCGGTAGCGCGGCAGGCACGTGGCCAGGTCCTCGCCCAGCAGCGGGGTGCACAGGCAGGCGACGAACCAGCCCAGGTCGTGCCTCTCCAGGTCGCTCAGCAGCCGCGCCCGGCTGAACAGCAGAGTGCCGTGCCCGTCGATCTGCTCGAACTCCGCGTCCAGTGCCGCGCCCAGCGCCCGGGCCTCGTCCCGGTCCGTCGCGGTCGGTTCCTCGTGCAGGGCGAGCAGCAGGTCCAGGTCGCTGCGGCCCACGCGCGCGGTGCCGCGCGGTATCGAACCGTAGAGGTACGCGCTGTGCAGCCGGTGCCCGAACAGGTCGGCCAGCCGGTCGCGTGTCGCGGTGACGACCGGACGGAAAGCCGGGGGCACGCGCGCGAGGGAGCCCTCCCGGGTGAGGAAGCCCCGCGCGTCGAGTCCGGGTCGGTGGGCAGCGCTGCCGGTCATGCGCTCACCGTGCCGCGAGCGGAGCCCTCGTAGGGGGCGCTTTCCGCTTCCTTGACGACTTGCTGGACGACGTCGGGCCCCGTCTCGTGAGGAGACGGGGCCCGATGACGTACGGCGGGGTGCGCGTCAGCGTGAGCGCTTGGCGAGGCGCTCCACGTCCAGGAGGATCACCGCGCGGGCCTCCAGGCGGAGCCAGCCGCGCTGGGCGAAGTCCGCGAGGGCCTTGTTGACCGTCTCACGGGACGCGCCGACCAGCTGGGCCAGCTCCTCCTGCGTGAGGTCGTGCACGACGTGGATGCCCTCCTCGGACTGCACGCCGAACCGGCGCGACAGGTCGAGCAGTGCGCGGGCGACGCGGCCCGGGACGTCCGAGAAGACGAGGTCGGACATCGCGTCGTTGGTCTTGCGCAGCCGGCGTGCGACGGCGCGCAGGAGCGCCGTGGCCACCTCCGGGCGGGCGTTCAGCCAGGGCTGGAGGTCGCCGTGGCCGAGGCCGAGCAGCTTGACCTCGGTCAGTGCCGTGGCCGTCGCGGTGCGCGGGCCCGGGTCGAACAGCGAGAGCTCACCGATGAGCTCACCGGGGCCGACCACGGCCAGCATGTTCTCGCGGCCGTCGGGGGACGTGCGGTGGAGCTTCACCTTCCCCTCCGTGACCACGTACAGGCGGTCACCGGGGTCGCCCTCATGGAACAGCGAGTCACCGCGGGCGAGGGTCACCTCACTCATGGAGGCGCGGAGCTCCGCGGCCTGCTCGTCATCGAGCGCCGCGAAGAGCGGATTGCGCCGCAGAACGTCGTCCACGAGTTCTCTCCTTGTCGACCTGCTCAGGGGATCTTGCTCCCCCGTGTACCGAGGGACCGTGGTGCCCATTTTGTCGGGCGGTCCAAACAGTGTGATCTGTCACAAGGATGCCGCACACGTGTCCCGGGGTACGCGGCAGGGGTCCAATTGGGCGCCGATCTTCAGGGGCCGGGGCGGATGTCGGTGCCGGGCCTTAGGCTGGCCGGGTGTCCAAATCGCCGGTGAGAGCACAGGCCGAGGGGGCTGCGCGGGTGGTTGTACGTCGCGATTCCGCTGTGGGCGAACAGAGCCCCGATGGCGGTAGGAAAACGGCGAAACAGAACAAGACGGAACCGGCGAGGAAGACGGCGTCCGCGGAGAAGGCCGCCCCTGCACAAGGGGCCGCCCCTGCAAAACGGGCCGCCTCTGCGCAACGGGCCGCCGCTGGCAAGAAGGTGGGGTCCACCAAGAAGGCTGCCTCCAAGAGCGCTGCCGTGAAGAAGGCGCCCGCGGCCAAGAAGGTCGTGGTCGCACCCAAGAAGGCCACGGCCCGTCTCAAGGGCACCGCCCCCGCCAAGACCGTCGTCCACCCGCCGGGCGACGAATCGCGTACCGCCCTGGTCCGCCGGGCCCGCCGTATCAACCGCGAGCTCGCCGAGGTCTTTCCGTACGCGCACCCCGAGCTGGACTTCGCGAACCCCTTCCAACTGGTCGTCGCCACGGTCCTGTCCGCCCAGACGACCGACCTGCGCGTCAACCAGACGACACCCTCCCTCTTCGCCGCGTACCCGACCCCGGAGGACCTGGCCGCCGCCAACCCCGAGGAGGTGGAGGAGATCCTCCGCCCGTGCGGCTTCTTCCGGGCCAAGACGAAGTCCGTCATAGGGCTGTCCAAGGCCCTGGTGGAGGACTTCGGGGGCGAGGTGCCCGGCCGGCTCGAAGACCTGGTCAAGCTGCCCGGCGTCGGCCGCAAGACCGCGTTCGTCGTGCTCGGCAACGCCTTCGGCCGCCCCGGGATCACCGTGGACACGCACTTCCAGCGCCTGGTGCGCCGCTGGCAGTGGACCGGCGAGACCGACCCGGACAAGATCGAGGCCGCCGTCGGCGCGCTCTTCCCGAAGAGCGACTGGACGGATCTCTCGCACCACGTCATCTGGCACGGCCGCCGTATCTGTCACGCCCGCAAGCCCGCGTGCGGCGCCTGCCCGATCGCTCCGCTCTGCCCGGCGTACGGCGAGGGCGAGACCGACCCGGAGAAGGCGAAGAAGCTCCTCAAGTACGAGAAGGGCGGCTTCCCCGGCCAGCGTCTGAATCCCCCGCAGGCCTATCTGGACGCGGGCGGTAAACCGGCGCCGCCGCTGGGGGCCGGATGAGCCGCCCGAACCGGCGGAGGGGCCCGATGCGTGACCCGAGCGGCCCGACGCGTGACCCGAGCGGGCCGGCGTATGACCCGAGCGGGCCGGTGTACGACCCGAGCGGGCCGGTGTACGACCCGAGCGGGCCGGTGTACGACCCGAGCGGCCCGGTGTACGGCCCGATGGACTCGGCGTGCGGCCCGAGTGGTTCGGCGTGCGGCCCGGCGGGCGACCGGAGGGACTCGGTGGGCGGTCTCAGGGGTTCCGCGCACCACCCGATGGACCCGATGCGCCGTGCCGAGAGCCCGGCGCGCCGCCCGTTCAGGGGATCCCGGGGGTTCGCGGAACGATCTCAGGGCCGTCGTGCGTTGGACGCGGCAGGACGACGGGGGTGGCGATGACGCGCGCGAGCGACACACAGGGTGGCCCGGTGACGCTGAGCAAGGACGGCCTGCCCGGCTGGCTGGACCCCGTGGTGCACGCCGTGGAGACGGTCCGGCCGAGGCAGCTGAGCCGATTCCTGCCACCGGAGGACGGGGCGGGACGGCAGTCCGCCGTGCTGGTCCTCTTCGGTGAGGGCGTGCACGGCCCGGAGCTGCTGCTCATGGAGCGTGCGAGTTCCCTGCGCTCGCACGCCGGGCAGCCCTCCTTCCCGGGCGGCGCCCTCGACCCCGAGGACGGCGACCCCAGCGGCGACGGCCCGCTGCGGGCCGCCCTGCGCGAGGCCGAGGAGGAGACCGGCCTCGACCCCTCCGGCGTCCAGCTCTTCGGCGTCCTGCCGCGGCTCTACATCCCGGTCAGCGGTTTCGTCGTCACGCCCGTGCTGGGCTGGTGGCGCGAGCCGAGCCCGGTCGGAGTCGTCGATCCGAACGAGACCGCCAGGGTCTTCACCGTCCCCGTGGCGGATCTCACGGATCCGGCCAACCGGGCGACCACCGTCCACCCCAGCGGCCACCGAGGTCCGGCATTTCTGGTCGAATCAGCCCTTGTCTGGGGTTTCACGGCCGGAATCATCGACCGCCTGCTGCACTTCGCGGGCTGGGAGCGGCCCTGGGACCGTGAGAAGCAGGTCCCCCTCGACTGGCGCGCATGACAGGGTGGCCTCCGTGAACGTGCTGGACATCTTGTTGCTGGTCGCCGCCGTGTGGTTCGCGGTCGTGGGGTACCGCCAGGGCTTCGTCGTCGGCATCCTGTCGGTGATCGGCTTCCTGGGTGGCGGCCTCGTCGCGGTCTACGTGCTGCCCGTCATCTGGGACGCGCTGACGGACAACGCGGAGGTGAGCACGACCGCCGCCGTCGTCGCGGTCGTCGTCGTCATCGTCTGCGCCTCCGTCGGCCAGGCCCTCACCACCCACCTCGGCAACAAGCTGCGCCGGCACATCACCTGGTCCCCGGCCCGGGCCCTCGACGCCACCGGCGGCGCCCTGGTCAACGTCGTGGCGATGCTCCTGGTCGCCTGGCTGATCGGCTCGGCCCTCGCGGGCACGACCCTGCCGACCGTCGGCAAGGAGGTCCGCAACTCCAAGGTCCTGCTGGGCGTCTCGCAGGCCCTGCCGGACCAGGCGGCCACCTGGTTCGCGGACTTCTCCTCCGTCCTCGCGCAGAACGGCTTCCCGCAGGTCTTCAGTCCGTTCTCGAACGAGCCGATCACCGACGTCCAGCCGCCCGACCCGGCCCTCGCGAACAGCCCCGTGGCCAATCGCGCCCAGCGCTCCATCGTCAAGGTCATGGGCACGGCACCGAGTTGCGGCAAGGTCCTGGAGGGCACCGGCTTCGTCTTCTCCGACCGCCGGGTGATGACCAACGCGCACGTGGTGGGCGGAGTCGACGAGCCGACCGTGCAGATAGGCGGCGAGGGCAGGAAGTACGACGCCAAGGTCGTGCTCTACGACTGGCGGCGGGACATCGCCGTCCTCGACGTGCCGGACCTGAAGGCGCCCGTGCTGCGGTTCACCGAGAAGGACGCGAGCAGCGGCGAGGGCGCGATCGTCGCGGGCTTCCCGGAGAACGGGGCCTACGACGTGCGCGCCGCCCGTGTGCGCGGCCGCATCACGGCCAACGGGCCGGACATCTACCACCGCGGCACGGTCCGCCGCGACGTCTACTCCCTCTACGCGACCGTCCGCCAGGGCAACTCGGGCGGACCCCTGCTCACACCCGACGGCAAGGTCTACGGCGTCGTCTTCGCCAAGTCGCTGGACGACGCCGAGACCGGGTACGCGCTGACCGTGGACGAGATCCAGGAGGACATCACCAGGGGGCGCACCGCCAATCGGCAGGTGGGCAGCGACAGCTGCGCCCTCTAGCAGCGGCAGCCCCGGAGCGGCAGGTGTCGGGGTGTCACTCGCGCGAGTGACGCCTCAGTCGCGGGTATGGCGAAGACGTACGGAGACCCAGCGGGCGCGGCGGCGGAGGATGCGCGGGATCCCCACCCTGGGATCCGCGGTCACCATCTGCGGTGCGCCGCTTCGCTGGTGGGGGTTCGTACCGCTCGCCGAGCGGCGATTGCGGGTTGCGTCACTGTAGTCGTGCGTCCAGCCCATACCCCGACGTGTGCCCCCGCCCCATGGTCGATAACCGCTCCCGGGGCGTCCAATTGGCCTATGCGCCGGGCAATTGGCCGTTGGTAGGACAAGCGTTCACCAGCCGGTACCGGGCGCGCTCGGCCGGTCACCGGTCGGGTTCGGGATCCCGTAGCCAGTTGATGAGTTCCGAGGAGAAAGCGACCGGGTCCTCCTCGTGCGGGAAGTGCCCGAGGCCGTCGAACAGCCGCCACCGGTAAGGGGCTTCGACGTACTCGCCGGACCCGGCCGCGCTGCGGGTGCGCATCACGGGGTCGAGCGAGCCGTGCAGATGGAGCGTCGGCACCCGCACCGGCCGCTTCATCCGGCGGTTGAACTGGATGCCGTCCGGGCGGGCCAGGGAGCGCACCATCCAGCGGTACGGCTCGACCGCGCAGTGCGCCGCGGAGGGGATGCACATGGCGCGGCGGTACGTCTGCAGTGCCTCGTCCTCGGGCGGGCGCGGCCCGGACCACTCCTGGATCAGCTCCGCCACGAGCGCCCCGTCGTCGGCGGTGAGCTGCCGCTCCGGGATCCAGGGCCGCTGGAACCCCCAGATGTGTGAACCGGCGCGGCTCTGCTTGACGTCCCTCAGCATGGCCGAGCGCCAGCGCCGCGGGTGCGGCATGGACGCGACCGCCAGGCGCCGCACCAGCTTGGGGCGCATCGCGGCCGCCGTCCACGCGAGGTATCCGCCCAGGTCGTGGCCGACCAGCGCGGCGTCGGACTCGCCCAGGGAGCGGATGACGCCGGTGACGTCGAGCGCGAGGTTGGCGGGGTCGTAGCCGCGCGGTGTGCGGTCGCTGCCGCCGACGCCCCTGAGGTCCATGGCGACGGCCCGGAAACCCGCGTCGGCGAGTGCCACCAGCTGGTGCCGCCAGGTCCACCAGAACTGCGGGAAGCCGTGCAGCAGCAGCACCAGCGGCCCGTCGCCCAGCTCGGCGATGTGGAAGCGGGCGCCGTTGGCGGCGACGTCGCGGTGGCTCCAGGGTCCGTCCAGGAGGACGGCCGAGGCCGGTTGAGCAGGGGGCGGGGCGGGGTCCGTCATGACGATGAGCGTGCCACAGCCTCGATGGCCTCGGGGACCCGGTCCTGCGCGAGCTCCGGACGCGGGTGCGGCTTGGCCTTCTGCAGCACGACCGCGGTCTCCTTCATCGACGCGGCGACCTTCTGCGGGCCCTTGCTCTTCTTGGCCTTCTTCGCGAAGGTCACGCCGATCAGCGCGAGTACCGCGGCGACCAACACGTTCGCCGCGAACGACAGCAGGAAGCAGACCGCGAGGTTCCAGTCGCTCCAGGTGCGGATGCCGTACGCCAGCGCGAAGTTCAGCATCGGCAGGGAGAAGATCAGCACCGCGCCGGCCGCCGAGAAGGCGCCGCCGCTGGTCGCGCCGCGCTTCACGTCCTGCTTGAGCTGCGCCTTCGCCAGCGCGATCTCGTCGTGCACCAGCGCCGACATTTCCGCCGTCGCCGAGGCGAACAGCTGGCCGATGCTGCGTTCGGCGCCGACCGGGCTGCCGTCGGGTGCGCTCATCGCGGTCTCCCTCTTCTGCTTACGGTCCGTTTTCCGCGTCTTGTTCCAGACCCGCCGCAGTCGTCCGACTGGGTACGGCCTGACTGCGTACGGTCCCGTCTTTTGTACCGTCTCGTCAGATCATGCCGGACGGTGGTGGTCCTCGCCTGCCCCGCCCGGTACTTCGGCAAGCCCGTGGCGCGCCGCTGCCTTCTCCTGGGCGATCCTGCGGTGCTCGGCGGCCTTGCGGTCGTAGACGGCGGCGAGCCGCAGGTGGTACGCCGGGTCGTCCTCCTCGTACACGTCCGGGATGCCGTCGGCGTCCTCGTCGCGCTCCTCGTCCTCCCACATCCGTCGGTACCTGGCGTTGCGGATCTTCAGCAGGACGGTCGCGAATGTCGCGGCGATGAGTGAGCCCAGCAGGACGGCGGCCTTCACCTCGTTCGTCATCGTCTGGTCGCCCTCGAAGGCGAGTTCGCCGATGAGCAGTGACACGGTGAAGCCGATGCCGGCGAGGGTGGCCACCGCGAACACATCCGCCCAGGCGAGGTCGTCGCTGAGCGAGGCCCGGGTGAAACGGACTGTCAGCCACGTCCCGCCGAAGATGCCGAGCGCCTTGCCGACGACCAGCCCGAGGACCACACCGAGGGTCTCCGGCTTCGTGAACACGTCGGCGAGCGCTCCGCCGGACACCGCAACACCCGCACTGAACAGCGCGAACAGCGGCACCGCGAGCCCCGCCGACAGGGGCCGTACGAGGTGCTCGATGTGCTCGCCGGGGGAGCGGTCCTCGCCCTCGTGCCGGTGGCAGCGCAGCATCAGGCCCATGGCGACACCGGCGACGGTGGCGTGGATGCCGCTGTTGTACATCAGCGCCCACACGACGAGGCCCAGCGGCACGTACACGTACCAGCCCCGCACGCCCGTGCGCAGCAGCAGCCAGAAGAGCACCAGGCCTGCGACGGCACCGCCGAGCGCGGCGAAGTTCAGGTCGGCGGTGAAGAACACCGCGATGATCAGGATCGCGCAGAGGTCGTCGACGACGGCGAGCGTGAGCAGGAAGGCCCGCAGCGCGCTCGGCAGGGAGGTGCCGATCACGGCGAGTACGGCGAGCGCGAACGCGATGTCGGTCGCGGTCGGCACGGCCCAGCCGTCCGGGGAGCCACCGCCGGTCACAGTGGTGAGGGTGTAGACGAGCGCCGGTACGGCCATGCCGCACAGCGCGGCGACGACCGGCAGCGCGGCGGCCTTCGGGTCGCGCAGGTCGCCCGCCACGAGTTCCCGCTTCAGCTCGATCCCGGCGACGAAGAAGAAGATCGCCAGCAGTCCGTCGGCGGCCCAGTGCGCGACGGACAGGTCGAGACCGAGGGCGGCGGGGCCCAGGTGGTAGTGGGAGACGCTCTCGTAGCTGTCGTGCAGCGCGGGAATGTTCGCCCAGAGCAGCGCGATGACGGCGGCGGCGAGCAGCAGCACCCCGCCGACGGTCTCCGTGCGCAGCGCGTCCGCCACGTACGTCCGCTCCGGCAGCGACAGTCGGCCGAAGGCCTTGCGGGGGCTGGTGGGGCGGGGCGCGGTCACGAGGGAGACCTCCGGTCGGTGGGCAGGACGGAACACATGCCGACCAGACTTCCCGGCGCACCCTGGAGCACTTGTTCTGCTCGGTTGACGGAGCAGTTGTTTTGCTTAGTTTAGGTAAACGTACGGCAGTGCGCATCCGGCGGTCTTCGCCGCCGGTGCGCCCTGACCGAGGGCACCCGGACGTGGGTGCCCTCCGTCAGCTCCGTCATGCCGAAGCCGTGCTCAGTCCTCGCTGGGCGCGGCGGGCAGCTTGGACTGGATGAGGTCCATGACGGTGGAGTCGGTCAGCGTGGTGACGTCACCCAGCTGGCGGTTCTCGGCGACGTCCCGCAGCAGTCGGCGCATGATCTTGCCGGAGCGGGTCTTGGGCAGCTCCGCCACCGGCAGGACCCGCTTGGGCTTGGCGATCGGGCCGAGGGTGTTGCCGACATGCGTGCGCAGCTCGGCGACCAGGTCCTCGGTCTCCGAGGCCGTACCGCGCAGGATCACGAACGCGACGATCGCCTGCCCGGTCGTCTCGTCCGCCGCGCCGACCACGGCCGCCTCGGCGACCGAGGGGTGGGAGACGAGCGCGGACTCCACCTCGGTGGTGGAGATGTTGTGGCCGGAGACGAGCATGACGTCGTCGACCCGGCCGAGCAGCCAGATGTCGCCGTCGTCGTCCTTCTTGGCGCCGTCACCCGCGAAGTACTTGCCCTCGAAGCGCGACCAGTACGTGTCGATGAACCGCTGGTCGTCGCCCCAGATGGTGCGCAGCATCGACGGCCACGGCTCGGTCAGCACCAGGTAGCCGCCACCGCCGTCGGGCACCTCGTTGGCCTCGTCGTCGACGACCGTCGCGGAGATGCCGGGCAGCGGCGTCTGCGCCGAGCCGGGCTTGGTCGCGGTCACGCCCGGCAGCGGGGTGATCATCATCGAGCCGGTCTCGGTCTGCCACCAGGTGTCGACGACCGGGGTGCGGTCGCCGCCGATGTTCTTGCGGTACCAGATCCACGCCTCGGGGTTGATCGGCTCGCCCACCGAGCCCAGCACGCGCAGGCTGGACAGGTCGAACTTGGCGGGGATGTCGTCGCCCCACTTCATGAACGTACGGATCGCGGTGGGCGCGGTGTAGAGGATCGTCACGCCGTACTTCTGGACGATCTCCCAGAAGCGGCCCTGGTGCGGGGTGTCGGGCGTGCCCTCGTACATGACCTGCGTCGCGCCGTTCGCCAGCGGGCCGTAGACGATGTACGAGTGGCCGGTGACCCAGCCGACGTCGGCCGTGCACCAGTAGACGTCGGTCTCCGGCTTGAGGTCGAAGACCGCGTGGTGGGTGTAGGCGGTCTGCGTGAGGTAGCCGCCGGAGGTGTGCAGGATGCCCTTGGGCTTACCGGTGGTGCCCGAGGTGTACAGGATGAACAGCGGGTGCTCGGCCTCGAAGGCCTGAGGGGTGTGCTCCGTGCTCTGCCGTCCCACCACGTCGTGCCACCAGACGTCGCGGCCCTCGGTGAAGGCGACCTCCTGGCCCGTGCGGCGTACGACCAGGACGTGCTCGACGATGCCGGCCTTCTCGACGGCCTCGTCCACGGCCGGCTTGAGCGCGGAGGGCTTGCCGCGCCGGTAACCGCCGTCGGAGGTGATGATCACGCGCGCGTCGGCGTCCTGGATGCGGGTGGCGAGTGCGTCCGAGGAGAAGCCGCCGAAGACGACGGAGTGGGCGGCGCCGATCCGGGCGCAGGCCAGCATCGCGATCGCCGTCTCGGGGATCATCGGCATGTAGACGGCGACCCGGTCGCCCGCCTGGACTCCCAGCTCCAGCAGGGCGTTGGCCGCCTTGGAGACCTCGTCCTTGAGCTCGGCGTAGGTGATCGCGCGGCTGTCGCCGGGCTCGCCCTCGAAGTGGATGGCGACCCGGTCGCCGTGCCCGGCCTCCACATGGCGGTCGACGCAGTTGTAGGCGACGTTGAGCTCGCCGTCCTTGAACCACTTGGCGAACGGCGGGTTCGACCAGTCGAGGGTCTCGGTGGGCTCCTTGGCCCAGGTCAGCCGGCGGGCCTGCTCGGCCCAGAAGCCGAGCCTGTCAGCCTTGGCCTGTTCATACGCCTCCGCGGTGACATTGGCGTTCGCGGCCAGGTCGGCGGGGGGTGCGAACCTGCGCTCTTCCTTGAGCAGGTTGGAGAGGGAAGGATTCTCGCTCACTGTCCCATCTCCTCGCTCAGCAGGTTGGCCAGGCTCTCGTTGCTCACGGCATCTGCCTTTCCCAGGGTGTCCGTTGTGTCCCAGGCCACAGCTCATCAGACCCGGGGGTGCGATGACAAGGGCCGACCGCCGATTGGTTTAGACCTGTCGAGCGGTGCTATCGGGGACCGGGGTCATCCGTACCCACGGACGCCGACCAGGGAAAGTTCACTGCGTGTGCCGCCGGTCATCCGGCTCGCAGTCCGGCGGGCCACAGGGTGTGCCCCGCTGTCGAATGGGGCACACCCTTGTGCGGTGCCGGGTGAGACGCACCGCACCCGGCGCTTGGCTCACGCCGTCAGGTCCGACTCCCGGACCCGGTCGAAGACGCCACCGGCGTCCGTCTCGGTGAGCAGGTACGCCTCCGCCTCGCCCACGTGGAAGTACATCCCGTGCAGCTCCAGGCAGCCCTCCTCGATGGCCCGGGCCACCGAGTCGTGGGCGCGCAGGTGTTCCAGCTGCTGGACCACGTTGGTCAGGCAGAGCTGTTCGACCGCGTCCTCGGGGGGACGCCCGGCCAGTCTGCCCCAGGGCAGATTGTCGTCGGCCATGCGCTCCAGGCTGGGCAGCCCGTGCCGCAGCCACCGCTTCAACGGGCTCCGGGCGCCTCCGGGCTCGGAGTTGAGCAGCGCCTGCATGGCGCCGCAACCCGAGTGCCCGCACACCGTGATGGACCGCACCTGGAGCACGTCCACGGCGTACTCGATCGCCGCCGCCACCGAGTCGTCACCGCTCTCCTCGCCCGGGCGCGGGACAAGGTTGCCCACGTTGCGCACGACGAACAGATCGCCCGGACCACTGGAGGTGATCATCGATGTGACCAGCCGGGAGTCGGCGCAGGTCAGGAACAGTTGCGAAGGCCGCTGTCCCTCTCTCGCGAGCCGCGCCAGCTCGCTGCGCACCAGGGGTGCGGTGTTGCGCTGGAACGCGCTGATGCCACGCGCCAGTTCGTGCCCGCTGCCTCCGCCGGTGCCCGTCGGGTCCGGGTCGGAGCGGTCCGGCCCTTCCGCGTTCTTCTCGGCAGGGGGTACGGACCGGGGGCCCTCGCACTGGTGGTTGCGCCAGGGCGTCCAGGGCCGGCAGCGGCAGTCGCCGGAGACCTGGGGCTCGGAGATACGGGTGCCGGGATGGCGGCCGGTGATCTCGACGGTGCCGCCCTGCGCGGTGTGCGTCTTCTGCCAGTCCTGCAACGTCTCGTACGCCGCGTGATCCATGAACGACCCGTCCAGCTCGACGACGGTGTCGGCACCGTGGGGCACGAGATGCAGGGCCCGGCTGAGCCGTGGCACCGCGAGGAACGTCAACTGCCCGCGGACGTGTACGTGATGGACTCCTTCCCTCTTTTCGTGCGTGATGCGGGTGCGGGTGAGGCGGTGCAGGGCGACGCCGACGGCCGTGGCGATGCCGAGCGCCACGCCCTCCAGGACGCCGAGGGAGACCACGCCGAGGGTCGTGACGGCGTAGACCCACACTTCGCGGTGGCGGGTCACCGTGCGGATGTGGTTCAGGGACACCATCTGGATGCCGACGGCCATCACCAGGGCGGCGAGCGAGGCGAGCGGGATGAACTCCAGGATCGGGACCATCAGCAGCGTGGCGATCACTACGAGAACGCCGTGCAGCATCGTGGAGTTCCGGCTGACCGCACCCGCGTGCACATTCGCCGAACTCCGCACGGCCACACCGGCGATGGGCAGTCCGCCGAGCGAGCCGGAGACGATGTTGGCGGCTCCCTGCCCGAGCAGTTCGCGGTCGAGGTTCGAGCGCCCGACGCGGGGCGACAGACCGGGACGGCCGGCCACCAGCTTGTCCACGGCGACCGCGCCGAGCAGCGACTGCACGCTGCACACCAGCGTGGTGGTGAGTACGGCGGCGACCAGGCCGAGCACGGGGCCCTCGGGCAGCCCGGCCAGGGCGTGGTTGCTCCAGGACGGCAGGTCGACCTTGGGCAGGCGGAGCCCGGCGAGAGCGGCGGCCGCGGTGGCTCCGGCGACGGCGACGAGCGCGGCCGGGACCTTGCGCAGCAGGCGTCCGGCCCGGCCGGGCAGTCGCGGCCAGAGCAGCAGCAGCGCCAGGGTCAGCACGCTCACCGACACCGCCGCGGCGCCCATGTGCGCCAGCTGGGCGGGCAGGGCACGGAGGTTGGCCGGGACAGAACTCTGCGGTGTGCCGCCGAGCACGATGTGCAGCTGGGCGACGGCGATGGTGACGCCGATCCCTGCGAGCATGCCGTGCACGATCGCGGGGCTGACGGCGAGGGCGCCACGGGCCACCCGCAGGCAGCCCAGGCCCAGCTGGGCGAGGCCTGCGAGGACGGTGATGGCGCAGGTCGTCCGCCAGCCGTACCGCTGGATGAGGTCGGCGGTGACGACGGTGAGTCCGGCGGCCGGTCCGCTCACCTGGAGCGGGGAGCCGCCCAGCCGCCCGGCGACCAGCCCGCCCACGGCGGCGGCGACGAGGCCGGCCTGGAGGGGGGCGCCGGTGGCCAGGGCGATGCCCAGGGACAGGGGCAGTGCGATCAGGAAGACCGCGATGGAGGCCGACACGTCGGCACCCGCGATCCGGAATCGGCGGGGCCCGGCCGGCGGCGGACTGTGGGGCGGATGCGTGCGCTCGGTTCGGTTCGGGTCTGTGGCACGTGTGGGGACGCAGGCTGACATGGTTTTCCCGTCTCCTCCGGGGCTGCGCGGTCGCGTAACTGGGGGTCCCGCTCGTGGCGGGGTATCGGTCGCGGCGGTCACGGCGTAAATCGGCGGGATGAATCAACGCTCGGTAAACGGATCGTAATGCAGAGTAAAGGGCGGGCATAGACTTTACGGGCAAATGGGCGAATAAATCACCCCGAAGGGTGAAGTGGCCATTTGATCGGCTTGTCCTACTAATTCCTTCTCGGTCTCGTGCGAATTTGGCGTGTCCGCACCCGAGAGAAGGAAGAAGGTGGGCGGAACATGGCCGCAACCCAAAGGATCGCCGCGGGTTCCGTGATCGCCGCGGTCTGCGCCGCATCGCTCGCCGGCTGCGCGACCGACAGCCCCCGGCAGGAGACCCCCGACCCGCAGAAGGCGACGCCCGCACAGGCGCCGAAGAGCGCGGTCCGGCTGATCGGAGACGGCTCCACCGCTTACACCGGGGCCCAGCCGCACCTGCCCCGCCCCGAACGCCTGCGGCCCGGCCAGAGGCCCCCGCAGTTCGTCGTCTTCTCCTGGGACGGCGCGGGCGAGGACAGCCAGAAGCTGTTCTCGCACTTCCGCAAGGTCGCGAGGAAGAACAAGGCGACCATGACGTACTTCCTGAGCGGCGTGTACATGCTGCCGGAGGACAAGCGCGACCGGTACCGGCCGCCGCAGCACTCCCCGGGCCGCTCCGACATCGGCTTCAACGACCGCCGCGGCATCGCCGCCACCGCGAAGCAGCTGCGCCTGGCGTGGCTGGAGGGCAACGAGATCGGCACCCACTTCAACGGCCACTTCTGCGGCAGCGGCGGCGGCGTCGGCGAATGGTCGGTGCAGGACTGGAAGGACGAGATCTCCCAGGCCAAGCAGTTCGTGAAGACCTGGAAGACCAACGCCGGCCTGAAAGGCGCGTCCCCGCTGCCCTTCGACTACGACAAGGAGCTCATCGGCGCCCGCACACCCTGTCTCGAGGGCCAGCGCAACTTCATGAGGGCGGCCCGCGACATGGGCTTCCGCTACGACACCAGCGGAGTGAACGACCAGGTCTGGCCGAAGAAGAAGATGGGCCTGTGGGACGTCTCCATGCAGCTCGTGCCGTTCCCCGGCCACTCCTTCGAGCAGCTCACCATGGACTACAACTTCATGGTCAACCAGTCGGGCACCACCACCCAGGGCAACCCCGCCAAGTTCGACTTCTGGGGCGACCAGATGCGGGACGGCCTGCTCAGGGGCTTCCAACGAGCCTACGAGGGCAACCGCGCGCCCCTGATCATCGGCAACCACTTCGAGTCATGGAACGGCGGCACCTACATGCGGGCCGTCGAGGAGGTCATCGAGACGGTGTGCACCAAGGAGGAGGTGCGCTGCGTCTCGTTCCGGCAGCTCGTGGACTGGCTCGACGCCCAGGACCCGAAGACGCTGGAGAAGCTGCGCACCCTGCCGGTCGGCCAGGCGCCCAAGGCGGGCTGGGCGTCCTTCCTGTCGGACGGGCCCGCCCCCGCACCCAAGGGTGTGCCCGGGGCTCCGGCGGCCGGGAGGTAGCTCTTCGGGCTGACGTCGGGTGGCGCACGTGCGCGTGAAGAAGGCCACTCCCTCGTGGGGCGGGGCCTCTGGGTGCGTAGGGTCGTACTCATGAGTACAGCAGGCGCGACCGCCGATCCCCTCGCGGCCCTGGGGGCGCTGCCCGGAGTGGCCGATTCCGTGGAGTCCGTGCGCAAGGCCGTGGACCGGGTCTACGGACACCGGGTCATGCGGCGGCGCAGCAACGCGATCACCTCCGAGGCCGCGCTGCGCGGCGCCCGCGGCTCGGCCGCGCTGTCCGGCGCGGACTGGGCCTTGGAGGAGGTGCGCCGGCGCACGGACTTCAGCGGTGACGACGAGGCCCGCACCGTGGGTGCCGCCCTGCGGCTCACCGCGGAGGCGGGCCAGCTGCTGTCGATCTGGCGGCAGTCACCCCTGCGGGTGCTGGCCCGGCTGCACCTGGTGGCTGCCGCGGACAAGGGCGACCAGGTGGGACGGCCCCGCAAGGAGGGCGAACAGGTCGACGAGCCGCTCGTCGGGCTGCCGCTGCCGAGCGCCACCGAAACGCACGGCAGGCTGGACGGACTGGCCGGGCTGATCATCGCGGGCGGCTCCGCTCCGGCGCTGGTGACGGCCGCCGTCGTGCACGGCGAGCTCCTCGCGCTGCGTCCCTTCACGTCCCACAACGGCCTGGTCGCGCGCACGGCCGAGCGCATCGTCCTGATCGGCAGCGGGCTGGACCCGAAGTCGGTCTGCGCCGCCGAGGTCGGCCACGCCGAACTGGGACGTGACGCGTACCTGGAGGCCCTCGCCGGGTACGTCTCCGGCACCCCGGAGGGCGTCGCCGCCTGGATCGCCCACTGCGGCAGGGCGGTCGAACTGGGGGCGCGCGAGTCGATGGCGGTGTGCGAGGCGCTGCAGCGCGGAGCGGCCTGACATCACCGGGCCACATAAATGCGGCGGTACGAGTTCTCGTACCGCCGCTGGCATGAGCATCGGGTTACCAAGCGTCCTCGATATATGCCCATCAGGTCGGGGGCTTTGCCCGTCCCCTGGTGTGGCTGGCCCGTATTCGACGGGTCGACGTCGCGTGGGTGCCCGGTGTTCATGCTCGGTCCGTGGGGCCAAATGCGTTAAAAGGTGATCCTCTCGGATGTCCTTGGTCTCGCGGGCCGTTGAATCCTTTGTACTACTGCCCTGCAGTAAGCGGAAGTCCAGGACCTACTTCTTTACTTTAGGGTTCACGCAGGAACGGCGATCGCCACAGGTCACGCGACCGTCGCCCGGCGCCGGTTCGCATACCAGACGAGTCCCGCGGTGGCCGCCGCGGCGCCTATGGCGGCGACCGCGACGAGCGCCGGGCGCGGCGGTACGGAGAACGCGGGGATGCGCTGCTTGAGCCGGACCGGGCGGTGGAAGTCCAGGATCGGCCACCCGCGCGCCAAGGCCTCGCGGCGCAGTGCCCTGTCCGGGTTCACGGCGTGCGGGTTGCCCACGGACTCCAGCATCGGCACATCGGTCGCCGAGTCGCTGTAGGCGTAGCAGCGGCTGAGGTCGTAGCCCTCGGACTCGGCGAGCTCCCTGACGGCCTCCGCCTTGGTCGGGCCGTACGCGTAGTACTCCACCTCGCCGGTGAAGCAGCCGTCGTCACCCACGACCATGCGGGTGGCGACCACGCGGTCCGCTCCCAGCAGCTCGCCGATCGGCTCGACCACCTCCGCGCCCGACGTGGACACGATCACCACGTCGCGGCCGGCGGTGTGGTGCTCCTCGATGAGGGAGGCGGCCTCGTCGTAGATGATCGGGTCGATCAGGTCGTGCAGCGTCTCGGCGACGATCTCCTTGACCTGCTGCACGTTCCAGCCGCGGCACAGGGCGGACAGATATGCGCGCATGCGCTCCATCTGGTCGTGGTCTGCGCCGCCGGCGAGGAAGACGAACTGGGCATATGCGGTACGCAAGACGGCCCTGCGGTTGATCAGACCGCCTTGGTAGAACGACTTGCTGAACGTGAGCGTGCTCGACTTCGCAATGACCGTCTTGTCCAGGTCAAAGAAGGCGGCTGTGCGGGGCAACGAGTGGTTTTCCACGCCCCAGAGCATAGGGGCAGCCCATTCGGCGTAAGGTGGGGCGCGTGGGTTTGCCTGAGAAGGCTCTCGGGTACACCATGGAAGTCACGGATCGTTCGCGACCGTGCTAACCCGGCCCGACTCCTCCCCCCCCGAGTCGGCCGTGGGGACGACCCCCGCTCTCCCCCCCGGCGGGGGTCGTCGCATGTCCGGGTGGGTTTTTTCCCTCTTCGCGCAGCCTGACAACTGCTCTGATGCGGCTCTCGCTGCAGCTTTGTCATGAGCATGCCTTGCTACGGTGTGTAGCCGTCAGGCTGCTCTGTGAGGGTCACGCACATGGCCTGAGCGGCTCACCGGTATGGGTGATGGCGATATTCACAACTCCCGGCACGTCCACAGTTATCCACCAAGATCCACACGATTTCCGGGATCGCTGCACCGTGATTCCAACGCGTCCCGCTCGCGGCGAGTTCATGGCCGGTTCCGAGTACCCGGGGGCGTTTGGCCGGTTTCTGTCGGCCGTTCACAGGGAGGCCGCTTGTCGGTTCTTCCCACGTATGGGAATCGCGGGGCCGCAGGGGCCGCGCGAGTCGTGCAGCGAAGGGGGATGGAAACCGTGGCCGGAACCGTCACACACGATCCGCCACCGGCCGCCGGAGGGCGGCAGGGCGGACCGCTGATCGTCACCGAGGACACCGAACTCCTCGACGATCTGCTGCGCCTGTGCGCGGCAGCCGGCGCCACACCCGAGGTGCACCACGGGGTGCCGGAGCGCAGAGGCAGCTGGGAGGCCGCACCCCTCGTCCTCGTCGGCGACGACGCCGCGCGGCGGGTACGCGGGGCCGCGCGCAGAAGGGGCGTCGTCCTCGTCGGCCGGGACCAGGACGACTCCGGGGTGTGGCGGCGGGCCGTCGAGATCGGCGCGGAGCACGTCCTGATGCTGCCCGACGGCGAGCAGTGGCTGGTCGACCGGATCGCCGACGTGGCCGAGGGCGTCGGCCGGCCCGCCCTCACCGTCGGTGTCATCGGAGGCCGGGGCGGGGCCGGAGCGTCCACGCTCGCGTGCGCCCTCGCCGTCACCTCCGCGCGGGAGGGACTGCGCACCCTCCTCGTGGACGCCGATCCGCTGGGCGGCGGACTCGACGTACTCCTCGGCGGTGAGACGGCCGAGGGGCTGCGCTGGCCCGCCTTCGCGTCCTCGCGCGGACGGGTCGGCGGCGGAGCCCTGGAGGAGTCGCTGCCCGAGCTGCACGCGCTGCGCGTGCTCAGCTGGGACCGCGGCGACCGGATCGCGGTCCCGCCGCAGGCCGTGCGCGCGGTGCTCGCGGCGGCCCGACGCCGGGGCGGCACCGTCGTGGTCGACCTGCCGCGCCGGATCGACGACGGCGTCGCCGAGGTCCTCTCCCAGCTGGATGTGGGCGTGCTGGTGGTGCCCGCGGAGCTGCGGGCCGTCGCGGCCGCGGGGCGGGTCGCCTCGGCGGTCGGCATGGTTCTCCGGGACCTGCGCGTGGCGGTCCGCGGGCCGTACTCGCCGGGGCTCGACGACCGCGAGGTGGCCCGGCTGCTCGGACTGCCCCTGGTCGGCGAGGTGCCGGTCGAGCCCGGGCTGTCGCGCCCGGACGAGGGCACGGCACCCCCCGGCGCCGCCCCGCGGGGACCCCTGGCCCGGTTCTGCAAGGAATTCTGGGAGCGCGCGCTCGTCGAGGCGGGTACGGCATGAGCACCCTGGCCGGACTCGAGGGCGCGGCGCTGCTCGACGGGGTGCGGCGGTGGCTGGCCGAGAGCGGGGCCGAGCCGACCCCCGCGCGCGTCGCGCAGGCCCTGCGTGAGCAAGGGCGGGTCCTCGGGGACACCGAAGTGCTGGGAGCCGCAGCACATTTACGGTCCGAGCTGGTCGGCAGCGGTCCACTCGAGCCGCTCCTCGCCGATCCGTCGGTGACGGACGTGCTGGTGTCGGCCCCGGACCGGATCTGGGTGGACCGGGGAGGAGGACTGGAGCTGACGCAGGTGCGGTTCGCGGACGCCGCGGCCGTGCGACGGCTCGCCCAGCGTCTCGCCGCCGTGGCCGGACGCCGCCTGGACGACGCCAGGCCCTGGGTCGACGCCCGGCTGCCCGACGGGACGCGGCTGCACGCGGTGCTCCCGCCGGTGGCCGTGGGGTGCGCCTGCCTGTCGCTGCGGGTCGTGAGGCCGCGTGCCTTCACCCTCGGCGAGCTGGTCGCGGCGGGCACGGTACCGCCGGGCGGGGACCGCGTCTTGCGCGCCCTGCTCGACGCCCGGCTGTCCTTCCTCGTCAGCGGCGGCACCGGCACCGGCAAGACCACGCTGCTCAGTGCCCTGCTGGGGCTGGTGGGGCCGGGCGAGCGGATCGTCCTCGCCGAGGACTCGGCGGAACTGCGGCCCGACCACCCGCACGTCGTGCGACTGGAGACCAGACCCGCCAACCAGGAGGGCGCCGGTCTCGTCACCCTGGAGGACCTGGTGCGCCAGGCGCTGCGGATGCGGCCCGACCGGCTGGTCGTGGGCGAGGTGCGCGGGCCCGAAGTGGTGCACCTGCTGGCCGCGTTGAACACCGGCCACGAGGGCGGCTGCGGAACCGTGCACGCCAACGCCGCCGCCGATGTACCGGCCCGGCTGGAGGCGCTCGGCACGGCCGCCGGGCTCGATCGGGCCGCGCTGCACAGCCAGTTGGCGGCCGCCCTTTCCGTGGTGCTGCACCTGGTGCGCGACCGGGCCGGGCGGCGGCGGATCGCCGAGGTGCACGTGCTGGAGCGGGACGCGTCCGGTCTCGTGCGGACGGTGCCGGCGCTGCGGTGGGGAGCGGAGGCGTTCGTGCGCGAACGCGGATGGGAGCGGCTGAGGAGTCTGCTGCGGGGCGGGACGAGTGGGATCGAGCGGGGTGCGGACGACGGAGGAGAGTCATGACGGGGGCGCCTGAGATGACAGTGGGTGCGGCCGTGACGTGCATGGGGGCGGCTGTCTGGCTGCTGGCCGAGCGCGATGGGACGGCACGGCGGGCGCGGTTGCTGCTCGCGGAGGGCGGCCACGCCGGGAGGGAATCGCCCGGGTGGCGGCGCACAGCCGGTGAGCTGCGGCGCGTCCGTGGGCGGCTGCGGGCCGAGTGGTGGTCGGCGGTGGCCGGGCTGGTGCTGGCGGTGCTCGCGGCGTCGGTGCTGCCGATCGTCCTGGGGGTGGCCGGGGTGCCGTTGCTGCGGCGGGCCCGGCTGGCCGGCCGGGCGCGGCGGGACCGGGAGCGCCGGACCGACGCGGTGATCGCGTTGTGCGGGGCGCTCGGCGGCGAGGTGCGGGCGGGACGCCAGCCGGGTGAGGCGCTGCTGCGGGCCGCCCGGGACTGCGGCGGACTCGCGGACGCGCAGTCCACGGTGCTGGCCGCGGCGCGGTTCGGCGGTGACGTGCCGGACACGCTCGCCACGGCGGCACGGCAACCGGGCGCCGAGGGCCTGCGCGGACTCGCGGCGTGTTGGCGGGTGGCCGTGGACCAGGGCGCGGGACTCGCGGCCGGACTCGACAGGCTCGCCGCTGCCCTGCGCGCCGAACGCGATCAACAGTGTGACCTCGGAGCCCAGTTGGCGGGAGCCCGGGCCACGGCGGTGATGCTCGCCGGGTTGCCGGCTCTGGGTCTTCTCATCGGGACCGCCCTCGGCGCCGATCCCCTGCACGTCCTGTTGCACACCGGGGCGGGTCTGGGCTGTCTGGCGGCCGGCGGGGTGCTGGAGGGCCTGGGGCTGTGGTGGGTCCGGCGGATCGTGCGGGGCGCGGAGGCGGCGGCATGAGCGGGGACGTCGTCCACAGGCTGGGGGCGGCCGTGGGGATCGTGCTGGCCGCCGGATGGCTGGCGCGCCGGCTGGTACGGGCGCGGCGCCGTCGGAGGATGCGCCGGCGGCTGGCGGAGCTGTCGGGGGTACGGGAAGCGGCTGTTCCCGTCCTGCGGCCGGCCTGGCGTGGGGCCGCACGGACGTGGTCGGCTCCGGTGGGCGTGGCGTGCGCCGGGTGGGTGCTGATCGGAGGCCCGGTCGGGGCCGCCGTGGGCCTGGCCGGGGCGGTGGGGGTGTGGCGGTGGCGATCGAGCCAGGAGACGGCCGACGCGGACCCGGGCGCCCCCGACCTCGCAGAGGCGGCGCGGCAACTGCCCCTCGCCGCCGACCTGCTGGCGGCCTGCATCGCGGCGGGTGCCGGTCCGGTGATCGCGGCACAGGCGGTGGGGGAGGCCCTGGGCGGCCCTGTCGGCGATGCCCTCGCCCGGGGCGCGGCGGAGGTGCGGCTGGGTGGCGAACCGGCCTCGGCCTGGCGGCGGTTGGGTGCCGTGCCGGGCGCCGAAGGGCTGGCCCGGCTGCTCGAACGGGCCGATGTGTCCGGGCTGCCCGCGGCGGTGCCGGTCGCGCGGCTCGCCGCTGAGGCCCGGGCCGACTGGGGCCGCGCCGCCACGGCCAGGGCCCGTCGAGCGGGCGTGATGGTCAGCGCACCGGTCGGGCTGTGCTTCCTGCCCGCGTTCATCGCGGTCGGTGTGCTGCCCGTGGTGATCGGACTCGCGGGCGGGGTGCTCGGAGGGGGTGGTGGGTGACGCGGCGACGTGCCCGGAGCAAGTCAGCGACAAGCAGTGGTGGTTGGGACTCCTTCCTACGGAGGTTGAGATGTATCAGGCGGTACGGGCACGGCTGTGTGCCCTGGTGTGTGGGATGCGTGCGGCGCGGCGGGACGCGGGGATGGTCACCTCCGAGTACGCGATGGGAATCGTCGCGGCGGTGGCGTTCGCCGTGGTGCTCTACAAGGTCGTCACGAGCGGCCCGGTCAGCGCGGAACTGCAGAACATCGTGAAGGACGCCCTCAGTGCGCGGATGTGAACGCGGGGCGGACCGGGGGTTCGTCACGGCGGAGTCGGCCGTGGTGCTGCCGGTGCTGGTGATGTTCGCGATGGCGCTGGTGTGGGGGCTGCTGGTCGTGGCCGCGCAGATCCAGTGCGTGGACGCGGCGCGGACGGGCGCGCGTGCGGCGGCCCGCCAGGACCCGCCCGGCGCGGTCGTGAAGCTGACCCGCGAGGCGGCGCCGCCCGGCGCGCAGGTGACGGTCAGCCGGGACGCGGAGCACGTCCGGGTGACGGTCGTGGCCGAGCCGCCGGTGTTGCGGGGCCTGTCCTTCGCCGTGCGCGAGGAGGCCGTGGCGTCGGTGGAGGAGGCGGTGGGCACGTGAGAGGGCGCCGAGCGGTGGTGGAGTCGGACAAGGGCTCCGCCACCGTCTGGAGCGTCGGGGCGATCGCCGTCCTGTGCGTGGTGTTCGGTGTCGTTCTCGCGCTCGGGCAGGCCGTCGTCGTCCGGCATCGTGCGGCGGGTGGTGCCGATCTCGCGGCGCTCGCCGCGGCGGACCACTGGGCCGACGGCGACGCGGCGGCCTGCGCCCGGGCCGGCCGGGTCGCCACGGCGCAGGGCGTGCGGCTCGTGCGGTGCGAGGTCGCCGGGGAGATCTCGGACGTGACGGCGGCTTCGGGCCGCGGACCGTTCACGGTGGAGGTCAGGGCGCGGGCGGGGCCTCCGGCGGCTCCGCTGGATCTCCCGGCGGCTGCCCGGGTGCCTCGTCCGCGGACTCCTTCTCCTCCGGCGCTCCCTCCAGCAACACCGTGAGGAGCCGCACCGCCCCCCTCTTGTGCAGCGGGTCGTTGCCGTTGCCGCACTTGGGGGACTGGATGCAGGAGGGGCAGCCGGCGTCGCACTCGCAGGAGGCGATGGCCTGGCGGGTGGCGGTCAGCCAGGTGCGGGCGGTGTGGAAGGCGCGCTCCGCGAAGCCCGCACCACCCGGATGGCCGTCGTAGACGAAGACCGTCGGCAGGAGCGTGTCGGGGTGCAGCGGGATCGAGACGCCGCCGATGTCCCAGCGGTCACAGGTCGCGAAGAGGGGCAGCAGGCCGATCGACGCGTGCTCGGCGGCGTGCAGGGAGCCGCCGAGGATCTCCGGGTTGATCCGGGCGCGGTCCAGCTGGTCCTCGGTGACGGTCCACCACACCGCGCGGGTGCGCAGCGTACGAGGAGGGAGGTCGAGTTTCGTCTCGCCCAGGACTTCACCCGTCATGAGCCGGCGACGCAGGAAGGAGACGACCTGGTTGGTTACCTCGACGGAGCCGTAGCAGAGGCGGCCGTCGCCCCAGGGGATCTCCACGTCCGTCTCCAGGACGGAGATGGACGTGGTGTCGCGGGCGACCGTCGAGTACGGCGGGGCGGCCTCCTCGACGAGGGCGACGGAGTCCTCCAGGTCCAGCGATCGCACCAGGTACGTGCGGCCCTGGTGGAGGTGCACCGCCCCCTCGTGCACCGTCGAGTGCGCGGCGCCGGCGTCGACCGTGCCGAGCAGCCGGCCCGTGCCGGTCTCGACGACCTGGACCGGGCGCCCGCCCTCACCGCGGATGTCCGTCAGGTCGGCGGCGCGCTCGCGGCGGGTCCAGTGCCAGGCCCTGGTCCGGCGGCGCAGCAGCTTCGCGGCCTCCAACTGGGGCAGCAGGCCCTCGCTCGCCGGGCCGAACAGGTCGAGGTCCTCGTCCGTCAGGGGCAGCTCCGCCGCGGCCGCGCACAGGTGCGGGGCCAGCACGTAGGGGTTGTCGGGGTCGAGGACGGTCGATTCGACGGGCTGGTCGAACAGGGCCTCGGGGTGATGGACGAGGAAGGTGTCCAGCGGATCGTCGCGGGCGACCAGGACGGCAAGGGCCCCCTGCCCGGACCGTCCGGCCCGGCCCGCCTGCTGCCAGAGGGAGGCCCGCGTGCCCGGGTAGCCGGCGATGACGACCGCGTCGAGGCCGGAGATGTCGATGCCGAGTTCGAGGGCGTTCGTCGCGGCGAGGCCCAGGAGTTCACCCGAATGGAGGGCTTGTTCGAGAGCACGGCGCTCTTCCGGGAGATAGCCGCCCCGGTACGCCGCGACACGCCGGGCCAGTGACCGGTCGACCT
The DNA here is from genome assembly GCF_042899705.1 of Streptomyces sp. NPDC013187. Taxonomy (NCBI): domain Bacteria; kingdom Bacillati; phylum Actinomycetota; class Actinomycetes; order Kitasatosporales; family Streptomycetaceae; genus Streptomyces; species Streptomyces sp. NPDC013187. The sequence continues at coordinate 111,731 of NZ_JBIBAF010000019.1, read as the reverse complement.
CGGCCAGGCGCTCCTGGGAGATGACCGAGATCAGCTCGGCGCCGCGCCGCGAGCGGATGAAGGCGACCGAGCGCACGCCCTGCACGGTGAGGTCGGTCAGCAGGTCGGCGGCCTCGGCGGTGGCCGTGCGGCGGACGGGGGCGCCCTTCTCGCCGTGCAGCTCGGTCAGTGGCGGTTCCCAGAGGGCGAACACCAGTTCACCGCGTGGGGAGGCGTCGTCGGCCACCTCCAGCACCGGCAGGCCGGTGAGGCGGCGGGCTGCGACCGAGGGTTCCGCGGCCGTCGCCGAGGCCAGCAGGAACACGGGCGACGCGCCGTAGCGGGCACACAGGCGGCGCAGCCGGCGCAGCACCTGGGCGACGTGTGAGCCGAAGACACCGCGGTAGGTGTGGCATTCGTCGATGACGACGTACTTCAGGGACTTGAGGAAGGAGGACCAGCGGGGGTGGGAGGGCAGGATGCCCCGATGCAGCATGTCCGGGTTGGTCAGGACGTAGTTGGCGTACTGGCGGATCCACTCGCGTTCCTCGAACGGAGTATCGCCGTCGTACACGGCTGGGCGTACCGAATGGCCCAGAGGGTGTGAAAGTTCCTTCACCGACCGGCACTGATCCGCCGCGAGCGCCTTGGTCGGAGCCAGGTAGAGGGCGGTGGCGCCCCGGCCGTTCGGAGCCTCCGCGCCCTCCAGAAGGGTGGACAGGACCGGCACGAGGTAGGCCAGGGACTTGCCGGAGGCCGTGCCGGTGGCGACGACGACCGAGTCGCCGTCCAGGGCGTGCTCGGCCGCCTGTGCCTGGTGGGCCCAGGGATGCTCGATGCCCGCGGCTCGCACGGCCGCCACGACCTCCGCGCGGATCCGGTCGGGCCAGACGGCATGCCGACCCTCACGTGGGGGCAAGTGCTCCGTATGAGTAATGCGCGAAGCCCTGCTCGGACCGGACGCGAGCCGGTCCAGGACCGCGCCCGGCGCGGGCCGGGAGGCGGGGTCCGTCGGGGTTCGATCGGATCGGTGATTCTTGGCCATCGGCACCGAGTGTGTCACTGGAGTGACGGACAATGGAGCCAAGGCGTCGTGCACGCCTGCCGGTAAGTGATTGAATGCCATCGCGGCTGGCGAAGCGTCCAGGGGCTGAAGCCGAATGCCCCTAGGGCGACCGCTCGATAGCAAGGTGCTGGAGGATCCGTGGACCTGTCCCTGTCGACCGAAACCATGGGCGATCGCACGATCGTCAGGGTCGGTGGCGAAATCGACGTATATACCGCGCCCAAGTTGCGCGAGCAGTTGGTCGAGCTGGTGAACGACGGCAGTTTCCACCTTGTCGTCGACATGGAGGGCGTGGACTTCCTCGACTCCACCGGGCTCGGCGTACTGGTCGGCGGCCTGAAGCGTGTGCGGGCCCATGAGGGCTCCCTGCGCCTGGTCTGCAACCAGGAGCGCATTCTGAAGATCTTCCGTATCACCGGTCTCACCAAGGTGTTCCCGATTCACACCTCGGTCGAGGAAGCGGTTGCGGCCACCGACTGACGCCGGTCCCGGGCCGTGTGCCCGGGTCGGCCGATGGTCGAAAGAAGACCGAGGGGGCCCGGGCTTCGGCGGCCCGGCGCCTCTCGACAGCACGCCCGAAGTTGCGAGGGGGATGCATGGCCACCGTTGAGCTCCGCTTCAGCGCGCTGCCCGAGCACGTCAGGACCGCCCGGCTGGTGGCGGCAGCGGTGGCGCGCAGGGCCGGAGTGGACGAGGCCGTCCTCGACGAGGTCAGGCTCGCCGTCGGCGAGGCGTGCAGCCGGGCTGTCGGGCTGCACCAGATCGGCGGGATCTCGGCACCGGTGAAGGTGCTGCTGATCGAGGAGGAGAAGCAGTTCTCCATCGAGGTCGGCGACGAGGCCCCGCACGCGGTGGCCGGCGAGCGCGCTCCCGGCGCGGGACCCGGCGATCCCGACGGTGAGGCCGACGAGGACGAGATGGGCCTCGCGGTCATCAGCGGGCTCGTCGACGACGTCGAGGTCAGTGCGGGCGAGCACGGCGGGCTGATCAAGATGACCTGGCCGACCACGCCGCCGCCGACGATTCTGGTCTGACCCCGCCACCGCGCACCACCCGTTCTTCCGAAGGGCCCCACCCGTGGGGCCCTTCGTCATGTGCGGGTGTCAGTGCTCGCCTTTACAGTAGTTCCTGTGCCGTTCATCGCGTGAATTCGTTCACGATCATTCGCGCGCCCTCCGGCAGCCTCAGAATGCTTTCAGGGCATTACCTCAGAAGGCCAATTCCGTTTATCGCGCTCTGTTTTGATCAGGTTCCGGTACCTACAATCCCGTCCACATCTTGAGCTCAGCCCAAGCGTCAAGGAGGACGAATGGCGGGGCTTTCCCTCTCACAACAGTCGGGCCATCCCACCGACCTCGCAGCCGCCGTACTGACCGATGGCAACCGCGTTCTCATCGTGGTCATCGCGGTCGTCGCACTGGCGGCGCTGGCGGTCGCGGGCGTCCTGGTGCGCCAGGTACTCGCGGCCGGCGAGGGCACCGACAGCATGAAGAAGATCGCGGCGGCGGTCCAGGAAGGCGCGAACGCCTATCTGGCGCGTCAGCTGCGCACGCTCGGCGTATTCGCCGTGGTCGTGTTCTTCCTGCTCATGCTGCTGCCCGCGGACGACTGGAGTCAGCGTGCCGGACGTTCGGTGTTCTTTCTGATCGGAGCGGCGTTCTCGGCGGCCACCGGCTATATCGGCATGTGGCTCGCCGTACGCAGCAATGTGCGTGTCGCCGCGGCGGCGCGTGAAGCCACTCCGGCCCAAGGCGAGCCGGAAAAGGATCTGACCGCCGTCTCGCACAAGGCGATGAAGATCGCCTTTCGCACGGGTGGCGTGGTCGGCATGTTCACGGTGGGCCTCGGCCTGCTCGGCGCCTCCTGCGTGGTGCTGGTGTACGCGGCCGACGCGCCCAAGGTGCTCGAGGGCTTCGGCCTCGGGGCCGCACTGATCGCGATGTTCATGCGTGTCGGCGGCGGCATCTTCACCAAGGCCGCCGACGTCGGCGCCGACCTGGTCGGCAAGGTCGAACAGGGCATTCCGGAGGACGATCCGCGCAATGCCGCGACCATCGCCGACAACGTGGGCGACAACGTCGGCGACTGCGCGGGCATGGCGGCCGACCTCTTCGAGTCGTACGCCGTGACCCTGGTCGCCGCGTTGATCCTCGGCTCGGCGGCCTTCGGGGACGCGGGGCTCGGCTTCCCGCTGCTCGTGCCCGCGATCGGTGTGATCACCGCCATGATCGGCATCTTCGCGGTGGCGCCCCGGCGCGCCGACCGCAGCGGTATGAGCGCCATCAACCGCGGGTTCTTCATCTCCGCGGTGATCTCGCTGGTGCTGGTGGCGGTGGCCGTCTTCGTCTACCTGCCGGGGAAGTACTCCGAGCTCGACGGCGTCACCGACACCGCGATCCTGGGCAAGGACGGCGACCCGCGCGTCCTCGCGCTGATCGCGGTGGCCATCGGCATCGTGCTCGCCGCCCTGATCCAGCAACTGACCGGCTACTTCACCGAGACCACGCGCCGGCCTGTGCGGGACATCGGCAAGAGCTCGCTCACCGGCCCGGCCACCGTCGTCCTCGCCGGTATCTCCGTCGGTCTCGAATCCGCCGTCTACACCGCCCTGTTGATCGGACTCGGTGTGTACGGGGCGTTCCTCCTCGGCGGCACGTCGATCATGCTGGCGCTGTTCGCGGTGGCGCTGGCCGGCACCGGCCTGCTCACCACGGTCGGTGTGATCGTCGCGATGGACACCTTCGGGCCGGTCTCCGACAACGCGCAGGGCATCGCGGAGATGTCCGGCGACGTCGAGGGCGCGGGCGCGCAGGTGCTCACCAACCTGGACGCGGTCGGCAACACCACCAAGGCGATCACCAAGGGCATCGCGATCGCCACGGCCGTACTCGCGGCGGCGGCGCTGTTCGGTTCGTACCGCGACGCGATCATCACCGGCGCGCGGGACGTGGGCGAGAAACTCAGCGGGGAAGGCGCCCCGATGAGCCTGATGATGGACATCTCGCAGCCCAACAACCTCGTGGGCCTCATCGCCGGCGCGGCGGTCGTCTTCCTCTTCTCGGGGCTGGCGATCAACGCCGTGTCGCGCTCGGCGGGTTCCGTGGTCTACGAGGTGCGCCGGCAGTTCCGTGAGAAGCCCGGGATCATGGACTACAGCGAGAAACCGGAGTACGGCAAAGTCGTCGACATCTGCACCAAGGACGCCCTGCGCGAGCTCGCCACGCCCGGTCTGCTGGCCGTGATGGCGCCCATCTTCATCGGGTTCACGCTCGGCGTCGGCGCGCTCGGTGCGTTCCTGGCGGGCGCGATCGGCGCGGGCACGCTGATGGCGGTGTTCCTCGCCAACTCCGGTGGCGCCTGGGACAACGCCAAGAAGCTCGTCGAGGACGGCCACCACGGCGGCAAGGGCGGCGAGGCCCATGCGGCGACCGTGATCGGGGACACGGTCGGCGACCCCTTCAAGGACACCGCGGGCCCCGCGATCAACCCGCTGCTGAAGGTCATGAACCTGGTGTCGCTGCTCATCGCGCCCGCGGTGATCAAGTTCTCCTACGGCCCGGACCGGAGCATCGGGGTGCGGATCCTGATCGCCGTCCTCGCGTTCCTCGTGATCGCCGGGGCGGTCTACGTCTCAAAGCGGCGCGGAATCGCCATGGGTGACGAAGACAACGCCGGGTCGCAGCCCAAGTCGGCCGATCCGGCGGTGGTTTCGTAGGGAGGTTTCTCCGGCCCCGGCTCAAGGTGCGGGCGGGCGGCACGCGTTGGCGTGCTGTCCGCCCGCGCTGTGTGGGTACACGCTCACGCGTGAGCCTTCTCTCGCTTGGTGCAAAAGGTTACAAAACGGTCTTAATAGACGTCTGGCGTGCGGTTGCCGTGCATCTGGCGTGTATGTTCCGGGGCCGAGAGCCATGGAAGGGACCAAACCGGTGAACAAGAAGCTCGCGGCCGCACTGTCCGGCGGTGCGGTACTGGTACTGGCGCTGTCGGGCTGCGGCGGCGACGACGGCAACGACAAGCTGGACTCCTGGGCCAAGCAGGTCTGTGACGCCGTACAGCCGCAGGCCAAGAAGATCGAGTCGGCCAATGCCGCGATCCAGAAGGAGACCTCGGACAACAGCACGCCGAAGGACGTCCAGAAGACCGACGCACAGGCCTTCCAGGACATGTCCGACGCCTACAAGGCGATCGGGACCGCTGTGAACAAGGCCGGGGCGCCCGACGTCGAGAACGGCGAGAAGAAGCAGAAGGACGCGGTCAAGGAGCTCAACTCGATCTCCGCCGCGTACGCCTCCCTGAAGAAGCAGGTCGACGAGCTCGACACCAAGGACCAGGGCAAGTTCGCCGACGGTCTGAAGGACATCGCCACCGAGCTGGACAAGCTGAGCCAGAGCGGGAACGACGCCCTCAGGAACCTGGAGGAGGGCGAGGTCGGCCAGGCGATGGCCCAGCAGTCCAGCTGCAAGGCGGCCACGGCGTCGGCGGGCGCCACCCAGAGCTGAGGGACCGGAAACCGGGCGGCAGGGGCAGTTCGACCCCGCACGGGCACGTGCGACCTCCGCCCCGGCGGCCACAATGGGGGGCGTGAGTAACGCCAGCCAGTCACCCCTGCCCCCGCTGCCCGCCTCCGACCGCCCCGATGTCGCCGCCCGGCTCCGGGACGCCCTGCTCGCGGCCTCCTTCACCGCCGACGGACTGCTCGAACTGCTCGGCGCCCCCGCGTACGCGGCGCTCGCCCGGAGCGAGACCGTGCCCGCGCTCCGGGCGACCCGCGGGGACACGCCGCTGGAGATGCTCGTCCGGCTGTTCCTGCTCCAGCAGCCCGTGCCGCACGCGCGCGCGGCGGCGGTCCTGCCCGCGGACGCCTGCCTGGAGGCGGGCTGGCTGGCCCGGACCGGCGGGAACGACATCTCCGCAACGGTCGACGTCCGGCCCTACGGCGGTCCCGGCGGCGAGGACTGGTACATCGTGTCGGACCTCGGCTGCGCGGTCGGCGGCGCCGGCGGCATCGGCCGGCGGGACGAAGGCGTCGTCCTCGGAGTCGGCGGCGCCTCCACGACCCTCGCCGGGATCACCGTGCGTACGCCCGCCGCCGCGGCACTCGACCTCGGCACCGGCTCCGGCATCCAGGCCCTGCACGCCGCACAGCACGCCACGCGTGTGGTGGCCACCGATCTCAACCCGCGCGCCCTGCACATCACCGGTCTCACGCTGGCGCTGTCCGGCACTGCCGCCGCCGACCTGCGCCAGGGCTCCCTCTTCGAACCGGTCCGGGGCGACGAGACGTACGACCTGATCGTCTCCAACCCGCCGTTCGTGATCTCGCCCGGTGCCCGGCTCACGTACCGCGACGGCGGGATGGGCGGGGACGATCTGTGCCGCACGCTCGTTCAGGAGGCAGGGGAGCGTCTGAACCAGGGCGGGTTCGCGCAGTTCCTCGCCAACTGGCAGCACGTGGAAGGGGAGGACTGGCAGGACAGGCTGAGGTCATGGGTGCCCCGCGGGTGCGACGCGTGGATCGTGCAGCGCGAGGTGCAGGACATCAATCAGTACGCCGAGCTGTGGCTGCGGGACGCCGGTGACCACCAGGGCGACGCGGCGGAGTACCAGGCGCGGTACGACGCATGGCTCGACGAGTTCGAGGCGCGCAAGGTGAAGGCCGTCGGCTTCGGCTGGATCACCCTGCGCAGGACGGACGCCGTCGTGCCCTCGCTCACGGTGGAGGAGTGGCCGCACCCGGTCGAGCAGCCGCTCGGTGACACGATCCGGGCCCACTTCGACCGGCTCGACCACCTGCGCGACCACGACGACGCCGCGCTGCTCGAAGGACACTTCCGGCTCGCCGCCGAGATCGTGCAGGAGCAGGTCGGGCTGCCCGGCGCGGAGGACCCCGAGCACGTCGTGCTGCGCCAGAACCGCGGCATGCGCCGGGCGACCCGGGTGGACACGGTCGGTGCGGGCTTCGCGGGCGTCTGCGACGGCACGATGAGCGCCGGCCGCATCCTCGACGCCATCGCCCAGCTGATCGGCGAGGACCCGGTGCTGCTGCGCGACCGCACCCCGGCCCAGATCCGGCTGCTGGTCGAGCAGGGGTTCCTGGAACCGGTCCGCTGAGCGGACCGCCGAGGGGCGACCGAGAGGGGAGCCGAGGCGGCCCGCCAACAAATTCGAGTCGATTTGAACACCTCGACCGAAACGGGTCACGAGGAAGCGGACGCCCTTGATCCACCGTCGTCCCGCCCCGGCGTTCACCTCGGGTTCGCCTGCCCGTCGCCCACGCGTGTCAGCCTCCCGTCGCTGGGGATGCGAGACAGGGGAAAAGGGGCACGGCGGGTCATGGAGAGCGAACCGGCGATCTTCGCGGGAGCGGTGTTCTCCCTGTTCGGAGGCGCACTGCTGGCCTGGACCGTGCTGCGCGTGCGTCGGCACCTGCCCGTCGCCGAGGGTGTGAGGCCGGCCCCCTCGGCGGCCCTCGCGAGTGTCGTCGCGGTGCTCGCCCTGGGGCTCGGAGCGTGGTGCTTCAGCCGCCTCTGAGGTCGGCGCCGGCGACACTGCCGCCGGTGACCGGGAGGTCGCGCTCCGCACAGGGCCAGGCCCGCCCCCGGCACTCCGGGCGGCAGGATCGGTGGTAGTCGGGTTACCGTTCGAGTGGCCGTTGCGGGCTTTTCCCGTTTGACACGGGGGCGGGATGTACCGTCACACTCCGCAGCGTCACCACGTACCCAGCCCCGGTGAACGACTCCGGGGAGGCCCCAGCGTCGACCGGAGAGAAGAGCGAAGTTGTCCCCGACCAGCGAGACCGCAGAGGGCGGCCGCCGACTCGTCATCGTCGAGTCGCCTGCCAAGGCGAAGACGATCAAGGGCTATCTCGGCCCCGGCTACATCGTCGAGGCGAGCGTCGGGCACATCCGCGACCTTCCCAACGGCGCCGCCGAGGTGCCCGAGAAGTACACCGGCGAGGTCCGCCGCCTCGGTGTGGACGTCGAACACGACTTCGCGCCGATCTATGTGGTCAACGCCGACAAGAAGGCGCAGGTCAAGAAGCTCAAGGACCTGCTGAAGGAGTCCGACGAACTCTTCCTCGCCACCGATGAGGACCGCGAGGGCGAGGCCATCGCCTGGCACCTCCAGGAAGTGCTGAAGCCCAAGGTCCCGGTCAAGCGGATGGTCTTCCACGAGATCACCAAGGCCGCGATCCAGGCCGCCGTGGCCAACCCGCGCCAGCTCAACCAGAAGCTCGTCGACGCCCAGGAGACCCGCCGCATCCTCGACCGCCTCTACGGCTACGAGGTCTCGCCGGTCCTGTGGAAGAAGGTCATGCCGCGGCTGTCCGCGGGCCGTGTCCAGTCGGTCGCGACCCGCCTCGTGGTGGAGCGGGAACGCGAGCGCATCGCCTTTCGTTCTGCTGAGTACTGGGACCTGACGGGCACCTTCGCGACCGGCCGCGCCGGGGACTCGTCGGACCCGTCGTCGCTGGTCGCGCGCCTGCAGACCGTCGACGGCAGGCGGGTCGCGCAGGGCCGCGACTTCGACTCCCTGGGACAACTGAAGAGCGCGAACACCCTCCACCTCGACGAGGCGAACGCCCGCGCCCTGGCCGCCGCCCTGGAGCAGACGCGGTTCGCCGTCCGCTCCGTCGAGTCCAAGCCGTACCGCCGCTCGCCGTACGCCCCGTTCCGTACGACGACGCTGCAGCAGGAGGCCAGCCGCAAGCTCGGCTTCGGCGCGAAGGCCACGATGCAGGTCGCGCAGAAGCTGTACGAGAACGGCTACATCACCTACATGCGTACGGACTCCACGACCCTGAGCGACACGGCGGTCGCCGCCGCCCGCGCCCAGGTCACGCAGCTGTACGGCGCCGACTACCTGCCGCCGCAGCCGAGGACGTACGCCGGGAAGGTCAAGAACGCGCAGGAGGCCCACGAGGCGATCCGCCCCTCGGGTGATCGTTTCCGCACTCCCGCCGAGACCGGACTGACCGGTGACCAGTTCAAGCTCTACGAGCTGATCTGGAAGCGGACCGTCGCCTCCCAGATGAAGGACGCGACCGGCAACAGCGTCACGGTGAAGATCGGCGGCACGGCGGCCGACGGCCGGGACGTCGAGTTCAGCGCGTCCGGCAAGACGATCACCTTCCACGGCTTCCTGAAGGCCTACGTCGAGGGTGCCGACGACCCGAACGCGGAGCTCGACGACCGCGAGCGCCGGCTGCCGCAGGTCTCCGAGGGCGACGCCCTGAGCGCCGAGGAGATCACGGTCGACGGGCACGCCACCAAGCCCCCGGCCCGCTACACCGAGGCCTCCCTGGTCAAGGAGCTGGAAGAGCGCGAGATCGGCCGCCCGTCGACGTACGCGTCGATCATCGGCACGATCCTCGACCGCGGCTACGTGTTCAAGAAGGGCACGGCCCTGGTGCCGTCCTTCCTGTCCTTCGCCGTGGTCAACCTCCTGGAGAAGCACTTCGGCCGGCTCGTCGACTACGACTTCACCGCCAAGATGGAGGACGACCTCGACCGCATCGCCCGCGGTGAGGCGCAGTCCGTGCCGTGGCTGAAGCGGTTCTACTTCGGCGAGGGCACGGTCAGCGGCGGCGCGGCCGACGCCGGCAACGGCGACGGGGACCACCTCGGCGGCCTCAAGGAGCTGGTGACCGACCTGGGCGCGATCGACGCGCGCGAGGTGTCGTCGTTCCCGGTGGCCAACGACATCGTGCTGCGGGTCGGCCGTTACGGGCCGTACATCGAGCGCGGCGAGAAGGACACCGAGCAGCACCAGCGCGCCGACATCCCCGACGACCTGGCGCCCGACGAGCTGACCGTCGACCTCGCGGAGGAGCTGCTCGCCAAGCCGAGCGGCGACTACGAGCTGGGCACGGACCCGGCCACCGGCCACACGATCGTCGCCAAGGACGGCCGCTACGGCCCGTACGTGACGGAGGTCCTCCCCGAGGGCACCCCGAAGACGGGCAAGAACGCGGTCAAGCCGCGTACGGCGTCCCTGTTCAAGACGATGTCCCTGGACACGGTGACCCTCGACGACGCCCTGAAGCTGATGTCGCTGCCGCGTGTCGTCGGCACCGACGCCGAGGGCCAGGAGATCACCGCGCAGAACGGCCGCTACGGCCCGTACCTGAAGAAGGGCACGGACTCGCGCTCCCTCCAGGCCGAGGAGCAGCTCTTCACGATCACGCTGGAGGAGGCGCTGGCGATCTACGCCCAGCCCAAGCAGCGTGGCCGGGCGGCGGCCAAGCCGCCGCTGAAGGAGCTGGGTACCGACCCGGTCAGCGAGAAGCCGGTCGTGGTCAAGGACGGCCGCTTCGGTCCGTACGTCACCGACGGGGAGACCAACGCGACCCTGCGCTCCGGCGACAGCGTCGAGGAGATCACCCCGGAGCGCGGTTTCGAGCTGCTCGCCGAGAAGCGCGCCAAGGGGCCGGCGAAGAAGACCGCCAAGAAGACGGCCAAGAAGGCGCCGGCGAAGAAGACGACGACGGCCAAGAAGACCGCCGCGAAGAAGACCACGACCGCGAAGAAGACGACGGCGAAGAAGACCACCCCCGCGAAGAAGACGGCCGCCAAGACGGCGACCGCCGCCAACTCCGCGGAGGACTGAGCGCAGATTCGTCCCAAGCCCTCGGAGGACTGAGCGGCAGTTCGCCCCAAGTCCGCGGAGGGCCGAGCGGCAGATCTGCCCCAAGTCCGCGGCGGGCCGAGCGGCAGATCTGCCCCAAGTCCGCGGAGGGCTGGCGTCGTTCGTGTCTGTCCGGAAACCGGACGGCCGCGTCCGGTTGTTCGCCCAGGGTTCGGAAAGCGAACGCCCCGGCAACACTTCGGTGTCGGGGCGTGCGCATGCCAGCCCGCGCCCCCCGGGGTGTCGGTGGCTCCCGATAGGCTGAACGCATGACGCGAGCCGACCACCCAACGGCCCCTCAGCCCGCCCCCGACGACGCCCTGGTCGCGGACTCCCGCGAGCGTGCCGTCCGCGCCCTGCTGCGACGACCGCAGCTGAAGCGGTTGTGGAGCGCACAGCTCGTGGGTGGTGTGGGGGACACCCTCGCCCTTCTCGTGCTGGTCCTCCTGGCGGTCCAGGCGGCCGTCGCGGAGGCCTCGTTCGGGGGTGGTTACCGGGGCGTGGCGTTCGCAGTGGCGACCGTTTTCGGGGTGCGCATCCTCGCGACACTCCTGTTCGGCGCCGTTCTGCTCGGCCCGCTCACCGCCCTCACCTCGCAGGACGGCCCGCTCGACCGCCGCTGGACCATGGTGGGCGCCGACGGGCTGCGCGCGGCGCTGCTCATCGTCGCGCCCCTGTGGATCGACTGGACGCCCGACAACGCACTGGCCCTCCTCCTCGTCACGGCGTTCGTGACAGGCGTCGCCGAGCGGTTCTGGACGGTGTGCCGCGAGAGCGCTGCCCCCGCGCTGCTCCCCGCCCCGCCGCCGGAGGGGGCGACGGTCCGGCCGCTGCCCGACCACATGGACGCCCTGCGCCGCCTGACGCTGCGCACCGGCTTCGCGGCGATCCCCCTGGCGGCCGTCGTGCTGGTCGTCGCGGCCCTGTTCAACAACCTGCTGGGCGCCGGAATCGACTGGTTCGGCCAGCACCAGGCGGCCCTCGCCTCCTACGTGGCCGCCGGGATGTTCGCCGCGTCCCTGTCCGTGCTGACCTTCCTGGAGCTGCCCGGCACGCGCACCCCGCGCGCGCGGTCGCCGCTGGAGGGACTGCGCCGTCCGAAGACCACCGCCGGCGCCGACAAGGGCCGCACCGGCGCGATGCCGCTGCTGGTCCTGTCCTGCGCGGCCGTCGCGGCCGGGGTGTCGGCCGCCGTCGCTGTGGCCGTGCTGCACGCCAAGGACCTGGGCGGCGGCCCGGTGCTCTACGGCCTGTTCGTGGCCGCGCTGACCGGCGGTGTCGTCGTCGGCATCCGTACGGCGCCCGCCCTCGTGCCCGCCCTGTCGCGCCGTCGGCTGCTCGCGCTGACCATCGCCTTCACCGGTGTCGTCCTGCTGGCCGCCGGGCTGGTCCCGGACGTCACCACCGTGCTGCTGATCCTCGCGCTGGCCGGTGTCGGCGCGGGCCTGTCCGCCAACATCGGACACACCCTGCTCGACCAGGAGACCGAGGAGAACCGGCGCGCCCGCACCACTGAGCACCTGCACGCGGTCGTGCGGGTCAGTGTCGCGCTCGGCGCGGTGATCGCCCCCCTGGTGGCGGCGGCGATCGGACCGCACCGGCTGGAGAGCGGCAAGTTCGTCTTCGCGCACGGCGGCGCGGCCTTCACGCTGATGCTGACCGGCGCCCTGCTGCTGCCCGTCGCCGCGCTGGTGCTGGCCAAGGTCGACGACCGCTCCGGTGTGCCGCTGCGGCAGGACCTGAGGGACGCGCTGCTCGGCGGCGACGACCCGGACCAGGGGGCCGCGGCCACCGGCTTCTTCATCGCCCTGGAGGGCGGCGACGGGGCCGGCAAGTCCACGCAGGCCGAGGCGCTCGCCGAGTGGATCCGCGCCAAGGGCCACGAGGTCGTGCTGACGCGCGAGCCGGGTGCGACGCCGGTGGGCAAGCGGCTGCGGTCGATCCTGCTGGACGTGTCGAGCGCGGGCCTGTCGCACCGCGCGGAGGCACTGCTGTACGCGGCCGACCGGGCCGAGCACATCGACACCGTCGTACGGCCCGCCCTGGAGCGCGGCGCGGTCGTCATCTCCGACCGGTACATCGACTCGTCCGTCGCCTACCAGGGCGCCGGCCGTGATCTCTCGCCGACCGAGATCGCCCGGATCAACCGCTGGGCGACGAACGGGCTGGTGCCGCATCTGACCGTGCTGCTGGACGTCGCCCCGGAGACCGCGCGTGAGCGGTTCACCGAGGCGCCGGACCGGCTGGAGTCGGAGCCCGCAGAGTTCCACGCGCGCGTGCGGGCCGGTTTCCTCACCCTGGCCGCCGCCGACGCCGGGCGCTACCTGGTGGTGGACGCCGGCCAGGAGCCCGAGGCCGTCACGACGGTCATCCGGCACCGCCTCGACCAGGTGCTGCCGCTGTCCGAGGCCGAGATCAAGGCCCAGGAGGAAGCGCGGAAGAAGGCCGAGGAGGAGGCCCGCCGCAAGGCCGAGGAAGAGGCCGCCCGCAAGGCCGAGGAGGAGCGCCTGGAGCGCGAGCGCCAGGAGCAGCTCGCCAAGCTGCGCGCCGAGGAGGAGGAGCGCAAGCGCCGGGAGCTGGAGGAGGCGCAGCGCCGCGAGGCCGAACGGCAGGCGGAGGAGGCCCGGCGCCGGGCCGAGGAAGCGCGCCGGAAGGCCGAGGAGGAGCGGGCCCGGCTCCTCGCGGAGGAGAAGGCCCGCGCCGAGGAGGAGGCCCGCCGCAGGGCCGAGGAGGAGCGGCGCCGCAAGCAGGCCGAGGAGGAGGCGCGACTGCGTGCCGAGGCCGAGGCGCTCCGCCTGGAGAAGCAACGCAAGGCCGAGGCGGCGCTGCTGCGTGCCGAGGAGGCCCGGCGGCTCGCGGAGGCGGCTGCCGCGGCGGCCGAGGTCGGCCCGAAGAGCTCCACTCCGAAGAAGAGTGCCGCGGGGTCGGCGGCCGCTCAGGACGCGGCGACCGTGCCCACGCCGGTGGTGACACCGGGCGGTGCGTCCGACGACACGACCGTGCTGCGCCCGGTGCGGGACGAAGAGCAGCAGGCGGACCGGGGCCGGACCTCCGGTGAGTCCGACGCCGAGGTGACGGCGGAGCTGCCGAAGCCGCCGGTTCCGCCGGTGGCCGGGGAGGGGACGGAGGCCCTGCCGCCGTTCTCGCCTCGCGCCGGGGACGAGACCGAGGTGCTGCCGCAGGTGCGCGAAGCCGACGCCTCCGGGGCAGCCGACGATACGGCCGTGCTGCCCCCGGTCCGGCCGGGGGACGCCGAGGAGACGGCGGTGCTGCCCCCCGTCCGGTCCGAGGACGCCGAGGAGACGGCCGTGCTCCCGCCGGTGCGTGGGGACGAACCGGCGGACCGGGTTCCGCCCGGGTACTTCCGGAAGGAGGCCCCGGCCGCCCGGCCCGACGGCACCGAGGACCGCACGCGGGAGATGCCCCAGGTCGACGCCGACGGGACGCCGCGCCGCCGCCGGTCCGACTGGGCCGAGGAGACCCCGCTGGACGACCTGCCCTCGCTCGCGGACGAGCTGCTCGGACCGCACGACGACGAGCCGGACCAGGGCCGCGGGCGCCGGGGGCGGGGGGGCCGGGGCCGCTGAGGCCTCCGGCGGGTCGGCGCGGGAGCCCGGGGTCCTGACGCGGCCGGGGGTGCTGATGCCTCCGGCGGGTCGATGCGGGAGCCCGGGGTCCTGACGCGGCCGGGGGTGCTGCGGCCTCCGGCGGGCCCGCCCGGAAGCCCGGCTCGGGCCTGCGAGGCGGCCGGTCGGACGCTGTGCACCGGATGCGGGGGCGGGCGTTGTCAGTGGTCGCCCGCACAATGGATCTCGCAACGCGGAACGTGACGGAAGGGCGGCGTGACCCATGACCGTGTGGGACGACCTCGTCGGGCAGGAGAGGGTGAGCGAGCAGCTGGCCGCTGCCGCCCGGGACGCCGACGCGCTGGTCACCGCGGCCGCCACCCACGCCCCGCCGCCGGAGGCGTCGAAGATGACGCACGCGTGGCTGTTCACGGGCCCGCCCGGGGCCGGGCGGAACCAGGCGGCGCGTGCGTTCGCGGCGGCACTGCAGTGCGTCAGCCCCGACCGGGCCCTCGGCGGCTCCCCGGGCTGCGGCTTCTGCGACGGATGCCACACGGCACTGATCGGCACGCACGCCGACGTCACCACCGTCGCCGCCGTCGGCACGCAGATCCTCGCCGACGACATGCGCGACACCGTCCGTAAGTCGTTCACGTCGCCGGCGAACGGCCGCTGGCAGATCATCCTCGTCGAGGACGCCGAGCGACTGAACGAGAAGTCGGCCAACGCCGTCCTCAAGGCCGTGGAGGAACCCGCCCCGCGTACGGTCTGGCTGCTGTGCGCCCCCTCCATCGAGGACGTCCTGCCGACCATCCGCTCCCGCTGCCGCCACCTGAACCTGAGCACGCCGAGGGTCGACGCCATCGCCGACATGCTCGTACGCCGCGAGGGCGTCGAGCCGGACGTCGCCGCCGCGGCGGCCCGCGCGACCCAGGGCCACGTCGACCGGGCGCGCCGCCTGGCCACCGACCCGGCCGCGCGTGAACGCCGAGCCGCCGTGCTCAGGCTGCCGCTGCGCGTCGAGGAGATCGGCGGCGCGTTGAAGGCCGCCCAGGAGCTCGTCGACGCGGCGGCCGAGGACGCCAAGCAGCTCGCGGAGGAGACGGACGCCAAGGAGACCGAGGAACTGAAGGCCGCTCTCGGCGCCGCCCAGGGCGGTCGCATGCCGCGCGGCACCGCGGGCGTCATGAAGGACCTGGAGGACAAGCAGAAGCGCCGCAGAACGCGCACGCAGCGTGACAGCCTCGACCTCGCCCTCACCGACCTCACGGCCTTCTACCGAGACGTCCTCGCCCTCCAGCTCGGCTCACGCGTGGCCATCGCCAACGCGGACGCCGAGGACGCTTTGGAGCGCCTGGCCCGCGCCAGCTCCCCGGAGGCCACGCTCCGCCGTATCGAGGCGGTCGCGGCCTGCCGTGACGCCCTCGACCGCAACGTGGCGCCGCTGCTAGCGGTGGAGGCCATGACGATGGCGCTCAGAGCGGGCTGAGAGACCGGGGACGTCGTCGTCCGGCTCTACGAGTCCCGCGGTGGCTCCACGAGCCCGCGGCGGTCGCGTCACCGGCGCCCTGCGCACCGGCTTTCGCTCGCCGGAGCCAGGTCGCAGGACACCGGGTCGGGCATGCGGTTGACGTCGTAACTCGTACGAGGCACGACATGCACGCAGGGCACTCATTCCGTCGCTCAGGGTTACGATCGCTGGATGGACACACGGCGTACCCCCCGCTCCGCCTCCGGCTCCGGGGGTCTCCACCGCAGGACACGCAACCGGGCCGAGACCGCCGCCGGTCTCCTCGCCACGGCCGCGCTGCTCGTCTCCGCCTGCTCCTCCGGGACCGCGACGACCTCCGCCTCCGCGGCGCAGGAGGCGGCCCTGGTCGCGCTGCCGAAGGCCACGCCCGCGGCGCTGTCGTCGTACTACGGGCAGAAGCCGGCCTGGCGCGGCTGCGGTGCCGGTTTCGAGTGCGCCACCCTCAAGGCCCCGCTCGACTACGCCGAGCCGTCCGCCGGTGACGTCCGGCTCGCCCTCACCCGCAAGAAGGCCACCGGCCCGGGCAAGCGGCTGGGCTCGCTGCTCGTGAACCCCGGAGGGCCGGGCGGCTCGGCGATCGGCTACGTGCAGACGTACGCGGGCATCGGCTACCCGGCCGAGGTGCGGGCCCGGTACGACATGGTGGCGGTCGACCCGCGCGGCGTAGCCCGCAGCGAGCCCGTGGAGTGCCTGGACGGGCCGGGGATGGACACGTACACGCGGACGGACACCACGCCCGACGACGCGAAGGAGACGGACGGGCTGGTCGCGGCGTACCGGACGTTCGCCGAGGGCTGCGGCGCGGACGCGCCCCGGCTGCTGCGTCATGTGTCCACCGTGGAGGCCGCCCGGGACATGGACATCGTGCGGGCGGCGCTCGGCGACAAGAAGCTGAACTTCGTCGGGGCCTCGTACGGCACGTTCCTCGGAGCGACGTACGCCGGGCTGTTCCCCGAGCGGGCGGGGCGGCTGGTGCTGGACGGCGCGATGGACCCGTCGCTGCCGGCCCGGCGGCTGAACCTCGAACAGACGGCGGGATTCGAGACGGCGTTCCGGTCGTTCGCGAAGGACTGCGTGCGGCAGGCCGACTGCCCGCTGGGCGGCAAGGGCACCTCGCCCGAGCGGGCGGGCGCGAACCTCAAGGCGTTCTTCGAGAAGCTGGACACTCGGCCCGCCCCCACCGGTCACGCCGGTGGCCGCAAGCTCACCGAGTCGCTCGCCACGACCGGTGTGATCGCGGCCATGTACGACGAGGGCTCCTGGGAGCAGCTGCGCGAGGCGCTGACGTCCGCGATGAAGCGGAACGACGGATCCGGACTCCTCGTGCTGTCCGACGGCTACTACGAGCGGGACGCCGACGGCGCCTACAGCAACCTGATGTTCGCCAACGCGGCGGTGAACTGCCTGGACCTGCCGGCCGCCTTCGACACCCCGGAGCAGGTGCGCACGGCCCTGCCCACGTTCGAGAAGGCGTCGCCGGTCTTCGGTGAGGGCCTCGCCTGGGCTTCCCTGAACTGCGCCTACTGGCCGGTGCACGCCACGGGCGAGCCGCGCCGCATCGAGGCCAAGGGCGCGGCGCCCATCGTCGTGGTCGGCACCACCCGCGACCCGGCGACCCCCTACCGCTGGGCACGGGCCCTGGCCGGCCAGCTCTCCTCGGCGCGCCTGCTCACCTACCAGGGCGACGGCCACACCGCCTACGGCCGTGGCAGCTCCTGCATCGACCGGACGATCAACGCCTACCTCTTGCGCGGCACCCCGCCCACGGACGGAAAGCGCTGCTCATAACCCTGCTGTCGGCCCCGGACGGCCAGCCTCTGGGGCTGGTGCGGAGCACCCTCGGAAACTGTGTAGACTTACCGTCGTTGCTGATCGCACCATAGTGCGGACAGCTCGCCGCCTTAGCTCAGATGGCCAGAGCAACGCACTCGTAATGCGTAGGTCTCGGGTTCGAATCCCGAAGGCGGCTCCACGGTAAACCCCAGGTCAAGCTTTTGACCTGGGGTTTCTTGGTGTTCATGCTCGACCCGGGCCGTTGTGCCAGAGCACTTCGGCAGTGTGCGGGGCAGGTCGCCCCGGCGGTGATGGCGGCTTGCTCGAGTCCCGTCGGCCCCGCGCCAACGTCCGCGTGGGCCCGGAGCCCTGGCGTGTTTCAGAGGGTCGTTTCCCGCTCCACCGGCAGCCACAGCTCGGCGTCCGCCTCCGTGCCGTCGGATGACAGGCGGGTGCGGAGGATCTCCGGGCCGGGGCGGGTGCGGTAGGGGTTGGACGGGAACCACTCGGTGTACACGTCGTGCCAGAGGCGCTGGATCGCCTCGGGGGCCGGGCCCGATGTGGTGAAGACCGCCCAGGTGCCCGGCGGGACCGGGAGGGCTGTGGTGCCCTCGGGTGCTGGTGCTGGTGCTGGTGCTGGTGCTGGTGCCGGTGCCGGTGCCGGTGCCGGAGCCGGAGCCGGAGCCGGGGAAGAGGTGATCACGGCGTGGTAGTAGTCGAGTTCCGTGCCCTCCGCGCGACTCGGATTCAGATCGTCGCAGACCGCGACGAGACCCTGCGGCTCCTGGTCGGACATTTTCTCCAGGTGCTCCAGCGCGGGTTTGTCGAGGCCCCGGACGAAGTCGATGATCGCCTGGTTCGGGCCGGAGTGGATCAGGGGGATCCGGGTCTTGAAGCCCGTGACGGTGAAGGCCGGGCGGTCCATGACGCGGTAGTGCATGCTGCTGCTCCCTTCGACGGTGAGGCGGAAGGTCAACCGGGGCTGGGAGACGAGCGCGGCGCCGGTACGACGGGCCTCGCCCGGGCCCACGCCGTGCATCGCGCGGAACGCCCGCGCGAACGCCTCGCCGGAGCCGTAGCCGTAGCGGACCGCGATCTCCAGGAGCGTCACGTCCCCCGCCAGCACCTCCGCGCCCGCGACCGTCAGCCGGCGGCGGCGGATGTACTCCGACAGAGGCATGCCGGCCAGGGCCGAGAACATGCGGCGCAGGTGGTACTCCGAGGTGCATGCGATACGCGCCAGTTCCGCCGCGTCGACGGTGTGGCCGAGGTCCCTTTCGATCCGGT
This sequence comes from Streptomyces sp. NPDC013187, assembly GCF_042899705.1. Classification (NCBI taxonomy): domain Bacteria; kingdom Bacillati; phylum Actinomycetota; class Actinomycetes; order Kitasatosporales; family Streptomycetaceae; genus Streptomyces; species Streptomyces sp. NPDC013187. The sequence continues at coordinate 92,902 of NZ_JBIBAF010000019.1, read as the reverse complement.
CCATCGCCTGGTTGAGCCGGTCCAGCACGTCCGGTCTCCTTCCTTTCGTGCCTTCACGCTAGGCAGCGCGTGCCCTGCCGCACCCGACATCCTGTGCCCGCTCCGGTCGGGTGCCGCCCTGCGCCGGACGGCGTAGGCGCACCGCCGTCCGGCAGGCGTCCTCAAGACGTCCCTACCGTGAACGGCTAGCATCGCCCGGCAATCAGTCAGCTGCCGACCGGTACGAGGTGAGGACATGGGGGCGCCCAGGATCGCCGTCGCCGTGGTGACGATGGGCAACCGGCCCGACGAGGTCGACGCCCTGCTGGAGTCCGTGGCCAAACAGGACGTGCCGCCCGAGCGGATCGTCGTCGTCGGCAACGGCTGCCCGCTGCCCGACTTCGCCCGCAGACTGTCGCTGCCCGGCGAGGTCACCACCGTCGAACTCGACGAGAACGTCGGCTGCCCCGGCGGGCGCAACGCCGCCCTGGCGCGGCTGCGGGAATTCGGCGACATCGACGTCGTGGTGGATCTGGACGACGACGGACTGCTCGTCGACCCCGACGTGCTGCGCCGCATCAGGGACCTGTACGCCGCCGACGAGCGGCTGGGCATCGTCGGCTTCCGCATCGCCGACGAACTCGGCGAGACGCAGCAGCGGCACGTGCCCCGCCTCGGCAACTCGGACCCCCACCGGGGTGGTTACGTCACCGGCTTCCTCGGTGGCGGACACGGGCTGCGGATGGCGATGCTCGACGAAATCGGAGACTGGCCCGCCGAGTTCTTCTTCGCGCACGAGGAGACCGACCTCGCGTGGCGGGCGGTGGATGCCGGGTGGCGAATCCTGTACGCGCCGGAGCTGCTGCTCCGGCACCCCAAGACCTCGCCCGCCCGGCACGCCATCTACTACCGGGTGAACGCCCGCAACCGGGTCTGGCTGGCCCGGCGTCGGCTGCCGCTCCCGCTCGTCCCCGTCCATCTGGGCGTGTGGGTGCTGCTCACCCTCGCCCGCAACCGGTCGGGCGCCGGGCTGCGCGCGTGGTTCGGCGGTTTCGTGGAGGGCGTACGGGAGCCGGCGGGGGAGCGGCGGCCCATGCGGTGGCGGACGGTGTGGCGGCTGACCCGGCTGGGACGGCCGCCCGTCATCTGACGCGCCGCCCGGCATGTGACGCGCCGCCCGGCATGTGACGCGAGGCGTCCGGCATGTGACGCGCCGCCCGTCATCTGACGCGCCAGTGGAGTCCGACTTGCCGGAGAGTCCGGCTCGTCGAGGACCTGACTCGCCGCAGAGGCCGGCGCGCCGAAGAACTCGCCGCGCCGGAGAGATGGAGAGGGCCCCGGCCGTTCACCTCGCCGACCGGGACCCGGACCCGGCCGCGGCGGCGACACTCCCCCGAGTTGCGCGTCCAGACGCGCGCACCGCCGGGCCAGATCCGATGTAGTGATCACATCAGGCCTTGCCAACGGATCGCTAACATGTGGCCAATGTTTCGCCGTTGGGTCATCCGCCGATCGGCCGGAAGTCGCCGAACCGGGGTCGAGGACGGCCAGGGCATCGGCTGATCCAGACGCAGCAGGTGAAAGCCGGGTGGCGGAAATTCGTCGCCCAGGGGTGGAAACCCGCCACGGCGGGGTGCACGGGGGGTAGTGACGCGATGATGCGGTTCGGGCTGTTGGGCCCACCGGTGCTGTTCCGCGACGATCGAGGCGGGACCCGGAGTGACGCCACGCCCGTCCCAAGCGCCAAGTCCCGTGCCCTCCTTGCCACATTGCTCCTCGACGCAGGGCGGGTCGTCTCCGCCGAAGCGCTCGAGGACGCGCTGTGGGGCGGAGCACCGCCCGTTTCCGCCCGGGCCTCGCTGCACAATCACATCGCCCGGCTGCGGCGGCTGCTCGACGACCCCGGGCGGCTGCGCACCGTGCCGTCCGGGTACGTGCTGGGGCTCGACGAGGGCGAGCTGGACGTCCACGTCTTCGACGGACACGTCACCGCCGCGCGTACCGCGCACGCCGGCCAGGCCTGGGAACGGGTCGTGCGTGAGTGCGCGGCCGCGCTCGGGCTGTGGCGGGGTGCGCCGCTCGCCGGGCTGCCGCCCGAGGTGGGTGGGTACGCCTTCGCGCAGCGGCTGAGCGAGGCCCGGCTGTTGCTGCTGGAGTGGCGCTACGACGCCGAGCTGGCGCTGGGCGGGCCGCGGCTGCAGGAGCTGGTGCCGGAGCTGGCGGCGCTGACCGGCGAGTATCCGCTGCGGGAGGTCTACCACCGGCAGCTGATGCTCGCCCTGCACCGCACCGGCCGTCAGGCCGAGGCCCTGGCCGTCCACCGGGACCTGCGGACTCGCCTCGTCGGCCGACTCGGCATCGAGCCGGGGGCGGGGGTGCGGGAAGCGCATATCGAGGTGCTGCGGGGGGCCGTGGGCGACGGTGGTGCCGGGGAGCCCGGTGACAGCGGCAGAGTGTCGATGTGTCCCGTCGGCGGGGCGCCACCCGGTGAACCGGCCCGGCCGGTGCCTCCGCCTGGGGCACTCGGTGAACCGACTCGGCCGGTGCCTCCGCCTGGGGCACTCGGTGAACCGACTCGGCCGGTGCCTCCGCCCGGGGCACTCGGTGAACCGGCCCGGCCGGTGCCTCCGCCCGCCCAACTTCCGCCGGCACCGACCCCATTCGTCGGCCGCGGCGCCGTACGTGACTCCCTGCACCGCGCGCTCACGGCACCCGGCCCCCATACCGTCGCCGTCGTCAGCGGCATGGCCGGTGTCGGCAAGAGCGCCCTCGCCCTGCAGGTCGCCCACCAGGTGGCGGAACGTTTCCCCAATGGGCAGTTGCACCTCGATCTGCACGGCGCCACCTCGGGCGTGACGCCTCTCACCCCTGGTCAGGCGCTCACCGCGCTGCTGCGTGACCTCGGGACCGAGTCCTGCCGCGTCCCCGAACAGCCGGACGCCGCCGCCGCGTTGCTCCGGTCACTGCTCGCACCGGGCCGCACGCTCCTGGTGCTGGACGGCGCCGCGAGCGCCGCGCAGGTACGGCCGCTGCTGCCGGGCGGTGCCGGGTGCGCGGTGATCGTCACCAGCCGTTCGCCGCTGACCGCCCTCGACGGCGCTGCCCGGTTCCCGCTGGCCCCGCTGTCGGACGAGGAGAGCGCCGAACTCCTGTGCAGCGCCTCGGGCCGCGACGGCCTGGACGGCACGGACGCCGTCCGGCGCCTCGTCGAGCTCACCGGCCGGCTTCCGCTGGCCCTGCGGGTCCTCGCCGCGCGGCTCGCCGCCCGCCGGGCCCTGACGCCCGAGTCGCTCGCCGGACAACTCGCCACCGCAAAGGGGCGGTTGCGCCACCTGGAGTACGACGACCTGAGCGTCCGCCGCTCCCTGGCCGTCGCCTACGACGCGCTCGCCGTCTCCGAGCGCGAGGCCGACCGGGACGCGGCCCGAATCCTGCGCGGTATCGGCACGCTCGACCTGCCTGCCTACGGCGTCCCCCTCCTCGCCCGTCTCACCGGCATCGGCGCACCCCGCACCGAGGCGGCCGTGGACCGCCTCCTCGACGAGGCCCTGCTGGAGGAGACGGCGTACGGCCGCTACGTGCCGCACGTCCTGGTGCGCGACTTCGCCCGTGAACGCGCCGGAGAGCGGGGCGCCGCGGACGCCGCCGGCTCGACGCTGCACTGGTACGCAGCTGTCGCCGAGCAGGTCCTGGCCGCGACCGTGGGACCCGGCCTCGACCAGGACGACGTCCCTCCTGGATCCGCCGCTGCCTGAAGCACCGCGGCCCGCTGCGCGCACTCCGGGGCTCCGCGTCGGCGCCCGACCCGCCTCGGTGCCCGACCCGCGTCGGTGCCCGACCCGCGTCGGTGCCCGACCCGCGTCGGTGCCCGACCCGCGTCGGTGCCCGACCCGCCTCGGTGCCCGACCCGCCTCGGTGCCCGACCCGCCTCGGCGCAGACCCGCCTCGGTGCCCCCGCGTCGGCGCAGACCCGCCTCGGTGCCCGACCCGCCTCGGTGCCCGACCCGCGTCGGTGCCCGACCCGCCTCGGTGCGCCAGCCCAGCCGTCCAGCAGCGGATGATCACTTGGCGTCCGCGTAGCACTCCACCACGGCCGTCGTGAACGGAAACCGCACCGGGGTCTCGCCGAAGGTCAGTCGCCCGGCCAGAGCCGCCGCCTCGCGGATCGCCGCCACGACCGCCTCGGCCTCCTCCGCGGGGCAGTGCACGATCACCTCGTCGTGCTGGAAGAAGACCAGCTCGGCCGCCAGCTCCGCGCAGGTCCTGCGCAGCGCGGCGAGCAGCAGCAGCGCCCAGTCGGCGGCGCTGCCCTGGACGACGAAGTTGCGGGCGAAGCGGCCGCGGGCGCGGGCGTTGGTGGAGGCGTAGCCGGGCACCCACGCGGTGCTGTCGTCGGACTGGTCCGCCTCGGCGGCCGGGATGCCCGCTTCCTCCGTCGCGTCGTCCGTCCCCCGGGCCGCCGGCGGGCAGGTCCGGCCGAGCCAGGTCCGCACGAGCCGGCCCTCCTCACCGGCCCGGGCCGCGTCGTCGACGTACGCAACGGCTATGGGGAACCGGCGTCTGAGGGCCGCGAGGTTCTTCAGGCCGTCGCCGGAGGTCTGGCCGTAGACCGCGCCGAGCACGGCGAGTTTGGCCTGGGAGCGGTCGCCGGAGAAGGCCCGGTCGGAGACCGACTGGTACAGGTCGCTCTCCCGCCCGGCCACCTCCATCAGGCCCGGGTCGCGGGAGATCGCGGCGAGGACGCGCGGTTCCATCTGGTCGGCGTCGGCGACGACGAGCCGCCAGCCGGGGTCGGCGACCACGGCCCGCCGGATCACCTTGGGGATCTGGAGCCCGCCCCCGCCGTTGGTGACCCAGCGGCCGGTCACCGTCCCGCCCGCCAGGAACTCGGGCCGGAAGCGGCCCTCGCGGACCCAGTCCTGCAGCCAGGACCAGCCGTGGGCGACCCAGATGCGGTACAGCTTCTTGTACTCCAGCAGGGGTTTCACGGCGGGATGGTCGACCGTCTCGATCTCCCACCTACGAGTCGAGGAGACCTTGATGCCGGCCTGCGCGAAGGCCTTGACCACGTCGGCGGGCAGGTCGGGGCGGACCCGGCGGCCGAACGCGGTGGACACCTCCTCGGCCAGCTCGGCCAGACGGCGTGGCTCGCCGCCGCCCGCGTACCGCTCGCCCAGCAGGTCGTGCAGCAGCGTGCGGTGCACCTCGGCGCTCCAGGGCAGCCCGGCGCGGTTCATCTCGGCCGCCACCAGCATGCCCGCCGACTCGGCGGCCGTGAGCAGCCGCATGCGGTCGGGGCGCTCGGCGCTGTCGTGCCGCCGCTGCTGCTCGGCATAGACCGCGAGGAGGTCCGCCAGGGGCAGGTGGACGCCCTGAGGTTCGAACAGGGAGGACTGGGAGCCCGGTTGCGCGGACCGCTGCGGCGGATCGGGCGGTACGGGGCCGCCGCGCAGCCGGGCCAGGGCGGCCGCGGCCGAGCGTGGTTCCCCGTACCGCCCCTCGTGGCCGAGGAGGAGTGTCTCGGCGGCCTCGATGTCGTAGCACCGCTCGACTCGCACCCCCGTGGCGAGCAGGCGCGGGTAGACCTCGGCGGTGGACCGCCACACCCACCGCGTGACGCCGGGACGGCTCCGCACGGCCTCGGCGGGATCCGCCTCCCGCCGCACCGGTCCGGCGGGCAGCCCGTCCGGGCCGAGGGGGGCGACGTCCACGCCACCGTCCTCGGCCGGGGCGAGCGCCCATCGGTCGGCCATGCGGTGAGTGTGACAGGGGGGTCTGACAACGCCCTCTGTCGCCGACGTGCCTCAGGACTCGTCCGGCATGTCCTTCTGCGCCTGCACGATCTTCTCCAGGGCCTCGGCCACGAACCGCTCGGTCCGCTCCTTGCCGATGCCCAGGCCGCTGAGGACCCCTTGGCCGTTCTCGTGCTCCAGCAGGGCGAGCAGGATGTGCTCGGTGCCGATGTAGTTGTGGCCGAGACGCAGGGCCTCGCGGAAGGTGAGCTCCAGGACCTTCTTGGCGGCCGGGCCGTACGGCACGAGCTCCGGGGCGTTCTCGACGGCGGGTGGGAGCGCCGCCGTGGCCGCCGCGCGGACCGCGTCGAGGGACACCCCCTGCTCGACGACCGCCTTCACGGCGAGTCCCTCCGGTTCGGCCAGCAGTCCGAGGACGAGGTGTTCGGGCAGGCCCTCGGCGTTGTGCGCGGCCTTGGACGCGTTGTGCGCCGCCATCACCACGCTGCGGGCGCGCGGCGTGTACCGGTTGAAGCCCTGGCTCGGATCGAGGTCGGCCGACTCCTTGGGCACGAACCGCTTCTGCGCGGCCTGCCGGGTGACGCCCATGCTCTTGCCGATGTCGGTCCAGGAGGCGCCGGAGCGCCGGGCCTGGTCGACGAAGTGGCCGATCAGGTGGTCGGCCACGTCGCCCAGGTGGTCCGCGGCGATCACGGCGTCCTGGAGCTGGTCGAGCGGCTCCTCGTGGACCTTCTTGATGGCCGCGATGAGGTCGTCGAGACGGATGGATGACGTGGTGTCGGGGTTCGTCATGTGTCAACCGTAGGTTGCGCCCTCTCGACTGTCAACCGCAGGTTGACAGTCGGCCTCGGGTTCCGGGCCGGACATGACGGCGTGGCACCATCGGCCCGTGAGTACGTCCAGCACCGTCGACCGCGCGTTCGCAGCGGCCCTCTACGAGACCGGCGAGGCGGCCCTCGACGCCGGCGCCTCCCTGCTCGCCTCCGACCCGGCGGCGGACCGTGAACTCGACCGTCGCGGACAGGAGTTCGTGGCGGCGGCCTGGCGGCGCGGCTGGCAGCCGGCCGACGTGGTGCGGATCGTCCGGCGCGAGCTGGACGATGTCCACGTGCTCCTCGTGGCCGCGCTGATCCGCGCACAGGCGCCCGGCGACCGCCCCCGGGGCCGCCGCTGGAACGGGCAGCTCGCGGATCTCCCGGCCGACGCCCCGCCCCGCACCGACCGCTTCTCCTGTGCCACGGCCGTGCTGGAGCTGTACCGCCTGCTGCTGCGGCTGCCGTCCCTGGAGGCCCTCGACGAGACGCCCGGGGCGGCGCCCGGGGAGGCCAGGGGCGAGTCGCGGATGCTCACCCGCATCCGTGCCCTGCTCGCCAAGGCCGAGGCCACCGGGTTCCCCGAGGAGGCGGAGGCGCTCAGCGCCAAGGCGCAGGAGCTGATGGCCCGGCACAGTGTCGACGAGGCGCTGCTCGCGGCGCGGGCACCCTCCCCGGACACACCCGGGGCCTGCCGGATCGGAGTCGAGCCGCCGTACGAACAGGCCAAGGCGGTGCTGCTGGACGCCGTAGCCCACGCCAACCACTGCCGCGCGGTGTGGAACGAACCCCTCGGCTTCTCCACCGTCGTCGGCTTCGAGACCGACCTGGAGGCGGTCGAACTCCTCCACACCTCACTCCTGGTGCAGGCCACGGCCGCGATGACCAGGGCGGAGGCCGTGCAGAGGGCCGGTGGCCGCAAGCGCACCAAGACGTTCCGGCAGTCGTTCCTCGCGGCCTACGCCCACCGCATCGGCACCCGGCTGGCGGCAGCCGCCGAGACGCAGGTGACCGACGACCTGCTGCCGGTCCTCGCCTCCCGCGAGGTCGCCGTCGCCGGGCGGCTGGACCGGATGTTCCCGGAGACGACCACGACCCGGCTGCGCGGGGTGCGCGACGCGGAGGGCTGGACGCAGGGCGCGCAGGCGGCGGACCGGGCCCAGGTCCGGCACCGGCCACCGCTGCGCTGACCTGCCGACAGGGGCTCCGGCCGCCGCTGAACGCTGATCTGCCGTCAGGGCTCCGGCCGCGCCTGCGCTGATCTGCCGTCAGGGCTCCGGCCGCGGCTGCGCTGATCTGCCGTCAGTGCCGTCAGTCGCCCGACGTCTCGAAGCCGCTCACCGAGGGCTTCTGGTCATCCCTCCAGTCGACGGCGCCGTACGACCACGCCAGTTCGTGCGCGGTCTTGGTGTCGCCGGGCAGGGTGAAGGACGCCTTGCGCACGGCGAGGCTCTGCGCGGAGCCCGCCTCGCCCCGGACGTAGGTGATGGTGAAGGACGTGGTGCCGCCCTTCCCGAGGGTCAGCGACTGGGCCTTCGCGCCCTCGTCCGGGGAGACGGAGGTCGTCTTGTCGTCGGCCAGCAGGTCCACGCCGGGGAAGCCCTTCAGCGTGCACCGCGGGCCCTTGTTGGTGAGCGTGACGGTGACGGTGCCGGTGTCCCCCGCGGCCGGGGCGGCGCCGGCGCCGACCTCCACGCCCATGTCGCCGAGCGCGCACGCCGAATCGCTCGGCCGGTCCGCGTTCTTGACGTCGTCGCCACCGGACGTGTCGCTGCTGCAGCCGGTCAGCAGGACCGTAGCGGCGAGGGCGGCGGCCAGGGTGAGGGGGTAGGTGCGCATGAGGTCCTCTGGACGTGCGAAAGCGGCATCGGGCCCCTGGATCATCACGCACGCGACTGCCGCTGGGGCAAGCACCCCCTACGATTCCCCCGAACGTCGGACGGGCGGGCGCCCCCGGCCGGATGCCGAGGCCGCCCGGACCGGATGCCGACGCCGAACGGGCCGCAGCGCCCATGAGGCGTTCGCGGCCCGTCCGTGAAGGAGGCAGGGGTCAGCCGAGGCTCGCCGTCGGCAGCCCCGTCGGGAGCTTGCCGCCCTCGGCCTTCCGGTAGGTCTCCGTGCCCAGGCCGCCCTCCCAGGTGACCTTCAGACTGCTCCCGTTCACCGAGTCGACCATGCCGGTCGCCCGGTCCTTGGAGCCGTCCGTGCACTTCAGGCGGATCATCCGCATGCCGGACTCCTCGTCCGCCGTGCCGCTGCACACGTTCCCACCGGTGCCGAACAGCGCGGCCTGCTTGCCGGTGATCACCAGGGCCACGGCCTTGCCGCCGGTCGTCGCGAGCCAGCTGCCCGCCAGCGCGCCACCGGCCGACTCCCCGGAACCGGAACCGGAACCGGAGCCGGAGCCGGACCCGGAGTCGCCGCCCGTGCCGGTGGACGCCGAGGCGGACGGGGCCGGGCTGGAGGCCGAGTCGTCGCCCGAGTCGCCGCCGCTGCTGCAGGCGCTCAGCACGAGCGCGCCCGTCAGCCCCGCGGCCGCCGCAGCGACGCGCACGGCGCCGGAGCGGCGCGAGAAGATCACCGAAGTCACTGCAAGCCCCCAAGCTGTAGCCGGCCGACCGGCCCGGACGGCACCGGCCGGCCCCGTGGCCGGAACGATCGCAGCAAGCTACCAGGGCCCGTCAAGAGCCCTTGCGAACGCCCCTTACCAGGACGACTTGCGCACGCCGGGCAGATACCCCGCGTGCGCCTGCTCCCGCAGACTCACCCGGGACAGCCCGAACGCCCGGAAGTAGCCGCGCGGCCGGCCGTCCACCTGGTCGCGGTTGCGTACGCGCGTGGCACTCGCGTCGCGCGGCTGCCTGCGCAGCTCCGCCTGTGCGGCGAGCCGTTCGGCCGGAGTCGACGACGGCCGCCGGACGATCTCCTTCAGCTCCGCCCGCCGGGCGGCGTACCGCGCGACGATCTCCTGCCGCCGGTCGTTCTTCGCGATCTTGCTCTTCTTCGCCATCAGATCCTCACTCCCCGGGCGCGGATCCGGGCGACGGCCGCCTCGATCCCGATCGTGTCGACGGTCTTGATGCCCTTGGTGCTGAGCCGGAGCCGGACGTACCGGCCCTCGCTCGGCAGCCAGTAGCGCTTGGACTGGATGTTGGGGTCGAACCGGCGGGGCGTACGCCGGTGGGAGTGGGAGATGCGGTTGCCGAAGCCCGGCTGTGTGCCGGTCAGCATGCAGTGCGCGGACATGGGTGGTGACGTACCTCTCTGCCTCAAGTTGTGGAAATGGATTTCATTTTCAGTATCATAGCGGCATGGCACGCAACGAACTCCGTCCGGTCATCAAGCTCCGGTCCACCGCCGGGACCGGCTTCACCTACGTGACCCGCAAGAACCGCCGCAACGACCCGGACCGCATGACTCTGCGCAAGTTCGATCCGGTCGTCGGCCGCCACGTCGACTTCCGAGAGGAGCGCTGACCATGCGCCAGGGAATCCACCCGGAGTACGGCCCCGTCGTCTTCCGCGACCGTGCCGCCAACTACGCCTTCCTCACCCGCTCGACTCTGTCCGCCACGGCGGGCGAGAAGACCGTCGAGTGGGAGGACGGCAACACCTACCCGGTCGTCGACGTCGAGATCTCCGACGTCAGCCACCCCTTCTACACCGGCACCGCCCGCGTCCTGGACACCGCCGGCCGCGTGGAGCGCTTCGAGCGCCGGTACGGAAAGAAGGGCTGATCCCGTGGCTGTCCCCCCTGGGCTCCCCGTCGTGATCGTCGGCGGGCTGCATGCCGACGCCCGCAGGGCGGCCGTCGCGCGGCTGCTCGCCGACGTGCCCGGCAGCGTCGTGCTCCACCACGACCTGGCGACGGCCGCCGCGGGCACGGTCGTACGGACCATCCGGGACGCCTCCGGGGTCCTCGACGCGGGGGAGGCACCGCTCGTCAACGACTGCGCGTGCTGCGCCCTGCGAGAGGACCTGGTGCCCGAGCTGGAGCGGCTGCGGGACGCCGGATCCACCCGGCTGGCCGTCGTCGAGCTGTGGGACTCCGTCGAGCCCAAGGCCATGGCCGAGGTCGTCACGGCGGGCGGGCTCACCGTCACCGGCGTGATCACCGCCGTCGACCCGGCCCTGGTCCTGCCCTACCTCGGCAACGGCGACGACCTGGCCGACGCCGGTCTCGCCGCCGCCGCGACCGACCAGCGCACGATCGCCGACACCTTCGCGCGCCAGCTGGAGTACGCCCCCGTCCTCGCCGTCGCCGACTCCCCGGAGGCCGACGACGAGGACCGCGAGCTGCTGGCGCAGCTGCACCCGACGGCCCGCTTGGCCCCCGTCGGGCAGGGAGCCCCCGCGGACCGGGCCGACGACGGCCTGACCGTGCCGACCCCGCGCAGGCCTCCGCTCTCGCCACTGGCCGAGGCCGCCCTGGCCGGCTTCGACGTCGAGGCGGCCGCCGCCGCCCAGCACCCGGCCTGCGCGCTGCTCCCGGCCGAGGCCGACGCGCACGGCGTGTCCACCCTGGTGTGGCACCGGCGCCGCCCCTTCCACCCGGAGCGGCTGTACGCCGCGCTGGAGGACCTCACCTGTGCGGCCGCCCGCAGCCGGGGCCGGTTCTGGCTCGCCGACAAGCCCGACACGCTGTTCCACTGGGACGCGGCGGGCGGCGCCCTGTGCGTGGAGAGCGCGGGCCCGTGGCTGGCGTCCCTCCCGGACGCGGCCTGGGAGATGGTCCCGCCGGTGCGCCGTGCCGCCGCCGCGCTGGACTGGCATCCCGAGCACGGGGACCGCGGCCAGCACCTGGTCTTCACCTCGCCCGGCCTCGACCGGGACGGCCTGGAGCGACTGCTGGAGTCCTGCCTGCTGACGAACGCCGAGTACGCCGCCGGCCCCGACGCCTGGCAGCGCCTGCCGCACGCCTTCGACACCCTCCTGGAGGTCTGACCCGCCATGCCCCGCAAGCCCGACCGCAAGCCCGCCAAGGACCGGCCCAACCCTCTGTACCAGGCCGGGATCACGTACATCGACTACAAGGACACCGACCTGCTGCGGAAGTTCATCTCCGACCGCGGCAAGATCCGCAGCCGCCGCGTCACCCGGGTGTCGTCCCAGCAGCAGCGGCAGCTGGCCAGGGCCATCAAGAACGCGCGCGAGATGGCGCTCCTGCCGTACGCCGGCCGCTGACGCCGAGCCCGTCGGGCCCGGGTGAGGTTCCCCGTGCTTGACGGGTGGGGGACCTTTTGCCCGTGGCTCGACCGGGTCGTAGTCCGCCGCCGGCCGTCCGGTGCCGCGGCCCGCGGCGGGCCGTCTGGACCGGGCCGAAGGCCGCTGGGACCGGGCCGGACGCCGGTCCGGCCGGACACCCGGTGGCGTTCCCGCGAGCCGTGCCGGGGTGCTGCCGGGCGCAGTACGCGTGGGTGGGCGGGGCCGCGAGCCGAGCGGGTGTCCGGCGATGGTCCGAGCCGGGCACCGGCCACCAGGACGACCCCGGTCTCCTGCGACCGGCCCATTTCTCCCCGTCCTCGCAGGCCATGGACGCCTTCCGGATGCGGGTCGGCCAGTCGAACGCCCTTCGCTCAGCCGTGCGCTTCAGCTCCCGCTTCTCCGGTGCGGCCCCCGCGCCGCCGCCTCGACCCGCCGCCGAGCGGATGCTCCGCCTCCATCGGACCTCCCCGAACCGGGCCACTTCGGCGCAGGCCGCAGGGAACGAGACGTGGGGACGAGCCGTCAAACAGTCGAGAGCTTCGGGTCAAGCGGTCGTCAAAGCTGTAACCGCAGGAGCACCCCGCGTGCACGTGCATCTGCCCATGCATCTGCACATGAACAGGGCTATGATCCGGGTCAGTTGACCACTGCACCAATGGCCACACCAGCCAGTGCACCACCGGGGAGCGACCTGTGGACCACGACGTGTACAACGGTATGGCGGCCGCCGGACTGCGCGGTGTGGCCTGGCAGAAGAGTCGGCACAGCAACTCGCAGGGCTCGTGCGTGGAGTTCGCCCGACTGCCGGGCGGTGACGTGGCCGTGCGCAACTCGCGCTTCCCCGACGGTCCCGCACTGGTCTACACCCGTGCGGAGATCGAGGCGATGCTGCTCGGCGTGAAGGATGGCGAGTTCGACCACCTGGTCGGCGGCTGAAGCCGCGGCAGCCCGGGGCGAAATCGGGGCGATCCGCCCTCAACGCGCGGTGACGCGCGTAGAACCGCGACGCCAGAATGCGCCGCGGTCTCTCACTCTCCGCCGGGTCGTGAACCGGCGTGCGGCAGCCGGAACAGCGCCCAGACCACCTTGCCGTCGAGCGCGCCCGCGAGCGGGTGCCAGCCCCAGCTGTCGCTGAAGGAGTCGACGAGGAACAGCCCGCGTCCCGACTCGGCCGAGAAGTCGTCGGTCTCCCGGGCGACCGGACTGTCGTGACTGGGATCCCGTACCGCGCACACCAGCCGCTCGGCCCACCGCATCAGGTGCAGCCGCACGGGGGGTTCGCGGTCGCCGGTGCACGCGTTGCCCGTCGGCAGCCCGTGCCGCAGCGCGTTGGTGACGAGTTCCGAGACCACCAGGCAGACGTCGTCGAACCGCTCGCCCATGTCCCACTGGTCGAGGGTTCTGCGAGTGAACCGCCGGGCCTCGCGCACCGCTTCGTAGCGGGCGGGAAGGGCGCAGGAGGCGGCGTCCGACACGGCCGCGGGATCCAGCGGAGGAAGGCCCTGCCGTAACGGCTCGAGCATGGTCGATCCATTCGTCCCCATGCGAGGCACTCCCGGGAATTCGCGGTCGGTGCGATGCGGCGGTGGTGCGGGACCATGGTTTCGGATGCGTACAGCAGATGCAAGGGCAGATGCACGTGCACGTGACCGGAATGAGATGTCCCGTACCGGTTGTTGGGAAATTTTTCCGTCATCTTCGCGTCGCTCTTTGGCCGTTCACTTGCCTTCTTCTTGCTCCCGCGCGCGAGCGTCGACCGACTCGATTCCGTTTCCGTAACCGGACGAGTACTGCTCGGAGTGTTTTAGTGGCAGACTGCGGCCCCTGAAGACGTTGGGGAGGCTGGCGAACGTGAGCGCGGGAGAGCCGGGATCGGTGGTGCGGCGCATGCTGCTCGGATCACAACTCAGGCGACTGCGTGAGGCGCGGGGCATCACGCGCGAGGCGGCGGGCTATTCGATCCGCGCCTCCGAGTCGAAGATCAGCCGGATGGAGCTGGGCCGGGTGAGCTTCAAGACCAGAGACGTCGAGGACCTCCTCACCCTGTACGGCATCACCGACGAGCAGGAGCGCTCCTCCCTGCTGTCCCTGGCCAAGGAGGCCAACGTCGCCGGGTGGTGGCACAGTTACTCGGACGTGCTGCCCAGCTGGTTCCCGACCTACGTCGGCCTGGAGGGCGCCGCCTCACTGATCCGGGCGTACGAGGTGCAGTTCGTGCACGGTCTGCTGCAGACCGAGGCGTACGCCCACGCGGTGGTCCGGCGGGGCATGCAGGGGGCGAGCGAGGCCGACGTCGAACGCCGCGTGGCGCTGCGGCTGGAGCGGCAGAAGTACCTCTTCGACGAGCGCGCACCCGACTTCCACATCATCCTCGACGAGGCCGCCCTGCGCCGCCCGTACGGGGACCGCGAGGTGATGCGGGGCCAGCTCCAGCACCTCATCGAGATCTCCGAGCGGCCCAACGTCCGGCTCCAGGTGGTGCCGTTCAGCCTCGGTGGCCACTCCGGCGAAAGTGGCGCGTTCACGATCCTCAGCTTCCCGGAGTCCGACCTGTCGGACGTCGTCTACCTGGAGCAGCTCACCAGCGCGCTGTACCTGGACAAGGTCGAGGACGTCGCCCAGTACGAGAAGGCGCTCAAGGAGCTCCAGAGCGACAGCCCGGGCCCCTCGGAGAGCCGGGACCTACTGCGGGGCCTCCTCCAGCTCTCCTGAAGTAATCCTCCAACTCACCTGAAACATCAGTACGATGACGTGTGATCAGATCGTGATGGCGCGATCGGAGATCTTCCAGGGATCGAGGGATCACACATGTCGTCGTCCTACTTCACCGACCTCGCACAGCAGTACATCGACGGTGAGTGGCGCCCGGGTACCGGTTCCTGGGACATCATCGACTTCAACCCGTACGACGACGAGAAGCTCGCGTCGATCACCATAGCCACGGTCGACGAGGTCGATCAGGCGTACCGGGCGGCGGCCCGCGCCCAGAAGCAGTGGGCCGCGACCAACCCCTACGCCCGCCGGGCGGTCTTCGAGAAGGCGCTGCGCCTGATCGAGGAGCGCGAGGCCGAGATCTCCGAGGCCATCATCGCCGAGCTCGGCGGCACGCGTCTGAAGGCCGCCTTCGAGCTGCACCTCGCCAAGGAGTTCCTGCGCGAGGCGGTCCATCTGGCGCTGGCTCCCGAGGGACGGATCATCCCCTCGCCGGTGGACGGCAAGGAGAACCGCGTCTACCGCGTGCCGGTCGGGGTCGTGGGTGTGATCAGCCCCTTCAACTTCCCGTTCCTGCTGTCGATCAAGTCCGTCGCCCCGGCGCTCGCGCTCGGCAACGCCGTGGTGCTCAAGCCGCACCAGAACACGCCGATCGTCGGCGGCTCCCTGGTCGCGAAGATCTTCGAGGACGCCGGGTTGCCCGGTGGTCTGCTCAACGTCGTCATCACCGACATCGCGGAGATCGGCGACGCCTTCCTCGAGCATCCGGTCCCCAAGGTCATCTCCTTCACCGGCTCCGACGCGGTCGGCCGGCACGTGGCGACCGTCTGCGCCCGGCTGTTCAAGCGCTCCGTGCTCGAACTGGGCGGCAACAGCGCGCTGGTGGTGCTCGACGACGCCGACATCGACTACGCGGTCGACGCGGCCGTCTTCAGCCGGTACGTCCACCAGGGCCAGGTCTGCATGGCCGCCAACCGCGTCCTCGTCGACCGGTCGGTCGCGGACGAGTTCACCGAGAAGTTCGTCGCCAAGGTCAGGACCCTCAAGGCGGGCGACCCGCGCGACCCGGAGACCGTCATCGGCCCGGTCATCAACTCCTCGCAGGCGGACGCCGTCTCCGGCGTCGTCGAGCAGGCGCTCGCCGAGGGCGCCACGGCCCTGGTGCGCGGCGGACGGACCGACAACCTCGTCGAGCCGTCCGTGCTGACGGATCTCCCCGCCGACTCGGCGCTGCTCAAGCAGGAGGTCTTCGGGCCGGTCGCCTTCCTCGTCCCGTTCGACGGCGAGGAGGAGGCCGTACGGCTCGTCAACGACACGCCCTACGGGCTGAGCGGTGCCGTCCACACCGGGAACATCGAGCGCGGGGTCGCCTTCGCCAAGCAGATCGACACGGGCATGTTCCACGTGAACGACGGCACGGTCCACGACGAGCCGATCGTCCCGTTCGGCGGCGAGAAGCACTCGGGCATCGGCCGGCTCAACGGCGACACGATGCTGGACTCGTTCACCACGACCAAGTGGATCTCGGTGCAGCACGGCCGGAGCGGCTTCCCGTTCTAGAAGTCGTCGGCGCCCGGTCCCTTGCGGACAGAACCTGACCGCAAGGGTCCGTAGCTTTGTCGGTGTCAGGGGGAGAGGCCCCCGGGCCTGGCGAAAGGCGGCGGTCATGGTCATGCACGTTCCGGCTGAGGCATACGGCGACGAGCGCGGGGCGCTCCTGTCCTTCATCGCCGAGCAGCGCGGCGGCGTCCGCCGGGCGGTGCTCGGGCTGACGGACGAGCAGGCCTCGTCGCGGCCGAGTGCCAGTGAGCTGTCCCTCGCCGGGCTGGTCAAGCACGTCGCCGAGGTCGAGCAGATGTGGGTCTCCCTGGCCAAGGGCGAGCCGCCGGCCGTCGTGCGGGACCAGAGCAACTGGCACGAGTGCTTCCGGCTGGTCGAGGGCGAGACGGTCGCGTCGCAGCTGGCCTACTGGGAGAAGGTCGCCGCCGAGACGGAGGCGTACATCCGCTCGGTGCCGAGCCTCGACGACACCTTCGCGCTGCCCGCCCAGCCCTGGTTCCCGCCGGACGGCCGGGTCTCGCACCGCTGGCTCTGTCTCCACCTCATCCGTGAGACGGCCCGGCACGCCGGTCACGCCGACGTCATCCGCGAGTCGCTCGACGGCCGGACGGCATTCGAGCTGGTGGCCGAGGAACAGCGGGTGGTGGCCGAGGCATAGCCTTGGCCGCATGTCAACGATCCGCCTCCTCGTGCTCGGCGCGGTCCGTATGCACGGGCGGGCCCACGGCTACCAGGTGCGCAACGACCTGGAGTACTGGGGCGCGCACGAGTGGTCCACCGCCAAGCCCGGCTCGATCTACCACGCGCTGAAGCAGATGGCGAAGCAGGGGCTGCTGCACGCGCACGAGATCGCCCCGTCGACGGCCGGCGGTCCGCCGCGCACGGAGTACGAGATCACCGGGCAGGGCAGCGAGGAGTACTTCCGGCTGCTGCGGGAGGCGCTGGTCACCTACGACCAGCGCGCGGACGTGAAGACGGCGGCCGTCGGCTTCATCGTCGACCTGCCGCGCGCCGAGGCGGTCGCGCTGCTGAAGGAGCGGACCCTGCGGATCGAGCAGTGGCGGACCTCCGTCCTGGAGCACTACGTGCCCGAGGAGGGCCCAGGGCAGCTCGGGCACATCGGCGAGATCATGAACATGTGGGTCCACACGGCCGACTCCGAGGCCGAGTGGACCCGCGGTCTCATCGAGCGCATCGAGGGCGGCGCCTACACCTTCGCCGACGAGGGCGACCCGTTCGTCGGCGTCCTGGCCGACGGCGAGGAGAACCCGTACGCGACGGGGGAGCGGCACCCCGGGGACGACCACTAATCAAGTTTGACGAATGGCTCGGGCGGGGATACCTTCGAGCCTGTAGTCAACTTTGACTAGATGGGGAGGCTCAGTGGCCGACGCGGCGATCACCGTCGAAGGCGCGGAGAAGACGTACGGCGACAAGAAGGCGCTGAACGGGCTCGACCTCACGGTCGCGCGCGGCACGGTGCACGGAGTGCTCGGCCCGAACGGAGCCGGCAAGACCACCCTGGTGAGGGTCCTGTCCACCCTGCTGCGACCCGACGCGGGCCGGATCGAGGTGGCAGGGCACGACGTGGTGCGCGAGGCCTACGCCGTGCGGCTGCGCATCGGCCTGCTCGGCCAGCACGCCGCACTCGACGAGGAGCTCGGCGGACGGCAGAACCTGGAGCTGTTCGGCCGGCTGCACCACCTGGGCGCGCGGCGGGCACGCGCGCGTGCGGACGAACTCCTGGAGCGTTTCGACCTGGCCGACACCGGCCGCAAGGCGGTGCGGCAGTACAGCGGCGGCATGCGGCGCCGCCTGGACCTCGCCGCGTCCCTGATCACCGAGCCGGAGGTGCTGTTCCTGGACGAGCCCACCACCGGTCTGGATCCACGCGGCCGTGCCGAGGTGTGGTCGTCCGTCCGTTCCCTGGTCGGCGGCGGCACGACCGTCCTGCTCACCACCCAGTACCTGGAGGAGGCCGACCAGCTCGCCGACCGCATCTCGGTCGTCGCCGCCGGACGGGTCATCGCCGAGGGCACGGCGGACGAACTGAAGGCCGAGACGGGCGGCGACCGCATCGACGTGGTCCTGCGCGACGCGGGTCAACTGGGGGCCGCCGTCGCGCTGTTGCCGCTGACCCGGATCAGCGTCGACGCCGACCGCCGGCTGCTGAGCGCTCCGGTCACCGACCGCATGGAGGCGCTCTCCGGGGTCGTACGGGCCCTTCGGGAGGCCGGGATCGAGGCGGAGGACGTCGCCCTGCGCCGCCCGACGCTGGACGAGGTGTTCCTGCACCTCACCGGAGACGACCGCCGAGTGAAGGAGACCGCGTGACCGCGCACGCCCTGACCGACTCCTGGACCATGACCCGCCGGGAACTCGCCCGCTGGGGACGGCAGCCGGTGCAGCTGGTCGTCAACCTTGTCTTCCCGGTGATGCTGCTGCTGATGTTCGGCTACCTCGTCGGCGGCGGCCGCGGGGTGAGCGGCGAGTACCGTGACTACCTGATCCCCGGCATGCTCACGCTCACCATGGCCTTCGGCCTGGAGGGCACGATGCTCGCCGTCACGCAGGACCTGAACAAGGGTGTGATCGACCGCTTCCGATCGATGCCGATGGCCGACGGGGCGGTGCTGGTGGGCCGTTCGGCCGCCGACATGCTCCAGTCGGCGACGGGCCTGTTGGTGCTCATCGGCGTGGGCGCCGCGCTCGGCTGGCGGCCCGGCGGCGGCCCGGCGGCCCTCCTCGCAGCCGTGGGCCTGCTGCTCCTGTTCCGGTTCGCCATGCTGTGGATCGGCATCCACCTGGCGCTGGTCGCCGGGAAGCCGGAGATGGTCCAGGCCGTGCAGATCCTGGTCTGGCCGGTCGGCTTCCTCTCCAACGCGCTGGCCACGCCCGGCTCCATGCCCGGCTGGCTGGGCACGGTCGTCGAGTGGAACCCGATGTCCCACACGGCCACGGCCGTACGGGACCTGTTCGGCGTGCCCGGCACGGAGTCCGGGCACGCATGGGCCGCGGTCGTCTGGCCCCTGGCCCTGCTGGCGGTGTTCTTCCCGCTGGCGGTACGGAGGTTCGCGCGGCTGAGCCGCTAGGGCCTGTCGTTTGGATCAGGTCGGCCGAGAGTGACAGCGCCTCTCGGCCGACCCGAGCGGGGCGTGGTGCGTGCAGATGCAAGGCGGAGGAGGGGCCCCCACCGCGTCGCCCCCCTCCTCCGCCTCGCAGCTACACGCACCGGGCCCCGCTCACCGACCTCGGCAAGCACCGTCGATTCCCTGCGACCTGATCCGAACGACGGACCCCAGCCCCGGCAGGCAGGGTACGGGCGGCTGAGGCGCCGCCCGTCCCGTCGGGCGGTGCGGACGCGGCCTAGTGGTGGAAGCCGGTCGCAGCGCCCTTGTCCTCGGTCAGCGGGCGAGGCTGCCGCCGCAGGTCCGGCAGCAGCCGCTCCAGGTCCTGCGCGAGCAGATCGGCGAGGTCGGCGGAGAAGCCGTTGCGGCACACCACCCGCAGCACGGACAGGTCCTGACGGTTCTCCGGGAAGGTGTACGCGGGCACCAGCCAGCCGTGCTCACGCAGCCGCCGGGAGACGTCGAAGACGTCGTACGCGGTGACCTCCGGCGCCGTCGTGAAGGCGAACACCGGCAGTTCGTCGCCCCGGGTCAGCAGCCGGAAGTCGCCGAGGGCCTCGATGCGCCCGGCCAGCCCCGTGGCCACGTCCCGCGCGGCCTGCTGGACGGCCCGGTAGCCCTGCCGGCCCAACCGCAGGAACGTGTAGTACTGCGCGACGACCTGCGCGCCCGGGCGGGAGAAGTTCAGCGCGAACGTCGGCATGTCGCCGCCCAGGTAGTTCACCCGGAACACCAGCTCCTCGGGCAGGGCCTCCGCGTCCCGCCACAGCGCCCAGCCGACACCCGGGTAGACCAGCCCGTACTTGTGCCCCGAGGTGTTGATCGACGCCACCCTCGGCAGCCGGAAGTCCCACACCAGATCCTCGTCGATAAACGGCGCGACCATGGCCCCTGACGCCCCGTCGACATGCACCGGGATGTCGAGTCCGGTCCGCTCCTGCAGCGCGTCGAGTGCCGCGCACAGGTCGGCGACCGGCTCGTAGGAGCCGTCGAAGGTGGAGCCCAGGACGCCGACGACGCCGATGGTGTTCTCGTCGCACCGCTCGGCCGCGGTCCGCGGGTCCAGGTGGAACCGCTCGCCCTCCATGGGCACGAGCCGGGCCTCCACCTCCCAGAAATTGCAGAACTTCTCCCAGCAGACCTGCACGTTCACGCCCATCACCAGGTTGGGCCGCGCGCCCGGGTAACGGTCGGCGTTGCGCTTCGCCCAGCGCCGCTTCAGCGCCATCCCCGCGAGCATGCACGCCTCGCTCGACCCGGTCGTCGAACACCCCACGGCACGCGCCGGATCGGGGGCGTTCCACAGGTCCGCGAGCATCGCCACGCAGCGCCGCTCCAGCTCGGCGGTGCGCGGGTACTCGTCCTTGTCGATCATGTTCTTGTCCCGGCACTCCGCCATCAGCAGCCCGGCCTCGGGTTCCATCCAGGTGGTGACGAAGGTGGCGAGGTTCAGCCGGGCGTTGCCGTCGAGCATCAGCTCGTCGCGTACCAGCTGGTGGGCGGTCGCCGGTGCGATGGGCTGCTCCGGCAGCCGGTGGGTGGGCGGGGCCTCGGCCATGTCGCCGAGCGGGTTGGCGGGACCGTAGAAGGGGTTGACGGACAGACGGCTTTCGGCGGCTTGCCGGGGACCTTCGTGAAGCGGCATCGGGTGTCTCCGGGGGTGAGTTCTGAAGGGGGTGAAGACGTCAGGGGGCTTCAGTGGACCGACGTGCCGTCCCTGCGCAGCTGCATCTGCGGCCGGCCCGTGACCAGCAGCCAGGCCGGCAGCGAGGCGATGCAGAGCAGGGCGATGATCCCCGGCTCGGCGACCAGCACCGCGGCCACGAACAGGCTGATCCAGCCCTGCCTCGTGATCGCCAGCAGCACCCCGAGCACACCGGCGGACACCCCCACCGAGGGATGCACCCCGGACACCAGGGCGTGCGCGCACAGGCCGAGGGCGGTACCGACGAACACGGCGGGGAAGATCCGCCCGCCACGGAAACCGCAGGACGCGGCGACGACCAGCGCAGCCAGCTTCACCACCGTCATGACGGCGAACTCCCCGGCCGACCAGCCGTCCGGGTCGTGCGCCAGCGTGGCGATCTCGTCGAGCCCCTTGAACAGCGTCAGATGGCCGCCCGCAGCCGCGAGAGCGCCGAGCACGACCCCGCCCGCCGGGAGGATCAGCATCGGGTGCCGCAGCCGCTGGAAGGCCGCGTGGACGTACGGGAAGGCCCGCACGGCGCACAGGGCGAGCAGCGCGCCCACCGCCGCGACCACGGCCGACGCCAGCAGGTCGGACCAGCCCGGCCGGCCGAAGGAGGGCAGGTTCAGGGCGAAGCTCGGGTGGTCGAGGAGGGTGATGGTCAGGGAACCGGCGGCCGCGGCGGTCAGGGGCGCGAAGAGGCTGTCCCACAGCATGCCGCGGGTCTCCTGGCGGGCCAGCACCTCGGAGATCACCAGGGCGGCCGCCACCGGGGTGCCGAACAGGGCGCCGATGGTCGCCGCCTCCGCCAGCGCCGGCCAGATGCGGCCCGGCGCCCGGGGGATGAACCGGCCGCCCAGCCAGACCGCCAGGCCGACGTTCGTGGCGATGATCGGGTTCTCGGGCCCGAGGCTCGGGCCGCCGGCCAGCATCAGCGCGTTCGCCAGCAGCAGCCCGGGCAGCACCACGGGCGGCAGGACGGGGGCCTCCAGGCCGACGGTGGCGGGATCGGGGCCCGCGTGCCCCGGCACCTTCCACACGACCAGCCCGACCGCGATGCCGGTCGCGACGAGCACCGCGAACATCCATGCCACGGAGTACCGGCCGACCCCGAGCGCGTCCGGCACGGTCTCCCACAGCACGTCCTGCAGCTGCTCGGCGGCGACCTCCACCCCCACCAGGATCAGGCTGGAGATCACGCCCACGACGACGGCGGGCAGGACCGACGGCAGCAGGGCGCGCGCGGGGGTCGACGGGGTGACGGCGGGCGCCCGGTCTTCGGAGTCCTGGACCACGGGCACACGATAAACGGATCAAACCGTACAAACGGGATAAGTAAGCAACACGCTTGCACCTCACGTGGCGTGAGGCCCGATCGTGGATCCCGGAAGAAGACGGAAGAAGAAGGGCGCGGAAGTGAGCCATTCCGTGGGACAGGTCGCGGGCTTCGCCGGCGTCACGGTGCGCACGCTGCACCACTACGACGACATCGGCCTGCTCGTCCCGAGCGAACGCAGCCACGCGGGGCACCGGCGCTACAGCGACGCCGACCTCGACCGGCTGCAGCAGATCCTGTTCTACCGGGAGCTCGGCTTCCCGCTCGACGAGGTCGCCGCCCTGCTCGACGATCCGGACACGGACCCGCGCGCGCATCTGCGCCGCCAGCACGAACTGCTGACCGCCCGGATCGAGAGGCTGCGGAAGATGGCGGCGGCCGTGGAGCAGGCCATGGAGGCACGCAAGATGGGCATCGACCTCACCCCCGAGGAACGGTTCGAAGTCTTCGGGGACAAGGACCCCGAGCAGTACGCGCAGGAGGCGGAGCAGCGCTGGGGCGGCACCGAGGCGTACGCCGAGTCACAGCGCCGCGCCGCGAACTACACCAAGGAGGACTGGAAGCGCATGCAGGCCGAGGTGGCCGACTGGGGCGAGCGCTACGACGCCCTGATGACCGCCGGCGAATCGCCGACCGGCGAGGCGGCCATGGACATGGCCGAGGAGCACCGGCAGCACATCTGCGGATGGTTCTACGAGTGCCCGTACGAGCTCCACCAGGGCATGGGCGAGATGTACGTCGCCGACGAGCGCTTCAAGGCGTTCTACGACTCCATGCGCCCGGGGCTCGCCGAACACCTGAGGGACGCGATCGTCGCGAACGCCGCCCGCCACAACGCGTGAGAGGTCCTGGCCCGGGCGGCTACTCCCGGGTCAGGACCACCGCCGTGCCGTACGCGCACACCTCGGTGCCGACGTCCGCCGCCTCCGTCACGTCGAAGCGGAACGCCAGGATGCCGTTGGCGCCACGCGCGCGTGCCTGCTCGACCAGCCGCTCCATCGCCTGGTTGCGGGTCTGCACCAGTGTCTTGGTGAGCCCGCGCAGCTCGCCGCCGACCATCGACTTCAGCCCGGCGCCGATCTGGCTTCCCACATGCCTGGAGCGCACGGTCAGGCCGAAGACCTCGCCGAGCACCTCCCGCACGTGGTAGCCGGGTACGTCGTTCGTCGTGACGACGAGAACATCGGGCTCCGGGCCCTGTCCGCCGCCGTACTCATCGATGCCCATGGTCCACAGCTTTGACCGGGACCGCGCACAGTGCATCCTGAGTACGCCCATGGAACCTGGGCCATGACGGCTGCGTTGATACTTTGAGGCAGCCAGCCCCCGCCCGTACCCCACTGCAGCAGGAGCCACATCCCCGTGACCACGCTTGCGCTCGGCCCCGAGTGGCTCAGCCCGGACTACCTGATCTCGACGTTCAGCCTGCCCGGCATCCTGCTCATCGTCTTCGCGGAGTCCGGTCTCTTCGCGTTCCTGCCGGGTGACTCCCTGCTGTTCACGGCCGGGCTCTTCGTGGCCGAGGGCACGTACATCACCCAGCCGCTGTGGCTGGTCTGCACGCTGATCGTGCTCGCCGCCGTCATCGGCGACCAAGTGGGCTACATGATCGGCAAGTTCCTGGGCCCGAAGCTCTTCAACCGTCCCAACTCCAAGCTCTTCAAGCAGGAGAACCTGGACAAGGCCCACGAGTTCATGGAGAAGTACGGCCCCAAGGCGATCGTCCTGGCCCGCTTCGTCCCGATCGTGCGCACCTTCGCCCCCATCGTGGCCGGCGCCGGCCGCATGAAGTACCGCACGTTCCTCACGTACAACGTCATCGGTGGCATCGCCTGGGGCACCGGCGTCACCCTCGCGGGTTACTGGCTCGGCCAGATCGACTTCATCAAGAAGAACGTCGAGTCGATCCTCATCCTGATCGTCCTGCTCTCCGTCGTCCCGATCATCATCGAGTACCTGCGCGACCGCTCGAAGAAGAAGCGCGCGGCGGCCGAGGCCCCCGAGCAGCGGCAGCAGGCCCCCGCCATGGACGACGCGACGACCCAGCTCCGCCGCATCACCCCGGACGACCAGCCGCCCCACCAGCAGCCGCAGCAGCAGCCCTACGGCAACCAGAACGGCTACAACGACCAGCAGTACTACAACCAGTACCCGCAGAGCCCGGGCTACGGGCAGCAGCAGGGCAGCCACCAGCAGCCTGCCCCGGGCTACGGCCACCAGCAGCAGGGCGGCCACCAGCAGCCGTACGGCACGCAGCAGGGGCCTTACAACAACGGCTACTGAACCGACCGTCCTGGGGGGCGCGGGGAACTGCGCGAACACCCCCACCGGCCCGTGGCCGCCGACGTACCCCCCGGCTCCGACCTCCTCGGCGCTAGAAGCCCCTGGTGCGCTTGGCGGCCCGCCGCTTCTCCGCGGAGCCGATCCTCAGGAACATCCGGGAGATCTCGGACCCGAGGTTCACCCCGATGGCGATGGCCATGGCGAGCGCCACCGCCTTCGACAGCGACACCAGCCCTTCGTCCACCTCGCTCTGCGCGATCGCCAGCAGCCCGAAGTACGTCGCGGAACCCGGCAGCAGGGGACCGATCGCCGCGGTCGTGTAGGGCAGGGCGGAGGCGAACTGGTACCGGGACAGCAACTGCCCGAACAGCCCCACGAGCCCCGCGGCCGCCGCCGTGGACGCCACCGGCGAGATGTCCCCCACGTAGTGCATCGCGCCGTACACGATCCACGCGACACCGCCGTTCAGCGTCACCCACATCACGGTGGATCGTTCCTGCTGGAGCAGCACCGCGAACGCCAGTGACAGCAGCATCGACGCGCCGATCATCATCAGCGGGTCGTCGGAGGCCCCGAGCGCCTGGTCGGGGTTGAGCCGCGCGCCCAGCTGCACGCCGAAGTACAGCACCAGCAGCACACCGGCGACGATGCCGACGAAGAAGTACAGAACCTCCAGCAGCCGCGCGGACGCGGTGATGTAGAAGCCCGTCAGACCGTCCTGCACACCCGCCACGAGCGCCCGCCCGGGCAGCAGCGCGAACAGCCCACCGGTGATGACCGCGGAGGCCTTCACGTCCACGTGGCCGATCGTCAGCGCGACCCCGATCGCGGCCGGCGGCATCGCGGCGACCGTGAACTGGTAGAACTCCGGCAGCCCGCGCCCCGCGCACAGCCACGCCAGCCGGTCACCGAGCATCGCGCCCAGCGCCGCGGCGACGAACACGATCAGGTCGCCACCCACGAGCACGGAGGCCGCGCCGGCCAGCAACCCGCTCGCCCCCGTCAGCGCCCAGCCGGGATAGGGGTGCCGGTTACGGCGGATCTCCGCCAGCCGCCGGTAGGCCTCCTCCAGGGAGACCGCCGTCTCGTCGTCACTGAGGTCGTCCACCAGCTGGTACACGGCCGCCAGCCGCGTGTAGTCCGTGCCCCGGCGGCGCACGGTCCGCGACGCCGTGACCGGGTCGTCGACCAGGGACGGCTGGTACGAGATCGCCAGCAGCGTGAAGGTGACGTTGGGCTCGCAGCGGTCCAGCCCGTACGACCGGCACACGGCGAACATCGCCGCCTCCACGTCCTCGGCGCCCTCACCGCCCGCCAGCAGCAACTCGCCGATACGCAGCGTCAGGTCGAGCACGCGGGGCACCGCGGGCCCGCTCTCGTCGGTGCCGCGCTGGGTCGTCTCCGGCGCCGGCCGCTCCGCCACCGGCATGCGCAGCATCGTGCGCATCCGGTCCTGCCAGGGCACGTCCTTGGTCAGGCTGACCACGGGAATCCCGCTCGGCGGTGTGAAGGCCGACGGGGCGTGCTTGGAGCTGTACGTGCTCGGCGGGGTGAAAGCCGACCCCTCCTGCTCCCCCGAGGGCGCGGCGTGGACGTCCAGCCCGTGCGGCACGGCGAACTCGGACGTCGTGTCGGACTCCGAACCGGCCGTTCTGAGCAGGGCCAGCCCCTCGGGGATCGCGAACTCCGACGTCGTCGACATGTCCCCGTCGAGGCCGGTCCCGGCCGGAGGGACAAACGCACTCCTCGCCTCGTCCGACCTCGGTTTGCGGTCCTCCGCGTCCGTCACTGCCTGGCGCTCCCTGTACGACACGTCAGCCTCGTACCCCCCACAGCCTCAGTATGCGCACAGACGGACGAACGGGCCGCACACGCAGGCGTGCGGCCCGTCAGCATCAAGAGAGGGAGGTCAGTGACCGCCCTGGTCCTTGAAACGCTTGTAGGACCGCTCGATCTCGGCCTCGGCGTCGGTGCGGCCCACCCAGTCGGCACCCTCGACCGACTTGCCGGGCTCCAGGTCCTTGTAGACCTCGAAGAAGTGCTGGATCTCCAGGCGGTCGAACTCCGACACGTGGTGGATGTCCCGCAGGTGCTCCACGCGCGGGTCCGTCGACGGCACGCACAGCAGCTTGTCGTCGCCGCCGGCCTCGTCCGTCATGCGGAACATGCCGATCGCGCGGCAGCGGATCAGGCAGCCCGGGAACGTCGGCTCGTCGAGGATGACGAGCGCGTCCAGCGGATCGCCGTCCTCGCCGAGGGTGTTCTCGACGAAGCCGTAGTCGGTCGGGTAGGCGGTCGAGGTGAAGAGTCGCCGGTCCAGGCGGATACGACCGGTCTCGTGGTCCACCTCGTACTTGTTGCGCGAACCCTTCGGAATCTCGATCGTGACGTCGAACTCCACCGGTGGCTCCTCCATGATCAACACATAGTTCTGGTGGTTAAGTGTCCCTCACGCAGGTGTGTGATCGCGAAAGGGGCTGGTGGTCGTGCCAGAGCTGAGGCCTTGGCGGGCCGCGAAACCGCACGTGGTGCGGCTCGCGGATGCCGTACGACCACGCCTGGCCCGGGCCGCAGCAGCCACGAAACCACGGCTCGCGCGGCTCGCACGAGCCGGAAAACCGCAGGTCGCGAAGGTCGCTCGGCCGAAGACCTGGCAGTACACAGCGGGCGCCGCCACCGCCGGACTCGCACTGACCGCCGGTGTGGTGACCGCCGCCGGTCCCTGGGACTCCTCGGGTCAGCGTACGGCCGAGCGGGACCGGGCAGTGGCCCTGGGCCGCGCGGGTGGCACAGATCACGGCAGCGCCCCCGGCGCACCCGGCCGGCCCCGGCCCGCCCCCAGCGCCGGACCCGTGCTGACCGGCCTCGGCGGCGTCAGCACCGTGAAATCCGCCCCGGACGGCAAGGCCCTCGCGGACGCCCTGCGCCCCCTGCTCAAGGACCCGGCCCTCGGCCCCCGGCCCGCCGCGGCGGTCATGGACGTGACCACCGGACGGCGCCTGTTCGGCTCCGGCGCGGGCACCGGGCTCACCCCGGCCTCCACGACGAAGGTCGCCACGGCCGTCGCCGCACTGTCCGCGATGGGCCCCGACCACCGCCTCACCACCCGCGCCGCGCTGGAGCCCGACACCAAGGAAGTCGTCCTGGTCGGAGGCGGCGACCCCACGCTCACCGCCCGGGAGGACACCGGAGGCTCGGCGAGTCTGCGCACCCTGGCCGCCCGGACGGCCGCCGCGCTCGCCGACCGGGGCGTGCGCGAGGTGACGCTCTCCTACGACACGACCCTCTACGCGGGCGACGAAAAACACCCGATCGGGGACAACCCCAACCTCGCACTCGTCAGCCCCCTGATGGCCGACGAAGGCCGCACGAACGACTCGGTGAGGGGCCCGGTCGAGCGCGTGAAGGACCCGGCGGCGGACGCGGCCCGCCGGTTCGGGGAGCTCCTGACGTCGCACGGTGTCAAGACCACGGCGCCCGGCCCGTCCAAGGCCACGACCCGGGCCGAGTCCCTCGCGGCCGTCTCCTCGCCCCCGCTCTCCGCCCTCGTCGAACGCATGCTGACCAACAGCGACAACGACATCGCCGAGGCACTCGCCCGCCAGACGGCGATCGCCACGGGCGAACGGGCCGACTTCGCCGGAGCCGGCCGGGCGATCGGCTCCCGGTTGCGCAAGCTCAGCCTCCCCGTGAAGGGAGCCGCCTTCAGGGACGGCAGCGGCCTCGACCGCGCCGACCGGCTCACCCCCGAGCTCCTCACCGCGCTGCTCGCGAAGGCGGCCGACCCCTCCCACCCCGAGCTCCGCCCGGCCCTCACCGGCCTTCCCGTCGCCGGCTTCACCGGCACCCTGACCACCCGCTACCGCGAGGGAGCGTCCGGCGTCGTCCGCGCCAAGACCGGCACCCTCTCCGGCGTCCACACCCTCGCGGGCACCCTGGTCGACGAGGACGGCCGCCTGCTGGCCTTCGCGTTCATGGCCTCCGGCACCGACCCCGGCAGGCCGACGGCGTCCCAGCAGGCCCTGGACCGGATCGCGACGGCCCTGGCGGCGTGCGGCTGCAGGTGACGGACGGGACCGGCTCGGTGCGCCTCGGCCGCCCGCACCCGCTCCGGCGTCGGGGACGTGCCCGCCGGGGGGCTCCGGTCGTCGCCGCCCTGCCCGAGCGGGCGGCCCTCACGTACGGTTGACGCATGACGAGCATCGGTGGTGCTTCAACCGGCATGGTCGACTGGAATCTCGCGGTCGCGACCGCGACCCGGCTCGTACGGCCGGGCCCCGAGGTCAGTCGCGACGAGGCCCGGGCCGTCGTCGCGGAGCTGCGTCGGCATGCCAAGGCCTCGGAGGTACACGTCCGGGAATTCACCCGTCTGGGCACCGAGGAGGGGCACGACACCCCCGTCCTCGTCGTCGACCGGCCGGGCTGGATCCGGGCGAACGTCGCCGGGTTCCGGGAGATCCTGCGGCCCCTGCTCGACAAGATGCAGGAACGGCGCGGCACCACCACCGGCGGCGCGGTCATGAGCGCCGTCGGCGGCAAGGTCACCGGCGTCGAACTCGGCATGCTGCTGTCCTTCCTGGCCTCCCGGGTCCTCGGCCAGTACGAGACCTTCGCCCCCGCCGCCGGCGACCTCCCCTCCGGCGGTTCCCCCGACGCACCGGGTGGCGGCAGGCTCCTGCTCGTCGCCCCGAACATCGTCCATGTGGAGCGCGAACTCGACGTCGAGCCGCACGACTTCCGGCTCTGGGTCTGCCTGCACGAGGAGACGCACCGCACCCAGTTCACCGCCGTGCCCTGGCTGCGGGACCACCTGGAGGGCGAGATCCAGTCGTTCCTCCAGGAGACCGACGTCGACCCCATGACCGTCCTGGAGCGCGTCCGGGAAGCCGCCCAGAGCCTCGCCGGGGGCCGCCCCGAGGCCGAGGAGGACGACGGCGGCCGCTCCCTCGTCGAAATCGTCCAGACCCCCGCCCAGCGCGAGATCCTCGGCCGCCTCACGGCCGTGATGTCCCTGCTGGAGGGCCACGCCGACTTCGTGATGGACGGCGTCGGCCCGTCCGTCGTGCCCTCCGTCGGGGAGATCCGCGAGAAGTTCCAGCAGCGCCGCGCCAAGGGCGCCTCCCGCCTGGACCTGGCCCTGCGCAAGCTGCTCGGCCTGGACGCCAAGCTCCGCCAGTACCGGGACGGCGAACGCTTCGTGCGGGCCGTCGTCGACGAGGTCGGCATGGACGGCTTCAACCGCGTGTGGACCTCGCCCAACACCCTGCCGACCAAGTCGGAGATCGCCAAACCGGCGGACTGGGTCGCGCGGGTGCATCGCAGGGCCGAGTAGTGAACTTCGCGGGAAGGTCGTGAAGGGAAACCGGCCGACGGCAGGCGAACGCCCCTCCAATCACCCGTCCGAGGGACCGTGAGGCAGGGGTAGGCGTGCAATGCTCGGGGAACGGCCCGGTTCTGTCACCATCTACACACTCTGCGTGACCGGCACGCGGGCTCACCCCCCGAAAACTTCATGAAGGGAACCGGACATGGGTCCCCATCCTGCGGTCGCGGCGATACGCCTGGCGGTCCGCCGCGTCCTCCACGACCTCCTCACCGAACACCACCGCGCCCCCGCCGCGGTCCCGCACGCCCACGCGCACTCCACGCCGGACGAGCCTCCCCCCGGCTCTCGGCCGCACTCGAGCACGGAGGTACCCCCACCTCCGCCGCTCGTGCTCGTGGCGTGCTCCGGCGGCGCGGACTCCATGGCCCTCGCCTCCGCCCTCGCCTTCGAGGCCCCCAAGCTCGGCGTCCGAGCCGGCGGCGTCACCGTCGACCACGGCCTCCAGACCGGCTCCGACCTTCGCGCCGCGGAAGTCGTCCAGCGGCTGCGCGAACTCGGCCTCGACCCCGTCGACTCCGTCGCCGTCACCGTCGGCCGCACCGGCGGACCCGAGGCCGCCGCCCGCGACGCCCGCTACGCGGCGCTCGACACCGCCGCCGAGCGCCACGGCGCCGCCGCGGTCCTGCTCGGCCACACCCGCGACGACCAGGCCGAAACCGTCCTCCTCGGCCTCGCCCGGGGCTCCGGCATCCGCTCCCTGTCCGGCATGGCCGCGGTCTCGGGGGCCGGCGGCCGCTACCGGCGCCCCTTCCTGGAACTCGACCGGCAGACCGCCCGCAAGGCCTGCATGGTCCAGTCCCTGCCCGTCTGGGACGACCCCCACAACGCCGACCCGGCCTACACCCGCTCCCGGCTCCGCCACGAGGGCCTGCCCGCCCTGGAGAAGGCCCTCGGCAAGGGCGTCGTCGAGGCCCTCGCCCGTACGGCCCGGCTCTCCCGCGACGACGCCGACGCCCTGGACTCCTGGGCAGGCCAGGCCGAGGCCACCGTCCGCGACGCCGCGGGCCTCCTTGAGTGCGCCAAGCTCTACGCCCTGCCGCCCGCCGTACGCCGCCGTATCCTGCGCCGGGCCGCCATCGCGGCCGGTGCGCCCGCCGGCTCGCTGTTCGCCCGCCACATCGAGGAAGTCGACCGGCTGATCACCGGATGGCGCGGTCAGGGAGCCATCAACCTCCCCGGCAAGGTCGTGGCCCGGCGGCAGGGTGGCAGACTGGTGATTCGGCAAGGCTGAGCCACGACCCCTCCCCGCAGGCGGCGGAGGGGCCGCTCGGCCGGTGGGACGACCGAAAGTGATGCGGGTGGACGCGAAAGACATGGGTGCCGACCTCGAGAAGGTGCTCATCACCAAGGAAGAGATCGACGCCAAGCTGGCCGAGCTGGCAGCGAAGATCGACGCGGAGTACGCGGGCAAGGACCTGCTGATCGTCGGAGTCCTCAAGGGCGCGGTGATGGTCATGGCCGACCTCGCGCGGGCGCTGTCCACCCCCGTCACCATGGACTGGATGGCCGTATCCTCGTACGGGGCGGGCACCCAGTCCTCCGGTGTCGTGCGGATCCTCAAGGACCTCGACACCGACATCAAGGGCAGGCACGTCCTGATCGTCGAGGACATCATCGACTCCGGCCTGACCCTGTCCTGGCTGCTCTCCAACCTCGGCTCGCGCGAGCCCGCCTCCCTCAAGGTGTGCACGCTGCTGCGCAAGCCCGAGGCCGCGAAGGTCGCCATCGACGTGGAGTGGGTCGGCTTCGACATCCCCAACGAATTCGTCGTGGGATACGGCCTCGACTACGCCGAGAAGTACCGCAACCTCCCGTTCGTCGGTACGCTCGCGCCCCACGTGTACGGCGGCTGAACACCCGGCCGGAGTGCCGTGACGGTGATCGGGAACCCCAGCGGGCTTCCCGCCGTTGGAGCAGGCGTAGGCGGATCGCCAGCCGTCCCACGCGGCTTCAGGTGACAATGCTGGGGTACCGTCCGAAGAACAGTCTTTATCAAACTCACTATGGCAGGAGGGACGGGGCGGCACCGCTCCGTATGGATGGACGTGAAGCGATACTTCCGTGGGCCGGTCATGTGGATCGTGCTGGCCGTCCTTGCCGTGGTCGTGTTGATGCAGGTCGTCGGCTCGTCCGGCGGCTACAAGACGGTGGACACCGGCCAGGTCGTCCAGGCGATCAACCAGAACAAGGTCGAGTCGGCCAAGCTGACCACCGGTGACGAATCGATCATCAAGGTCACGCTCAAGGACGGCGTAAAGGTCGAGGACAGCTCGAAGATCCAGGCGAGCTACATCGGCACCCAAGGCGTGGACCTCGCCAACACGCTGCAGAACAAGTACCAGGACAAGCAGATCCCGGACGGCTACACCGTTTCGCCGTCCAAGCAGAACCCGTTCGTCGGCATCCTGCTCTCCCTGCTGCCCTTCGTACTGATCGTGGTCGTGTTCCTGTTCCTGATGAATCAGATGCAGGGCGGCGGCTCCCGGGTCATGAACTTCGGGAAGTCCAAGGCGAAGCTCATCACCAAGGACACCCCCAAGACCACCTTCTCCGACGTCGCCGGATCCGACGAGGCCGTCGAGGAGCTCCACGAGATCAAGGAGTTCCTCCAGGAGCCGGCCAAGTTCCAGGCCGTCGGCGCCAAGATCCCCAAGGGCGTCCTGCTCTACGGGCCTCCCGGCACCGGCAAGACCCTGCTCGCGCGTGCCGTCGCGGGCGAGGCCGGCGTCCCGTTCTACTCGATCTCCGGTTCCGACTTCGTCGAGATGTTCGTCGGTGTCGGTGCCTCCCGAGTCCGTGACCTGTTCGAGCAGGCCAAGGCGAACGCCCCGGCGATCGTCTTCGTCGACGAGATCGACGCGGTCGGCCGCCACCGCGGTGCCGGCCTCGGCGGCGGTCACGACGAGCGCGAGCAGACCCTGAACCAGCTCCTCGTCGAGATGGACGGCTTCGACGTCAAGGGCGGCGTGATCCTCATCGCCGCGACGAACCGGCCCGACATCCTCGACCCGGCGCTGCTGCGCCCCGGCCGTTTCGACCGGCAGATCGCCGTCGACCGCCCGGACATGCAGGGCCGTCTGGAGATCCTCAAGGTCCACCAGAAGGGAAAGCCGGTCGCGCCCGACGTCGACCTGTCGGCCATGGCCCGCCGCACGCCCGGCATGACGGGTGCCGATCTGGCCAACGTCCTGAACGAGGCCGCCCTGCTGACGGCCCGCAGCGACCAGAAGCTGATCGACAACCACATGCTGGACGAGGCGATCGACCGTGTGGTCGCGGGCCCGCAGAAGCGGACCCGGATCATGTCGGACAAGGAGAAGAAGATCACCGCGTACCACGAGGGCGGACACGCCCTGGTCGCGGCGGCCTCACCGAACTCCGACCCCGTCCACAAGATCACGATCCTGTCGAGGGGCCGCGCCCTCGGCTACACGATGGTGCTGCCGGACGAGGACAAGTACTCGACCACGCGCAACGAGATGCTGGACCAGCTGGCCTACATGCTGGGCGGCCGCGCGGCCGAGGAGCTCGTCTTCCACGACCCGACCACGGGTGCCGCCAACGACATCGAGAAGGCCACCGGTCTGGCCCGCGCGATGGTCACGCAGTACGGCATGACCGAGCGTCTCGGCGCGATCAAGTTCGGTGGCGACAACACCGAGCCCTTCCTCGGCCGTGAGATGTCTCACCAGCGCGACTACTCGGAAGAGGTCGCCGCGCTCGTGGACGAAGAGGTCAAGAAGCTCATCGAGACGGCGCACAACGAGGCCTGGGAGATCCTCGTCGAGAACCGCGACGTCCTCGACAACCTCGTGCTGCAGCTGCTGGAGAAGGAGACGCTCGGCAAGGAGGAGATCGCCGAGATCTTCGCGCCGATCGTCAAGCGCCCGCCGCGACCTGCCTGGACGGGTTCCTCCCGCCGTACGCCGTCCACCCGCCCGCCGGTCCTCTCCCCCAAGGAGCTGGCCCTGACGAACGGGGCGAACGGCGCGACGCCGGCCATCTCCACCGCGAAGAGCACCACGACGGCGGAGCCCGCCCCGGCGCCCGAGCGGACCGCGGAGGACCGCCCCGAGAGCTGACCTGAGCTCTCCCGGCGGCCCCCTGCCCCGGAATGGATGCCGCGCCCCCCAGGTTTTAGCCTGGGGGGCGCGGCTTTTCGCCATTTCCGCAGGCCGCCCCGTGAAGGACACAGGAACGAGGCAGCAGATGACCGACCCCGTGAAGCTGGACGGCGACGGCCAGATCGGCGAGTTCGACGAGAAGCGCGCCGAGAACGCCGTACGCGAGCTCCTGATCGCGGTCGGCGAGGACCCGGACCGCGAGGGCCTCCGAGAGACGCCGGCGCGGGTGGCGCGGGCGTATCGGGAGCTGCTCGCAGGGCTGCGGCAGGAGCCCGAGGACGTACTGACGACGACGTTCGACCTGGGGCACGACGAGATGGTCCTGGTGAAGGACATCGAGATCGTTTCCCTCTGTGAACATCATTTGTTGCCATTCCACGGTGTAGCCCATGTGGGTTACATCCCGGCTGAGACCGGCAAGATCACCGGTCTGTCGAAGCTCGCCCGTCTAGTCGAGGTTTTCGCCCGGCGGCCGCAGGTGCAGGAACGACTCACCACGCAGATCGCCGACTCGCTGATGAAGATCCTCGAGGCCCGGGGCGCCATCGTCGTGATCGAGGCGGAGCACATGTGCATGTCCGTGCGCGGCATTCGCAAGCCGGGGGCCAAGACCACGACATCGGCGGTCCGCGGCCAGCTTCGGGATGCAACGACCCGGTCCGAGGCGATGAGTCTGATACTGGCGCGCTGACCCGATTGTCAGTGGTGCCCGATACCGTCCTTGATCAGTGAGGTGATCGCTGATCAGGGGGATCGCGGTGGAGCGTTGGCTGCCGAGCAAGCAGCTGGTGAGCGTGGTCGGTGGGGGCAGTCAGGCCCGTGACGTCGAGGTGGGCTCGAAACGGTGGAGCCTGGACGGTACGCGGACCGTGCAGACGACCGTCGTCGGAATCTCGGCCGTCAAGGCGCGTGAGGTCGTTGACGTGGTCACCGACCGTCTGACTTTCACCGTCGCTTCGCAGCAGGAGCTGCGAACGACCGAGGGCTGGGTTCCCGCAGTCCACGCCCGGGGCGCCATGATCGCCCGGACGCACGCAGAACTACGTGTCTCTCGTCGTCAATGACGAGTCCTTCGCGTCGCGGTACGCCGCGTGTCTGACCAAGGCCACCGGGCTGTCGGCGCGTCTCGAACCGGTGACGCGGCCCTCGGGGTTTCTCGAGCGGGACGTCTCGGGGTTCCGCGTGCGAGTGGTGTCGTCGTACCTCTCTGACGCTCTGCGGCAGTGTGTGGGGGGCGACGCGCACCACATGCGGCAGCGCTTCCCGCGGGTCGTGCTGTGCGACGACGTCATGTTCGCAGGCTTCCTCGA
This sequence comes from Streptomyces sp. NPDC013187, assembly GCF_042899705.1. Taxonomy (NCBI): domain Bacteria; kingdom Bacillati; phylum Actinomycetota; class Actinomycetes; order Kitasatosporales; family Streptomycetaceae; genus Streptomyces; species Streptomyces sp. NPDC013187. Next base: position 57,628 of record NZ_JBIBAF010000019.1, on the reverse strand, counting down.
CGGCTACGTGGACGGTGACGGCCATCGGATCCGCACACACCGGGACGCGCGGGTGGTGGTCAGCGGCGACGTTCCGTTTCTACGGGAGATGGCAGCGATCATCGGTGCACGGTTCACACCGAACTCCGTGCCAGGTCGCGCGTCGCGCGTGTACATCTCCGACCAGTGGGCCCGCAGGGGAACCTTCCGGCACCCTCTACAGCTACCGACTCGCCCCCCACCCCGGCTTCCTCGTCAACGGGCATCTCGCCCGTCAGTCGTGGTGAGCGCGAGCGGTGTCAGACCGTCGGTGCCACGCCCGTGCCGTCGTTCTCGTCGTCCTCCGGGAGCTTGCAGACGCGTTCCAGGAAGAGGGCGGCCGCTATGACGCCGATGCCGGCGAGGACGGAGAAGCCGGCGTAGATGGCCTGGTCGCGGCGGGCGGGGATGTCCAGGGATTCCAGGAGGAAGGCTCCGGTGCCGCCGTACATGCCGGCGACGAGGGCGGCGACCAGGGCGCTGGCGTGGCCGAAGACGACCGCGCGGGCCGCCATGAGGGGGTCGACGCCCTTCGCTTCGGGGCGGCGCTCGCGCTGGGCCTTCAGTCGGGCGCGGATCGAGAGCGCCGTGGCCAGCAGGACCACGGCGATCACGGCCAGGACGATGGGGGCGGCCAGCGGGACGCTCGGGAGCGTGCCGACCGAGTTCCACAGGCGGGCGCCCGCCCAGGACAGGACTCCGGCCACGACGAAGACGCCGGCCAGCACCCGGATACGCAGCTCTCTCACGGTGTCCCTTCGGTTCCCCCGGCTTCCGGCCCGGTTCGCGGCCGTCTTGACCTTAACGGCTACTCGGGCAGCCGGAGTTCCAGGTCCTCGCGGGGCGCCACCCCGTCACGGGTGACGATGTCGAGGAGACCGGCGACGGGGCCGCGGCCGGGCAGCTGGGCCTCGGGGTCCAGGTCGTGCCAGGGCGCCAGGACGAAGGCGCGTTCATGGGCCCGGGGGTGGGGGAGGGTGAGCTGCGGGTCGTCGGAGACGACATCGGCGTAGGAGACGATGTCGACGTCGAGGGTGCGGGGTCCCCAGTGCTCGTCGCGGACGCGGTGGAAGGCCTCCTCGACCGCGTGCGCGCGCTCCAGGAGCGAGGACGGCGGGAGGGTGGTCTTGAGGACCACGACGGCGTTGAAGTAGGCGGGCTGGCTGCCGGGGTCCACGCCCCAGGGCTCGGTCTCGTAGACCGGGGAGACGCCCTTGACGCGGACGCCGGGCGTGTCCTCCAGGGCGTCGATGGCTCCCTGGAGGGTCTCCAGGCGGTTGCCGAGGTTGGAGCCGAGGGCGACGACGGCCCGTTTGGGGTTGGACAGGGTCGTGTCGGCGGCGTCGACCTTCTCGACGACGGAGGCGGGCACCGGCTGTACGGTCGGGTCGGTCGGACCCTTGATGAAGGGCGCGGTCATACTCGGCTCCGGGTGATGGTGACGGTCACGTCGTCGAAGGGGACGGTGATCGGGGCGTCCGGCTTGTGGACGCAGACCTCGACCTCCTGTACTCCCTCGTGCTTCAGACAGGCCTGGGCGATGCGCTCGGCGAGGGTTTCGATGAGGTCGACGGGCTCGCCCTGGACGACGGCCACGACCTCCTCCGCCACGATGCCGTAGTGCACGGTCTTCGCCAGGTCGTCGTCGGCCGCGGCCGGTCGGGTGTCCAGGCCGAGGACGAGGTCCACGATGAAGGTCTGGCCCTCCGCGCGTTCCTCGGGGAACACGCCGTGGTGCCCGCGGGCCTTCAGGCCGCGCAGCGCGACACGATCCACGCGAATCACTCCTGCAATCGTCGGTCAGGGCCGGTGGGTGCCGTGTGCGGTCGGCACACCGGGCCTCGGTTCGAATCTACCTGCGCGCACGGGCGGGTCCGGGCCACGGGGTGGGGGCTGTGGCCGGGCCCGGCAGGGTTCATCCGGCGTTTTCCCTGGGGAACCCGTCGGTGCACAGGTTGGTAGCCGCCCCTACCCGGGCGTAGGTGATTCCAACCACTTCCTGGCGCGTACCCACTCAGGCGGGGGTGTCGTCCTGCTCGTCCTCGTCTGTTTCCGCCAGGACCGGGGAAGCGTGGTGCGACCAGATCCTCCACCCCTGGGGCGTGCGCCGGAACACGTTGGTGGCGACCACGAGCTGTCCGACGAGCGGGCCGAGCTCCTCGCCGGCGCCCTCGGGTGCGGGGCCGCCGCTGAGGATGTTCTCCGTGCAGGTCACCAGGGCGGTGTCGCCGGTGACCGAGACGTGCACGTCGGTCAGGAAGAACTGGATGTAGTCGGTGTTGGCCATGATCAGCGCGTACGACCTGAGGACCTCGCCGCGGCCGGTGAGCACGGGCCAGCCGGGGTGCACGCAGGAAACCACGCCGGTGTCGGCCGGGTCGTGGTAAGACTCGTCGACGCCCAGGTCGGAGGGGGTCAGCCAGAGCGACGCCAGTTCCTCGAAGTCGCCCTGCTCCAGCGCCTCGTAGAAGGCGGTGTTGGCGGCCTCGACCTGTTCGACGTCGGTGTGCGGGGCGCTCACCGGGCTCCTTCTGTGCCGGTGCGTGCTCCTTCGATGGCGCGGGCGACCCGTACGGCGTCCGCGGTGGCGCGCACCTCGTGGACACGGACCGCCCATGCGCCGGCGTGCGCCGCGAGCGCGGAGACGGCCGCGGTGGCCGCGTCGCGTTCGCGTGCGGGCGGCGGGGGGCCGTCGGGGCCGGCGAGGACCCGGCCGAGGAAGCGTTTGCGGGAGGCGGCGACGAGCAGCGGGTGGCCGAGGGCGAGGACCCGGTCGAGGCCCGCGAGGAGGGCGAGGTCGTGCTCGGCGTCCTTGGAGAAGCCGAGGCCGGGGTCGACGATGACGCGGTCGGGGGCGATGCCGCCGGCCAGGACGGCCTCCACGCGCGCGTGGAGTTCGTCGACGACCTCGGTGACGACGTCGGTGTACTCGCCCCTGACGTTGCCGCCCTGCAGGAAGCCGCGCCAGTGCATGACGACGAAGGGGGCCCCGGCGTCGGCGACGGCCGGGATCATGCGGGGGTCGGCGAGGCCGCCGCTGACGTCGTTGACCAGGGCGGCGCCGGACGCGAGGGCCCGTTCGGCGACGGAGGCGCGCATGGTGTCGACGGAGACCGTGACGCCCTCGGAGGCCAGGCCGCGGACGACGGGGATGACGCGCCGCAGCTCCTCGTCCTCGTCGACCCGGGTGGCGCCGGGGCGGGTGGACTCGCCGCCGACGTCGACCAGGTCCGCGCCCTCGGTGACCAGGCCGAGGCCGCGTTTGACGGCGGCCGTGGTGTCGAAGAAGCGGCCGCCGTCGGAGAAGGAGTCGGGGGTGACGTTCACGACTCCCATGACCGCGCAGCGGTCCCGTTCCGGTAGGCCCGCCACGCGCCCGCGTCCGCTCTGGTTGCTCATATGTTCAGCGTAGGCCCCGGCGGGGGCCGTCCGGCGCTGCGGCCCGGCGACGGCCCCGGGCGGGGGGCGTCTCATGCCGCCCGGACGTCGCGTTCGGCCGTGGTGGCGTGGGCGCAGGGGCGGGGGGCGGCGAAGCGCCGGCGGCGCAGGAAGCGCGGCAGGGGCAGGGCGAGGTTGACGAAGCCCTCGGCCTGCATGGCGGCGAAGCCGATGCGGGGCAGGTCGGCGGAGGCGCGGTAGACGACGAAGCGCGGTTCCCAGCGCGGCTGGAACTTGGCGTTGAACTTGTAGAGGGACTCGATCTGGAACCAGCGGGAGAGGAAGACCAGCAGCCCGCGCCAGGCGCGCAGCACCGGGCCGGCGCCGATCTTCTCGCCGCGGGCCAGCGCCGCGCGGAACATGGCGAAGTTGAGGGAGACACGGGCGATGCCGAACCTGGGGGCGGCCTGGAGGGCGGCCACGATGAGCAGTTCGTTCATACCGGGGTCGGCCGAGCGGTCACGGCGCATCAGGTCCAGGGAGACGCCGTCGGGGCCCCACGGCACGAAGTGCAGGATCGCCTTCAGATCGCCGTAGGGGCCGGGGTGCTCGTCCTGCTTGTGGGCGGTGGCGATGAGGCAGTCGCCGTCGGCGGGGTCGCCGACGCGGCCGAGCGCCATGGAGAAGCCGCGTTCGGTGTCGGTGCCGCGCCAGTCGTCGGCGGCCTGGCGGACGCGCTCCAGTTCGGCCTCGCCGAGGTCACGGACACGTCGTACCCGGGTTTCGTAACCGGCGCGCTCGATGCGCTTGACCATCTGGCGCACATTGCGCATCGCGCGGCCGGCGAGGGAGAAATCCGCGACGTCCACCACCGCCTCGTCGCCCAGTTCGAGGGCGTCGAGCCCGGTCTCGCGGGTCCACACCTCGCCGCCGGTCTCGGAGCAGCCCATGACGGCGGGGGTCCAGGAGTGGGCCCTGGCCTCGTCCATGAACCGTTCGATGGCGCCGGGCCAGGCCTCGACGTCGCCGATCGGGTCGCCGCTGGCGAGCATCACGCCGGAGACGACACGGTAGGTGACGGCCGCCTTGCCGCTGGGGGAGAAGACGACGGCCTTGTCGCGGCGCAGCGCGAAGTGGCCGAGGGAGTCGCGGCGCCCGTGCTTCTCCAGCAGGGCGCGCAGCGCGGCCTCGTCCTCCTCGGTGAGCTGTGCGGCCGGGTGCTCGGGGCGGAAGGCCAGGTAGATGGTGGTGACGGCGGTGAGCAGGCCGAGGGCGCCGAGTGAGAAGGCGACGGTCCAGGAGGTGTCGCCCCGGTAGTCGACCGGGCCTTCGAAGCCGAACAGGCCGTAGATGACGTGGGTGATGCGGTCGGCGAGGCTGGGGTCGCCGACGATGCGCCCGCTGTGGACGCTGACGACGAGCAGTCCGAGCGCGAGCGAACCGGCGCTCATAAGCACGAAGTTGGCGAGGGCCTTCCAGCGGCTGCGCGGGTCGGGCAGGGCGTTGAACTGGTCGCGGTGGCGCAGCAGGGGCGCCAGCAGTACCAGGGAGATCAGCACGCCCACCAGCGAGTGCCGGTAGGTGAACTGGGCGACGGCCCCGGCGGGCAGGAGCGCCACCGCGGCCCGCCAGGCCCGGCGCTTGCCGCGCTTGAGGCCGTGGGCGAGCAGCAGCAACAGCACTCCGGTGCTGAGGGACAGGGCGGCCGCGAACGGACCGAGCGCGCCGGGCAGGACCTCGGCGATGGCGTGCATCCTGCTGTGCCGGAAGCGCGGGAAGACGCCCGCGGCGATGTCCAGGACGCCCACCAGGGCGCAGGCTCTGCCGACGAGGACAGGGACGGCCTCGGGGCGTGGCCCGCTCAGTATCCGGCTCACCCGGCCCGGACGGGCCGTGCCGCTGCTGCGACGCGGAACCTCGCCCGACATTTCCTCATCTGTCCTGACAGACATCGCATCCCGTAGTTCTGCGAGAGACCTTGGATCCGGTGCCGATTCGGGCATCCGGCGACATTGCGCCCTCTAGGACGGTGTCTCGGGGAGAGAGGTTCACTCTCCACGTCAAAGCCGTTTCAAAGGACGAGGAAAGTCCGGGACAAGCCCTTGCGAAGGTGTGAGGGGTACGGGTCCGGACGGAGAGCGCGGACAGGTGACCGATCCATGGGTCTGACGAGCAACGAGGTGCTGGGGCTGGCCGTGCTGTCCGCCGTGCTGCTGTTCGCCGGCACGGTCTGGCTGTGGCCACGGCTGGCCCGGCGCAGCCTGCGTGCCGTGAGCGGGCGGGTCGCCCTGCTGCTGGGCACCCAGGTGGCGCTGTTCGCCGCGGTGGGCCTGGCCGCCAACCAGTCCTTCGGGTTCTACGCGAGCTGGGCGGACCTGTTCGGGCAGGAGAAGGACCAGGGCGTGGTCGTCGACCACCTGCGGGGCGGGGGTCCGCTGGAGGTGGTCGGCTCGCGCCGGGTGCCGGGTGCGAGCGGTGCGCTGCCGCAGACGGGCGGCCGGATCCAGCGGGTCGACATCGTGGGCCGTACGACGCACATCGCCACGCCCGCGTTCGTCTATCTGCCGCCGGAGTACTTCCAACCGCGCTATCGCGCCCACCGGTTTCCCACCGCCGTCGTGCTGACGGGTTATCCGGGCACGGCGTCGGCGCTGGTGGAGAAGCTCCGCTATCCGCGTACGGCTCTGGAACTGGCCCGGGCGGGCCGGGCGAAGCCGATGATCCTCGTGATGCTGCGGCCGACGGTGGCGCCGCCCCGGGACACCGAGTGCGTCGACATCCCGGGCGGTCCGCAGACCGAGTCGTTCTTCGCGAAGGATCTCCCCGAGGCGATGCGCACGCAGTACAGGGTGGCCGAAAAGCCGGGCGGTCTGGGCATCATCGGCAACTCCACGGGCGGTTACTGCGCGTTGAAGATCGCCATGCACCATCCCGGTGTGTACGCCGCCGGGGCCGGCCTGTCGGCTTACTACAAGGCGCCGATCGACGCCACGACAGGCGACCTCTTCCAGGGCGACAAGGCGCTGCGCAATCGCGCGGACCTGCAGTGGTACCTCGCGCACGAGCCCGCTCCCGATACGTCCCTGCTGGTCAGCAGCAGCAAACAGGGAGAGACCAACTACAAGGACACGCTGAGGTTCATCGAGCGGGTGGAGGGCACCGGGCGGACGCGGATCTCGTCGATCATCCTGGAAAGCGGGGGGCACAACTTCAACACCTGGCGGCGCGAGATTCCGGCGGCGCTGGAGTGGATGAGCGAGCGGCTGACCGGGCCCTGAAAATGATCTTGGGAATTGGGTGAGCGATCGATTCCGGTTGTTCCCGAGTTCTGAAGTGGTGTGAACGTTTCGGCACGGCTTTGTTTTTGCGGGGTGGGTCACCATGATTCGCCTACGCGCGGTAAGTTTCTGGCCATGCCACGTGGACGTCACCGCCATTCCCCGCCCCTGCACAGGATGCTGCCCCCGTCGGCGATCGCAGGCGTCTCCCTCGTCTGCGCCCTGGGGCCCTGGGTGTTCACGGAGCCGATGCTGCTCCGCGGTCTGGCCGCCGCCGCGGCGGCGACGGCGGTCATCGGCGCGGTGGTGCTGCGCCGTTGGGACACCCAGGCGGGCAAGCGCGTCGCCGACCTCACGCGCGCGCGTGCGAGCGACGAGTGGCGCTTCGAGGAACGCGTGGCCGAACTGGAGGCCGCCCTCGAGGAGTCGCGCGAGCTGCGCGGGAAGCTGGAGCAGCGGCTGCGTGCCAAGCGCACGGAACTGGCCGGACTGCGCAACGAGCACGCCGCGCTGCTGCGCCGGTACGCCACGGCGGAGGCGGAACGCGCGAGCGTCCTGGAGGATCGCCGGGTTCTCGAGATAGAGGCGACGGCTCCGGTCCGGGCCGCGCTGCCGTCAGGGGCGTCGGACGAGGTGGCGGCTTCGCCGGAGCCGGACGAGGCGCCTACCGCGCCTGCCGCTCTCGGCGCCGAGGAGCAGCCCGCGGTTCCCGCCGTGTTCTCGCCGGAGGGTTCCCGGCTGTTCCTGCGTGCCGCGGCCGCACTCGCCCGGTTCGACGGTGAGACGGTTCCGGACCCGGACGGCGGCGGCGACGGCGATGGCGCGCCGAAGGACGCGGAGCAGGAGCCGGAGCAGGAGCCGGAGCAGGAGCAGGAGCAGGAGCAGGAGCAGGAGCAGGAGCAGGAGCAGGCGGAACAGCAGGCGCCGGAGGACGAGGCGCAGGGGCCGTCCGAGGCGGACGACGGGCACGAGCGCACGACCGCCGAGACGTCCGTGCCGGGCGACGGGACCGGCCAACTCCCCGAGCCCGCGCGGGCCGAGCAGCCCGCCGGCCGGCTCTCCGGGCACTACACCGTCCCGACCGCCGTGGCCGTCCCGCCGCAGTCGCCGGTGCGGCGTCCGCCGGCCGGGGACGGGTTCGACTTCTTCGGCACGAAGGCCGGTACGTCCCGGGCGGCCCTGGAGGCCGTGCAGAACGAGGACCTCGCCGATGTCGTCGGCCAGGAGGCGCTCGCCCTGCACAAGGCCGAGACCGAGGCCCACTACAAGCCGGCCGACGAGGAGTCGCGCGGCATCGGCCAGGTCATCGACCTGACGGCGCACGACGAGACGGAGCAGATCGACGTACAGGGGCTGCGCAGCGCGGTGTCCTGACGCTCGTTCCGATCGAGGGCCCCTCGGCTACGGCCGGGGGCCCTCGGCGTTCGGACGGTCACACCATCCAGCGGTCCGGCCGCGCGTCCCTGCGTCCCGTGCGGGACCGCTCCGCCTGTGCCGCCAGCAGCTCGCGCGCCTCACCGGCGTCCCGCAGCCGGGCCCGCACCGTCTTGTTCGCGCCCGTGTCCACACACACGTCGGCGACGCCCCGAGCCCGTTCCCATGGCCCCTGCGTCATCCGCACGCTCTGCACCTTGGCGTGCGGCACCAGCGCCAGGCTCCTTCGCAGCAGACCGGACCGGGCCGCGAACACCGCGTCCGTGACGGCGAGTCCGTATCCGCGCCACCACAGCGGCACGCACCAGCGGGCGCTGCGCGGCGCCGGCGACAGGGCCGCGGGCCCCGGCACGGTCACCCCCGGAAGCACGCGCGCGACGACGTCCTCGGCGATCTCGCGCGGAGCGACCGGCACCAGCACGGAGTTGGACGAACCGGCCACGTCCAGCTCCACACGCACCCAGCCGCGCCGCCGCCACAGCAGCGGTTCCACGATCCGCACGTTCTGCACGCGCCCGGGCGGAACCGTCTCGTGGGCCCGGTCCAGCAGCCCGTGGTCGATGCGCAGCCCGTCGGGCGACTCACCCACCGTCCAGTCGTACTCGGCGACGAACCGTCCCACGCTGCTCGCGCCCGCCGCGCCCAGCAACGGCAGGGCGACCGCGAGGATCGTCCACAGGCTGTGGGTGACCAGCCACAGCACCGGCGGGACGACGAGCGCCGCGGCCAGTGACATCCAGGTGGCGCCCGTCAGCACCAGAGACAGGGCGAGCACGCCCGGCGGCACCCGCAGCAGCTGCCGGGACGGGGCCTCGCCGATCTCGTGCGCGGTCTCGGGTGCGAAACCGGCTGCCCGGGCGAGCAGTTCGGCCCGCAGTGCCCGTGCCTCGTCCGCGCCGAGGAAGGCCAGCTCGTCCTTCTTGTCGGCGCCTATGACGTCGAGTCTGAGCTTGGCGACGCCCGCGACCCGGGCCAGCAGCGGCTGGGTGACGTCGACGGCCTGGATCCGCTCCAGCCGGATGTGCGCGGTGCGCCGGAACACGAGCCCGGTGCGGATGCGCAGTTCGGTCCCCGTCACCGCGAAGTGCGTGAACCACCAGGAGCAGAAGCCGTAGAGGGCGGCGGCCGGTACGAGCACGGCCAGGCCGATCAGCAGCGTGGTCGTGGTCAGCCGGGTCAGATGGCGCTGTGCCCCGTCGGGGTCGTGCACGGCCCAGCCGATGAGCACCGCGACCGGTGCCCAGGCGCGCCGCAGCGGCGTGACGGGGTGCAGCCGCCGCTCGGTCACCTCGGCGGCGGCCTCCGAGGCCTCGGCGGCCTCCGGCGCCGTCACAGCCCCGCCGACCGGGCTTCGCCCAGCTCGGTGAGCCGGTCGCGCAGCCGTTCCGCCTCGGCCGGGTCCAGGCCCGGGATGGTCGCGTCGGTGGCCGCGGCGGCCGTGTGCAGCTGCACGCTGGCCAGCCCGAAGTGCCGCTCGACGGGCCCGGACGTGACCTCGACCAGCTGCATCCGCCCGTACGGCACGACCGTCTCCTCGCGCCACAGCACGCCCCGGCTGATCAGCAGGTCGTCGGCACGCTCGGCGTACCGCCAGGAACGCCAGTTGCGCTCGATCATCACCCAGCTCCACGCCAGCAGGGCCAGTGGCGGCAGGGCGAAGGCGGCCCAGGCGGGGCCCGCCAGCAGCCCCGGCAGCAGTCCGGCCGCCAGGGCGATCAGCCCGAGCCACACGACCAGCAGCAGCCGGCGCATCCTCAGCAGACCGGGCGGCAGCGCGATCCACACCGGCTCACCCCCGGCCGCCTCGGCCGTGCCCTGTGTCCCGTCCGGCCCCACCTCGTGCGGACTCCCCGTATCCATGGGGCCAGCGTACGTAGGAGAGACTGTGTCCATGACTCCCACGACGGAGACCATGGTCGGAATCGGCGGCGCCGCGGAGAGCACCGACATGGTGCTCAACATCGGACCGCAGCACCCGTCCACCCATGGCGTGCTGCGGCTGAAGCTCGTCCTGGACGGCGAGCGCATCAGGAGCGCGGAGCCGGTGATCGGGTACATGCACCGCGGCGCGGAGAAGCTGTTCGAGGCGCGCGACTACCGCCAGATCATCATGCTCGCCAACCGCCACGACTGGCTGTCGGCGTTCTCCAACGAGCTGGGCGTCGTCCTCGCCGTGGAGCGGATGCTCGGCATGGAGGTGCCCGAGCGCGCGGTGTGGCTGCGCACGCTGCTCGCCGAGCTGAACCGGGTGCTGAACCACCTGATGTTCCTCGGCTCCTATCCGCTGGAGCTCGGCGGCATCACCCCGATCTTCTACGCCTTCCGGGAGCGCGAGGAGCTCCAGCACGTCATGGAGGAGATCTCCGGCGGGCGGATGCACTACATGTTCAACCGCGTGGGCGGCCTCAAGGAGGACCTGCCGGCCGGGTGGACCACGCGCGCGCGTGCCTCCGTCGCCGACGTGCGCTCGCGGATGGACCGTTTCGACGACCTGGTGCTCGGCAACGAGATCTTCCGGGGCCGCACCCGGGGCGTCGGCACCCTCTCGCCGGAGGCCGTGCACGCCTACGGGGTCAGCGGGCCGATCGGACGCGCCTCGGGCGTCGACTTCGACCTGCGCCGGGACGAGCCGTACCTCGCCTACGGCGAACTGGCCGGTGTCCTGAAGGTGGTCACCCGCCAGGAGGGCGACTGCCTCGCCCGCTTCGAGTGCCTCCTGGAGCAGACGCACAACGCGCTGGACCTGGCCGACGCGTGCCTCGACCGGCTGGCCGAGCTGCCGCCCGGGCCGGTCAACCAGCGGCTCCCGAAGGTCCTGAAGGCACCCGAGGGCCACACGTACGCCTGGACCGAGAACCCGCTCGGCATCAACGGCTACTACCTCGTCAGCAAGGGCGAGAAGACTCCGTACCGGCTGAAGCTGCGCTCGGCGTCGTACAACAACATCCAGGCGCTGACGGAGCTGCTGCCGGGGACGCTGGTCGCGGACATGGTGGCGATCCTGGGGTCGATGTTCTTCGTGGTCGGAGACATCGACAAATAGCGCCTGGAAGGGGCCTTCCAGCGCCTAGGAGGGGTCCTCCAGCGCCTGGAAGGGGTCCTCGACGCCGACGGGCTGCACCAGCCAGCCGAAGTCGCCCAGCCCGCCCGGCGCGGTGAGCTCGGCGGCCTCACCGGCGCTCGCGAGGGCGCGTACGTAGGCGGCGGGGTCGGTGGAGGCCAGTGCGAGCCGGGGGCGTGCGCCGGTCACGTCCAGGGCGTGCAGTGCCTCGCGCTGGGGCAGCACGCGGCCGCCGGGCAGCGCGCACGCGTCCAGGGCCACATGGGCCGTGATGTCGCAGGAGCCGTCCGGGACGGGTGTGGTCTCGCGGCCCTCCCGGAACCCGGTGAGGGTGCCGAACGGCGGGCGGGTGTCCGCCGTGTGCGCGTAGTCCACGGCCACCGCGAGCCCCCGCCCGAGCGTCGCCACCGCGGCGGCCCAGGCCTCGTCCCGGGGCAGACCGATCTCGGCGCGCAGCCCCTCCTCGCCGGACAGCGGCCACCACCGCTCCAGCCACCGCGCCGACACCCCGCCCACCGGCTCCCCGAGCCGCTCGGTCCCGTCCTCCCGGACCATGACCAGCCGTGGGACGCCCGCGGCGTCCACCTCCGCGACCTCCACGGGCACGTTGTCGAGCCACTCGTTGGCGAAAAGCAGCCCGGTCGTCTCCTCCGGGGGCCTGGCCAGCCACTCGATCCGGTGATCGAGCCCCGCGGGCCGCTCGGCGATCTCGACGGCGTACGCGCGCGTACGTGCCGCCACGTCGGCGGGGAGGGCGGCGATCACCCCGCTCGTCAGCTCACCCCGCCCGGCCGCCATGTCGACGAAGTCCAGCACCGCGGGCCGCCCCAGCGCCTCGTCGACCCGGCACAGCAGCCGGGCCACGGCTCCCGCGAACAGCGGCGACGTGTGCACGGACGTCCGGAAATGCCCGGCCGGTCCCTCCACACTCCGGTAGAAGCCCCCCGGCGCGTACAGCGCGTCCTGCGCCGCCGCACGCCACCCGCGCCACCCATGCCACCCGCGCCACTCGCCCCTCGTCCCTGCCGTCATCGGGCCAGGCTATGTGGACACAACGAACGCAACTCCACCTTGCGGAGTACGCGCGGCCGGCGCGGATCGGCCCTCCGGTTGACCCCTGCACCTATCGCACTTCCCTACGCTGGGTTACGTGCAGCGCCTCTATGACTTCCTCCGCAGGCACCCGACGTGGGTCGACGGCACCTGGGCCGTCGTCCTCCTCGGGATTTCGGTGCTGGGCGGGGCGGCGGGCGAGCGGATCGGCCCCTGGTCCGTGGTCGTCCCGATCACGGTGCTGCTGAGCCTGGTGGTCGCGTTGCGCCGCCGGATGCCGGAGAAGATGCTGCTGCTCGCGGCGGCGGTCGGCGTGGCGCAGCTGGTCACGGACGTCGCGATCCTGCCCGCCGACTTCGCCATGCTGGTGATCGTCTACACCGTCGCGGCGGAAGGGGCCCGCTGGGCCTCCCGCTTCGCGCTGGTCGCCGGCCTGTGCGCGGCCCCCCTGGCCCAGCTGCGCTGGTCGAACGAGCAGACGGGGATCGCGGGCGACATCGCCCTGGCGGTACTCCAGACCGTTCCCTTCGCCCTCGCCTGGGTGCTCGGTGACTCCATCCGCACCCGCCGCGCCTACTTCGCGCAGCTGGAGGAGCGGGCCGCCCGCCTGGAGAAGGAGCGCGAGGCACAGTCCAAGGTCGCCGTCGCCGCCGAACGGGCCCGGATCGCGCGCGAGTTGCACGACGTCGTCGCGCACAACGTCTCGGTGATGGTGGTCCAGGCCGACGGTGCCGCCTACGTCCTGGACGCCGCGCCCGACCAGGCGAAGAAGGCCCTGGAGACCATCTCCTCCACCGGCCGCCAGGCCCTCGCCGAGATGCGCCGCCTGCTCGGCGTGCTGCGCACCGGCGAGCACCAGGAGGCCGGCGAGTACGTGCCACAGCCCGACGTCCAGCAGATCGAGGACCTCGTCGAGCAGTGCCGCGGACACGGACTGCCCGTCGACTTCAAGATCGAGGGCACGCCCCGTCCGCTGCCCAGCGGCGTCGAGCTCACCGCCTACCGCATCGTGCAGGAGGCGCTCACCAACACCCGCAAGCACGGCGGGCCCAACGCGGGCGCGAGCGTGCGGCTGGTCTACTTCGACGACGGCCTCGGCCTGCTCGTCGAGGACGACGGCAAGGGCGCCCCGCACGAGCTGTACGAGGAGGGCGGGTTCGACGGCCAGGGCCACGGTCTGATCGGCATGCGCGAGCGGGTCGGTATGGTCGGCGGCACCCTGGACGCGGGCCCGCGCCCGGGCGGAGGATTCCGCATCAGTGCCCTGCTGCCGCTCAAACCCGCGCACTGACTCCGTACGCCCCTCGCTGACACCTGTAACGCCCCTTGAGACGACCCGACATGGAAGAGGCCCGATGACGATCCGCGTGATGCTCGTCGACGACCAGGTGCTGCTGCGCACCGGGTTCCGGATGGTGCTCGCCGCCCAGCCGGACATGGAGGTCGTGGCGGAGGCGGGCGACGGCGTCGAGGCCCTCCGGGAACTGCGGACGACCGAGGTCGACGTGGTGCTGATGGACGTCCGCATGCCGAAGCTCGACGGGGTGGAGACGACCCGCCGGATCTGCGCGGACACCGACCCGCCGAAGGTGCTCATCCTGACCACCTTCGACCTCGACGAGTACGCCTTCTCCGGGCTGAAGGCGGGCGCCTCCGGCTTCATGCTCAAGGACGTCCCGCCGGCCGAGCTCCTGACCGCGATCAGGGCCGTGCACAGCGGGGACGCGGTCGTCGCGCCCTCCACCACCCGGCGGCTGCTGGACCGCTTCGCACCGATGCTGCCGGGCACCCAGCAGCCCCGGCTCAAGGAGCTGGAGCGGCTCACCGACCGTGAGCGCGAGGTCATGGTGCTGGTCGCGCAGGGTCTGTCCAACGGCGAGATCGCGGCGCGGCTGGTGCTGTCGGAGGCGACCGTGAAGACGCACGTGGGCCGCATCCTGACCAAGCTCGGGCTCAGGGACCGGGTGCAGGTCGTGGTGCTGGCCTACGAGACGGGGCTGGTGCGGGCCGGGCGGCACGGCTGACCCGACCGGGCTGTGCCGCCCCGGTAGCGCTGACCCGTCCGTGCCGGCCGGGCTGTGCTGCCCCGGCGGCGCTGACCTTGCCGTGCCGGCCGGGCTGCTGCGCCCCGGCCATGCCGGCCCGTCGGGGCTGTGCTGCCCCGGCGGCGCTGACCTTGCCGTGCCGGCCGGGCTGCTGCGCCCCGGCCATGCCGGCCCGTCGGCGCGGGCCGGTTACCTGAGGATGCCTTCCAGGAACTCGCTGCCCAGCCGGGCCACCACCGTCACGTCCAGCTGGTGCAGCACGTAGCGGCCGCGGCGGCGGGTGGTGATCAGGCCAGCCTTCTTCAGCACGGCCAGATGCCGGGATATCTCCGGGGCCGTCATGCCGAGCACCTGCGCCAGCTCGCTGGTGGTGTGCGCGCTGCGGGCCAGGTGGCGGCACATACGCATCCGCACCGGATGGGACAGTGCGGTCATCCGCAGGGCCAGCTGTTCGACCGTCTGCGGTGCGGCGAGCTCCGGGGAGCCCACCGGGTAGTGCAGCACCGGCTGCCAGCCGTACCGGTGCAGGACCATCAGATGCGGCCAGCCGAGACTCGTGGGGACGAGCAGCAGGCCGCCGTCGCCCGTGGTCGTACGGCCGTCGCCCAGCTTGTCGACCGTGATCCGGGTGCCGGCGGTGTCGAGCGTGATCGCCGGCGACACCGCGGCCAGACCCTCGGCCAGGCCCTTGCGCCGCAGCAGGTCCGTCTTGTGGCGGGCATCGGCCGCGAGCTGGTGGCGCAGCCGGGCCCAGGCCTCCGCGAAGAACGCCTCCTCGCAGTCCCGCAGGAACTGCCGCAGCCAGGCCCGGGTCCTGGGCGGGTCCGCCAGCAGCCGCTCACCGAAGCGCAGTTGACGCGGCCCGCGCGCGGCGGCCAGTTCCAGTGCCCGGCGGCGCGTCTCCGGGTCGGACAGCGCCGTCGCTTCGGACTCGCCGTAGCCGGTGCCACAGGTGAACTCCAGGGCCGCGTCCACGAACTGCTCGTCGGAAAGCTTGTCGAGCTGGTCCAGCTCCTCGGCGAGGGTCGCGCCCGGCAGCGTGCGCCGGTCCGGCAGGCCCGCCCAGGGCAGGAACAGATCCGAGAACGTCGTCCGCCACAGGAAGTCCGCCTCGCACATCCGGTCGGCCAAGTGCGGGTCGAGCCGGGCCGTCACCCCCGTCACCCAGCCCTGCAGGCCCGGGTGGTGCGCCGGTTCGGACAGCGCGTGCAGGGCCATGCCGAGCTCGGCCAGGGGCGACGGCACGACGGCGACCGCCTCGGGCTGCAGCCCCTCGATGTCGATGTGCACGCTCATGCCCTCATGGTGCACCCGGCCACCGACAACGCCCCCGTCGATTGACGGGCCTCGTCAATCGACGCGACGCCGTTCCCGGTCCGGACGCACGGTGGGACCACCGGGGCAGCCGCGGAGCCTTCGGACCTCCATCACCCCGTCCCACAGAGGCGATTCACCATGAGCATCACGCAGCAGTACCTCCTCGACACCTACCGCGCCCGGTCCCTCGGCGAGCCCGGCCCGCCCGCCCCCGGCACCGACGACTGGAAGGTCGTGCGGGAGTGGCGCGACGAACGGCACTTCCGTGCCGCCCTCGCGGGCCGCCCTGCCCGCCGAGGGCTCCTGGACGCCCTGAGGCGGTGGCGGCGGCGCCCTACCTGACCTGATCCGGCAGCCGGGTCACGAACTCCGCCACCGCCGCCTTCACGTCCTCGGCACTCCACTGCAGCCCGTCGGCCCGCACATGCACCTCCGTGAGCGCCAGCCCGGGGCCGCCCCGGTCCCAGCCATTGCCGAACAGGACGACCCCCGTCTCCTCGGCCATGAGGACCGACGCCTCCGCGAGGACGTCCGGCTCGTACGGCAGCCACACCTGGAAGTCGTGGGTGTGCGGCACCTCCGGGTGCACGCGCGCCCACGGCACCCCGGCCGCCGCGAACGCCTCGCGCATCGCGGCGGCCACCACGCGCGCGTGGGCCACGTACTCCGGCAGCCGGGGCAGCTGCCGCTCCAGCCCGACCAGCGCCGACAGCACCGTGGGGAACTGCTGGAAGACCGTCCCGCCGTACCGGTGCCGCCAGGTTTTCGCCTCCTCGACGAGCTCCTTCGGGCCCGCGAGCGCCGCGCCGCCGAAAGCCTCCAGAGCCTTGTAGAACGACACGTAGACGCTGTCGGCCAGGCCCGCGATCTCCTCCAGCGGGCGGCCGAAGTGGACGGTGGACTCCCACAGGCGGGCCCCGTCGAAGTGCACCACCGCGTCCCGTTCCCGCGCGGCCTCGACGACCGCGGTGAGTTCCTCCCAGGCGGGCAGGACGAAACCGGCGTCCCTGAGGGGCAGTTCGAGCATCAGCGCCCCGAAGGGCTCCTCGAAGTCGCGCACCTCGTCGGCGGTCGGCAGCCGGGGCTCGCTCGTCAGCCGCACCGGGCGCAGCCGCCCGACCTCGCTGAAGGCGTTCCGCTCGTGCACCTCGGGATGGCTGAGCGCGTGCAGGGCGACGGTCGGGTTCCCGGTGCGGCCCGCCCAGCAGCGCAGGGCCACCTGCTGGGCCATCGTGCCCGTCGGGAAGAACGCGGCGGCCTCGGTGCCGAGCAGCGCGGCGACCTTCGTCTCCAGCGCCTCGACCACACCGTCGCCGTACACGTCGGACAACCGGTCGAGGTCGTGGACGGCCGCCGCCTCCTCCAGCAGCGCCAGGCGCTCCCGGAGGGTCTGGTGGAAGCCGAAGCGCGCGAACACGCGCCGGGCCCTGTGATGGGCGGCCAGCCGCCGCTCGCGCAGCCGCGCGACCCGGTCCTCGTCCGTCACCCGGTCGTCGCGTTCCGCCGTGTCGCTCATGCCCCGGATCCTGCCCCGTGGACGGGCGGCGGGGCATCCGCATTTCCGGACGCCCTCGCGGGAATGCCGCACGGGCGTGCACAGCCTGTGGACGACCGAACGCCCCTCGTCGTGGACGACAGAACGCCCCCGACGACCGAACGCCCCTCGTCGTGGACGACAGAACGCCCCCGACGACCGAACGCCCCTCGTCGTGGACGACAGAACGCCCCTCCAACCGATCGCGTTAACATGACGAGAAATCGTCCGGTACCCGGAGCGGACTGGAACGGGAAGGCCGCCGTCGAGTGAACACAACCCCACAGCCAGACCCCAAGGACCGCCCCGCGCGGCTCACCGTCGGCGTCGTCGGCGCCGGCCGTGTGGGACCCGCGCTCGCGGCGTCCCTGCAGCTCGCCGGGCACCGCCCGGTCGCCGTCTCCGCCGTCTCGGACGCCTCCCGGCGCCGCGCCGCGCACCTGCTGCCCGACGTGCCGGTGATGCCCCCCGCCGAGGTCCTGAAGCGGGCCGACCTGGTGCTGCTGACGGTCCCCGACGACGCCCTGCCCGACCTCGTCACCGGCCTCGCCGACACCGGATCCGTCCGGCCGGGGCAGCTCCTCGTCCACACCTCCGGACGGTACGGGGCGCGGGTCCTCGATCCGGCCCTGCGCGCGGGCGCCCTGCCGCTCGCCCTGCACCCCGCGATGACCTTCACGGGCACGCCCGTGGACGTCCAGCGCCTGGCCGGCTGCTCCTTCGGCGTCACCGCCCCCGAGGAGCTGCGCCTGGCCGCCGAGGCGCTCGTCATCGAGATGGGCGGCGAGCCGGAGTGGATCGCCGAGGAGAACCGGCCGCTCTACCACGCGGCGCTCGCCCTCGGGGCCAACCACCTGGTCACGCTGGTCGCCCAGTCCATGGAGCTGCTGAGCGCCGCCGGCGTCACGGCCCCCGACCGGATGCTCGGCCCGCTGCTCGGCGCGGCCCTGGACAACGCCCTGCGCTCCGGCGACGCGGCCCTCACCGGCCCGGTCGCGCGCGGCGACGCGGGCACGGTCGCCGCGCACGTCACGGAGCTGCGCCGGCACGCCCCCCAGGCCGTCGACGGGTACCTGGCGATGGCCCGCGCGACCGCCGACCGGGCCCTGGCCCACGGCCTGCTGAAGCCGGAACTGGCCGAGGACCTCCTCGGGGTACTCGCTCACGGGACGGACGGGACCGACGGCACCGAAGGGGACGCCCGATGACCACCACCCTGCTGAGCACCGCCCGCGACCTGCACGCACGCGCGCGTGCGGGCCGCCGCGCCGTGGTGATGACCATGGGCGCGCTGCACGAGGGCCACGCCACGCTGATCCGCACCGCGCGCGACATCGCCGGGCCGGACGGCGAGGTCGTCGTCACCGTCTTCGTCAACCCGCTCCAGTTCGGCCGGGGCGAGGACCTCGACCGCTACCCGCGCACCCTGGACGCCGACGTCGAGCTCGCCGGACGGTCGGGCGCGGACGTCGTGTTCGCCCCCACCGTGGACGAGGTCTACCCGGGCGGCGAGCCCCAGGTCCGCATCACCGCGGGCCCCATGGGCGAGCGCCTGGAGGGCTCCTCCCGCCCCGGCCACTTCGACGGGATGCTCACCGTCGTCGCCAAGCTGCTGCACCTCACCCGCCCCGACGTCGCCCTGTACGGGCAGAAGGACGCCCAGCAGCTCGCCCTGATCCGCCGCATGGTGCGGGACCTGAACTTCGGCGTGGAGATCGTCGGCGTGCCCACCGTCCGCGAGGAGGACGGCCTGGCCCTGTCCAGCCGCAACCGCTACCTGTCGGCCGCCGAGCGGCGCACCGCCCTCGCCCTGTCCGGGGCCCTCTTCGCGGGCCAGGACCGGCACGCCGCACAGGAGGCGCTGCGGGCCCGGGCGCGCGAGGTGCCCGCCACGCGCGCGCGTGCCGAGGCGCTGAGCGCCATAGGGGAGTCCCGTGCGGCGGCCGACGCGCACGCCGTGGCGACGGCCGTCCCCGGCGGCCCGGCGGCCGTCCGCGCGGCCGCCCGGCAGGTCCTCGACGAGGCCGCCCGCCTCGAACCGCCGCTCGCGCTGGACTACCTCGCCCTGGTGGACCCGTCCGACTTCACCGAGATCGGGGACGACTTCACCGGCGACGCGGTCCTCGCCGTCGCCGCCCGGGTCGGGGCGACCCGGCTGATCGACAACGTCCCGCTCACCTTCACACGCTTCGGAGCCGCCTCGTGACCACCACAGGCATACGACTGCACGCGCCCGCCGCCGGGTGGTCCATCGCCGCGGACGTGGTCGTCGTCGGCTCCGGGGTCGCCGGACTGACCGCCGCCCTGCGCTGCGAGGCCGCGGGCCTGCGGACCGTCGTCGTCACCAAGGCCCGTCTCGACGACGGCTCCACCCGCTGGGCCCAGGGCGGCATCGCCGCTGCGCTCGGCGAGGGCGACACTCCCGAGCAGCACCTCGACGACACCCTGGTCGCGGGCGCCGGCCTGTGCGACGAGGACGCGGTCCGCCTCCTCGTCACCGAGGGCCCCGACGCCGTACGCCGCCTCATCGAGACCGGCGCCCGGTTCGACGAGTCCGAGGGCGAGCTGGCCCTGACCCGCGAGGGCGGCCACCACCGCCGCCGCATCGCCCACGCCGGTGGCGACGCCACCGGCGCCGAGATCTCCCGCGCCCTGGTCGAGGCCGTCCGCGCACGGGGCATGCGCACCATCGAGAACGCGCTCGTCCTGGACCTCCTCACGGACGCGGAGGGCCGCACCGCCGGTGTCACCCTGCACGTCATGGGGGAGGGCCAGCACGACGGTGTGGGGGCCGTCCACGCCCCCGCCGTGGTCCTCGCGACCGGCGGCATGGGGCAGGTCTTCTCCGCGACCACCAACCCGTCGGTGTCGACGGGCGACGGCGTGGCGCTCGCGCTGCGGGCCGGCGCGGAGGTCAGCGACCTGGAGTTCGTCCAGTTCCACCCGACCGTGCTGTTCCTCGGCCCGGACGCGGAGGGCCAGCAGCCCCTGGTCTCCGAGGCCGTGCGCGGCGAGGGCGCCCACCTGATCGACGCCGACGGCGTGCGCTTCATGGTCGGGCAGCACGAACTCGCCGAACTCGCCCCCCGGGACATCGTCGCCAAGGGCATCACGCGCCGCATGCTGGAGCAGGACGCCGAGCACATGTACCTCGACGCCCGGCACTTCGGCGCCGAGATGTGGGAGCACCGTTTCCCGACGATCCTGGCCGCCTGCCGCGCCCATGGCATCGACCCGGTCACCGCGCCCATCCCGGTCGCCCCGGCCGCCCACTACGCCTCCGGCGGCGTCCGCACGGACTCCCACGGCCGTACGACCGTCCCGGGCCTCTACGCGTGCGGCGAGGTCGCCTGCACCGGCGTGCACGGAGCCAACCGCCTGGCGTCCAACTCCCTGCTCGAAGGCCTGGTCTACGCCGAGCGCATCGCGGCCGACATCGCGGCGAACGGCCTCCACGCGCGCGTGCCTCAGCCGGTCCCGCACCCGGAGACCCCCGAGCACCCCCTGCAGACCCCTCAGGCCCGCTTCTCGATCCAGCGGATCATGACGGGCGGGGCGGGCGTGCTGCGCTCGGCCGGCTCCCTCGCCAAGGCCGCCGACCAGCTCCAGCGGCTGCACACCGACGCCCGGGAGGCCCTCGCCGAGAACGGCAGGACGGCCGAGGCCGGTGTCGACACCTGGGAGGCCACCAACCTGCTGTGCGTGGCCCGTGTCCTGGTCGCAGCCGCCCTGCTGCGCGAGGAGACCCGGGGCTGCCACTGGCGCGAGGACCGCCCCGAGCGCGACGACACCGCCTGGCGGCGCCACATCGTCGTCACCCTGAACCCGGACCGCACGCTGGCCGTGCACACCACGGACACCACAGACTTCCCCCCGACCCTCCCCACCCAGGCCCCCCAGGAGCAGTGACCGACGTGAGCACCCCCGACCTTCCCCTCGCCTCCTCCGGAGGCTGCGGTGACGGCTGCGCCTGCGGCGCGGACGACGAGGCATACCTCGAGTGCGGCCTGGACCCCGCACTCGCCCAGCTCCTGGCCGACGCCGGTCTCGACCCCGTCGAGGTCGAGGACATCGCCAACGTGGCCCTCCAGGAGGACCTGGCCCACGGCGTGGACGTGACGACGGTGGCGACCATCCCCGAGGACGCGGTGGCCACGGCCGACTTCACCGCACGCGAGGCGGGCACCGTGGCCGGCCTGCGCGTCGCCGAGGCGGTCATCTCGGTGGTCTGCGAGGAGGAGCTGGAGATCGAGCGCCACGCCGAGGACGGCGACCGCGTCGAAGCCGGCCAGAAGCTCCTGTCCGTCACCACCCGCACCCGCGACCTGCTCACGGCCGAGCGCAGCGCGCTGAACATCCTGTGCCGCCTGTCGGGCATCGCGACGGCCACGCGCGCGTGGGCGGACGTCCTGGACGGCACGAAGGCCAGGGTCCGCGACACCCGCAAGACCACGCCGGGTCTGCGCTCCCTGGAGAAGTACGCGGTCCGCTGCGGCGGCGGCGTCAACCACCGCATGTCCCTCTCCGACGCGGCCCTCGTCAAGGACAACCACGTGGTCGCCGCGGGCGGTGTCGCACAGGCCTTCCAGGCGGTACGCGAACGCTTCCCCGACGTGCCCATCGAGGTCGAGGTCGACACCCTGGACCAGCTCCGCGAGGTCCTGGACGCCGGCGCCGACCTGATCCTGCTCGACAACTTCACGCCGGGCGAGTGCGCGGAGGCCGTCGCGGTCGTCCAGGGCCGCGCCGCCCTGGAGGCCTCGGGCCGCCTGACCCTCGACAACGCCAAGGCGTACGCCGACACCGGCGTCGACTACCTCGCCGTCGGAGCCCTCACCCACTCCTCGCCGATCCTGGACATCGGCCTCGACCTGCGGCCGGCGGAGTAGGGGCGGTAGGGCCATGCTGCTGACGATCGACGTAGGAAACACCCACACCGTCCTCGGCCTGTTCGACGGCGACGAGATCGTCGAACACTGGCGCATCTCCACGGACGCGCGCCGCACGGCCGACGAGCTGGCGGTCCTCCTCCAGGGCCTGATGGGCATGCACCCGCTCCTCGGCGACGAACTGGGCGACGGCATCGACGGCATCGCCATCTGCGCCACCGTCCCCTCGGTCCTGCACGAGCTCCGCGAGGTGACCCGCCGCTACTACGGCGACGTGCCCGCGATCCTCGTCGAGCCGGGCGTCAAGACGGGCGTGCCGATCCTCATGGACAACCCCAAGGAGGTCGGCGCCGACCGCATCATCAACGCGGTCGCGGCGGTCGAGCTCTACGGAGGTCCCGCCATCGTCGTCGACTTCGGCACGGCGACGACGTTCGACGCCGTCAGCGCGCGCGGCGAGTACGTCGGCGGGGTCATCTCGCCCGGCATCGAGATCTCCGTCGAGGCCCTCGGCGTCCGCGGCGCCCAGCTCCGCAAGATCGAGGTGGCCCGGCCCCGCAGCGTCATCGGCAAGAACACGGTCGAGGCGATGCAGTCGGGCGTCATCTACGGCTTCGCCGGCCAGGTCGACGGCGTGGTCAACCGCATGGCCCGCGAGCTGTCGGAGGACCCGGACGACGTCACGGTCATCGCGACGGGCGGGCTGGCCCCGATGGTGCTGGGCGAGTCGTCGGTGATCGACGAGCACGAACCGTGGCTGACGCTGATCGGGCTGCGCCTGGTGTACGAGCGCAACGTGTCGCGCATGTGAGTCGCCGCTCGGCGTCGCCGCCGGGGCCGGGGCGTTGCGCAGCTCGGCGCGAACGAGGTGCCGCTGCGCCCGCCCTCCCACAAGTTCTCGGCTTCGTCCGAACAGGGGGAACCCCATCGCCCCGGCGGCACGCATGCCCGCAGCTCGGCGGAGACGCGCCCGCATCCGCCGTCGTACGCGAGGGGCCGTGTCGGGGGGTGTCCGCCCGCAGCGGTGGGCGGGTCGACGCCGGCGGTCGGTGAGAAAGTCCGTCGCGCCGTTCCGAGGACGGACACCCCGGGCGCGACCCCGACGCACACCCGGCGCGAGGCGAAGGACGCGCACCCCGTCCACCCGGGTGGTCCCCCACGCCACACCAGTCCCCTATGTGAGATTTGTCTGATTAGCGCGTATCGTCGCCGCATGCCCACGCCATACGGATCCCGCGGCGGCATGGCGTTCGGCGTGGAGGAGCTGCGTGTGCTCCGCCGCGCTCTCGCCCTTGCCCTCCATCCCACCCCCGCCTCGGCCGACGACGTCCAGGACTGCCTCCGTCTCGCAGAGTCGCTCGACGAGGCGCTGCGGGAGGGGGCCAGGCTGCGCGCCTTCCTCGTGGCCGACCTGGGCCGGTACCGCGCCGCCCTCCCCGGTACCGCAGTCGGCTACCTCGCGCTCCTCGACGAGGCCCTGGGTGCCGGTTACCGCCCCCTCCCCGACGACCTGGCCGCCCTGCGCGCCCTGCGCGGCAATCCCGCCGCCGCGGCCCTCCTGGACCGCTGCGCGCCCGCCCCCGCGGCCGTCGCGCCCGCCCCGGTGGCCGCCGTTCCCGGCTCCCGCACCCGCTCCGGCCCCCGCACCCGTCTCCTGGCGATCCCCGGCGGTCGCCGCGCCCCCGGGGACGCCGTCGCGGAGGGCCCGGAGAAGCAGCCCGAGAAGAAGCCCACGCGCAAGCCGACGCCCCCCAAGCCCACCCCGGCCCCCGCCCCCGGCACCCCGAAGCCCTCCCGCCCCATCCCCACCCCGGGCGAGGTCTTCCCGCGCCGCAAGCCGACCCCGCCACCACCCGCGAACCCCCAGCAGCTCGCCGCGGGCTGACGTGGCTACCCTGGGTCCATGGACTACGTCTCCGCGCTGCTGCCCCCGGCCGTCATGGCCGTCTTCTTCATCGGCGTGATCCGGGTGATCGTGAAGACCCAGGGCGGCGCCAACAAGGCCAAGGAGGACGCGGCGGTGGACGCCGCCCTCGCGCGCGTGGAGGGCGCCCGCCAGTCCGGCGCGGCGCCTTCGAGGACCGACGCCTGACCCACCCCCTCCGAGGGCGTGCGACTCGGCGGACCCGCACCCCGCGGCGCCCGCACTTCCGAGCCGTACGCCCTTTTTGTGCCTGTTCGCCGGTGAAGCGCACGTCCGCCACGCCATTACCGGGATCTCCCACTATTGTTCTGAGCTGTGCCTCGCCCATTGGGAGAACTCGAAGACGCGGTCATGTCGCGGGTGTGGAAGTGGAACCGCCCGGTGACCGTTCGAGAAGTCCTGGAAGATCTTCAGAAGGAGCGGTCCATCGCGTACACCACCGTGATGACCGTTTTGGACAATCTCCATCAGAAGGGCTGGGTGCGCCGCGAGGCGGAAGGCCGCGCCTATCGATATGAGGCGGTCTCCACCCGCGCCGCCTACGCCGCCGCCCTGATGAACGACGCCTGGTCGCAGAGCGACAACCCCGCCGCCGCTCTCGTCGCCTTCTTCGGCATGATGAGCGAGGAACAACGGCGGTCTCTCAGTGATGCCGTGCGGATCGTGCAGGGCCCGGAAACCCAGGAACCGACCGAACCGTCGGAATCCGCAGAACGGCCCGAACGGCCGGAACGCGGGGAAGGCCCCGAGGAGAACCCCGCCTCCGCTCAGGACCTCGGCGGGCGATAGCGTCCCGCCATGTCCGCGAAGAGCCCCGAAGCCACCGCAAAAGCCATCACCGTCCGGCGGGCCCGCACCAGCGATGTCCCGGCCGTGCGCGGCCTCCTTGACGCCTACGTGCGCGGCCGCATCCTGCTCGACAAAGCGACGGTGACGCTTTACGAGGACATCCAGGAGTTCTGGGTCGCGGAACGGGACGACAACGCCGAGGTCGTCGGCTGCGGTGCGCTGCACGTGATGTGGGAAGACCTCGCGGAAGTCCGCACTCTCGCGGTGAAGCCCGGCCTGAAGGGGGCGGGCGTCGGGCACCGGGTGCTGGAGAAGTTGCTGCAGACCGCCCGCTGGCTCGGTGTTCGCCGCGTTTTCTGTCTGACCTTCGAAGTCGACTTCTTCACCAAGCACGGCTTCGTGGAGATCGGCGAGACACCCGTCGACACGGATGTCTACGCGGAGCTGCTGCGTTCCTATGACGAGGGCGTCGCGGAGTTCCTGGGACTCGAACGAGTGAAACCGAACACCTTGGGCAACAGCCGGATGCTTCTGCATCTGTGATCATCGGGCGCTAGCCGGTCCAACGGGCCGGTCGGGTTCGTCAAGGCATATTCCGCGGGGCGGCCCCTGCCCCGGTGCCCTATGTCCGAAACGCGTGTGTTTCCGGACCGAGCCCGGGCTGCGGGTCTCTGCCGGGGGTTTGTGTTTTTCCGGCAAAAGCGGTTTGCTTTCCGAGGTACTGCAGTACTGCATATAACAGGGGACGGCGATACGGCGGACGCCGGCACACCCCGGCCCTGAAGATATCGATGAAAGGAAATCCGGTGGCACAGAAGGTTCAGGTCCTTCTTGTCGACGACCTCGACGGTGGCGAGGCGGACGAGACCGTGACGTTCGCGCTGGACGGCAAGACGTACGAGATCGATCTCACCACCTCCAATGCGGACAAGCTCCGTGGCCTTCTCGAGCCTTACGTGAAGGGCGGTCGTCGTACCGGAGGCCGTGCTTCGGGCGGGCGCGGAAAGGCGCGCGCGGCTTCGAGCGGCAGCCAGGACACCGCGGCGATCCGCGCCTGGGCGAAGGAGAACGGCTACGAGGTCAACGACCGCGGCCGTGTTCCCGCGACCATCCGCGAGGCTTACGAGAAGGCCAACGGCTGAACAGCGGCACTACCGACCCTGCGCACGCATGGCCGGAGGCTGGGCGCACGCGCGCCGCAGCCGGATCCGGTGGCATTGGGTGGCCACCGCGTTCACCAGCCGCACGAGATCGGGGGCGTCCCCAGCGCCCCCCAGCGCCGACAGCGTCGGCAGCGAGGTCTCGACCTCGCATCCCGGCTCGGGGGGCCGCAGCCACACGGCGGCCCCCTGGGAACCGACCCGCCCCGGCGGAAACGGCCGGTCGACGGCAGAACCGGGACCAGGGGGCGGTGACCCGTCCCTGAACGGTGTGTCCGCGCCGCAGGCCCGAAGAGCATCCGCCGGTACGGCGGCCGACTCGCACGGCTCGCACGGCTCGCACGAGAGCGGTGCCGTCCTCTCCTCGTGAGGCACCGGGGGCGACGGCGCAGCCATGAGGCCGCCCGCACCGATCGCCGCCAGATCCAGCGGCAGGCGCCCCCAGTCGAGCCACTCCAGCAGCCCGGGAAGTTCCTCGGCGCTGCCCGCGGCCACCAGGAGCAGCATCCGGTCACCGTGGAGGGCGACGGGGGAACCCGGCGCCCGGCGGCGCAGCGCCGCCCGACCCGCCTGCGCCGGCACGTCCAGGACGTCGTAGCGCACCCCCACCACCAGCCGCAGGGGATCGCCGGGCACCGTCGGCCAGCCCAGATCGTTCTCGTACCACCGCCGGACCTGACCGCTCGTGGGACGGCTCGTGGGACGGCTCGTGCCCGGGCCGCTCGCGGCGGGACAGGCCGGGTCGAGCGGCCGGCGGGGGAGCGGGAGGGCCGGGGACGCGGACGCGATCACGGGACGAGGGGCGCCGAACATGCCAAGTGCAACGGCCGGAAAGTCATGCGGGTTACGCTGGGTGGCGCCATGGACGCACACAGTGGCGAATCGGGGGCGTGAAGGGGGCGCGGGGAGGCGCAAGGTTGTTCGCCCGTAGCGGAGGGAATGGGGGCGCTCGGCATGGACTTCCGGTCTCCGCGGGTAAGACATCCCTAGTGGGAGGGGGCGACACGCAGAAAAGGACGTCTCACGTTCGCCATCGGCGTACTGGCGAGTGGGGTATCTGCCTGGCCTGCGGGAACATCGTCTCGCACCATCGGGTTGGAGCAGATGTCGGCGTTCGGGGTCAGGAGGCCAAGGACGGTGTCGGCAGTTGGAATGAGCGGTCCCCGCTTGCGGGACTAAGCTGCGGAAGGACAGGGAGGGGAAGTTCCCCCCACTGCCTGACCGCTCTGAGGAGCGATTAACGATGTTCGAGAGGTTCACCGACCGCGCGCGGCGGGTTGTCGTCCTGGCTCAGGAAGAAGCCCGGATGCTCAACCACAACTACATCGGCACTGAGCACATCCTCCTGGGCCTGATCCACGAGGGTGAAGGTGTCGCCGCCAAGGCCCTTGAGAGCCTCGGGATTTCGCTCGAGGCGGTCCGCCAGCAGGTGGAGGAGATCATCGGCCAGGGCCAGCAGGCCCCGTCCGGCCACATCCCCTTCACCCCCCGTGCCAAGAAGGTCCTGGAGCTGTCGCTCCGCGAGGCCCTTCAGCTGGGCCACAACTACATCGGCACGGAGCACATCCTGCTCGGCCTGATCCGCGAGGGCGAGGGCGTCGCCGCCCAGGTCCTCGTCAAGCTGGGCGCAGATCTGAACCGCGTGCGGCAGCAGGTCATCCAGCTGCTCTCCGGTTACCAGGGCAAGGAGACCGCCGCCGCCGGCGGTCCTGCCGAGGGCACCCCCTCCACGTCCCTGGTCCTCGACCAGTTCGGCCGGAACCTCACCCAGGCCGCTCGTGAGTCCAAGCTCGACCCGGTCATCGGGCGCGAGAAGGAGATCGAGCGGGTCATGCAGGTGCTGTCCCGCCGTACCAAGAACAACCCGGTCCTGATCGGTGAGCCCGGCGTCGGCAAGACCGCCGTCGTCGAGGGTCTCGCCCAGGCCATCGTCAAGGGCGAGGTGCCCGAGACCCTCAAGGACAAGCACCTCTACACCCTGGACCTCGGCGCCCTGGTCGCCGGCTCCCGCTACCGCGGTGACTTCGAGGAGCGCCTGAAGAAGGTCCTCAAGGAGATCCGCACCCGCGGCGACATCATCCTGTTCATCGACGAGCTGCACACGCTGGTCGGTGCGGGTGCCGCCGAGGGCGCCATCGACGCGGCTTCCATCCTGAAGCCGATGCTGGCCCGCGGTGAGCTGCAGACCATCGGTGCCACCACGCTGGACGAGTACCGCAAGCACCTGGAGAAGGACGCGGCCCTGGAGCGCCGCTTCCAGCCCATCCAGGTCGCGGAGCCGTCCCTGCCGCACACGATCGAGATCCTCAAGGGGCTGCGCGACCGGTACGAGGCCCACCACCGCGTCTCCATCACGGACGAGGCGCTGGTCCAGGCCGCCACGCTGGCCGACCGGTACATCTCGGACCGCTTCCTGCCGGACAAGGCGATCGACCTGATCGACGAGGCCGGTTCCCGGATGCGCATCCGCCGGATGACCGCGCCGCCGGACCTGCGCGAGTTCGACGAGAAGATCGCCGGCGTCCGCCGCGACAAGGAGTCCGCGATCGACTCGCAGGACTTCGAGAAGGCCGCCTCCCTCCGCGACAAGGAGAAGCAGCTCCTGGCCGCCAAGGCCAAGCGGGAGAAGGAGTGGAAGGCCGGCGACATGGACGTCGTCGCCGAGGTCGACGGCGAGCTGATCGCCGAGGTCCTCGCGACCGCCACCGGCATCCCGGTCTTCAAGCTGACCGAGGAGGAGTCCTCGCGTCTGCTGCGCATGGAGGACGAGCTCCACAAGCGGGTCATCGGCCAGAACGACGCCGTCAAGGCGCTGTCGAAGGCGATCCGCCGTACGCGTGCCGGTCTGAAGGACCCGAAGCGCCCCGGTGGCTCGTTCATCTTCGCCGGCCCGTCCGGTGTCGGTAAGACCGAGCTGTCCAAGGCGCTCGCCGAGTTCCTCTTCGGTGACGAGGACGCGCTGATCTCCCTCGACATGTCGGAGTTCAGCGAGAAGCACACGGTCTCGCGTCTCTTCGGTTCGCCCCCCGGCTACGTGGGCTACGAAGAGGGCGGCCAGCTGACGGAGAAGGTCCGCCGCAAGCCGTTCTCGGTCGTGCTGTTCGACGAGGTCGAGAAGGCCCACCCGGACATCTTCAACTCGCTGCTGCAGATCCTGGAGGACGGTCGCCTGACCGACTCCCAGGGCCGGGTCGTGGACTTCAAGAACACGGTCATCATCATGACGACCAACCTCGGCACCCGGGACATCTCCAAGGGCTTCAACCTGGGCTTCGCCGCCCAGGGCGACACCAAGTCCAACTACGAGCGCATGAAGAACAAGGTCTCGGACGAGCTCAAGCAGCACTTCCGGCCCGAGTTCCTCAACCGCGTCGACGACGTGGTCGTCTTCCCGCAGCTCAGCCAGGAGGACATCCTCAAGATCGTCGACCTGATGATCGACAAGGTGGACGAGCGCCTGAAGGACCGGGACATGGGCATCGAGCTCTCCCAGTCCGCCAAGGAGCTGCTGTCCAAGAGGGGCTACGACCCCGTGCTGGGCGCGCGTCCGCTGCGTCGCACCATCCAGCGCGAGATCGAGGACTCGCTGTCGGAGAAGATCCTCTTCGGCGAGCTGCGCCCCGGTCACATCGTGGTCGTCGACACGGAGGGCGAGGGCGAGACCAAGACCTTCACCTTCCGCGGCGAGGAGAAGGCGGCCCTCCCGGACGTCCCGCCGATCGAGCAGGCGGCCGGCGGCACGGGTCCGAACCTGAGCAAGGACGCCTGAGCGTAACGACCCACTGAGAGGGGCCGGTGCTGAACAGCACCGGCCCCTCTCGCATGCCTGGCCTAGGACAGCTGTCCGTCGTAGTCCGGCAGCTTGAACGTCCTCTCGGCGTGGCCGCCCGACAGGTCGGTGGCGCTGTTGCCGATGTTCGCGATGATCGTGTAGCCCTTCTTCTCGACGTCGATGCGCTGGGCCGTCTTGTAGTCGGCGACGTTCTTGAAGAGATCGATGAAGTTGCGGACGTAGAGTCCGGAGACCTGATAGCCGGTCTGCTTCAGGTTGTACTGGGTGAACGAGGCGATGATGTCCGGCCGGGCGGTGACGAAGAACAGGGCGACGCCGCGCTCCTGTGCGTATCTGGCGGCCTCCAGGACCGGCTTGTTGGCCGGTTGCGGATAGGCGAAGCCGAAGTCCGTCTCCAGCGTCGTGTTGTCGATGTCGAAGACGATCGCCTGCTTCTCGCCCGGCTTCGTGGCCGCTATCCGCTGCTTCAGATAGGGCAGGGCCTGGTCCATCACGGCCTGGCAGTCCTTCTGCCAGGTGCCGTAGTCGACGTCCGCGGCCGTGGCCGCGGCGGTGGTCGCGGCGGTGGTCGTGGAGGCCCGTGCAGCGGTCGTGGCGTCGGCCGGTGCGGCCATCGCCACGAGGGCCGCCGCCGAGACGGCGGTCACTGATGCGCGGCGCAACCAGGGGCGTCGGGTCTGCATGTCGTGGGGGTCCTCTCACGTCCGTGACGCTGCCAACATGTCGTGTGCATGCTTGTGCTCGAGGGTGGCGTGAGGGGAACCGTAGGGTTACCGGACGGTAGGCGCCTAGAGGCCTGCGCCACATTTTCGGAATGGCCGAAGAGGGTCCCCGGTGACATGGCGCACAGGCGATATGTCCGTTACTAGCTGGATTAGTGGATAACGGACCAGGAGAAAAGGGATTCTTCCCCCGCAGTGCGGGTGGAAGTGCTGGCCGGTGTCCTGATTTGTACCGAATGACTGCTGTGTCAAGAGACGTAGAACACTGAACCAAATTACTAACTAGCGTCGTAGATCACGCTTTTGGGAGTTTGTCGGGCTTCGGGTTACCAAGGGATGGCCACACGGCGAGCGGTTGTGCGCCGGGTGGTTTTCTCCGTCCCCTTCCTTACGAGGTTTCGATGTCCCAGCGCGTCACGTCCCGTTCTTCCCGTACGTCCCAGCTCCGCACCCGTGCGACCGTGCTGGCCGCCGGCCTTGGTGTCTCGGTCGCACTGGGAGCCGGGGTCGCGTCCGCCGCCGACACCACGGCCGCGTCCGGGGCCGCCAGTGCCGTCCAGGCGCAGGCCGCCGCCCAGGCCAAGGTCGCCAAGGCCGAGGCCGCGAAGGCTGAGAAGGCCGCCAAGGCCGCCGCCGCCGAGAAGGCGGCCGAGAAGAAGGCCGCGGCCAAGAAGGCCAAGCCGTCCTGGGTCGACCCGGTGAAGAAGTACACGCTCTCCGCGAGCTTCGCCCAGAACGGCGGCATGTGGGCGCACAAGCACAGCGGCCAGGACTTCGCCGTGCCGAGCGGTACCCAGGTCGTCGCCACCCACGGCGGCACCGTGGTCAAGGCCGGCGGCAACGGCGCCGGCGACGGTCCCGCGTACGGCAACGCCGTCGTCATCAAGCACGGCAACGGCACGTACTCCCAGTACGCCCACCTCTCGAAGGTCGAGGTGCGCATCGGCCAGATCGTCAAGACCGGCCAGGAGATAGCCAAGTCCGGCAACACCGGCAACTCCAGCGGCCCGCACCTGCACTTCGAGATCCGCACGACCCCGAACTACGGCTCGGCGGTCGACCCGGTGAAGTTCCTGCGCGGCAAGGGCGTGACGGTCTGACCCGCCTGCCCGCTGGGAGCCTCCGGCTCCCTGGGGACGGTGTGACCCGCATGACCGCCCGCTAGGAGCCTCCGGCTCCCCGGTGGGCCTGGGTCACCAGGTCCGTGGCGACCTCGAGGACGGCTCTGTTCTTCTCCTCGGGGTCGTCTCCCATGTCCTGCAGCAGGAACATGCCGGCGTGCAGCGTGAAGATGGCGCTGGCGCAGCGGACCTGGTCGACCAGGGGCGCGTCCGGGTCGACGATGATGTCGCGCAGGCTGTGGATGCGGGCCTTGAAGGAATCACCGATCCGCAGGTCCCGCACCGTCGCCTGGTTCTCGTGCATGAAGCGGAACAGCGGCGCCGCCTCGGCGAGCGTGTCGGCGTAGCGGCGGATGATCTCCTGCTTGGTCGCCAGGGTGTGCGGCTGCTGCCGGCCCCACTCGATCAGGTCCTCGATCGGCTGGGTGAGGTCCTCGAAGATGCTGACGAGGATCTCTTCCTTCGTCTTGAAGTGGTAGTAGAGCGCCGCCTTGGTGACCTCCAGGTGCTCCGCGATCTCGCGGAGGGAGGTCTTCTCGTAGCCGTGCTCGGCGAAGAGTTCGAGGGCCACGTCCTGGATGCGCCGGCGGGTGTTCCCGCGGCGCCGCTGCCTGGTGCCGTCCATGGTGCCGCCCATCCTCCTACGCCCCCCGCTTTCCATAAAACTTACTTGACGCCCGGCTAGTTCCGCGGCTAGCTTCCGAGTGTAGTCACTAGCCGGTCGGCAAGTAAGTAGCGGTAGCTGGGGGAGTGGGAGCGATGGCGGACAAGACGGACACACCGGTGGCACAGGCCGCCGAGGCGAAGCAGCCCAAGAGCGTACGGGTCGTACTGCTCGCGCTGATGATCGCGATGATGCTCGCGATGCTCGACAACATGATCATCGGCACCGCGATGCCGACGATCGTCGGTGAGCTGGGCGGGCTCGAACACCTCTCCTGGGTCGTCACCGCGTACACCCTCGCGACCGCGGCCTCCACCCCGCTGTGGGGCAAGCTCGGCGACATGTACGGCCGCAAGGGCACGTTCCTGTCGTCCATCGTGATATTCCTGATCGGCTCCGCGCTCAGCGGCATGGCCCAGGACATGAACGAGCTGATCGGCTTCCGCGCGGTGCAGGGTCTCGGCGCCGGCGGTCTGATGGTCGGCGTCATGGCGATCATCGGTGACCTGATCCCGCCCCGGGAGCGGGGCAAGTACCAGGGCATGATGGCCGGCGTGATGGCGCTGGCGATGATCGGCGGCCCGCTGGTCGGCGGCACGATCACCGACAACTGGGGCTGGCGCTGGGCCTTCTACATCAACCTGCCGCTCGGCGTGGTCGCGCTGATCGCCGTCAGTGCCGTGCTGCACCTGCCGAAGAAGCGGGCGCAGGCGCGGATCGACTACCTGGGCGCCGTGCTGCTGACCGTCGGCATCACCGCGATCGTGCTGGTCACGACCTGGGGCGGCACCGAGTACGCCTGGTCCTCGGCGCGCATCATGGAGCTGATCGGCATCGGCGTCGCCGCGCTCGTCGGGTTCGTGTTCTGGCAGACTCGGGCCGCGGAGCCGGTCCTGCCGCTGCACATCTTCCGCAGCCGGAACTTCACGCTGATGTCGGTCATCGGCTTCATCACGGGCTTCGTGATGTTCGGCGCCACGCTGTTCCTGCCCTTCTACCAGCAGGCCGTGCAGGGCGCCTCCGCGACCAACTCGGGGCTGCTGCTCCTGCCGATGCTGGGCGCGATGCTCGTCACGTCGATGGTCGCCGGGCGGGTGACCACGAACACCGGCCGGTACAAGGTCTTCCCGGTGCTCGGCGGTGCGCTGATGATCGTCGGCCTGTACCTGCTGTCCACGATGGACACGGGGACCTCGCGGTTCACCTCCGGTGTCTTCATGGCCGTGGTCGGCCTCGGGATGGGCTGCCTGATGCAGATCACCATGCTCGTCGCGCAGAACAGCGTGGAGATGAAGGACATGGGCGTCGCGTCCTCGTCCACCACCCTCTTCCGCACGCTCGGTTCCTCCTTCGGCGTGGCGATCATGGGTGCGCTGTTCAACCACCGCGTCCAGGACGTCATGGCCGAGCGGGCCGGGGCGCTGGGCTCCAAGGTGACCGAGCAGTCCGCCCAGCTCGACCAGGCGAGCATGGCCAAGCTGCCGGAGGCGGCCCGCGAGGCCTACCAGCACGCGGTCGCCGCCGGTACGCACTCGGCGTTCCTGCTCGGAGCCGTGGTGGCGGTGGTCGCCCTCGCGGCGGCCGTGTTCGTGAAGGAGGTGCCGTTGAAGGGAGCGGGACCGACGGCATCGGACGACGGCAAGGCGGGCGGCCCGACGGCTCAGACGCCGGTGGTCGAGCCGGTCTGACCACCTCTCGGCGAAGGCCCCGGGCGGACATCGCCCGGGGCCTTCGTCTTGCCGGGGGCCGTTGTCAGACCCCCGTGCCACCATCGGTCGCATGGACAAGGCGCGCCAGGTCCGGCTGGCCAAGGACGCGATGGACCGGGACTGGGCCGACCCCGGGCTCGACCTGGACACCGTCGCCGCCCACGCCGGGTACTCGCGCTACCACTTCATCCGCGCCTTCAAGGAGGCGTACGGCGAGACCCCCGGCCAGTACCTCACGCACCGCCGGATAGAACGCGCCGAGGACCTGCTGCGTACGGCGAACCTGTCGGTGACGGAGATCTGCCACCTGGTCGGCTTCAGCAGCGTCGGCACGTTCTCGGCGCGCTTCAAGACCTGGACGGGTCTCACCCCCAGCGAGTACCGGACCAAGCACGTGGGCCGCGGAGCCGCCCTCATACCCGGCTGCTACGCCATGCTCTGGGCCGGCGGCTTCCGCTCCGCACCCGGCGCCGGCAAGCCGCGCCCCGCCGAAGGTTCCGGAGATTCCCGAGCCACCGGAGACACCGGCGATTACCGAGCCGCCGGAAACACCGGCGATTCCCGAGCAGTGAAGCAGCGCAATTCCGGAGAAGCGGGCTGACACCCCCGCTGCCTACCGTGGCAGGGCAGGCACAACCGGCCGCAGCGTCAGAGCAGGAGCACGCCATGATCAAGGGTCTCGCCATCTCGACCGTCTGGGTCCTCGACCAGGACCGGGCCAAGGAGTTCTACACGGAGAAACTGGGCCTGGAGGTCCGTACGGACATGACCATGGGCGAGGGCGGCATGCGCTGGCTCACGGTCGGCTCGCCGAACCAGCCCGACGTCGAGCTGACGCTGATGGTGCCCGGCGGGCCCGCGATGGACCCCGAGTCCGCCGAGATGCTCCGCAAGCTGGTGACCAAGGGCGCGCTCGGCGCGGGCGTGCTGACCACCGACGACATCCACGGCGACTACAAGAAGCTCAAGGACAAGGGCGTGGAGTTCCTCCAGGAGCCGCAGGAGCGCCCGTACGGCACGGAGGCGCTGTTCCGCGACGACTCCGGCAACTGGTTCTCGTTCACCCAGCCCCGCGAGGGCGGCCTCGACATGGACCAGGACTGGTCCTGCTGACCCCGCCGATCCGGCCGATCCCGCCGATCCGGCCGATCCCGCCGATCCGGCCGATCCCGCCGATCCGGCCGATCCCGCCGATCCGGCCGATCCCGCCGATCCGGCCGGTCCCGCAGGCCCGGACGGCTCACGAACCCGGCAGCATCGGATAGCTGCCGGTGTTCGTCGGCGCGTGCTCCGGCAGCCACAGCACGGCGACCGCGCCCTCGGCCGGCAGATGCTCCGGTGTCCCGGGGGTGCGGACGTTGCGGAAGGTCAGCCGGGCGCCCAGCACCCGGGCCTGCCCGGCCGCGATGGTCAGGCCCAGTCCGTGGCCGTGCCCGGCCCGGTCCTTGCTGCCGGTGCGGAAGCGGCTGGGCCCCTCGGCGAGCAGGTCCTCGGGAAAACCCGGGCCGTGGTCGCGCACCCGGATGACCCGGCCCTCGACGCTGACCTCGATGGGCGGCTTGCCGTGCCGGGCCGCGTT
The DNA here is from genome assembly GCF_042899705.1 of Streptomyces sp. NPDC013187. Classification (NCBI taxonomy): domain Bacteria; kingdom Bacillati; phylum Actinomycetota; class Actinomycetes; order Kitasatosporales; family Streptomycetaceae; genus Streptomyces; species Streptomyces sp. NPDC013187. Next base: position 22,160 of record NZ_JBIBAF010000019.1, on the reverse strand, counting down.
GGCCAGGAGGTTGAACAGGACGCGCTCCAGGCGGCGCGGGTCGGTGGTCACCTCCGACTCGTGCACGACGCGCACCTCGATGGCCCGGTCCTTGGCGGCCACCCGCCGGGCGACGAACTCCCCCAGCATGAGGTCCTGCAGCTCCGCCCGCTCGGATGCCCCGTCCAGCCGGGCCACCTCCAGCACGTCCTCGACCAGCGTGCGCATGGCCTTCGCCCGGTCCAGCACCAGCTCGGTGGGGCGGCCGGGAGGCAGCAGTTCCGCGGCGGTCAGCAGCCCGGTCACCGGGGTGCGCAGCTCGTGCGCGATGTCGGCGGTGACCCGCCGCTCGGCCTCGATGCGCTGCCGCAGCGCGTCCGCCATGGCGTCCACCGCGCTCGCCAGGTCGTCGGTCTCGTCCCGTACGACGCCGCCCATGGCGTCCCGCACGCGCACGTCCGTCTCGCCGCCCGCGAGCTGATTGGCCGCGATGGCCGCCTTGCGCAGCCGCCGCGAGAGATGCCCGCCGATGAGCACCCCGAGCGCGCTGCCGCCGAGGACGACCGCGATGGACCCGATGAGCAGGGCCTGGTCGAGGTCCTGGAGGATGTCCGAGCTGCGGTCGGTGAAGCCCGAGTGCAGCGACATCACCTGCCCGTTCTTCAGCGGCACGGCGGCCCATATGTCGGGCACGTCACCCGGCCGGTCCGCCACGTACGTCGCCCGCCGGCCCGCCTCGACCCGGTCGCGCAACGCCTGCGGCAGGTCAGGGTCGTTGATCTTGGTGTTGGGGAAGTTCATGCGCCCGGACAGCTCGAAGTTGCGCTGGGCGATCATGATCCGCTCGTCGGCCAGGTCGCGCGCGTTGTCCAGCATCGAGACCCGGGCGGCGTTGTGCACCACGAGGCTCAGCGCGATCGCCACCAGCGCGCCCACCAGGGCGATGGCCGCGCTCAGCTTCCATCTGAGGCCCGTACGGATGCCCGCACGCTCCAAGCCCGCGGCGACCAGGCGCCGGAAGTGCCCCCTCATACCCCTGCCCCTGCTCAGGCCTTCAACTTGTAGCCGAAGCCACGGACCGTCTCGATCCGGTCCTGGCCGATCTTCTGCCGCAGCCGCTGCACATGCACGTCGACGACGCGGGTGTCGCCGCCCCAGCCGTAGTCCCACACCCGTTCCAGCAGCTTGTCGCGGGAGAGCACCGTGCCCGGCGCGGAGGAGAACTCCAGCAGCAGCCGCATCTCCGTCGGCGTCAGGGCCACCGGCTGCCCGGCGCGGCGGACCTCCATGCCCTCGGTGTCGACCTCCAGGTCCCCGAAGGCCAGGATCCCGCCGCTCGCCGGAGCGTCCGGCTCCTCGCCCCGGCCGCCGCCCGCGTGCCCGAAGCGGCGCAGCACCGCGCGGATCCGGGCGACCAGGACGGCACCGTCGAACGGCTTGGTCACATAGTCGTCGGCGCCCGCCTCCAGGCCCAGCACGACGTCGATGGAGTCGGCCCGCGCCGACAGCATGATCACCGGCACGGTCGACTCGTCCCGGATCCGGCGGCACAGGCTGACGCCGTCGAGGCCGGGGACCATGACGTCCAGCAGCGCGATGTCGGGGCGGTCCGCCCGGAACGCCTCCAGACCCGACAGCCCGTCGGGCATGGCGGTGACCACGAAGCCGTCCCGTTCAAGGGCGAGCTGCGTGGCCTCGCGGATGACGTCGTCGTCCTCGACGAACAGGACGTGGGTCTGGTCTGCCATCCCGGTGCTCTCTGTCCTTTGTGATCCGTGGGGGCGGGTTCTACTGCTGGGACGCATGTGCGGTTATTGAAGATGCGTTCTACTGCTGGGACGCACGGTCCGCGCGATGCGTTCACCCGAGGATCGGTCCGAGTGTCCCGATCGGTTCTCGCGGCCCTCCGCCCGCGTCAGCTCGCCGGCGCCGGCGTCGCGCTGTCGCCGGCGACCCTCCCGTAGTCGTTGTGCGTGCGGTACTTCTCGGCGAAGTGGCCGGAGGTCCATCTGTACGTGATCACGTTCTCCCCGGAGGGACTCGACACCGGGTCACCCTTGTCGTACACCTGCTTGGTCACCACCAGGTCGCCGCGGTCGATCTCCGCGTAGACCGGCGGCTCCTCGGACGTGAACACGTTCTCGTACGAGCCGTCCTGCTCGCGGTACACGTAACTGCCGACGCCCACCGCGTCACCGCAGGTCAGCACATTGACGACGACGTCGTCCACGGAGCCTCCGGTCAGATTGCCGTAGGAGACGTCCACCGGGTACTCGTTCGCCACGCACGGCTTCAGCTCGCGCTTCACCTCGGGCGCGACCTTCGGGTCGTCCTTGACGAGCTTGACCGCGTTCACGGCGTCGGGCGACTTCGACGGTGCGGCGGACGGCGTCGCGGCGGCGCCCGCCACCGAGTCGGCGTGCGCCGGGCCCTCGTCACGGGCGCCGGTGCCGCCGGCTCCGCACCCGGAGACCAAAAGGGCGAGGGCGGTGGGCACGGCCAGGGCCGCGCTCACCGCCTGGATACTGCCCCGGGTCCGTGCAGAACCCTCGCCGGTCAGGCCGCGCAACGCTCCCGCTCCTCACGCTCCAGCGCGCGTGCGTCCAGGTCGCGGGACTCCAGCTCCTCACGGAGCCGGGCGAGCGCCCGGTGCAGCGTGCTCTTGACCGTTCCGGCCGACATGCCGAGGGCGGCGGCCGTCTCCTCCGTGGACATCTGCTCCCAGTGTCGCAGCACCACGACACTGCGCTGCTTCGGGGCGAGGACCTTCAGGATGTCCATGAGCAGGGCACGGTCCGCGTGCTGCTCGGTGGCGTCGTCGACCGAAGCGTCCGGGAGCTGCTCGGTCGGGACCTCCTCCAGCTTCCGCGCCCGCCACCACTCCGTGCGGGTGTTGATCATCACCCGGCGCAGGTAGGCGTCGGCCAGCCGCTTGTCCTCGATGGTCTCCCACCGGCCGTACGTCCGCACCAGCGCCGTCTGCAGCAGATCCTGCGCGTCCGTCGGGTCCGGGACCAGGCGGCGGGCACTGCGCAGCAGCGCGTCCTGCCGGGTGCGGACGTACTCCTCGAACTCGAGCACCTCGCCCTGCGCCATGGTGAACCGCCTCCCGTTTCCCCGTTTCGGGCCGGCTCCCCGCCGCCCGTGTACTGCCTGTGGTCTTCAGTGCTCCCGTGTCTTCCGGGAACGCATCTGAAGGTACGGAGGCGTTGTCACGGCGCTGTCCGAAGCAGCCTGCGGCCAGCGCTCGGCTGTCCGTCGGTTGTGTAACGGAAATCCGAACGGGGTAAGGCGGCGGGGGTGTTGGTGCAGGTTCGGGGTGATTTGTCCACCCCGAGCTCTGTTACGGGCGGCGGCCCACGGCTGTGACCTGCCTGTACGTCAGGTCAGCGGCAGCCGGTACAAACCGTCGGCCAGCGGCTCCACCAGACCGTCGGCGACGAGACCGTCGAGGGCGCGGGCCCGCTGCACCGGCTCGTGCCACACCCGGTCCAGGGCCGCCTGCGGTACGGGCCCGTGGGCCTCCCGCAGCACGGCGAGCAGCCGCCCGCGCACCTGCCGGTCGGTGCCCGCGTAGGTCTGGCCCTTGCGCGGCGGACCGTCGTGCTCCGGCTTGCCCGCCAGCCGCCACGCGCACTGCGCGGCGATCGGGCAGCGGTGGCACGACTCGCTCTTCGCCGTGCACACCAGCGCCCCCAGCTCCATGGAGGCGGCGGCCCAGCGGGCGGCGGTCGGCTCGTCCTCGGGCAGCAGCGCGCGGGCCAGCTTGCGCTCGGCGGCGGTGGTGGCGTTCGGCGGGTACTGCACCCCGGTGACCGCGCGGGCGAAGACCCGACGCACGTTGGTGTCCAGCACCGGGTGCCGCTGCCCGTAGGCGAAGGAGGCGACGGCGGCGGCCGTGTACTCGCCGATGCCGGGCAGCGCCAGCAGCTGCGCGTGGTCGGCCGGTACGTCACCGCCGTGCCGTTCCGTTATGGCGACGGCGGCGCCGTGCAGGCGCAGCGCACGGCGGGGGTAACCGAGCCGCCCCCAGGCGCGGACGGCCTCGCCGGGCGCCTCCTTGGCCAGGTCGGCCGGGCGCGGCCAGCGCTCCAGCCACTGCTCGTAGACGGGCAGAACACGGCTCACCGGGGTCTGCTGCAGCATGAACTCGCTGACCATCACCCCCCACGCCCCGGCTTCGGGACGCCGCCACGGCAGGTCACGGGCGTGTTCGCCGAACCAGTCGATGACGGGGGAGTGCAGTTTCTCCCCGAGGGCCGGCCCGGAGGGGGTGCCGGAGAGGGCCTCGGAGGGGGTGGAGGGGGAGGCGGCGGTGGGGTGCGGGGGTTTCGTGGGAGCAGTCATGGCCCTTCGATGGTGCCACGCACAGGCCCCTGTCCGGTTGAACCGCCACCCCTGAAGGGGACAGCTACCTGACGATCGACAGCAGTGCGGGCGGGCCGGGCGCTTGTAGCGTCAGCCGAATGGAACGTCCTGGCCCGGCCTCTCTCGCCCGTGGCGCCCTCCTCTGGGCCGCCTTCGCCATCCCGGCGCTCACGGCGGACCGGGTCGGGCTGAACGAGCCGCGGCCGGGCTGGCAGCAGGCGGTCGGTGTGGTCGTCCTGGCCGGGGCCGCCGCTGTGTCCCGGCGGCTGCCTCTGGTCGCCTTCGGGCTGGTGGCGGTCTTAAGTCTTGCCGCCGCCCCGGCCCTGTTCACCGTCTCCTACGGCCCCGCCCTGGGCGTGTGCGCGCTGTTGCTCGGGCTGCGGGCAGGCCGGGCGCGTCCCGCCCTGGTGTGCTTCGCGGCCGTCGGCTGCGCGGGCGCCGTGCGCAGCGCGCTCGTCGGGGCCGACCCCGCCCCCGAGTGCCTCGTCATGGCGGGCACGCTGCTCTTCGGCTGTGTCTTTCCCTGGCTCGGCGGGCGCTACTGGCGGCTAAGCCGTGAGCTGGCCGAGGCGGGGTGGCTGCGCGCCGCGCGACTGGAGGACGAGGCCGGCTTCGCCGAGGAGCGCGCCCGGCTGCGCGAACGTGCCCGGATCGCCCAGGACATGCACGATTCCCTCGGCCACGAGCTGAGCCTGATCGCCCTGCGCGCGGGTGCCCTCCAGATCGCCCACGGCCTCGGCGACGAACACCGGGCCGCGGCGGCCGACCTGCGCGCGGCCGCCGCCGACGCCACCGACCGGCTGCACCGCATCATCGGCGTTCTGCGCGAGGACGACGACGATCCGGTACCGCTGACGCCGGCAGGCGAGACCCTGGAGCAACTCGTCGCCCGCGCCGCCGAGTCCGGCCTCCCCGTGCGCTGGGACCCCGCCGGACACGACCCGCCCGTGGACCCCGGCGACATCGCCGAGCGGCTGTTGCACCGCGTCACCCGGGAGGCACTGACCAACGCGGCACGGCACGCACCGGGCGCCCCTGTGGTCGTGGCGGTCAGCGGACGCGCCGCGGGCACCTCGGTCACGATCACCAGCGGCCGGGCGACACAGAACGGTTCCGCGCCTTCCGGAGGCGGTACGGGCCTGCTCGGGCTGCGGGCCGCGGTGACCTCGGTCGGCGGGGAGTTCGAGGCGGGCCGTCACGCAGAGGGCTTCCGGGTGCGGGCGTACGTCCCCCGGCAGCGGACCGCCGTCACACCTCCGCGCCTTGCCCGGGCGCCGTTCACCCAGGTCCGCCGCCGGGTCGCCATCGGCCTCGGCACCGCGGCCGGTGTGGGCGTCGTGCTCGTCGGCGCCGCCTTCGGCTGGTACGCGTACGCCGAGACGCATTCGGTGCTCGAACCGGCCGCATACGCGGAACTGCGCCTGGGCGCCCCCACGACAGAGATCGAGCGCGTGCTGCCCGATCGTGATGTGAACGACCCACCCGAAGACCGGGCTCCCGTTCCGCCCGGGGGAGCCGAGTGCCGCTACTACCGCGCGAGCGGCGAACTCTTCGTCTCGGTCGACCACTTCCGGCTGTGCTTCGAGGCCGGGCGGCTGGTCGCCAAGGACGTCGTCCCCGGCATCGGCCTGTCCGGCGAAGGCCGGGAAGAGTACGAGGAGTTCGCACGGTGAGCACAGGGGACGCGAGCGGGGCACCGATCCGGGTGCTGCTGGCCGACGACGAGGCGATGGTCCGCGCCGGGGTGCGCGCCATCCTGGGCAGTGGCGGAGGGACGGAGGTCGTCGCCGAGGCGGGCGACGGGCGCGAGGCCGTCGAGCTGGCCCGCGCGCACCGCCCGGACGTTGCCCTGCTGGACATCCGCATGCCCCGCCTGGACGGGCTCGGGGCGGCGGAGGAGATCGTGCGGTCCGTGCCCGGCACGGCCGTCGCGATGCTCACCACCTTCTCCGAGGGCGCCTACGTGACCCGCGCCCTCGGCGGTGGCGCCACCGGCTTCCTGCTGAAGTCCGGGGATCCGTACGAACTCGTCGCCGGCGTGCGGGCGGTGGCCGCCGGCGCCGCGTTCCTCTCGCCCAAGGTGGCCCGGTACGTCATCGACGAGGGCCTCGGCGGCGGGCGCCTCACCCGCGAGGCCCGGGCACGCGCGCGGGTGGCGGTCCTGAGCCCCCGTGAGCGCGAGGTGCTCGGCCTGGTCGGCGCAGGCCTGTCCAACCCGGAGATCGCCGCCCGGCTGCACCTGGTCGAGGGCACGGTGAAGGCCTACGTCAGTGCGGTCCTGGACCGGCTGGACGTACGCAACCGCGTGCAGGCGGCGATCGTGGCGTACGAGGCGGGGCTGGTGGAGCCGTAAGCGACCGTGGGCTCGCGGTGCCCTTCGGTGGGGGACGAACGACCGGCCGGCGGCGCGGGCGCGCACCGCCGGCCGACGCGCGCACCGTCGGCCGACGCGCGCACGGCCGTGGCTCGACGGCGCGCGTGCGGAGTGGCTGTGCGGCGCACGTGCGTCCCGGCCCGGCCGTGCGCCGTGCGTCCCGGCTCACCGGCGCGCGGCCGTCTCGTACGACGGGACGGGCGCCGGGTCCGGGTCCGGGCCCGGACCCAGCACCCACCGCACCGCCGGTGCCGACGAGGTGCGCAGTGCCCCGGTCAGCCGCGTCATCGGCTCGGCGCCCACTCGTACGGCGACCAGGGCGACGAGTGCGCCGAGCCCCAGGCCCGCCAGGACGTCGTGCGGGTAGTGCACGCCGACGAAGACCCTGGAGAGGGCCATGAGCAGGGCGAGCGGGGCGGTCAGCCACAGCAGCGCACGCCGGACCAGGGCCAGGGCGACCGCCGAAGCACCGGCGATCGTGGCGTGGTTGGACGGGAAGGACCAGTCGCCGTGCGGGGGACATCCGGCCAGCGACACGGCGGCGTCGGCCACCGCCCGGCACGGACGTTCCTCCGTGACAACGGACTTGAGGACCTCGCTGCACACGTACGCCACCGCAGTGGCCAGAGGTGCGAGGACCGCTGTCGCGAAGGCGTGGGGACCGTCGCGGCGAGCGCGCCACCAGCCGACGGCGAACAGCGCGACGAAGACGAGCAGTCCGGCCTCCGTCCATGTCCTGGCTCCGTGTTGTACCCACAACGGGGTGGTGTGGGCGAAGTCGGTGATGTCGCGGTAGAGCGTCTCGTCCTCGAAGGTCATGGTCACGGACGGTAGGCGAAGGGCCTGTTCCGTCACACCCAGCGATCGTCATGCTGCGCACCTGACGAAAGACGGGGGTGGGAACGTGACTTCCGGAATGATGATCCGGAAAAGTTGTCGCTCCGAGCGGCGGGTGGGACGGGTTGACGAGCCGATCTCTCGTAAGGTTTGGGCCGTGGGATCTCTGCGCAATCCGGTCGGGCCGCTTCCCTCCTCCATCTATTGGCGTCGGAGGGTCGTACTGGTGTCTGTGGTCGCCGTGTTGGCGCTGCTGACCACCTGGATCGTGATGATGGGCGGCGGTGGCGGCAAAGACAGCGACAACGGCGCCAACGGCGAGAATCCCGCGCCCTCCATCACCCCCGGGCCGTCGAGTTCGGGTCCGGCCATCAGCCAAGCCCCCGGCGGACGCGACGAGTCGGGCGGCGGCGGTTCCGGCGGCTCGTCGTCCGGCTCCGGCGGCGGCTCGGGCGGCGGCTCCGGTGACGACTCGGGGAGCGGGTCGGGAGACGGTTCCGGCTCCGGCGACGGTTCCGGCTCCGGCGGCTCCGAGGGGGCGGGCGGCGACGGCGGCTCGGGGAGCGGCGCCACCGCGGGCGGCGTCGGCGCGGGCGACACCCTGCCGTCCGGCTCCACCCTCCCCAACTGCACCGCGAGCGCGGTCAAGTTGAGCCTGCGCAGCCGGCACAACACCTACGACCCCGAGCAGACGCCCACGTTCCTGCTGACCGCACGGAACGTCTCCGGCAGCGACTGCAAGATCGATCTCGGGCCGAAGAACGCGGTGTTCACCATCGCCCAGGCGAGCAGCGACGACGACTACTGGTCTTCCGAGGACTGCCCCAAGGCCGCCGCGCACCAGCTGTACCGGGTCGCCGCCGGCAGCGGCATCACCTACACCGTGAAGTGGGACCGCAAGCCGAGCGCTCCCGAGTGCGCCACACCTCCCGCGGGCTCGGCCGGGGCGGGCACGTACCTGGTGGAAGCCAAGGCCCCGGGCTTCACGAAGGTCCAGACGTCGTTCGTGCTCTCGGCCGACTAGGTCCCGTCGCAGAGGCCGGGACAGAGGCCGGCAAGAAGGCCGGGACAAAGGCCGGGACAGAGGCCGGCAAGAAGGCCGGGACAAAGGCCGGGACGGAGGCCGGCAAGAAGGCCGGGACGGAGGCCGGGACGGAGGCCGGCAACGAGGCCGAGCAGAAGAGACGCCGGCGGAAACATCCGAGGGCGGTACCCCTTGCCGGGTACCGCCCTCAGCCGTTGCTCAAGGTTTCTGCGCGTCCTAGACGTACCGCTCCAGGATCGACGACTCCGCCAGGCGCGACAGGCCCTCGCGGACACTGCGCGCCCGGGCCTCGCCCACGCCGTCCACCGTCTGCAGGTCGTCGACGCTCGCGGCGAGCAGCTTCTGCAGCCCGCCGAAGTGCTCGACCAGGCGGTCGATGATCGCGCCGGGGAGCCGGGGCACCTTGGCCAGCAGGCGGAAACCGCGCGGGGAGACCGCCGAGTCCAGCGTCTCGGGCGCGCCGGTGTAGCCCAACGCCCGGGCCACCGTGGACAGTTCGAGAAGCTCGGCGTGGCTGAGGGCGTCGAGTTCGGCGAGGGCTTCGTCGACCGTGCGGGAGCGCTTGGCCGTGGGCTCGGGGACGTAGTCCCGCACGACCAGCTCGCGCTCGGGCTCCACGCCCGCGATCAACTCGTCGAGCTGGAGGGCCAGCAGCCGGCCGTCCGTGCCCAGCTCCACCACGTACTCGGCGATCTCCGTGGCGATGCGGCGGACCATCTCCAGGCGCTGGGCGACCGCCGAGACGTCCCGGACGGTCACCAGGTCCTCGATCTCCAGCGCCGACAGTGTGCCCGCGACCTCGTCGAGGCGGAGCTTGTAGCGCTCCAGGGTCGCGAGGGCCTGGTTGGCGCGGGACAGGATCGCCGCCGAGTCCTCCAGGACGCGGCGCTGGCCGTCGACGTACAGGGCGATCAGCCGCATCGACTGGGAGACGGAGACCACCGGGAAGCCGACCTGCTTGCTGACGCGGTCGGCGGTGCGGTGCCGGGTACCCGTCTCCTCGGTGGGGATCGTCGGGTCCGGGACCAGCTGCACGCCGGCGCGCAGGATCTTCGACAGGTCCGAGGACAGCACGATGCCCCCGTCCAGCTTGCACAGCTCGCGCAGACGGGTCGCGGTGAACTCGACGTCCAGGACGAAACCGCCGCTGCACAGCGCCTCGACCGTCTTGTCGGAGCCGAGCACGATGAGCCCGCCGGTGTTGCCGCGGAGCACCCGCTCCAGGCCGTCACGCAGGGCGGTGCCGGGTGCCACGGCGCTCAGGGAGGCGCGCATCAGGCCATCGGTACCGGCACTCCCGCCGGACTTTCCGGGAGCCGATGCCCGGTCGTTGGCTGCCACTGCACTCCTCCGGTCGCAGGTTCTGGGCGCCCCCGTGTCGCGCGCTCGGTTCGCACGGACGGGCGAGACCAGGGCAAAGTCTACCGGCGACCCTCCTCGTCCTGTGGGGCCTCTCGGCGACGGGAGCGCGGGAGGACCCGCAGGGCGTCCCCTATGTCCGCGACTTCCAGGACCTTCATGCCCTGCGGGACCTTGCCCGGATCGGCCGGTACCAGGGCATGTGTGAAGCCCAGACGGTGGGCTTCCGCCAGTCTGCGCTGCACGCCCGTGACGCGTCTCACCTCGCCCGCGAGGCCCACTTCGCCGATCGCGACGAGGTTCTTCGGGAGAGGTGTGTCACTCGCGGCGCTCGCCAGGGCGAGGGCGACGGCCAGGTCCGCGGCCGGCTCCGACAGCTTCACCCCGCCGACCGTCGCGGAGTAGATGTCCCTTTTGCCCAAGGCGCTGATCCGCCCGCGCTGTTCCAGCACCGCGAGCATCATCGAGACGCGGGAGGTCTCCAGGCCCGAGGTGGTGCGGCGCGGGGAGGGGATCTGCGAGTCGACCGTGAGCGCCTGGACCTCGGCGACCAGCGGGCGGCGTCCCTCCAGGGTGACGGTCAGGCAGGTGCCCGGGACGGGTTCGGCCCGGCGGGTCAGGAAGAGCCCGCTCGGGTCGGCGAGGCCCGTGATGCCCTCGTCGTGCAGCTCGAAGCAGCCGACCTCGTCGGTGGTGCCGTAACGGTTCTTGACGCCGCGCACGAGACGCAGGCGGGCGTGCCGGTCGCCCTCGAAGGACAGGACGACGTCCACGAGGTGCTCCAGCAGGCGCGGGCCCGCGATCGCGCCGTCCTTGGTGACGTGGCCCACCAGCAGGGTGGACATGCCGCGCTCCTTGGAGGCCCGGATGAGGGCGCCGGCGACCTCCCGCACCTGGGCCATGCCACCGGGGGCGCCGTCGATCTCGGGAGAGGCCACCGTCTGCACCGAGTCCATGATCAGCAGGGACGGCTTCACCGCGTCCAAGTGGCCCAGCACCGCGGCCAGATCCGTCTCGGCCGCGAGGTACAGGTGGTCGTCGATGGCGCCGATGCGGTCGGCGCGCAGCCGGACCTGGCTCGCCGACTCCTCGCCCGTGACGTACAGCGTGCGGTGCTCGTCGCTCGCGGACTTGGCCGCGACGTCGAGCAGCAGCGTCGACTTGCCGACGCCCGGCTCGCCCGCGACCAGCACGACCGCGCCGGGGACCAGGCCGCCGCCGAGCACGCGGTCCAGCTCGGGCACGCCGGTGGGGCGGGCGGTGGCCTGGCGGCCGTCCACCTGGCCGATGGGCAGGGCGGAGGTGGTGACCCGGCCCGGTGCCGTCGTCCGTACCGCGGGCGCGCCGTACTCCTCGACCGTCCCCCAGGCCTGGCACTCGGGGCAGCGGCCGAGCCACTTCGCCGTCTGCCAGCCGCACTCCGTGCAGCGGTAGGACGGGCGGTCCTTGGTGGTCTTCGTACGGGCAGCCATGGACGGAACCGTAGCCGCAGGCACTGACATCGCGGGGACCGGCCGGTGGCGGCCACCTGCGCGCCAGGGGTCCGCCACCCCGCGCCAGCGGCGGAACGCCTGGTTCATGTCCCCGATTGAGGGATCGTTTCACCCGTACGGATTAAATGTGCTCAAGCCGCCTGAAGGTGCCACTCCCGGCCCCCTACGGTCGCCGAATGATGAGCAGTACTCCGGAGATCTCGACCCGCTCGACCCGCACGGCCGGTGCACACCGGGCGCACCGGGAAGCGCGTGACCGCGGGGCGGCGCGCACGCTGGCGCAGCGGCCGCCCGCGCGCTACGAGCCGTACCTGGACGGCCTGTTCACCTACTGCCTGTCGGTGCTGTGCGACCACGAGGCCGCGACCACCGCCCTGGGCGACGTCCTCGCACTCGCCGAACGCCGCGGCCGGCAGGCCCCCGAGGCACCCGGGGACCGCAGGGCCTGGCTGTACGCGCTGGCCCGCTGGGCGTGCCTGCGCAAGCTGGCCGAGGCCAAGCAGAAACGTCTGAGCAGTCACGCGGCGGGCCGCACCGACCGGCAGCGCGCCGACCGTCCGGCCGCCCCGGTCCCCTCCGAGGAGGTCCAGGAGCGGCGCCGAAGCGAACTGGCCCTGCTGGCCTGGCCGGAGGCCGCCGGCACCACCCCGGAGCAGCGCGAGGCGCTCGAGCTGGCCGTGCGCCACCACCTCGCCGCCCACGAGGTCGCCGCCGTCCTCGGCATGGACCTGGCCGCCGCCCGCGATCTGCTCGCGTCCGCCGCGTGCGAGGTGGAACGCACGCGTGCTGCGCTCGCCGTGGTGGAGACCGGGGCGTGTCCGAGCGTCGCGCACCTCGTCGGCGACGACCGGCTCGTGCTCGGCACTGCCCTGCGCCGCGAACTCGTGCGGCACGTCGACGACTGCCCCCGCTGCCGTCGCACCGCCGAGCGCGCCATCCCCGGCCGCTGGCCCGGCACCAGCGTCACGCCCGCCGAACTGCCCGTCCTGCCGGCGCCGCGCGCGGCCGTGCACATCGCCATGGCCCACCACCCGCGTGCGCGGAACGCCGCTCCCCGCTTCGACCGGCGGGGCTTCCCGATGGATCCCAAGGACCACGCCGCCCGGCGCGACCGCCTCCGCGCGCGTGCCGTCACCACGACCGTCGTCGCCACCGTCGTGGCCGCCCCCGTGCTGGCCCTGTGGGCCGCCTACCGGGGCACCCCGGTCGGCGAGGGCCAGGACGGCCGCTCGGCCTCCGCGCTGGAGGTGGACGACCCGTTCGGCCTGGACGGCGAGATGGCGGGCGGCGGCTACGAGAACACGGGCAACGCGAGCACGCGTCCCGGCCCCCGCTTCGGCAAGGACGGCAAGGCCGACGTCTCCGTCGAGGTGATCGGCGTCGCCGGCGCGGGACGCGAGAGCGCCCTGGAGGTCACCGCCGACAACAGCGGCGACACCACCCTGATCACCCTGACCGCGAGCGGCCCGGCCCCGGTCCGCTGGTCGGCGTCCACGGGAGCCCCCTGGCTCTACCTCAGCCAGTCCTCGGGAACGCTCCGGCCCGGCGAGTCGTTGACGATCAAGGTGTACGTCGACCACCTGCGGGAGCCCGCCGGCCCCTGGCACGCGCAGGTGGCGGTGGCACCGATGGGCGCCGTCGTCCACATCGACGGCTACGGCACCGCGCCCACTCCTCCCGGCCCGGACCCACGCCCCAGCGATCCGGGCGACCCGGTGCCGACCCACCCCGACCCGACGCCCACGACCTCCGCCCCGGCCCCCGACCCGACGCCGACCACCCCGCCCCCGTCGACCGACCCGGACCCCACACCCACCCCGACGGACCCGGGCCCCACCGACCCGGCGGACTCGACGCCACCGCCATCGGACAGCGGCGACCCGAGCCCGGTCACGTCGTAGCCGACCGCTCAGGCCCCAGGGCTCGCCGGGTGCGCGGGATCCGCCGGATGCGGTGCCAGCAGCGGCAGCTGCGAGGCCAGCCGCTCCTCGCACAGCTCGACCAGCCGGTCGTAGCCGGCCTTGCCCATCAGCTCGATCAGCTCGGGCCGGTAGGAGATGTAGACGGGATCGCCCGCGCCGTGCGCCGAGGTCGCCGACGTGCACCACCAGTGCAGGTCGTGGCCGCCCGGGCCCCAGCCGCGCCGGTCGTACTCACCGATCGACACCTGCAGCACGCGCGTGTCGTCGGGCCGGTCGATCCACTCGTACGTCCGCCGCACCGGCAGCTGCCAGCACACGTCCGGCTTGGTCTCCAGCGGCTCGCGGCCCTCCTTGAGGGCGAGGATGTGCAGCGAGCAGCCCATGCCGCCCTCGAAGCCGGGCCGGTTCTGGAAGATGCACGAGCCCTGGAAGGGCCGCGTCTGGCGCTCGCCGTCCTCGTCCTCGGAGACCCAGCCGTTCCGCGTGCCCTCGGCATGGTGCTGCCAGATGTCCGGCGTGAGCCTGGCCACATGCTCGGCGACGCGCTTCTCGTCGTCCTCGTCGGAGAAGTGGGCACCCAACGTGCAGCACCCGTCGTCCGCGCGGCCCGCCTGGATGCCCTGGCAGCCGCTGCCGAAGATGCAGTTCCAGCGAGAGGTCAGCCATGTCAGATCGCAGCGGAAGACCTGCTCGTCGTCCGCCGGATCAGGAAACTCCACCCACGCGCGAGCGAAGTCGAGGCCCTTTTCGTCGGAGTCCACGACGGCCGGTGATTTGTCGCGCTTCGCCTTTTTCGTCTTTGGCACGAGTCCAGGGTACGGGCCACGGTACGGGCCTTGTACCCCCGCCGAGGACGGCGGACGACACACAGGGCAGTAGCGTTCCGTACATGAGACTCGGTGTCCTCGACGTGGGATCGAACACGGTGCATCTGCTCGTGGTGGACGCGCACCCCGGCGCGTGCCCGCTGCCCGCGCACTCGCACAAGGCGGAACTGCGCCTCGCCCAGCTCCTCGACGACGACGGCGCGATCGGCCCCCACGGCGTCGACCGGCTGGTCTCGGTCGTCAAGGAGGCGCTCCAGGCCGCCGAGGACAAGGGCGTCGAAGAGGTCCTCCCGTTCGCGACCTCCGCCGTACGGGAGGCCCGCAACGCCGACGACGTCCTCGACCGCGTGCGCACCGAGACCGGCGTCGAGCTCCAGGTCCTCACCGGTTCCGAGGAGGCCCGCCTGACCTTCCTCGCCGCCCGCCGCTGGTTCGGCTGGTCGGCCGGGAAGCTGCTGGTGCTGGACATCGGCGGCGGCTCCCTGGAAGTCGCCTACGGCATCGACGAGGAGCCCGACGCGGCCGCCTCGCTGCCGCTGGGCGCCGGGCGCCTCACCGCCGGCTGGCTGCCCGGCGATCCGCCCGACCCGGAGGACGTCCGCGCCCTGCGCCGCCACGTCCGCACCGAGATCGCCCGCACGGTCGGCGAGTTCAGCCGCTTCGGCACCCCCGACCACGTCGTCGCCACCTCGAAGACCTTCAAGCAGCTGGCCCGCATCGCCGGCGCGGCCCGCTCCGCCGAGGGCCTCTACGTCCAGCGCGAGCTCAAGCGGGAGTCCCTGGAGGGCTGGGTCCCGCGGCTGGCCGCCATGACGGAGCGGGAGCGCGCGGAGCTGCCGGGCGTCTCGGAGGGCAGGGCCGGCCAGCTCCTGGCGGGCGCCCTGGTGGCGGAGGCCGCGATGGACCTCTTCGGCGTGGAGCGCGTCGACATATGCCCCTGGGCGCTTCGCGAGGGCGTGATCCTGCGTCGCCTGGATCACATGGAGTCCGTGTAGGGGGCCGAACGCTATGGCAAACACCACAACGGCCAAGAGGCCCCCCACCCCACCCCGACCACACCCCGTAATCTGTCCTGCATGGCAGAGCCAGCCGTGAAGATCCCGGACGCGAAGGTCGCCCTGTCGACGGCCTCGGTCTACCCGGAGTCGACGGCCACGGCCTTCGAGATCGCCGCGCGCCTCGGCTACGACGGGGTCGAGGTCATGGTCTGGACCGACCCGGTCAGCCAGGACATCGAGGCCCTGCGCAGACTCAGCGACTACCACCGGATCCCGATCCTCGCCGTCCACGCCCCGTGCCTGCTCATCACGCAGCGCGTGTGGTCCACCGACCCGTGGACCAAGCTCCAGCGGGCCCGTGCGGCGGCCGAGAAGCTCGACGCGAGCACGGTCGTCGTCCACCCCCCGTTCCGCTGGCAGCGTCAGTACGCCCGGGACTTCGTCTCCGGCATCTGGCGCATGGCGAACGAGACGGACGTACGGTTCGCCGTCGAGAACATGTACCCCTGGCGCTACCGCGACCGCGAGATGCTCGCGTACGCCCCCGACTGGGACGTCACCAAGGACGACTACCGGCACTTCACGATCGATCTCAGCCACACCGCGACGGCCCGCTCCGACGCCCTCGACATGGTCGACCGCATGGGGGACCGGCTCGGCCACGTCCACCTCGCCGACGGCCGGGGCTCCGCCAAGGACGAGCACCTGGTGCCCGGCCGCGGCACCCAGCCCTGCGCCGAGGTGCTGGAGCGGCTCGCCCTGACCGGCTTCGACGGGCACGTCGTCATCGAGGTCAACACCCGCCGCGCGATGTCGAGCGCGGAGCGCGAGGCCGACCTGGCGGAGGCCCTGGCCTTCACCCGCCTGCACCTGGCCTCGGCGGTGAAGGTGCCGCGGCGATGACCGGACGGCCCCCGGCCGACAGCGCGTCCGGCACCACCGCCCGCCGCCGCGGCCGCCCCCCGCGCACGGAGTCGGCGGACACCCGCGACCGCATCCTGACCGCCGCCCGCGACGAGTTCTCCGAGCGCGGCTACGAGAAGACCTCCGTGCGCGGCATCGCCAAGTCCGCCGGGGTCGACTCGGCGCTGGTGCACCACTACTTCGGGACGAAGGAGCAGGTCTTCGAGGCGGCGATCACCCAGTCCTTCGGACCGGCCCTGCAGGCGCCGAAGGCCATCGAGGAGGGCCCGCTCGACGGGGTGGGGGAGCGCCTGGCCCGCTTCTTCTTCGGCGTCTGGGAGAACCCGGCGACCCGCGCTCCCCTGCTCGCCATCGTCCGCTCCGCCCTCACCAACGAGGCCGCGGCCGCCGTCTTCCGGCGGATCGTCGCCACCCAGGTGCTGCGCCGCATCGCCGTCCAGCTGGACCTGCCGGACGCCGAGCTGCGCTCCGAGCTCGCCGCCGCCCAGCTCGTCGGCACCGCGATCATGCGGTACGTCCTCAAGATCGAGCCGCTGGCCTCGGCGGACCCGGAGCAGGTCATCGCGCGGCTCGCACCCGTCGTACAGGGACATCTGACCGATCCGTAAGGCGTGCGGGTGACCGATCCGCAAGGCGTGCGGGTGCCGTCGTCCGAGACAGCCGTCCCGCATTTCGGACACTCCGTCCCGCCCACTGGATGACCGGCGTACGCTCGGTAGCAGTCAGAAATCTCCGAACTCTCTGACGCCGTCTCTGAAGGAGCGAGCGACGATGCCCGAGCTGAGGTCCCGCACAGTCACCCACGGCCGCAACATGGCGGGCGCCCGCGCCCTTATGCGCGCCTCCGGTGTACCGGGTGCGGACATCGGCCGCAAGCCGATCATCGCGGTCGCCAACAGCTTCACCGAGTTCGTGCCCGGCCACACGCACCTGGCGCCGGTCGGCCGGATCGTCAGCGAGGCGGTCGTCGCGGCCGGCGGCATCCCGCGCGAGTTCAACACGATCGCCGTCGACGACGGCATCGCCATGGGCCACGGCGGCATGCTCTACTCCCTGCCCTCCCGCGACCTGATCGCGGACAGCGTGGAGTACATGGTCGAGGCCCACTGCGCCGACGCCCTGATCTGCATCTCCAACTGCGACAAGATCACCCCGGGCATGCTGAACGCCGCCCTGCGGCTGAACATCCCCACGGTCTTCGTCTCCGGCGGCCCGATGGAGTCCGGCCGCGCCACCCTCGTCGACGGCACGGTCCGCACCCTCGACCTGGTCGACGCTATCTCCGACGCCGTGAACGACAAGATCTCGGACGAGGACATCCTCCGCATCGAGGAGAACGCCTGTCCGACCTGCGGGTCCTGTTCCGGCATGTTCACCGCCAACTCCATGAACTGCCTGACCGAGGCCATCGGCCTGTCCCTCCCGGGCAACGGCTCGGTCCTCGCCACCCACACGGCCCGCAAGCAGCTGTACGTGAACGCGGCCAACACGGTCATGGACATCACCCGCCGCTATTACGAGCAGGACGACGAGACGGTCCTGCCCCGCAGCGTGGCGTCCTTCGCGGCCTTCGAGAACGCCATGGCGCTCGACATCGCCATGGGCGGCTCGACCAACACGATCCTGCACCTGCTGGCCGCCGCCCAGGAGGCGGGCGTCCCCTTCGGCCTGGACGAGATCAACGCGGTCTCGCGCCGCGTGCCGTGCCTCGCCAAGGTCGCCCCGAACGTCGCCAAGGACCGCACGTACTACATGGAGGACGTGCACCGCGCCGGCGGCATCCCCGCCCTGCTCGGCGAGCTGCACCGCGCGGGCCTGCTCAACGAGGACGTGCACTCCGTGCACAGCCCGTCCCTCGCCGACTGGCTGAAGACCTGGGACGTGCGCGGCGGCTCCCCGTCCGCCGAGGCGGTCGAGCTGTGGCACGCGGCCCCCGGCTGCGTCCGCTCCGCCGAGGCCTTCTCCCAGTCCGAGCGCTGGGAGGCCCTGGACGAGGACGCCGAGGGCGGCTGCATCCGCTCCGCCGAGCACGCCTACTCCAAGGACGGCGGCCTCGCGGTCCTCAAGGGCAACCTGGCCGTGGACGGCTGCGTCGTGAAGACGGCCGGCGTCGACGAGTCCATCTGGACCTTCGAGGGCCCTGCGGTCGTCTGCGAGTCGCAGGAGGAGGCCGTCCAGAAGATCCTCACCCAGCAGGTCAAGGACGGCGACGTCGTCGTCATCCGTTACGAGGGCCCCAAGGGCGGCCCCGGCATGCAGGAGATGCTCTACCCGACCTCGTACCTCAAGGGCCGCGGCCTCGGCAAGACCTGCGCGCTGGTCACGGACGGCCGCTTCTCCGGCGGCACCTCCGGCCTGTCCATCGGCCACGCCTCGCCCGAGGCGGCAGCGGGCGGCACCATCGCCCTGGTCGAGGACGGCGACCGCGTCCGCATCGACATCCCGAACCGCTCCATCGAGCTGCTGGTGGACGACGCCGAACTGGCCCGCCGCGAGCAGGCGCTGAACGGCGTGTACGCCCCGAAGAACCGCGACCGCAAGGTCTCGGCGGCGCTGCGGGCCTACGCGGCGATGGCGACCAGCGCGGACAAGGGCGCGGTGCGGGACGTGTCGAAGCTGGGCTGACCCCTGCTCGCACCGAGGGCCGCCTCCCGCTTGCCGGGGGGCGGCCCTCGCGCATGCCCGCCGGCTACCGGCCCCGCCGACTACCAGGCCGCCGGATCGCGCCCGTTCACGGCGAAGACGGTCCCGTCCGGCGCACTGCCGTAGACGCGGTCGCCCACGACCACGGGCTCGGGCAGCGCGGCCGGGATCCGGTCCGACCGCTCGCCCAGCCGGGGGGACGTCTGTCCGGCGATCTTCCCGCGCCGCGCGTCGACGGCGAGCAACCGCCCGTCCGACGTCGTCACGTACACGTACCGGTCACCGGCGACCGGCGTGGACCCCCGCATCGCCCCCGTCTCCAGATTCCACAGCTGCTCGCGCGCCTCGAGATCCACGGCCACCAACGATCCCCCGGTTCCCATGAGATAGGCCAGGTTCCCGCGCACGGCGCCCTGGGCCTGCTGGAGGGGGACGGCCAGGGGCACCCGTCGGGTCTCACCCGTCTTCGGGGTGTAGCGGACCACGGCCCGAGCATCGCCGTGCACCGCGTCGACGGACAGGAGGAACACCGATCCGTCCGTCGCGCCGAAGGGCTTCAGGGTCCCGTCGAGCCGGGCGTCCGACCGCACATCGCCCGTCTGCGGGTCCACCACGGTGAGCCGGGTGCTCCTCCCGTCCCCCGACGCGCCGGCGAGGTACGCCAGCGGGTCACCGCTGAACGTGTCGAAGTACGGCGCCTCATGGCCGGGGATCCGGTGGCTCCACCGCGCGTCACCCGAGGCGCCGTCCACACCGGTGACCTTCCCGTCGGCACCCGTGACCAGAAGCATGCCGCCGGCGTACACCGCACTGCCGCCCTCGGGTGGGTCCCGCCGCCAGCGCACCTCGCCGGAGGCCGGATCGAGCGCCTCCAGGCGACGCCCCTGGTCCGTCGAGGGTTGTACGAGCCCACCCGCCAGCACCGGCGGCTCCTTGCGGGGCCCCTTGCCGACGGGGTGCCGCCACAGCAGGTGCCCGTCGGACGGATCCAGGGCGAAGACCAGTCCGGAGGCGGCACAGAGCAGCCGTCCCGCCCCGTCGGAGCACAGGGGCGCGCTGTCCCCGGCCGCCGGTGTGGTCTGCCACCCGCTGAACGCGGCGGACGTGGTCCGCGGGGAGGCGGGCTGTGGTGAGCCGTCGGCACCGTCGAGCAACGGGAGCGCGGCCAGGGCACCGACGACGGCCAGGCCGAACGCCCCCGCTCCGAGGGCCGCCCGCCTGCCGAGCCGCAGCCCCCTGCCACGGCCGGCTTGCACCGCATCACCCGCTCGCCCCGCACGACCGGCTTCCACCTCACGGACGGCTTCCACCTCACGGACGGCTTCCACCTCGCGGACGGGTCTCCCGGCGGGCGGCCTCGAACCTTCGGTGTCCCAGGACCGCTGAGCCGGTATGAACGTCTGCGTGTCGTACGAGGCGGCCACCGACCGCAGTTCCCGCATCAACTCGTCCGGCGTCGGCCGCTCCTCCGGCTCCTTCGCGAGACACCGCAGCACCAGCGGTGCCACCTCGTCCGGTACACCGGTCAGGTCGGGCTCGTCGTGCACCACCTGGTAGGCGACGATGTACGGGCTGTCGGAGTCGAACGGCCCCTGCCCCGTGGCCGCGTGCACCATCACCGACCCGAGCGCGAAGATGTCGGCCGCGGGACCCACCTCGCGGGGTCGCCGGAACTGCTCGGGTGCCATGAAGGGCGGCGTGCCGATCAACCTTCCGGTCTCGGTGCGCAGTTCGCTGTCCACCGGCCGGGAGATACCGAAGTCGATGACCTTGGGTCCGTCGTCGGCGAGCAGGACGTTGCTCGGTTTGAGATCCCGGTGGACGACCCCGGCCCGATGGATGTCACGCAGTGCCTCGGCCAACCCCGCCATCAGACGCCGCAGTTGGGCCGGCTCCATGGGGCCGTTCCGCTTGACGTGGTCGGACAAGGTCGGACCCGGGATGAACAGCGTGGCCATCCACGGCCGTTCGCTGTCCGGGTCGGCGTCGACGACGGGTGCCGTGAAGGCGCCGCTCACCTTCCGCGCCGCCGCCACCTCCTGCCGGAAACGCCCCCTGAAGTCGGGGTCCTCGGCGAACTGGGCGTGCACGACCTTCACCGCGAGCTTCATTCCGGAGGTGCTCCGGGCCAGATGCACGACACCCATGCCGCCCGAGCCCAGCCGGGACTCCAGGCGGTAGTGACCGGCGTATTCGGGAAGTTCCGCTTCCGCGCCCGCTCCGGCGTTCCGCTGTGGCGCCATGGAACCACCCCCGTGCTGTTCGTCCGCGCGCGCGACGCACGGAGCCTAGTCGAAGACTCGTACGGGACAGAGGCGGCTTGCTAGCCTCCACGCACGAGTTGCGCACACGTGTTTCACGGCGTGACTCGGGGGAATCAACGGCACCCCATGACAGCCATGGGGTTCAACGGGGGAGAAGCACATGTCCGTCGACCATGTCGAGGAACTCGAAGGCAGAGGCGAGGGAGAGGCCGTCACCATGGCGGCGTCGGCCCTGCCGTCGTACGCCGTCGCCCCGGGCGTCCGTCTGAACGTCCGCAGCGGCCCGGGCACCGGCTACGGCATCGTCCGCGTCCTGCCCGAGGGAGCCAGGGTCACCATCTTCTGCCAGCGGCCCGGCACCACGGTGGCGGGTCCTTACGGCACCTCGAACATCTGGGACAACATCGACGACGGCGAGTACGTCGCGGACGCCTATGTGAACACCGGCAGCGACGGCTACGTCCGCCCGCGCTGCGGCTAGCCCGCAAGGAGCCCGCGGCCCGGCAAGGGTGATAATCGACCCGTGAGTGCAGATGACAGCACCCCTGCCGCCGCCGCGGGCTCCACGGCCGAGGCCTCCGGTCCCCGCCCCGAGCCCCTGCGCTTCTTCGGCACGACCTGGCTGAACCACGACAACGGCTACACGCCCCGTCGTATCGCGGTCACCGTCGGCTCCCTGGCCACCGCCGCCGCCTCCTGCCTCGTCCTCCGCCTCGCCTACCAGGGCCTCCAGATCGCCGCGATCGGCGGCTTCGTCACGGTCCTCATGGTCGCGATGTTCGCGATCTGCAGCGCGATGGCCTTCCGGCACACCTGGGACGGTTTCACCCGCCGTCCCGACCCCGAGCGCCAGGCGTCCCTGCGCGGCCTCCTGACCGTCGGCTTCGTCGGCTCCCTCCTCGCGTACTTCTTTCGCTCCCTCACCGAGGCACCCGGCGAGAAGCTCCACCGCGAGGAGTACGAAGAGGCCCGCAGGCAGTACGAGAAGCGCACCACACGCCGCTCGGGCAACCCGAAGAACCGCCGCCGGGCCTAGGGCCTGTCGTTTGGATCATGCCGGCGTCGCGGGGCGTGGCACGCACATCTGCCGCGTTGTCGTCGGTTGTCAACTCCCCCACGCTCGGCTG
>NZ_JBIBAF010000018.1:154500-191016 GCF_042899705.1 Streptomyces sp. NPDC013187 | reverse complement strand
ATCCGCCGCCTGGCCCTGATCGTGTCCACGGCCTCCCGATCAGTCCCCGTGGCTTGACTCAGTCATTGAAACTCCAGCCCAAAGCCGCTCCGCCGCCCGCTCCGGCATCTTCAGGCGGCATCCAGTGCCCCCCGAGCGGCTTCCACGAAGAAATCCCGAAGTCTGCGCGACTCGTTTCGGATGGCGATCATCTGCTGTCGGCGGTCCTGCGTGGCCTCACTGTCACCTTCGCAGGCAGCCTTATGAAGCCTCTCCACTGCCACCCAGTATCGATCAATACTGTTGTACAGATCACGAACCCGCTCGCCCACCGAAGCAGGTCCTTCCAGGAAGGCCACGTGCGTAGCGCTCATCAGCACAGCTCGATCACCACGAGCTTGTTGCTGCCTCTCATCGAATACGGCAGGGTCCCCTGCTGCTGCCACCATGTCGCCTAGCTGCGAATGCAGGATGCCGACGGACTTGACGAAGTCTGCGTAGGCCTGCCGACGCTGCATGTGCCGGTCTTGAGCCCTTGCATGGTCCAGCTGTGTCAGTTGGGCCTGGTGGTTCGCCCGCGCTTGAGTCCGAGTCGCAAGCGCTGTAAACCACCCCGTTGTGGCGCTCGCCAGCACGGCTGCACCAGCAGCAATCAAAGTTGCCCAAGTCGCGTTCATAGCCTGGAGGTTATGCGTCGCAACAACAGCGTGGGGGGCGGTTTCACATCGCTCTTGACATGAGCCCGCCATGGGCCGTCCAAGGGCCGTCGGAGGGTGCTCAACGACAACCAACGCTGACAACCTCTGACAGCTAAGTCGCAGGTCGCAGCGTTGATCCATTACACGGCCGCAGGTCAGGACCCTGGCCCACCACTTCTTCGGCTACTGTTCGCACACCGCAGCGCTTGACTCGCCCATTGAAACTCCCGCCCAAAGCCGCTCCACCGACCTCAGCTTGAAGATCGGCGCCCCATCGGCCTGCAATCCGGGAAGAAACGTGCTCCCACCGGGGGCAGCTCTGGATACGGCAGAACCGTGTTTCGCCCGAGGTCTGAGATCCTTCCCTAGGAGCGGATGTGGTCAACTCCACTTCCTAGCAGGCGGGTTACCGCTGGCGGAAGACAGGACGGCGGTAACGTGACGTCGACCACACACCGCATCCTTGACCGGGAGCCACTCCGCGATGTCCGGCCTTACCGACGTGCCGCGCGAACCTCAACCCGAGACCGCCGACAGTTACGAACCGTGGGTGGGCGATGTCCTGCATCACCTCGCATACGAAGATCAGCGGCTGTCCGAGGACGACATACGCACCCCCCTCCCCGAGGAATTCGTGTTGACCTGGGAGGGCGTAGCCTCGATCCTCTCCGCCGCCTGGAAGACCGATAAGAAAGAACTCAAGTGGACCCTATTTGTCGAAATAGCCCGGCAGGTCAGATATGCCGGTGACGGCGCATACATCTTCCACCAGCAGTACGGGACACCTGACCGATACAAACGGTACGTACGACTTGAGCATGTGTTCACCGCGGAATCGGGTTCCACCTGGGGCAACCTCGTTGAAGATGTCATTGAAACCCTCAAAGACCCAAAACAAGAGTACGGATGGAGCCTAGAGCCCGCTCAACAGCACGAATACGCGAACAGCGTTATCACCTACCGGCGGGACGTCGCGACGGCGGAACGCCGTATCCGCAGGGCTCTTCTGTCGCGGTGGCTCCGGCTGGTGCCGCTTGTGGTGATGCCGCTGGTTCTGGCAGTGGTCGCATGGGGAAACCTGTGGCCGGAAGCCGTGCCGGACCTGCGCACGTTCAACATCGTGACGATCGCGGTGATGCTGGTCTTGGTGGTGGTGTTCCTGGTCGGCTACTTCCTGCGGGTGAAGGACGAGAAACACGGCGTCAGGTCGGTGTTCCTGCTCCGCAGAGATCTGGAAATCATCCATGACCGGTGGACCCTCAACGCCTCAAAGACACGCCCGACGACGGAACGACGGGACGGCTACCGGGAGCACATACCGCGGGTCATAGATCGTCTACGGCGGGATACACGGTTCTACCGGCGTATTCACAACTGGTTTCAGTGGGGGGTGTTCTTCGCATCGGTGGCGACCACGGCGACTACGGCTTTCTGGGAGACCCCGCAGCCGGGTAAGACGATCCTGATCATGCTGGGGTCGTTCCTGGCATTCGCTACCGCGGTGACGGGCTATTTCAAATTCCGTGAGCGGGCGTACAACCTTCAGCAGACCGCGGACCAGGTAGAGCAGCACGCCACGGCCTTCGATCTGGGAATTGCGCCGTACGCGGATGCAGACGCTGCGGTGAACCTGGAGCGGTTCGCGGAGAACGTGGAGACGCTTCGGATGGAGCAGCGCAAGCGGGAACAACAGTTGGAACAGCCGCATCAGGGGCAGGCCGACGTCATCTGACCGGCAGCAGGGCGGCCGTCAGCACGGCCAACCCGAACGACGCGGCACCTCGTGCGAGGCGGCGTGGGAGGCGTTGGCAGGGCTAAGTGAACACGCACCTGTCTCCCTGGTGAGTGTCTAACTGCGTGACAATCACGGCGCACACCCGCGAACAACCGTGGACGTCAGCAGACCATCCATGCAGGTGTCAGGCACAGCAGCCTAAGGACACTGGGCACCCCAAGTTGCTTCGGGACGAAGAGGTCCGGGGTTCAAGTCCCGCATCAGTGGACCAGATCAGAAGGCCCGCAAGTCCACCTGCGGGCCTTCTGCGTGCTGCCCTCTGGGCGGCACGGATCGCGTGGCTCAGCGAGGCGCATACGCGACGCGCTCGAAGGGCCAGTCGCGGGCCAGCCAGTCGCTGACGACCAGATAGACCTCGGCATCGAGCGAAGCATGGTCCGCCCGGACCCAGGAGCGGACGTCCGTCACACCAGGCTCTTGACGTGAGCCGTATACGTAGACACAGCCGATGACTTCATCCCCCGGGACCGACAGGACGGTGTAGGTGAAGCCGACGCGCCGGTCGAAGTCCTCCGCGTGCTGACGCAGGTCGTCGAGGTTGGCCTCCAGGGTCATGCCCTCTGGCGGCGGCCAGGAGCGGCCGGCGAAGTCGGGATTGGCCCGAATGTGGGCGATGCTGGAGGTCCAGGCGGCGTGGTCGGCAACATTGTGCTGAGGGCCGAGGGGCTCCAGGCGGAAGCGGTCAGTGGCAGGCGGGTCCGGCAGGGCGAAACTGGGGGCCACGAGGAGCTGGTCAGGTGAGGTCATCGCGGGAGGGTATCTCGGACCCCTACTGATCTATCGCAATTTTTGGAAGGCAGCACCGACAGCCGTCGTGACGACCCCTGACATCCAAGCCTGACATCAACGTCTCCGGACAAGCGTGGACCTACGCACGCCGAAACGGTCGTCGCGACAACGGCCTACGGCACCAGGACTGGCCTCCGACCGAACTCCTAAAGCGGGTGTCGCAATTTCGAATCCTGCCGGGGGCAGCGGTCGAAAGGCCACCTACGGAGATCCGTAGGCGGCATCCAGGTCCGGCAACGGGGGCCGTCACTGACAGGCGCCGGGCCGAGAAGAACACCCCAGCGGTGCGCATCGCGGCATCCGCAGGCAGGGCGTCACCGCCGGCGCACCTCGGTGTCAAGGGCAGAGCGGTCGGGTCGGTACGTGCACCGGAAGGCCGGCTTTTTCGTCGCCGCTGAATCCCTGGTCGCCGATCACTTGGCACAGCTCGCGCCGCCAGCTCTCGGGATCGAGGCGCAAGGGTCCGCCGGTGTTGATCGAGTTCTGGTAGATCACGGATCTGCCGTCCGGAGTGATGTCCCAGAAAACGTACGAGTCGTCCCCCAGGTACTTGCCGGCGGGCACGCGACCGAAGTCGTAGGACTCGCGGTAGCTGCGCCTGCCGACCTCGTAGATCCGCACGGAACTGTTGGCGGCCACGGCGAAGCCGCCCTCCCCGTCGATGAACCGGGCCGCGTACGGAATCGTGGCGGTCTCGACCACGCTGCGCAGCGGCCCCAGTTCCTTGCGCAGCGGGTAGCGCCGCCACAGTTCCACGATGCCGCCGCTGCGCAAGGCGGCGAAGTAGCGACCGCTGGGATCGAACTGCAGGGCGGTGGTGTCTTCGGGCACGTTCACGGTCGTCTTCGTGCGTCCCGTGGTGAGGTCGACGACACGGACCGTCGGGTCGTCCGAGAGGAGCACGGCCACCTGGTCGTCCCCCGGGTACCTGGCGACCTCCACCGTCGGCGGAGTGCTCGCGCCACCGCTCTTGGCGATGAGGGCCTTGACGTCGAAGTGGGCGAGTTGCCTGCCCGTGCGCGTGTCCCACTGCTGCACCCGCGTCCCGGACACGGTCACGAGGTGTGCGTCCCGGTCGAAGAAGTACTGGAACTCGGATGTGGACGGCGGTTTTGGGACGGTGATCCGGGCTGTTTGCCGCAAGGTGGACACCTTCCGTACGGCGATGGTGTCCTCCGCGACCCAGTCGGCCAGGAGTGTCCGGTCGGCGTTGAGCACGAGCTGGTACCCGTCCTTGGGATACCAGATCGGTCGCGGGCGGCTCGCCGCGGCTGTCGGCGGGTCGCCCGCCCTGCTTGTGACGGAGCGGACCTGCAGGCTTGCACCGTCGTCGACGAGGCTGACGGTCCTGCTGCCGTCCGCGGTGAGTTTCTGATCGCTCACCTTGACGACGTTGGGCTCGGTGAACAGTTCGACGTAATTGATCGACGCTTCGTCGTGTGCGGCGACGAACAGTCTGCCGCCGCGGGACACCAGGTCCCGGGCGATCGCCGACGTCCCTCTGGGCCGGACGGACTCGCTGATCGACTTGCCCTGGAAGAGGTCCGTCAGCGACAGCCTTCCCGCCGTGCTCGTGACGACGTACCGCCCGGTCGAGTCGACGCCTCCGAGTCCGCAGTCCCCGTCGTCCCCGACGTAGCGACGCCCCTGCAGGGCGCCGTCGGAGATCCGCCGCAGGGTGAGTGACTTGGCCGAATCCCCGTCGCGGCGGCAGACGACGACGGCTGACCGGTCGCCCGAGACCAGGAGCCGCTGGGCGTCGCGCACGACGGTCCGCCTCCTGCCGGTGGCCATGTCGACGGCGAGCAGAGCGACGCGGAACTTGTCGTCCTGCACCTGAGAGGTCTCCACCAACAGGTGCCGGCTGCCGGGGTCGATCCACAGGTTGCCACCCATGTCCGGGGGTGCTGGAACCCGGCCGCCGACGGTGCCGCTGTCCAGGTCCCACCACATCAGGTGGTTCCCGTCGCGGACGGCGACGGTCCGTCCGTCCTCGGACATCGCGAACCCGCTGCTGCTGTCCATGTAGTTGATCAGGTCCTTGGCCTTGGGCAGTTCGTGGACGGTGCCGATGACGCGTTCGGCGTTCGGGTGCACCTCGAACCAGCCGGCCGACCCGTCCGCGCAGACGAACGCGACCCTGCTGCCGTCGGCCGACACCA
The DNA here is from genome assembly GCF_042899705.1 of Streptomyces sp. NPDC013187. Classification (NCBI taxonomy): domain Bacteria; kingdom Bacillati; phylum Actinomycetota; class Actinomycetes; order Kitasatosporales; family Streptomycetaceae; genus Streptomyces; species Streptomyces sp. NPDC013187. Next base: position 185,593 of record NZ_JBIBAF010000018.1, on the reverse strand, counting down.
TGGCCATGATCAGCTGCTTACGGGAGAACTGTTCGCTGCGCACCGTGCCGGTGAGGGCACTCACGAAGAGGGTCGCGCGGCCGAGGGCCGACCTGGCGAAGACGACGTTGCCGTCCCGGCTGGTCTGGAACTGCTGCATCGTTCCCAGCAGACCGGAGAGCACGCGGGTGGAATCCGAGAAGGCCAGGTACTTGCGTAGCAACTGGCCACGCGCCTCCGCCGTGGGCGAGGTCTCATACGCCGCGAGCGCCAGCTTCACCGACAGCACCGGATCGAATTCCGCCTGGTCCTGCGAGAATTGGGCCAGAGCGCGGGAGTCGGCGAGAGCCTGGCGTTCCTGGCTCTCCTGCCGCGCGTACGCGAACATCGTGCCGAACAGCAACGCGAGGACCGCGAGAATGCCGAAGCCGGACCTGAGCGCCCGGCGTCTGCGGGTGCGTGAACGGTGATGCGCGCGGCCGAGTTCCAGGTACTCGTGCTCGGCGGCGGTGAGTTCGGCACCGCGTTCGTCCAGCCACGGTTCGGCACTCGCCAGAGCGACTGCGGTCGGCAGCAGTTCGGGTGGGCGTCCCCCGTCGTCCCAGCGGCTCCTGTCATGCCGCAGGGATTCCCGCCAGACCAGGAAGGAACGGTCTTCCGCGGCCCAGTCCGCCAGCTTGTCCCAGCTGGAGATGAGGGCCTCGTGGGCCAGTTCTACGGTTTCGGCCCCATGGGCGTCCCGGCCGGTTACCAGGAGGCGGGTGGTGGCGAGCCGTTGCGCGACCCACCACTCCGCGTCGTCCAGTTCTTCGCGGGTGACCACCCGCCGGGTGACACCGGCCGATTCCAGGGGCACGCGGACGAGCTGAGTGAACAGCCGCCGCGCCGCCTCCTCGTAGGACTCCGGGACATGGGTGTTCCAGACGTTGACGAGGTGGTCGTGCAACGCGCCGGCGACGCCACCGATCCTCTCGTACGCCTCATGGGTGAGCCGTCCGTGTGTCTGCTGCTGCTCCCGCCAGAGCTGGTCGAGGGCGAAGCCGAGCAGGGGCAGCGCGCCGGGCTCGGTGCCGGTGTCGTCGAGGATGCGGTCGACCAGGTGGGCCTCGTACTGCACGCCGGGGGTGGCGTCCACCGGCAGGGTGACGACGTCACGGAGCTGGTTGGGGTGCATCGGGCCGAGGGCGTACGCCTGCCGCCCGTCGAACGCGCGACCGAGACGCGGGTGGTCGAGGACCGCGCCCAGGAAGTCGGCCCGCAGGGTGGTCAGCACGCGGACCGTGTCCGGCAGGGTTTCGTCGAACAGCACTCCGGCCAGATCGTCGACGGCCGCCGCTTCGCGGGCGAGCAGTTCCTCGAACTGGTCGAGCACGATCAGCAGTCGGCGGCTGTCCTGCCGGACCAGTAATCGGCAGACGGCATTGGCCATGCCGCCGGTTTCGACCAGGGTCCGGGTGAACTCCGGAAGGTGCCGGAGTCGGTCCGTCTCGGACCGTTCGGGCTCCAGCAGCGCCAGCAGTTCCAGGGCCAGGCCGGCCGTCGGGGTGCTGCCCGCGGAGGGCCGCAGCACGATCACCGAGGTGTCGTCCGGCCGCAGCCTCGGTAGGACTCCGGCCAGGGCCAGGGAGGACTTGCCGGAGCCGGAGGGGCCCACGATCGCGGTCCAGCGCTCACCGGCGACCATACGGGCGACCGCGTCGGACTCCGCCCGGCGGCCGTGGAAGACAGCGGCGTCGGCCTCTTCGAAGGCCTTGAGCCGGCGAAACGGCGACGGCGGCAGCGCCAAGTCCCGCAGTTCGGGCCAGGCGTCCAGCAGGTCGGCCGTCGGGATCAGATAGCTCGCCGGGGGCTCGCCTTTCTCGGCCAGCGCCATCATGCCGACGACGCCCCTGAGTTCTTCGTCCCACACCGGGCTGCCGCTGAAGCCGGCGGACACGCGGTAACCGGCCCCCTCCAGATCGGCTTGAACCCATCCGTCGGCCTGCCGCGCGCGGAGCACGGCCGAGTGCCATACGCCCCCGCGGCGGCCCGCGGGCAAGCCGAAGACCCTCGCAGGGTGCTTCCACACATCTGGTTCATCCACCAGGCGGATGGGCCGACCGCCCCGCACCACGGCGTCCAAGCGCAGCACGGCGATGTCGCCGGCGCCGGACGGCCTCGGGGGAATCCAGCACTCGACACTCGCTGTGACGTCCGGCGCGTCGGACGCGGCATCGTCCGCGCTTCCGGCCGGGGCTCGCAGGAGGGGCAGCTTCAATGCGATGCGGGCGTCGGCGGCGGGCTCGGTTTCCAGGGACGTACCAAGCGCCGCATTGATGACATGCGCGCAGGTCAGAGCCAACTCATCGGTGACCAGGAAGCCCAGCCCCACCGGTTCGTCCCGTTGGCCTTGGATCTGGAGCACGGCCGCTGCGAGGGCGCTGGTGCCCGCGTCGGCGGCAGGGTCAGGCGTCGGCCGGCCCGGCCGCTCGAACACCGTCACGGAGCGGGCTCGTCTCCCGCCGTGGCACCGGTGGGATCCGCGGAGGGGCGGTGCCAGACGAGCGAGACCTTGAAGTTGGCCTGCGCCGAGGTGCTGGAGATCACCACATCGGCTTCGGCCGACAGAGCGAGACCGAACTCGACGCTGATCTCGTCGGGTCTGCGGGTCATGCCCTGGAAGCCGTCGACGACGTTCTGGGCGACCGGCCTGACCGCTGCCACCATCTCGCCCAACGAGCGGGTGGCCCGCGCGACGACCTGTCCCGGCCTGGCGACCCTGACCAGGCCGTCCCCGTCCGCCTCGATCTGGACCTTCACCATTTCTGGCTGTCCGTCCGCCCCGCTGACCGGCACTTCCACGAAGTAACCCACCGCTCCCCCTTCGACCACGCCGAGTCCCCGTCGGTCCTGCTGCCCCGCACGTTCCCGTTTTCATCAACTCCCGCAAGGGGCACAGGAGTTATTGAATCGCGGCAGGACGATCCCGTGGAAGTACCGCGACCGCCGCAGTTCACCGGGTCGCTCAAGCAGGGGCTCGGATCGTGGTGAGAGAAGGCGTGGTTCCGCTACGCGGGCAGGGATCGAATTCCTGTCGTCGACGGGATGGTCTTCGACGCGCTGTACAGGGGGCAGCCGCGGTCGGCACCCATGCATGGCGGGTGCGGCGGAAACTCCGTCGAGCCCGATCCCGCGACGGCTCTACCCTGGCCGCATGGCCCACGGAAAGACCTCGTACGTTTGCCTGCCCTGCCGGGCCTCGTACAAGCAGCCCTACCCCGGCTACCACGACCACGACCGGGTCTGTCCACGCTGCGCCGAACCTCTGATCCATGTCGGCTCCGCCTTCGCGGCACCCAAGAGGCGGGACGCCGCCGCCTGGCGCACCCTCTCCGTGCTGCTGCACGCCGGTGTGCGCTTCCACAAGAGCTGCTGCGGCGGCCCCGGCTACCGCCCACGCACCCTCAGCGAGGTGCGCGAGCGGATGGTCTACGCCCGGGCCACCGGAGAACCGTTCGCTCAGGCGCTGGTCCGCCGGAACCTGCCCTAGCGGCCTGAACGGGGAGGGGCGTTTCGGGCGCCCACCCGCGTGCCTGGAAACATGGGCCGGACGCAGCTGAGCTGAGGACTGCGCACCCGCCGCACGCACAGGACCATCGAGAGGACCGCTGATGAAGCGTTCGGCGCCCAGCACCGGTTGGAAGCACAACACCAAGCCGGCCGCCGCGCTCGTAGCCCTCGGTGGATTTCTCGCACTGTCGCTGTGGCTCGGTGACGAGCTGTGGCACTTGTCCGCGTACTGGCCGGCGTCCGGCATCGGATTCGGCGCCACCGTCGGCGTGCTGCTGCCTGTCACGTTCACTGCCGCCAGGCGCTCCTTTCGCCGGGTCTCCTCTGGCGGAAGCAAGTATTCGCCCCGGTGGATCGTGGCCGGCGTCGTGTACGCGGCCGTGGCCCTGGTGAGCGCGTTGGCCGTATCCCGTGCGATACCCGGCAAGGGCTCCTCGGGCTCCTGCCGCAGCGAGTGGCAGCCTTGCTGGGTGAACCACCTCTATCCGGGGGCCTTCCTTGTGACGCTTGGCAGCCTCGTCGCGACGGTGGCCGTCATGCATGGGCTGCCGAGCTGGGTGTCCCGACTGCGCGCCCTCTCCCGGCGGTAGTTGCCGAGCGCGGCGGCGGGCGTGGCCTGACATCGAGGGATGCGGCCGTCGGACCGTCGGCGTGCGATCGGCCTGGCAGATGTCCGCCACCGGCCGTCGGTGACGGCGCAAGAACGCCGACGCCTCGAAGACCAAGCGGCCGCGCCGGGAACAGCCGGCCCGCCCGGCACGGTTGCATCGAGCGAGGGACCGGTGCCGCACGGCAGGGGGCAGAGACCTCGCGGTCGTCCGCACCGGGATCTGGGCCTTTGAGTCGCGGTGGGCCCGCCATGCATCCGGACCAAGACTCACTTCCGCAGGAGGACTGCTTCATGACTGACCGGCCGTTGACGCTCATGGCAGTACACGCCCACCCCGACGACGAGGCCACCGGGACCGGAGGGGTCTTGGCGCGGTACGCGGCGGAAGGCATCCGCACGGTTCTCGTGACGTGTACCGACGGCGGTTGCGGTGACGGACCGGGTGGTGTCAAGCCGGGCGATCCCGGGCACGACCCGGCGGCGGTCGCCTCGATGCGCCGTCGGGAACTCGAGGCGAGCTGTGACGTCCTGAAGGTCAGCGATCTGGAGATGCTGGACTACGCCGACTCCGGGATGATGGGCTGGCCGAGCAATGACGCCCCCGGATCTTTCTGGCAGACCCCCGTGGAGGAAGGCGCGGCTCGACTCGCGGAACTCATGCGGCACTACCGGCCCGATGTGGTCGTCACCTACGACGAGAACGGCTTCTACGGCCACCCCGACCACATCCAGGCGCACCGCATCACGATGGCGGCGCTGGAGATGACCGAGTCGGCACCGAAGGTGTACTGGACCACGATGCCCCGCTCGATGATGCAGCGGTTCGGCGAGATCATGCGCGAGTTCCACGAGGACATGCCGGAGCCCGATCCTGCCGAGGCCGCCGCGCTGGCCGAGATCGGCCTTCCCGACGACGAGATCACCACGTGGGTGGACACCACCGCGTTCAGCGGCCAGAAGTTCGACGCGTTGGCCGCGCACGCCAGTCAGGGCGAGAACATCTTCTTCCTCAAGATGGGCAAGGAGAAGTTCGGCGAGTTGATGGGCGTGGAGACCTACGTACGGGTCCAGGACGCCACCGGCGCGGCCGTACCCGAGAACGATCTTTTCGCCGGACTGCGCTGATCCGCCCTTGCGGCCGGCCGCAAGGGCGGCTGACCGCGACCAGTCGGCGGTCCGGCTGCGCCCGGTGGTGGACAGGTGCCTATTTTCGGGCAGGGCGTGATCCGGTCAGGCGGTGACCCAGTACGTGCGGGTGTTGGTGAACTCGCGGATGCCGGCGGCGGCCAGTTCGCGGCCGTGGCCGCTGCGCTTGGTGCCGCCGAAGGGCAGCCGGGGGTCGGAGGCGACGATCGCGTTGATGAAGGCCGCTCCGCTGGTGATCCGGCGGGCGAGGGCGACGCCACGGCTCGGGTCGGCCGTCCAGATGCTCAGGCCGAGCCCGTACGGCGTGGCGTTCGCGAGCCGTACGGCGTCCTCGTCGTCCCGGGCGACGGCGAGGGCGGCGAGCGGGCCGAAGGTCTCCTCGTCGAAGGCCGCCATCCCCGGGCCGGTGTCGCCCAGGACGGTGGGCCGGTAGAAGTAGCCGTCGCCGGGCAGGGGCGTGCCGCCGGGCAGGGGCGTGCCGCCGGTCAGGAGGCGGGCTCCGGCGGCGACGGATTCCTCGACCTGTCGATGGATCGCGGAGCGCAGGTCGTCGCGGGCGAGCGGACCGATCTGCGTCTGTCGTTCGCGCGGGTCGCCGACGCGCAGGGCTTCGGCACCGGCCACGAAGGCGGCGGTGAACGCGTCCGCCACGGACGCGTCGACGATGAACCGTTTCGCGCATACGCAGCTCTGCCCGGAGTTGGTGAAGCGCGCCTTCACCGCGGCCGCCGCGGCCGCTTCGACGTCGGCGTCGTCCAGGACCACGAAGGCGTCCGACCCGCCCAGTTCCAGCACCGACTTCTTCGCCGCGCGCCCGGCCGCCGAACCGACCGCCGAGCCCGCCCGGTTGCTTCCGGTGAGGGTGACGGCCGCGACGCGGTCGTCCTCGATGAGCCGCGTGGTCACGTCGGGCACGTCGGTGTCGGCGATCACCAGCGTGGTCACCAGGTGCTCGGGGAAACCGGCTGCGACGAAGAGGTCCTGGAGGGCGAGCGCGCTGCCGGTGACGTTGGAGGCGTGCTTGAGCAGGACGCCGTTGCCGGCCACCAGGGAGGGGACGGCGAAGCGCATGACCTGCCAGACGGGGAAGTTCCACGGCATCACGGCCAGCACGAGGCCGGCGGGCTCGTAGGCCACCCAGGCCTGTGCCCCGTCGATCTCGACGCGCTCGTCGGCGAGGATGCCGGGGCCCTGCCGGGCGTAGTACTCGGCCGTGACGGCCGACTTCTCCACCTCACCCTCGGCCTCGCCGACCGGCTTGCCCATCTCGGCGACGACCAGGGAAGCGAGGTGGTCCTTGTGCTCGCGCAGGGTCTGAGCAAGGCGGTCGGCGCGCGCGGCCCGCTCGGTGACCGGCACCAGGGCCCAGGCACGGCTCGCGGCGTGGGCCCGTGCCACAGCGGTTTCGACACGGTCCGCGTCCCAGCCTTCGTACGTGGCGATCGGCTCACCGGTGGACGGATCGACGGTCTGCAGGATGCCGCTCATGCGGTGGGTGCCCCTCCCTTGTCGTGCTCCGAGAGGTGCTCGAAGGTCTCGCCGGTGGCGGTGATGGTGCGGGTGACGTCCCGGCCGCCGTAGACCCAGTAGATCCGCATGACGCCCTCGCCGCGGTTGAAGAAGCGATGCGGTGTCCCGGCCGGTACCCAGGTGGCCTGGCCGGGCTCCAGGTCGAAGAACTCGCCGTCGATCTCGGCCGTCGCCTCGCCTTCGAGGATCAGCACCGACTCCTCGACGTTGTGGCTGTGCAGGGGCAGGCCGGTGCCGGGCTGGAAGACGGTCTGGCCGGTCGTGATGACGGCCTGCGCCGAGTTCCACTTGCCGACGTAGGGGAGGGTGGCCACACCGCCGCCGCGGTCGAAGCGTTCGACCTTGTCGGGGTGGATGAGCAGGTTCGGCGGGGCGGGCTCGGTGCACATGCGGCGGCTCCGATCGAGAGGTCAGGAGTGGTGGAACAGGCGACGGGAGAGCGTGTTGATCTGGCTGCCGGGGACGACGTACTTCGCCGCGGCCTCGCGCCAGACCTTGAAGTGGGGTGCGGCGCGGTGGGCTTCCACGGCGGCCTCGTCGTCGTAGATCTCGTGGAAGACGAAGTGGTGGTCGTCCTCGAGGTCGCAGACCACGTCGAAGTAGCGGCAGCCGGGCTCGTCGGTGAAGGACCGCTCGGCGTTCTCCTCGATGGCCTTGAGGAAGTCCTCACGGCAGCCGGGCACGACCTGGAGGGACACGGTCAGGGCGATCATGCGGGCAGCTCCTTGGGGGTGGCGGGGGTGGGCAGGGGTACGGCGGTGGCGTCGGCGATGCGTGCGAGGGAGGCCCAGGTGTCGTCGACGAGCGTGATGCCCTCGGTGCGCAGCCGCTCGGCGGTGCGGATCTCCGGCTCACCGGGGACGAAGATCTCGTCGGTGCCGGGCGCGGCCGGGGTGGACTTGGTCTGCTCGATCAGGGCCTCCATCCGCTGCTCGAACGCGGCCGGGTCGGCCATCGACCGGATGTCGACGCAGATCAGCAGGTGGCCGACGCCGCTGCGGCCGGTGGACCGGTAGGGGCCGACGACCCCCGAGCCGTAGGCGCTGCCGGTCAGCACGCCCGCCAGTACGTCGATCATGAAGGAGATGGCGTAACCCTTGTGGCCGGCCATCGGCAGGATCAGGCCCTCGATCGCATGCCGCGGGTCGGTCGTCGGCACGCCCTCGGCGTCGGCCGCCCAGCCCTGGGGGATCGGCTCACCGCGTTCCCTGGCGTGGTAGATCTTGCCGCGCGCCACGGCTGTGTTCGCGATGTCCATCACGACCGTGCCGTAACGGCCGCCGGGGGCGGCGATCGACCACGGATTGGTGCCGACTCGCTTCTCCTTGCCGCCCCAAGGGGGCATGGCCGGGCTGGCGTTGGTGGCCAGCAGTGCCACGCAGCCCTGTTCGGCGGCCCTGCGCGTGAAGTAGGCCGCGGTCCCGAAGTGGCCGGAGTTGCGGACGGCGATCGCGCTGATGCCGTGCCGACGGGCACGCTCCACGCCCAGGGCCACCGCGCGGTCGGTGAGCACCTGGCCGAGACCGTCACGGCCGTCGACCACGACGACGGCGCCGTTGTCGCTGACGACGTCCGGGTCCGCGACGGCCGCGGTGGCCCCGCTCGCGAGGCGGTCGAGGTACCAGGGCAGGCGCAGCATGCCGTGGGACGCGTGTCCCCACAGCTCCGCGGTCACCAGCGTGTCCGCGAGCAGACGGGCGTCCGCGGGCGGAACGCCGTGTGCCTCGGCAGTGGCGGCGGCGAAACCCAGCAGGTCGGCGGCACCGACGGTATGCGGCATGAGGCAGCCCCTCACCTAGGGAAGCGATGTATCCACATCTGTATACAACACATTGCGTGGAGACACCACAGACCGGGAAGCACCCCGACCCGGTGCCTTCGGCGGACCGTGAAGGGTGTCTCAGCCTGCGACGTCCAGCGACACGTCCGTGCCGAAGGTCAGATCCTGGCTGGTCAGGCTGTCGATGAGCGCCTGCAGGGTCTGCGCGAGGTGGTGCCGGCCGGCCGCCTCCGCCGCCTGGGCGTCCCCGTGCGTGACCGCCTTCAGCATCGCGCGGTGCTCCTCCAGCGAGGTCAGCATGCGGCGCGGGCCGCTGTGCGAGAGGTGCCGCAGGCGTACGGTCTGACTGCGCAGGTCGCGGATCGTGCGGGCGAGGTAGGGGTTGCGGCAGGCCGCGATGACCGCCTGGTCGAACGCCTCGGTGATGTCGTAGAACTCCTGGTACGAGCCCGCCTGCGCGGCGGGATCCAGCGCGCGGAAGGACTCGTCGAACACCTCAAGCCGCTCCAGCAGTTCACGGAACGGCGCCAGCACCCGCTCGTCGGCCGAGCCCGCCGTGGCGACCGACGCGGCCGCCCGTGGCTCCAGCAGCATCCGGAACTCGAACAGGGCACGCACACCGCCCAGGGAGATGCCGGCCACCCGGGCCACTTCCCCCGGCACGAAGTCCACCAGCCCTTCCCGGGCCAGCCGCCGGATCGCCTCCCGCACCGGCGTGCGTGAAGCCCCCAGCTCCTCGCCCAGCTGGACCTCACTCAGCTTGGCCCCCGGCCGCAACCGGAGCGACTCGATGTCACCCTTCAGCCGCTCGTAGACCGCCTCGCTCTTGCCAGTCGCCCGGGCCATGAGACTCCCTGTCCATCCATGCGCACACGCTTCTGTATACAGACTACGGCCGGCGATGTGCCCACCCATCGAGTTCCACCGGCAAGCCCGCACGCACGCGGCGTCTAGCTGTCGTCGCACAAGAAAACTGAGAGGCGCCGTGCGGGCGCCTCTCAGTCGTCGTCGAGGGCGAGGAGAGCGGAGGAACTTGAGTTCATTTGGAGTAAATGAGAAGGAAGCCCCTTCATGGCCTCGCCGTCGGCAACGCTAGCACTCAGGCCGGGATCAGGTCGCGCAGATTTTCGAGGGTGATGATCCGGGAGTCCGGGTGCAGTCCCTCGGGACGTTCGAGACCGATGTACGTCACGGGCTCCTCCGGGACCGGCTCGCCGTCCCACAGGTCCACGGTCGTGGTGTCGCGGGACATCAGATCGATCAGGTACCTCGTCGTCAGCTGCTCGCGCTCCACGAGGGCACGCACCACCTTGGACACCGACACCTGGTTCTCCTCGACCCGGTTCGCCTCCGAGATGCCCTTCAGATACAGGTGCAGCCACTTCGCACGCCACGTGCCGTCGTCCCCGCGCTGGAAGACGAGAGGCAGTGCCACACGGCCGACCCCCCGCAGCTCCGACTTCATCCGCACCGTGCGCGGCTCGAACGGACGGCCCTTCTGCTCACCGTCGCGCAGCATGAACCCGAAGAACGACTCCTCGGCCTCCTCGAAACCCTCGCCCGCGTAGATGTTGACCTGCGGAACGATGTACGTGCTGCGCACCCGGTCCAAGGACAGGTCGATGAACTCGGAGGCCCCGTCGGGCGCCTCGGTGACATCGCCCGAGTGCCGGCCCCCGACGGCCTTGAGCGACGTGTAGGAGAGCCAGGAGTCGGTGCTGTAGTCGCGGTGCAGAAGCAGGGCCGACAGGTCGTAGTCGGTGCGGACCTCGGTCTGCTTCCAGTACACGAAGAAGCGCAGCAGTTCGCCCTCGACCTGCGAGACCGAACCCCGCGGCAGTACGCCGAATCCAGCGGCGGTCGCCCGGCCGCTGAGCGGGAGCGCCACGTCGAGGATGTCGGGGTCGAGCAACAGCCGGCCCGGCACCGGGAGCCTGCGGCGTATCTCGGCGTCGAGGGCGGCGATCAGACGATCGCGGTCAGCGGCCGGTACCGGAGACCGGTCGTCGGGGGTCACCCAGGCGCGGCCCCGGCGGTTGACGAAGATGCGGGGTGCGTCGGTCTCCCGCTCCCGGTTGTGGAAGTGCTCACGGACCGAGAGGACGACCCGGCCGGAGACCTCGGGAGCGACCTCCACCGCGGCGGCCACCACCGCGTCCCGCTCCTCCTGATCGGCGGCGATACGCAGCAGGACGTCCAGGGTGCGGAACAGCTTGCCGGGAGCGGACTTCAGCAGTTTCACCGCACCGGTGACGTCGAACTCGTCGAGCAGCTTCTCGACGCGGCTGTCGAAGGACCGCGCCTCCTTCTCGCCCCGCGCCACGGCGAACACGTCGGCGGCGTGCGGCCAACGTGGGTAATCGTGTGGATGGAGACGCTCGCCGAGACGCTTGAAGGGCTCCCGGTGCGCGTGCACGTCGGCGAGCTTCGCCGGGTTCGCCGCGACCACGGCGTCGAGACCCGCGAGCAGCGCCCGGCGGACCGGCCGTGGCAGCGTCCGGAACCGGGTCGGCTCCTGGAGCGTGACATCGCCGCCCGACAGGGCGCAGGCCAGGCGCAGCACGTCGGTGACGGTGTCCAGCAGGAGGTCGGCGCCGGCGACGAGGCGGGCCTCGTTGACGACCGCCCGGTTCTCCCGGACGGGGATCGACTCCGGCTGGGGACCGAGCGCGCACCGCTCGGCGAGGGTCCTGAGATCGCGCAGGTGGTCCTCGCCCAGGGGTGTCGTGCTGCCCGCCAAGGCCAGGTAGAGGTCCGTGAGTTCGTCGTCCAGGTCCCGTCCGAGGTGCAGGACGGTCACCCGGTCGCCCGCCGAGGCGATCAGCTCGTCCTGTGCCGCGAGCATCTCCTCGTAGGTGTGCTGGTAGCGGCCGTAGGCGGGCAGGCTCAGCAGGTTGAGGACCCCGTGTGTCAGCTGCGCCAGCACGTTCTCGCGCGACCTGTCGTCGGCGAGCGCCTTCGCCACGCACCGCATCCAGAACTCTTCGGTGTCCGGCACGTTCGCCGGGAAGTCGATGAAGTACGAGTTGTGCCGGACGTGGTCGCCCACCATCTCGCTCACGGTGGCCAGCGTGCGCCGGGCGATGTGCACGACCGCGGCCTCGGACAGCCCTGACAGCCGCTCCAGCAGCTCGGCGGAGAGCTTGAAGCCCACGGAGGTCAGCGCCGCGTCGAACTGCCGGGCGGCGGTGGCTCCTTCCCCCGCGGATCCCTTGGGGGAGGGCAGGCGATGGGTGTGCCGGATGACCAGCGATTCGAAACTGTGCGCCATTCGGGGATGATCGCAGAGGTGCGCGAGGCGACGCACAGGAGTTTTTCGCACGACGCCGTGCCCCGGGGCCGCCGGTGAGCGGGCATCGGCCGACGTCCGTCAGGGACGCACGGCCAGTGGGTCGAGGAACGTCAGTACGGAGGCGTCCTCCTCGATCAGCGGAGTGAGCGCGGCGTTGAACGGGCCTCCGTACGGGGCGTTCAGGTGTGCCTGGAAGGCGTCCTCGTCGCGGTAGACCTCGAAGATCCAGTAGGCGCGCGGGGCGGCCGCCTTCGTGTAGACGTCGAAGGCCAGGTTGCCTTCCTCCTCGCGCACCTTCAGGGCGTAGTCCTGGATCAGGCGGGCGACCTCGTCCTCCGCTCCCTCCCGGGCGGTGAATTCGGCGAGCAGGGTCTTCGTCATGGTCTTGCGTCCTTGTCCGTGGGGTTCAGTGGGTGGAGTCGAGGTGCCGGGCCGTGGAGGCGTCCGGCGTGAGCCGCGTCAGCTGGTCCCGCCAGGGCGGGTTGGGGCCGGCGACCGAGCAGGTCAGGGCTGCCACCTGCACGGCGAACAGGCAGGCGGCCTCGACGTCGGCGATGCGCAGGTCCGTCAGTCTGCCGCCGAGGAGTCCATGGGTGCCGAGGTGGTGCAGCAGGCCTGCCGTGAAGGAGTCCCCCGCACCGACCGTGTCGACGACCGGCGTGGCCACCGCCGGCACCCGCACCCGCTCCCCGTCGAGTGATGCCAGGGCTCCGCCGGCGCCGCGCGTGATCACCACGAGCCGTGCCCCCGCCGCATGCCAGGTGTCGCACGCCTGCTCGGGCGGTGTTCCGGGCAGGAGGAGATCCAGGTCGTCCTCGCTCAGCCGCAGCACGTCCGCGAGGCCGCACCAGTGCGCCAGCCGGGCGCGGTAGACCTCGGGGCGCACCAGGAGCGGGCGGACGTTGGGGTCGATGCTGATGGTGGCCCGGGGAGCGGCCGCTGCCAGGAAGTCCTCCACCACCGCCGCTCCCGGTTGCCGGACCAGGGCCAGCGAACCGGTGTGCACACAGGCGGTGCCGGCCAGGTCCACCCGGGCCAGTTCCGCGGTCGTCCACTGCCAGTCGGCGGTGGCCTGGGCGTGGAAGGAGAACGCGGCCTGGCCGTGGGCGTCCAGTTCGGCCACGGCGAGGGTGCTGGGCTCGGCGGCCTCGACGGCGTGCGAGAGGTCCACGCCGGATGCCTCGAGGTGGGCGCGGAAGAGGCGGCCGAACACGTCGCCGGACAGCCGGGCGAGGAAGCGGGACGGGGTGCCCAGGCGGGCCAGGGCCACCGCCGTGTTGGCCGGCCCGCCGCCCGGCAGGACGCGCAGGGCGAGTTCGTTCCGGGCGGGTGCGGGCTCGGTGAAGGCGTCGGCGACACATTCTCCGAGGACGGTGATCTGGCTCGGGCTCATGGGCTGCTCTTCTCTGGGGACGCGCGGCGCGGAAACGGGCACGACCCGGGCATGGCGAGGGGCGGCTTCGGGGCGGGCGACCGCCGAGGGGCGTTGCCGATTTGTGACGAGTGCAAGGCATTGACGTTGCCGGTGAGCGGAGTCCATCATCCTCGCCAAGCAGTGTCAACGATGACATCAGTCATCGTTGACATCGCGGGACGGCAGGCCCCGCTGCCGACCACCCCGCCCGACATCCCGCTGGAGTCGTTCATGTCACGCACCTCTCGTCTGCCCTCCTCCCTGCTCAGAGCCGCCGCGTGCACGGGCATCGCGGCCCTCACCCTGACCGCCTGTGGATCCGGATCGGGATCGGGCAGCACGAGCACCGGCTCGGGCGAGGTCAAGGTCGGTCTGATCACCAAGACGGACACCAACCCGTTCTTCGTCAAGATGAAGGAGGGCGCGGAGAAGACCGCGAAGGCCGAAGGCGTCAAGCTCATGACCGCGGCCGGGAAGTTCGACGGCGACAACGCCGGGCAGGTCACCGCGATCGAGAACATGGTCGCCGCCGGTGTGAAGGGCATCCTGATCACCCCGAGCGACTCCAAGGCGATCGTGCCCGCGATCGAGAAGGCCAAGGCCAAGGGTGTCCTGGTCATCGCCCTGGACACCCCGACCGAGCCGGAGAGCGCGGTCGACGCCCTCTTCGCCACCGACAACCTCAAGGCCGGTGAGCTGATCGGCGAGTACGCCAAGGCCGCGATGAAGGGCAAGACCGCGAAGATAGCGGCCCTCGACCTCGCGCCGGGTGTGTCCGTCGGCGTCCAGCGGCACAACGGTTTCCTCAAGGGCTTCGGCGCCACCGACAAGGACGTCGCCTGTGCTCAGGACACCGGCGGCGACCAGTCCAAGGGCCAGACGGCGATGGAGAACTGCCTCCAGAAGGAACCCGGCATCAACGTCGTCTACACCATCAACGAGCCCGCCGCGCTGGGCGCGTACACCGCGCTCAAGGCCAAGGGCCGGGAGAAGGACGTCCTGATCGTCTCCGTCGACGGCGGCTGCACCGGCACCCGGGCCGTCAAGGACGGCAAGATCGCCGCGACCTCGCAGCAGTACCCGCTGAAGATGGCCGCCGAGGGCGTCAAGGCCGTCGTGACGTACGCCAAGGACGGCAAGAAGGCGTCGGGTTACACCGACACCGGGGTCACCCTGATCAGCGACAAGGCACAGGACGGGGTCGCTTCCAAGGACACCGCCTACGGCCTGGACAACTGCTGGGGCTGAGCCGCCGGCTCCCCGCTGTCACCGTTCGACACCCCTCGGCTCGGCGGCCGGCCCCTCCTCCCCGACGGGGACGGCCGCCTCCTCGTCCTCCTGCCGCCCGACAAGGACGGACACGGACTTCTGTCTTCCGACAAGGACCTCGCATGACTGCCACGTCCACGCCTCCCTCCACGTCCACGCCGTACGCCGAGCTCAAAGCGCCGACCGCGGTCCGCAGACTGCTCACCCAACCGACCACCGGCCCGCTGATCGCCCTCCTCCTGGCCTGTGTCTTCTTCTCCGCCTCGACCGACCAGTTCCTCACCGGCGGGAACTTCTCGCTGATCGTCCAGCAGGTCATGGTCGTCGGCACGCTGGCCATCGGCCAGACACTCATCATCCTCACCGCGGGCATCGACCTGTCCTGCGGAGCGGTGATGGCGTTCGGCAGCATCGTGATCGCGAAGATGGCCGCCGAGGGCTCCTTGCCGCCGCTCGCCGCGATCGCGCTGGGCCTGGTCGTCTGCGGCGGCTTCGGCATGCTCAACGGGGCACTCGTGCAGAAGATCCCGCTGCCGCCGTTCATCGTCACCCTCGGCATGCTCAACGTGGCGTTCGCGCTGACGCACATCTACTCCGAGGAGCAGACGGTCAGCAACCTGCCCGGCCCGCTGACGGCCCTCGGGCAGACCTTCCCGCTCGGCAGGACCGACATCACCTACGGCTCGCTGGTCACCATCGCCCTGTTCCTCCTCCTCGCCTACGCGCTGAGCAGCACCGGCTGGGGCCGGCACGTCTACGCGCTGGGCAACAGCCCGGAAGCGGCGCGGCTGAACGGCATCCGCACCTCCCGGCTGACCATCGGCGTCTACACCGTGGCCGGTCTCCTCTACGGCGTCGCCGCCCTGCTGCTCATCTCCCGCACCGGGGTCGGCGATCCGCAGGCCGGGCAGACCGACAACCTCGACAGCATCACCGCCGTGGTGCTCGGCGGCACCAGCCTCTTCGGCGGACGCGGCTCGGTCCTGGGCACGTTCATCGGCGTCCTCATCGTCGGCGTCTTCCGCAACGGGCTCCAGCTGATGGGTGTCGCCTCGATCTACCAGACCCTGATCACCGGCGTCCTGGTGATCCTCGCGGTGACCGTCGATCAGATCTCCCGGAGGAAGGCCCGATGACCACGACCACCACCGAGACCCCCGTGCTGCAGGCTCGCGGTCTCGTCAAGCGCTACGGCCAGGTCACCGCCATCGACGGCGCCGACTTCGACCTGCTGCCCGGCGAGGTCCTCGCCGTCATCGGCGACAACGGCGCCGGCAAGACCAGCCTCATCAAGGCCCTCACCGGAGCGGTGGTGCCGGACGAGGGGGAGATACGCCTGCACGGCGAGCCGATCCAGTTCTCCGGCCCACAGAGCGCACGCGCCCACGGCATCGAAACGGTCTACCAGGACCTCGCCGTGGCGGCGTCCATGGACATCGCCTCGAACATGTTCCTCGGCCGCGAGCTGCGCCGCCCGGGCGTCCTCGGCAGTGCCTTCCGCATGCTCGACAAGAAGCGCATGCGCCAGGAGGCCGCCGAGCACATGGCGGACCTGAAGATCGGCCTGCGCTCGCTGACCCAGGCCGTCGAGACCCTCTCCGGCGGGCAGCGGCAGGCCGTCGCGGTGGCCCGCGCCGTCGCCTGGGCCCGCAGCGTCGTCGTCATGGACGAACCCACCGCCGCCCTCGGCGTCAAGGAGTCCGGCCAGGTCCTCGACCTGATCCGCCGCGTCCGCGACAAGGGCATGCCGGTGGTCCTGATCAGCCACAACATGCCGCACGTCTTCGAGATCGCCGACCGGATCCACGTCCACCGGCTGGGCCGGCGCGCTGCCGTGATCAAGCCGTCCGACTACTCCATGGCGGAGGTCGTGGCCATCATGACGGGCGCCCTCACCGTCGACGAGGCCGGAGATACTGTCGTAGCGGATTCCGAGGCCGCGAAGGCCGCCGGAGTACAGGCCACCTGACAGCGCAACCCCGCTCTCGCATGTTCCGGCCGAGGCCGCGGCCCGGAACCGGGAGCATCCAGGAGACGGTTTACTCCATGGCAGCGAGCCGCCGACCCACCTTGGCCGATGTCGCCCGAGAAGTGGGGGTCAGCGCCAAGACGGTCTCCCGAGTCCTCAACGAGGACGGGCCCGTCTCGGCCCGGACGCGGGAGCAAGTGCTCGCCGCGGTGGCCGAGTTGGGCTTCCAGCCGAACCTCATGGCCCGCAACATCCGCGTCGGCGGTCCGGACACGACCATAGGGCTGGTCATCCCCGACCTGGCCAACCCCTTCTTCGGAGCCGTCGCCCGCGGTATCGAGGACACGGTCCGGGACCGCGGACTGACGCTGCTCATGGGGTCGTCCGCGGACGACCCCGAGCGCGAACGCGCCCTGACCGCTCAGTTCCTCGCACGGCGCGTCAGCATCCTGATCGTCGTGCCGTCCGTCGGCGCCGACCACTCCGACCTCAAGTCGCACCGTACGGCGGGACTGCCCGTCGTCTTCCTCGACCGGCCGGGGGTCGGCCTGTCCACGGACAGCGTCGTCAGCTCCAACCGTGCGGGGGCTCAGGAGGGCGTCGCCCACCTGATCGCCCACGGGCACCGGCGCATCGGGTTCGTCGGCGACCTCCCGGTCAAGCTGTACACCCGCCGCGAGCGCCTCGCCGGCTACCGGGCCGCCCTGCGGGAAGCCGAGATCCCCTACGACCGCTCGCTGGTCGCCAGCGCGCACGATCAGCGGGGGGCGGAGGCCGTGACGGCCCAACTCCTCGAACTGCCCGATCCCCCCACCGCCCTGTTCGCCGGGAACAACATCATGGCGCTCGGCATCGTCGCCGAACTCGCCCGCAGCAAGCGCAAGAACGTGGCCGTCGTGGCCTTCGACGACGTGTCCCTCGCCGAAGCCCTGGAACCGGCCCTGACGGTCGTCGCCCAGGACCCCGAGGAGATCGGCCGCAGCGCCGCGGCCACCGCCCTGTCGCGGCTCGACGGCGACCGCTCCCGGGCCCGCACCCTCACCGTTCCCACTCGCCTGATCGTCCGTGGGTCGGGGGAGCAGCCCGCGCCCAAGCCGTAGGTGGCACGCCCGCGGCCGTTCATGACAAGGCTCCCTCGGAACGGATCCAGCACGCTCCCCTCACGCCGGCGGGTGTTCGTCACGGTGGACGACCGTGATGAGGTCGTCGGGACCGGGGGTCTCGAGTTCGTCGATCACGGCGACGGCCAGGTCCTCGGCGCTGATCCAGGATCGGCCGTCGGCGCTGATGAGCAGTGTGTCGGTGCCGCGCCGATAGCGGCCGGTTCGTCCGCCGGGTTCGAGCAGGGCCGGTGGGCTCAGATACACGAAGTCGGCGGCGGCATGGGACTGACAGGTTCGCAGCTGGGCGATCCCGGCGGCGGCGACGGCCCTGATGCCGGCGGGTACGTACGCCGGGTTGTCAGCGACCAGCAGCTCGCGGTCGTCGGGGCTGCGCAATGCTCCGGCGCCGCCGACCACGAGGACGCGGATGCCGAGCCGTGCGGCGATGTCCAGCACCGTGCGGGTGGCGCCGACCAGGAACTCCTCGTCGACCGGCAGGGTCCGCACGGTCAGTACGACGGCGTCCGCGGCGCCGTGGGAGGGGGAGCCCGCGAGCGCCTGGTGCAGGGCGTGTGCGTCGTTCGCGTCGACCGCGATCGGCGTCACGAGCGGGTTCAGCGGGATCTCGCTCGGGGGTCTTCGTGACAGGGCGAGCACGTGGTGTCCGCGTGCGCCGGCCTCATCGATCACCCGGCTGCCGACCATGC
The DNA here is from genome assembly GCF_042899705.1 of Streptomyces sp. NPDC013187. Lineage (NCBI taxonomy): Bacteria > Bacillati > Actinomycetota > Actinomycetes > Kitasatosporales > Streptomycetaceae > Streptomyces > Streptomyces sp. NPDC013187. The sequence goes on along the minus strand of NZ_JBIBAF010000018.1, from coordinate 167,245 downwards.
CGGTGGCGCCCAGTACGGCGATCGTCATGCCTGTCGTCATCGTCATCGTCATCGTCATCGTCATCGTCATCGTCATCGTCATCGTCATCGTCATCGTCATCGTCATCGGATGCGTCCTTCTCGTATGTGGTCGTCGCGCATCCGGTCTTCTCGGGATCGGTCGTCCTGCATGGGGGGTTCTGCCTGTCTGGCACGTGCCACGCGGCGCGACAGGTTCGGGCCATTGAGCTGTGCCGCAAGCAACGCGGCCAGGGCGAGGACGAAGCCGGAGGTCTGCGACAGGCTCAGTGACTCGCCCAGCGCGATGCCGATGGCGGCCGCGACCAGCGGGGACAGCAGCACCAGCGGTGCGGACATGCCGACCGGCAGCTTCCCGACCCCGCGGAACCACAGCGTGGACGCGACCAGCCCGCCCACGCTGCCGAGCCACAGGTATCCGCCGGCGGCTGCGGTGTCGATGCGCGGTGGAGCCCCCTCGATCGCGAGGGTGAGCGGGAGCAGGAGCAGGCCACCCGCCGTCAGTTGCCAACCGGTCAGGGTCAGGGGACCGACACCCGCGGGAAGGCCCCACCGCTTGGTGAGGACGATCCCGGTGGCCATGGTGGCCGTACCGCCGAGGCCGGCGACGACGCCGACGGTGTCCAGCCGGGCCTGCGGCCCCAGTACGACGAGTCCGACGCCGACCACACCGAGCACGGCCCAGGTCGATCGCCAGGCCGTCGGCCGTTCGTGGAGCAGTACGACGGCCAACCCGGCGACCATCAAGGGCTGGGTGGCGCCGAGGGTCGCGGCGACACCGCCGGGGAGCCGCTCGGCCGTCACGAACAAGAGGGGGTACAGGGCGCCGATGTTGAGCGCGCCGAGGATCGTGGCCTTCCACCACCAGTCGCCCCGCGGGAGCACCCGGGTGATCGCCAGCGCGAGCAACCCGCCGGGCAGGGCGCGCAGCATCCCGGCGAACAGCGGATGCCCGGGCGGGAGCAGTTCCGTGGTGACGACGTACGTGGTGCCCCAGGACGCGGGAGCGAGTGCGGTCAGTGCGACGGTGGCCACCTGCTGCCCGTGCGGGATGCGCGGCGAGCGGAGTGCCCGCTCGGTCGAGGTATGCATGTGATGAAGTCTCAGGACCGGTCCCTCATGAGTCCAACACATGCTTGTCATCGCAACCATGAACCAGAACGATGGCGGCGTGGATCTCCAGCAGATGCGCTACGCCGTCGCCGTGGCCGAAACCCGCAACTTCACCCGCGCCGCGGAGCGCTGCTTCGTGGTGCAGTCGTCGCTCAGTCACCGGATCGCCGGCCTGGAACGGGAACTCGGGGTCAAGCTGTTCGCCCGGTCCAGCCGCCGCGTCGAGCTGACTCCCGCGGGAGCGGCGTTCGTGGCCGGTGCACGCGAGTGCCTGGCCGCCGCCGACCGCGCTGCTGCCGACGCCGCCGCCGCGACCGGCGTGGTACGCGGACGACTGGCCGTCGGCGTGATCGTGACGACCGCCGCCGTCGACGTGCCCGAGTTGCTGCAGCGGTACCGCGCCCAGCACCCGGACGTCCACGTCGCCCTGCGCTCCGGACGCAGCGATGAGCTGGCGGCAGCGGTCCGCGACGGCGATCTCGACATCGCCTTTCTCGGTATGCCGGAGAGTGAACGGCCTTCCGGTGTGGAGTGCGTCGTTCTCGATCACGACGAGCATGTGCTGGTGGTACCGGCCGGGCACCGGCTGGCGGGCGTTTCCCGGGTCACGCTGCGGGAGATCGCCGACGAGACGTTCGTGGACTTCGTGAGCGGGACGCCCGCCCGGGCCCAGTCCGATCAGGCGTTCGCCGCCGCCGGCCTGGTCCGCGACGTCGCGTACGAGGCCGGCGTCGTGGAGCTGATCACCCGGCTGATCGCGCGGGGGCTCGGCATCGCGCTGCTGCCGTCGGCGTTCATCCGACCGCGGGCCACCGACGACTCCGAACTGGCGCTGGTCCCGGTGGTCGACGGGCCGCATCGCGTCGAGTACCTGGTGTGGAGCCGTTTCAACCCCAGCCCCGCCACCCGGGCGATGCTCGACGTCCTCGGGGCCGGGCCGCCGCCGACAGCGTCCTGACGCGCGACGGCCGCACCACGGATGGCATCGACTTCTCGCACCCGCTCTGACGCCGCCCCCGAGCGTTCCATGAAGAGCTACCTGCCAGTAGGGTCCCTTACCGGACGCCAAGGGGGAGGCCAAGGTGCTTCGCGCAAGGGCCCCATCTCGGGCACGCGAAGGCTTCGCCGCGCACACTCGTAGAACTCGTCCCGTGCGGCCCGGTACTCGTGGAAGGCCTGTGCCCAAGACGACGGCTCGCCCGCCAACTGGCCTCGGGCGAGCCACTCGAGATGCCAAACGCACCGATTGAGTCTTTGCACCGCCTCAGCGGTCTCCGCATCGGTCAGGAGGTGCAGAGACTCCACCGTCGCCGCCCGCCGGCTTTCAGCGGCCGCAGCCTGCTCCAGCTCCGCGTCCGTCGGTTCCAGGGGTGCCGGATGATCAGTCAACCCGCAGTGGGCGGCAAGCCGTAGGTAGCGGGTCGCGCACTCCTTCACCGCATGGCCGTAATCGCTGTAAGCCTGGAGCAGTTGGTCGTCCCAGCGAATCTCCTGCTGCCTTCGCCACCGGCTGCGCTCGGTGAGCGCCCCGACCGCATAGGACATCAGGCCACCGACCACGACCCCCAACAACGTCGGTAGTTGGCCGACGATCCCACTCATATGCCCCCCAGCACTGCCGCGTCTGAGGACTGCATACCCGCACCGGAGCCGAGTGGTGCCTCGCAGGGATGTACTAGTGGTGCCAAGCGCGGCCGCCCGTGTTGTGGATGAACCGTTGCAACACCTTGAGGGTGGTCAGGTACTCCTCGTCCGAGATGCCCGCGTGCCGTTCCGTCCGGAGTTCGGCCTGCAGGGCCGCGGCCTTGTCGTAGAACGCCCTGCCCTCGGGCGTGATGCCCAGGCGTCCCTCGGTGTCCTCGGTGATCCAGCCCCGGGCGATGGTCGTGTCGATCTCCGACTCCATGGTTTCCGGCCCGGTGTCGAGGTAGTTGCGGAGGAGGCGGGACACCTCTTCACGTGTCTTGACGGTGTCGGCCCGTGCGACCTGCGCGAGGGCCCACCACTGTGGCTGGGTGGTACCGATCCCGGCGAGAGCGGCCCGGGTGCGGTCGATGACGGCCTTGCAGGCCGCCCAACTCCAATAGCCGATGGGCTGCTCGATCAGCTCGGCGTCGCTGTGCGTGTACTCCATGTCCGGGACCTCCGTCGTGGGCGAGCCGGTTCTATGAGGTCGACCGTAGAACCTCAACCAAACTTGAGGTCAAGGAACGCGCCCCGCTGGAAAAGGCTTTGAGCGACGCGGCTGCCCGCTGCTACGTTCCCGGTGGACCGTGAAGTCGCCGTAGGGAGGTGAGCCCCGTGAACGCAGTTACCCGTGGGTGCTCCCTCAACCCGTCACGGTCCGGCGGCTGACGTTCGGTGTCGCCAGGAGCGCCTGAGATCGAGGCACTCCTGGAAGGGAGACTCCGATGGACACAAAGCCTTTCGCATCCGGCCTGAGCGAGAACGCGGTGACGATCACGCGCGTCGCGGACAGGCAATGGCACGCACTGGACGACGACCTGGTGGTCGGCCGCGGGCATGCGCACCACCGGCCCGACGGCCGCTTGTTCGTCAGCGTCGACGCCTGGCATGACGTCGCCTTCGACCGGCTCGCCGAGGTGATGGTGGCGGAACTGCCGGCGCCGCTGTACACGGTGGTCGACGAAGCGGACGTCGAGCTGACGGCCGGCTGGCGGCGGGCCGGTTTCACGGTCCGGCGCCGCGAGTGGGAGTACGCAGTACCGACCGACCCGCGGGTCACCGGGCTCGACGGGGTCCTGCCGCCTTCGGGCGTGACGATCGTGCCCGCCGGGCAGGCGGACGAGGATCTGCTGCGGGAGGTGGACCGCGCGATCCGGGACGAGGTCGAGGCGACTGTCGGGTGGTGGCAGTCGATGCCCGCGGAGGTGATGCCCCGCGCCGAGGGCGACACCGTCGTCGACCCGGCGACGTACGCGGTGGCCGCGGCGCCGGACCGCTACCTGGGGCTGATCCGGGTGGTGACGGCGATCCGGCCGCGCATCGGGCTGGTCGCGGTCCGGGCAGGCGAGCAGCGTCGCGGCATCGCGCGTGCCCTGCTGGCCCATGCGCTGGTGACGGCGCACCGCTCCGGGTTCACCGCGGCCTGGACCGAGGTTCACGAGTCAAACCGCGCGGCCACGGCGCTGTTCGAGGGCGTCGGCGCCCAACCCATGGGCAGCAACCTGGAGCTGGTGCGATGACGAAGAACAAGAATGTCATCGAGGTCGAGGGCAGGGTCGTCGAGTGCCTGCGCAGCGCCATGTTCACCGTGGAACTGGAGAACGGCCACCAGGTGCTCGCGCACATCAGCGGGAAGATCCGCAAGAACTACATCAAGATCATGCTGGAGGACCGGGTACTGGTGGAGCTCCCGCCGTACGACCTGACGCGCGGGCGGATCGTGTTCCGGTACCGGAACTAGCCGCGGGCGGCCTCTTCGCCGACAGGCGCAGCCGTAGCGGTGGCCCGGGCCGTAGCGGTGGCCAGGGCCGTGGGGGTGGCCCGGGTCGTGGGGGTGGCCCGGGCCGTGGGGGTGGCCCGGGCCGTGGGGGTGGCCCGGGTCGTGGGGGTGGGGGTGGCCCGGGCCGTGGGGGTGGCCCGGGTCGTGGGGGTGGCTGACCTCGGGGTTCCGGTCACGGCGTTCTCCGTGGCCGGGACTCCGGTGGCGGCCCGGCCGGCAGTCACCGGTCGGCCCGGCACGGAGGGAGCGCGTCCTCCCGGTCGCCGGTCACCACTTGACCTTGACACCGTGACAAGGTTTTCACTTGGGCGCTGGAGGTGGTCCCGATCAACACGACCGACCCAACCCCGCAGCACACCCGTGTGACCGACGCCCTGGGCGCCGAGGACCCGTCGGTCCGGCTGCGGGCGGCCCTGGCGGTCGGCTCGAACCCCGATCCTGTGTTCCTGGGAACACTCGTCGAGCGGTGCGCGGTCGAGCCGGACTTCTTCGTACGAGACATGCTGTCCTGGGCGCTGACCCGTCTCCCGCCGGAGATCGCCCTGCCCCGGATCCGCCGGGAGCTCGGCTCCGAGCGGCCCCGGGCCCGCAGCCAGGCCCTGCACACACTCTCCAAGATCGGCGACAGGAGCACGTGGGCATGGATCACCCGCGACATGCTGCGGGACGCCGACGACGAGGTCGCGCGGACCGCGTGGCGCGTCGCGGTCGTCCTGGTGCCCGAGGGCGAGGAGAAGGACCTGGCAGCCGATCTGGTTCTGCAGCTCGGCCGTGGTGACCGCGATGTGCAGCTGAGTCTGAGCAGGGCCCTGGTCGACCTCGGTGACGTGATCAGGCCTTCCCTGGAGAGGGCGGCTGAGAGTTCCGACCCGGCGGTGGCCGCACACGCCCGTGCCACCGAGCTGCTCAGGCAGCACCCGGAGACCGGTTTCGACGCGGCCCTCGACGAGGCGAAGCGTGTGGTCGCACTCGGGCCGGAACGAGCTGCTGCGCAGGCCTGGGAGGGAGCGGATTGCTGATCGGTGATGTGGCCCGCCGCTCCGGGGTGAGCACCCGGATGCTCCGGCACTACGACGCCCTGGGGTTGGTGCGGCCCACCGGCCGCACTGTCGGTGGCTACCGCGAGTACTCCGCCGAGGACGTCCGAAGGATCTTCCACGTGGAGAGCCTGCGGTCCCTCGGGCTCTCCCTCAAGCAGATCGGGCGCGCGCTGCAGGACCCGGCCCTCACGCCGTCCGCCCTGGTCAGCGACCTGATCCGGCAGACGGAGGACCGCCTAGCGCGGGAACAGGAACTGCTTGAGCGGCTCCGTGCGATCGACGCGTCGGCGCCCACCGACTGGCAGGAGGTGCTGCGCATCGTCGAACTCATGCGGGAACTCGACTCGGCCAGCGCCGCGCGCAGACAGCAAGTCGTCCTGGCCCGGCCGGAGGACGTGCCGGTACCCGCCGAACTGCTGGCCGGGGCGGTCCTGACCGAATCCGACCCGCACGTCGCGGGCGCCCTGCGCTGGGCGCTCGCCCGATCGGGCGGCGACGGCATGGCGACGCTGCACGCCGGCACGCACTCCGAGGACGCCGACGTCCGGCGGCGCGCGGTGCTGGCGATCGCCGAGATGCCCGAGGCTCCGGGTGCCGTCGGGGTGCTCGGGGACGCCCTCGGGGACCCGGACCCGACGGTGCGCAGGCATGCTGCTCTGGCTCTGGGCAGGCAGGGCGTGGCCGCGGCCGTGCCCACACTCGTCGCCATGGTGGTGGAGGGCTCCAACGACGTGGACGCGGCGGAGGTGCTGGGAACCCTGTCCCTGGACCCCGGGTGCACGGACCGGATCACGAACGCTTTGGTCGACGAACTGGCCGCGCCCACCGCGGACTCCGCGACGCGGATCCGCCTCACCCAGGCGCTGGTCGAGCTCGCGGGGACCACCGCCCGGGAGGTCCTGCGCCGGCTGGCCCAGGACGACGACAGCGCTGTCGCCCTCGTCGCCTCGGCGGTTGTCGCAGTTCTCGACAAGCGGTCCCTCGAAGACCGCTGACGAGCATTGCCGTGCAGCCCGATCCGACCGAAGCACCCCTGGATCACTGGCCCTTGGAAGAGGAGGGCAACAGCAGACAGCCATCAGAACCAGTGCAGGCAGTGCGGGGAGCGCTCGGCCGGACGGCTCTCCGACGTCGCCTTCAGTACCCGAACACCTCGACCAGCGCAGCCGACCGAAGTCCGTGCGGCCCGAGGGTCCCTCAGGCCGCCATCAGCGCTGCCAGGGCGCGGTCCATCGCGGCGTTGAACTCTTCCAGCGTCAGCGGCAGACGGGACTTGACGTCCCGACTCCACTGGTCGGCGAGGACCTCGGCGGAGCCCGCCTCGACACCGTCGAGCGCCGCGTCGGCCAGGTCCGATGGAGCGATCTTGTCCACGGGCCAGCCCGCGGCCATGTCGGTGTCGGCCAGGCCGAGGTGTACCGCTGTGACGAGCGTGCCCTGCTCGGCGAGTTCCAGGCGGACGCCGTTGGTCATGGCCCAGGCGGCGGCCTTGGTCAGGTGGTAGGCGTTGGCGCCCTTGGCCCCGAACCACGCCATGGCGGAGAGGACGTTGACGATCGCGCCCCCGCCGTTCCCGGCGAGCGTCGGCGCGAACTCCCGGATCATTCCCAGGTGGCCGAACATGTTGGTCTCCAGCTCGTGCCGCACCGCGTCCAGCGAACCGGTCACCAGGTCGGTCCCCGTGCTGATTCCCGCGTTGTTGATGAGCAGCGAGACGTCCGGGGCGGCCTCGGCGGCGGCCCTCACCGATGCGGCATCGGCGATGTCGAGGGGCAGTACCTCGACCCCGGGCAGGTCCACGGTCTCCGGCCGGCGGGCCGTCGCGTAGACCTTGCGGGCGCCCCGTTCGAGCAGGCGCTGGGCGAAGGCGCGGCCCAGGCCGCGGTTGGCTCCGGTGACAAGGGCGACCGAGTTGTTGATGTCCATGGCCGGTACGCTAAAACCTGACGTTGACGTCAGAGGCAAGGGCTGGTCGTCAGGGCCGGGGTGAGGGGAATCGCCATGACCGTCACGGAGGCCGCGGGCGAGCGGCTGATCCGCATCGGGGAGGTGGCGCGGGGTGCCGGCGTCTCGGTACGCGCCGTGCGCTACTACGAGCAGCAGGGGCTGCTCATCGCGGAGCGCAGCCCGTCCGGCCAGCGCCTCTATCGGCAGGACGCCGTCACCCTCGTCCGCTTCTTCCAGCAGATGTTCGCCGCCGGCCTGACCAGCCGAAGGATCACCGAACTCCTGCCGTGCTGGGACTCCGGGCACACCGACGCCGGGCAACGAGCCATGCTGCGCGCCGAGCGGGACCGTATCCAGGCCAAAGTCGACGACCTGCAGGCTGCCCTGGACCGCCTCGACGAGGTCATCGCGATCACGGACACGCACCCGTAGGCGCGGTCGGCCAGACGTCTCATCAGCGATCTGACCTCGCTGTCTTGGCTGGGGCGATGAGGAGTCCTACGCGGGCGGCTCGATTTGTGCATGTCTGATGTGCGGTACGTCGTCGAATTCGCCCGGCATTTCCGCACCCGGGCATGGGCACGTACCGAAAAACATTCGCACCGGCTCGCCCCGCCCGGTACGGTCGCGAGCGCGTCGCCGCTGTGTGCTGCTCGAGAGCTCCGTGCGTGACGCCCCGGCTGTTCCGACACTGAGAGTGGGTTCCGTCCATGGCATGTCGTATCAGTGAGCTCGTGCTCGGCTGCCGCGACGCCGAGCTGCTGGCGCGATTCTGGTGCGAGGTCCTGGACTTCGTCGTACTCGACCGCGAGGAGGACGGCGCCCTCGAGATCGGCCCGCGCGAAGGGTTCGGCGGCCCGCAACCGACGATCATCCTCAGCCCCAGGGACGAGCCGGAGCACGGGAAGTCCCGGCTGCACATCGACGTCAACGCCACCGACCGCGATCAGGACGCCGAGCTCGAACGCCTCCTGAAGCTCGGGGCGCGCCCGGCCGACATCGGCCAGACCGGCGAGGAGCAGTGGCACGTTCTCATGGACCCCGAGGGCAATGAGTTCTGCCTGCTCAAGGCCCGCCTCAACCCGCTGTGATGACACCGGACCCCGGGCAGCCGCCTGGCTCAGCACCTGAGGACCAGGCGATGCCTTCCGAAGCGCCCGACGGCGTCTGGGTTCTGGAGGGGTTCAGCAAGGTGGACGACACCTTGCGCGTGGAGCACCCCATCAGCCGTGAACAGCTTCTGCTGTTGCGAGAGGTGATCAAGCCGGATGCCGACGATCCCTGGATGATCTACTGCTACCCGGTGCCCGTCGAGATGTGGCCGGCGGTGGACGCGATCCTCCGGTGCGGGCCGCCCGATCCCGGGCTGGACTACCTGACGGGGGCCTACGCGGCTGATTGAGCCGACCCGGAGGCGCGCTCCCCGGTCGCCCGGCCGTGCCGGGCCACACCGGCGTGGACGGACCCTAACCGCGCAGCGCCAGGTGGTACGACGAGGCCCACAGCAGGGCGAACAGGGAGAGCACCAGCACGCCTCGGCGGCGCAGACCGCGGGTGAGGGCGAGGCACTCGGCGTCCTCGTCGGACGGAGTGGCGGGAGTCGCGGCGGACGGTGATGTCACTCGCGGAGAGTACATGGGCCGGCCTGTGACCTTCTCGCGCATTGCAATGAGGCCGTATGCCATCGGTCTGGCGGAGGACATGACGGGAATCCGATCCGGAAATGTTCCGAAAGATTCGATGAGCGGAATCCCGTGTTCCGTACGACAAAGGCAGCGCACCACATGGAAGTTGCTCCTCCATATCCGCCAACCCCCGCACGAGCAGCGGAAATCCACGACAGTCCGCACGCGCACCGCCCCGAACATTTCGCAGACGACGCCGAAACCATTGACAGTTCGCAGGGCCCGGCCAACACTCCCCGATGACAGAGCTCCCCCGTCGACCCACCCCACTCGGACGAGGAGGAAGCACCCCATGAAGAAGTCACCAGGCCGCTTCCGGCTGCTCATCAGCAGCACCTGCACCATGCTGCTGGTCGCGGCCGCGGCGCTCACCATGCCGGGCACCGCGCACGCCGACACCGTCGTCACCACGAACCAGACGGGCACCAACAACGGCTACTACTACTCGTTCTGGACGGACGCGCCGGGCACGGTCTCCATGACCCTGTCCTCCGGCGGCAGTTACAGCACCTCATGGCGCAACACCGGGAACTTCGTCGCCGGCAAGGGCTGGAGCACCGGGGCCCGCCGCACGGTGACGTACTCGGGCACGTTCAACCCGTCCGGCAACGCCTATCTGACCCTGTACGGCTGGACGGCGAACCCGCTCGTCGAGTACTACATCGTCGACAACTGGGGCACCTACCGGCCCACCGGCACCTACAAGGGCACCGTCACCAGCGACGGCGGTACGTACGACATCTACAAGACGACGCGGTACAACGCCCCCTCCGTCGAGGGCATCCGCACCTTCGACCAGTACTGGAGCGTGCGGCAGTCGAAGCGGACGGGCGGCACCATCACGGCCGGCAACCACTTCGACGCGTGGGCCCGGGCCGGGATGCCCCTGGGCAACTTCAAGTACTACATGATCATGGCGACCGAGGGTTACCGGAGCAGCGGCAACTCCAGCATCAGGGTGGGATCGTGAGGACGAGGCCGGTCCCGGCCGTTCTCACGGCGGTGGCGAGGACGAGGCCTGTGCCTGCCGTTCTCGCGGCGGTGGCGGCCGCGGCCCTCACCGTCACGACCGTCACGGCCTCGACCGCCGCGCCGGCGCGGGCCGCCGCCTGCACCGGCTACGTCGGACTCACCTTCGACGACGGCCCGTCCGGCAACACGACGAAGCTGCTCGACGCGCTCCGCCGGAACGGGCTGCGGGCCACGATGTTCAACCAGGGACAGTACGCCGCCGCCAACCCTTCCCTGGTCCGGGCGCAGGTGGCCGCCGGCATGTGGGTCGCCAACCACAGCTACACCCACCCGCACCTGACCCGGCTGAGCCCGGCACAGATCGACTCCGAGATCTCCCGCACCCAGCAGGCCGTCGCCAACGCGGGAGGCGGCACGCCGAAGCTGTTCCGCCCGCCGTACGGCGAGACCAACGCGACGGTGAAGTCGGCCGCGGCCCGGTACGGCCTGACGGAGATCATCTGGCACGTCGACTCGCAGGACTGGAACGGCGCGAGCACCGACGCGATCGTCCAGTCCGCCGCCCGACTCACCGACGGCCAGGTCATCCTGATGCACGACTGGCCCGCCAACACCCTCGCGGCCATCCCCCGCATCGCCCGGACCCTGGCCTCCCGAGGCCTGTGCACAGGCTCGATCTCCCCTCAGTCGGGCCGCGCGGTGGCCCCGTCGTGAGCTCACGGCGCGACGGCGACCACGTCGTCGCGCCACTCGGCGGGTCCGGGAGTCCACTGTCAGTGGCCGCTTCCACGATTCGGCGCATGCGCTGATGTGCGTCGTACTTGAGTACGCGTGCTCATGACGGGTCCCGCACCGCCCCCGGATCCTGGATGTATGACGAATCGGGGAATCGTGGCGGCCGGGGCCGCGCTTGTCGGTGGTGTGCCTGTGGCCGCCTGGGGGCTGATGGGGCAGCAGAACTACGGTGGGCTGCCGGCCAGTGAGCTCGACTACGCGTTCCAGCCGTGGGACATCGGGGACGGCGTGGCCGCGGTCGCCGGTGGGCTCGCGCTGGTGCTGGCGGTGGCCGGTGCGGCGGTGCTCGTGCGGGCCTCGCTGCGCGGGGCGATGGACCAGCGCTGGTGGGGTGTGCTCGGGCCGCTCGTGGCGCTCGGGCTCATGGCCGGTGTGGGATGGCGGATCCTCACCGCGGGTGGCATCGGGGCGAACATCGGAGCCGGGCTGCTGATCGTCTTCGGTACGCCGATCGCCGCCGGGCTGCTGCTGTGGTCCCTGGCGTGGGCGTTCTGGCTGGTCACCCAGCGCCACGGGCACGAGGGCGGGCTCGGTGGCGGAGACATGGGCGGTGTCGCCCACCGCGGGGTGTAGCGGCGGGGCCGTGGCCGAAACACCACGGCGGGTCGCTGCGGGGGAAGAACAACAGCCCTGCTCTGCCGGGAAGTTCCCCTAGGTTGGTGGACCGGTCCCCTTCCCCCACCCCCCAGGAGGCCCCGCCGTGTCCGACGACAGCCTGCGTGACCGCATCGACACCTCCAAGCCGCACTCGGCCCGCTTCTGGAACTACTTCGTCGGCGGCAAGGACAACTACGAGGTCGACCGCGAGATCGGCGACCAGATCAAGTCGATCTTCCCGGGGCTCGTCGACGTGGCGGTCTCGAGCCGCCGGTTCCTGGGGCGGGCCGTCACACATCTGGCCGGTGAGCGGGGCGTACGGCAGTTCCTGGACGTCGGCACGGGGCTGCCCACCGCGGACAACACGCACGAAGTGGCGCAGCGCGTCGCCCCGGACGCCCGGATCGTCTACGTGGACAACGACCCCATCGTGCTGGCCCACGCCAACGCGCTGCTCACCAGCACCTCCGAGGGCAGGACCGCGTACCTGGACGCCGACCTGTACGACCCGGAGGCCGTCCTGAAGGCCGCCGCCGGCACGCTCGACCTGTCCCGGCCGGTCGGCCTGATGATCCTCAACACCCTCGGTCACGTCGCCGACTACGAGCGGGCGCGCGCGTTGGTGCGGCAGCTCATGGCCGGGCTGCCGGCCGGCAGCCACCTGGTGATCAGCGACAGCACCGCGACCAGCGAGGGCATGATCGCCGCGTCGGAGGCCTACAACGCGAGTGGGGCGGTGCCGTACTACGTCCGGCCGGTCGCCGAGATCGCCGGGTTCTTCGACGGGCTGGAGTTGGTGGAGCCGGGAGTGGTGAGGGTTCCCGAGTGGCGACCGGAGGGGTCCGGGGAGGCCGGTGCGGGGTCTGGGGAGGCCGGTGCGGGGTCTGGGGAGGCCGGTGCGGGGTCTGGGGAGGCCGGTGCGGGGTCTGGGGGCGCCGCTGTGGACGCGTACTGCGGGGTCGGGCGCAAGCCGTAGGGACCCGCCGTCGTCGTGTGCCGCGCCGCGGGGGCCGGTCGCGCAGTTCCCCGCGCCCCTGAGTCGGACCGGCCCCGTCCCTCAGCCACCCCGGGCCAGGCACCATCACGCTCGTCGCGCAGTTCCCCGCGCCCCT
>NZ_JBIBAF010000018.1:57571-154403 GCF_042899705.1 Streptomyces sp. NPDC013187 | reverse complement strand
CCTGAGTCGGACCGGCCCCGTCCCTCAACCACCCCGGGCCAAGGCACCATCACGCTCGTCGCGCAGTTCCCCGCGCCCCTGAGTCGGACCAGTCCCATCCCTCAACCACCCCGGGCCAAGGCACCATCACGCTCGTCGCGCAGTTCCCCGCGCCCCTGAGTCGGACCAGTCCCGTCCCTCACCCACCCCGGGCCAGGCACCATCACGCTCGTCGCGCAGTTCCCCGCGCCCCTGAGTCGGACCGGGCCCGTCCGTCACCCGTCCGGGCCGGTCGCCTCAGCGGTCCACCTTCCCCACGCGATAATCAGTGCATGCCCGCCCCTCTCCCCGTCTCCGAGTCCGTTGCCGAGCCCGTCGGGCGGCTGCTCGGTGATCTGGTGGTGGTGGGTGAGGGCTACTCCCTCGTGCTCGCCGGGAGCTACGCGGTGCTGGCGCACGGGCTGGTGGAGCGGGCCGGGCGGGACGTGGACGTGGCCACCGAGCACCCGGCCGCGACGGAGGTCGTCGCTGACGCCGTCCGGAGCGGGCTGGTCGGACGCGGCTGGCTCGTGCAGACCCTGGAGGCCGGGCCGCTGTCCGCCCAGTTCCTCGTGACCGACGCACCGAGCGGCGCGGAGTGCGAGGTCGCCCTGCGCAAGGAGGTGCTGTGGCGCCCGCCCGTGGCGACGGAGCTCGGGCCGGCGCTCGCCCTCGACGACCTCGTCGGCACCCGGGTGCGGGACCTGGCCGACCGTGGACTCGCACGCGACCTGGTCGACGTGCACGCCGCCTCGGCCCGCTGGAGCCACCCCGAACTCGAGGAGCTGGGCCGCCGCCACGCTCCCGACACGTTCGACCTCACCGACCTCCAGGCCCGGCTGACCGGCATGGACTGGCTCGACGACAGGGCGTTCACCGTCCACGGCATCGACGCCACTTCTGTCGCCGAGCTGCGCCGCTGGGCCCAGGAGTGGGCCGACGACATCGCCGAACGCCTCATCGAGGGTGAGGCCCCGGACGAGGAGTGACCCGCAGCCCTGCACGGCGACCTACCGGTCGGTACCCTGACCCGATGGGGAACGGGGCAGCCGGGCAGGTGGGGGTCGTCGCCGCGCTGGTGCGCACGGCGTTCCTGGTCGACGGTGTGTACGCGGAGGCCGGCCGGGCGTACGGACTGACGCCGCAGCAGGGACAGTTGCTGTGCGTGCTGCTGGACCGGCCGTACGGCATGAGCGAGTTGGGCGAGACGCTCGGGCTGGCGAAGTCGAGTCTGACCGGGCTGGTGGACCGGACGGTACGGCGAGGGCTGGTACGGCGGGAGGCCGACCCGCGCGACGGACGGGCCGTGCGGGTAGGACTCACGGACGAAGGCGCCGCGCTCGCCGGGAAGTTCTACGCCGAGACCTGCCGTCGTGTGGAGGCCCTGCCGTCCGGGCTGAGCGGCGCCGAGCGGGACCGGCTGGCCGTCCTGCTGTCACGGGTCGTGGTGGACAACGAGGTCCCCGAGGTGTTCGCGGAGATCACGAAGGTCCCGTTCTCCGGCGTCGACTAGCGGATCGCGTCGCCGGCCGACCGGCGGACTTCGACCGCCCTGGGCTCCTCCCGCCTCCCCGCGCTCATCAGCAGCAACGTCACTCCCGCCGATGCCACGGCCATCACTGTCATCGCCGTGGCCGGGGAGGCCAGTTGGGCCACCGACCCGGCGAGCGCGGCCGCCACCCCCTGCGTCGTGAGCATCCCCGCCGAGTGCAGCCCCAGGGAGTGGCCCGTGAGCCCGTCGGGAGTGAGGGCCACCAGTCGTTCCTGCTGCACGAGGCTCGCGCCGAACCCCATGGAGGCCAGCGTGACCGCGGCCGCCGCGAGCGGCAGCGCCGGGTGCAGGAGGAACGGCACGTACGGGACGGCCAGGAGCAGCAGGAGCGGGAAGCCCAGGCGGCGGCGAAGGCGCGGTGGGAGCACACGGCCGACCAGCACGTCCCCGGCGAGCATGCCCAGCGCGGCGCAGGCGAAGAGGATGCCGGCGGAGTCGGGGGCGTAGGAGACGTAGAGGGATTCGCAGCCGACGACCAGGCCGTTGGGGATCCACAGGGCCAGATAGACCTGGCGGCGGGGCGGGGAGGACCAGAGCAGCGCGTTGGCGCGCCAGGTCGCCGCCACCGAGGGGCGGCCTGTCGTGCGGGGCGGGCGGCGGGTCAGGCCCAGCCGGACGATGACGGCCGTTACGACGTACAGGGCGGCGGCCGCCAGCAAGGACAACCGTGGGGACAGCAGGACCACCAGGGCACCGCCGGTCGCGTAGCCGGCGATCTGCATCAGGCCGCTCATCATGTTGAACACCGAGCGGCCGAGCAGATAGCCGTCCCTGGAGAGGATCTCGTTGAGCAGGCCCCAGCGCACTCCCCCGCCCACGGACTTCACCAGTCCTTGGGCGAGGACGATCGCGAAGATCCCCCAGAGGGGCAGGCCGGGCAGGGCCAGGGCCGCGGTGGCCGCGGCGAAGAGCAGGGGCATGACCGTCAGGGCCGCGCGCGGGGGCAGCCGGTCGGCGGCGGAGAGCAGGAAGGCCGCGCCCAGGACCTGCACCAGCGACTCGCCGAACATGCTCACCGCGGACAGCAGCGGCGACTCGGTCGCCCGGTAGACGAGGGTGCCCAGGGCGAGTCCGCCCATGGTCTGGGCGACCGTCTGTGCCGAGGCGGCCAGGAAGAACGGACTGAACTCGGGTGTGCGGAACAGATCGCGGTAGCTGCGCATACGCGGAGTCTTCGACGCGCCTGCCGGCCCGGTTACTGTTTCGCGCAGACGCGAAACCTCGCGAAAGGCCTCACGGAGGGGCTCACGGAGAGGCTCGCGGAGGGGGCGGCCGATGGGCTGGTGGCAGATCAACGCCGACACCCTGGCGGGGAGCCGGTTCGTGATCTCGCCGTTCGCCGAGGCCTTCGCGAGTCTGCGGCTGCTGCACGCGGCCGAGGCGGCGCATCCCGGCGAGCGGCGGTGGCTCGACGCGCATCTGCCGGCGTATCGACGGCGGCTGGCGGGTGACCCGGTGACGGCGCAGCTGATCCGCGCCGGGATCGGACGGGAGTGGACGGCGGACTTCCTCTCCCCCGCCCCGCGTGAGGGGGAGACCTTCGAGGAGGGCGTCGCGCGGGTGCGGGCGGCCGACCCGGATGCGGCCCGCGCCGACCTCACCGTCTCCCTGCGCGGCCCGGTCCCGGCCCGGCTGCACCGGGGCGATCTTCCCCAGCGCGCCGCGGACCTTCTGACGTACGTCTGGACGACGTCCGTGCTGCCGTACTGGCCGCAGCGCCGGCGCGTCCTCGAAGCCGATGTGGTCGCTCGGACCGTGCAGGTCAGCCGGGGTGGCTGGGCGAGTGCGCTGGACACGCTGCGGCCGGGGACGCAGTGGCTCGGGGAGAACCGGCTCCAGGTGAACGCCGGCGAATACCCGCCGCGTGAGCTGTCCGGCGCCGAGCTGGTGTTCGTGCCGATCACGACGCAGCGCATCGGCTGGGTCGCCTGGGAGGGCACGGACCGGTACGCGCTGGTCTATCCGTGTGCCGGGGCACTCGCCGACCCCGGCGGCAGGCCCGTGCCCGCGAGCCTCGGCGCGCTGCTCGGCACCGCCCGCGCCGGTGTGCTGGTCCGGCTCGGCTCGCCGCTGAGCACCAGCCAGCTGGTCGCCCTGACGGGGCAGGGCCTCGGCTCGGTGGGGCGGCATCTGCGGGTGCTGCTGGACGCCGGTCTCGTGGAGCGGCGGAGGGCGGGCCGGTCGGTGCTGTACTCGCGGACGGCGGCGGGGCAGGTGCTGGTGGAGGCCACCGAGGCCGGGGACCGGCCCGACACCCGCCGGAGCTAGCATCCGCTCATGACGACTAGCAACGGTTCCTCTCCCCTCGACGTCGAGATCGGTGCGCTGCAGGGCGGCCCGGCCGACCTGTCCCAGTACGCGGGCAAGGCGGTGCTCGTGGTGAACGTCGCCTCCAAGTGCGGCCTGACCCCGCAGTACACGGGCCTCGAGAAGCTCCACGAGCAGTACGCGGCGCGCGGCTTCAGCGTCCTCGGCGTGCCCTGCAACCAGTTCCTCGGGCAGGAGCCCGGCAGCGCCGACGAGATCGCCGAGTTCTGCTCGGCCACGTACGGCGTGACCTTCCCGATGACCGAGAAGGTCGAGGTGAACGGCGAGGGCAGGCATCCGCTGTACGAGCGCCTGACCGGCTTCGCCGACGCCGAGGGCCACAGCGGGGACATCCGCTGGAACTTCGAGAAGTTCCTCATCGGCCGGGACGGCAGCGTCGTGGCCCGCTTCTCGCCGCAGACCGAGCCGGACTCGGCGGAGGTCGTGGCGGCCATCGAGGCCCAGCTGGCCTGACAGGCGACTGTTTGACCTTGCCCCTGGGGCAGGCCCGAGTGTCTTCGTCATCGGGCGGAAGAGCCGCCCGATGACGGAGGATGCCGTGGTGGACGGACCGGAACCGAACCTGGAGCTGCTCACCATCGGGGCGTTCGCCGCGCGCGCCCGTCTGTCGGCGAAGGCCCTGCGGTTGTACGACCGGCTGGGCCTGCTGGCCCCTGCGCACGTCGACGAGGTCACCGGCTACCGCTACTACCGTGCCGACCAGGTCGAACGGGCCCGGCTGGTGGCCATGCTGCGGCAGCTGGACATGCCGCTCGCCCGGATAGCCGAGGTGGTCGGGGCGGGCGACGGGCCCTCGGCGGCCGGGCTGCTCGGCGCCTGGTGGGCGGACGTCGAGGCGCGGGTGGCGGGGCAGCGGACGCTCGCCGAGTACCTCCGTGGACGACTGTCGGGGAGGAGCTCCGAGATGTACGGGAAGTTCACGGTCGAGACGGTTCAGACGCCCGCCCAGGTGGTGATCTCCGAGAAGCGGCACACGCTGGCGGACGAGCTGCCGGCGTGGATCGGGGCGGCGCTGGGCCGGCTGGAGGCGGCGGCGCGGGAGTGCGGGGGCGTGGCCGGAGTGCCGTACGTCGCCTACCACGCCGAGGTCTCGATGGAGAGCGACGGCCCCGCTGAGGCGTGTGTGCCGGTGGCCGACGAGGCGGCGGCCCGGGCATGGGCGGAGCGGCGGGGCCGGGCGTGGGAGACGGCGGTACGGGTGGAGCCGGCGCGGCGCCTGGCGTACACCAGGGTCACCAAGGCGCAGGTGGCGCACCCGCAGATCCTGGCCGCGTTCGAGGCGGTGGAGGAGTGGATGGCGGCGCGGGGGCTGACGGCGACCGGCCCCTGCCGGGAGCTGTACTTCGCCGACTGGGAGGCGTCGGGCCCCGGGGACGCGGTGTGTGACGTGGCGTTCCCGGTGAGCTGATCTCCTGCTCGGGGTTCCGGGCACAAGCGGAGCCCTCTCGGCTAGGACGGCGATGCTGGTCGAGAGGGCTCTGTCGGTGGTGCTTGTGGTGCTGTCGGTCGTGCTTGTGGTGCTGTCGGTCGCGGGGTCAGGCCTTGACCGAGTCCACGAAGGCGTGCCACGCGTCGGCGGGAAACGCGAGCTTGGGGCCCTCGGGGACCTTGGTGTCACCGAGCTCCAAGGCCTCGGCGACGGTCGACCTGACCATCACGCACGCGCCGTTGTTGTTGGTGTAGGAGGAGGTCGTCCACGTCTCCGTGGCGCCCAGACGAATTGCCATGTTCGCTCCGTTGCGAGTTGCGTTTACGCCAACCCGTGCTGGTGGTTGGCGTGATCGACGCTACTCGCCACCCTCCTCGTCCGGCGCAGTCATTCACTCGACCGGATGGCATATTCCAGGGGAGACTTCCAGTCAGGCGTGTCAGGGGGTAGCATCCCGCGCTTTGCCCGACGGAAGGTCATCCTCCGGCTCTGTCTCAGCGCGCGTACTCCTTCGCCACGCGCTCGATGAGCTGCCGGGACTGGTCCACGTTCAGCGACTGGGCGCGCAGGTGCTCGTACATCACCGTGTACTTCTGCACGTCGAGCGGCTTCTCCAGGTACAGGTCGCTGGTGACGCCCTCGATGTAGACCACGCTCGAGTCGGCCGCGTCGGCGAACTCCAGGATCGAGTACTGGCCGTTGATGCCGGCGTGCGCTCCGACCTCGAACGGCAGGACCTGCACGGTGATATGGGGCAGCTGCGACATCTCGATGAGGTGCTCCAGCTGTTCGCGCATCACCGGCCGGCTGCCGACGATGCGGTGCAGGGACGCCTCGTCCAGGACCACCCACAGCCTCAGCGGTTCGGTGTCCGCGGTGATCCGGCCCTGCCGGCGCAGCCGCACCTCCACGCGCTTGTCGTTGTCGGCCTCCGACGCCTCGGGCGAACCGCCGCGGATGATGGCCTCGGCGTACGCGCGGGTCTGCAACAGGCCGGTGATGATCTGGGGTTCGTAGACCCGCAGCGACTCGGCGTCCGTCTCCAGGCCGATGTAGACGCTGTAGGGGATGTCCCCGAAGGCGTGCCACCAGCCCTGCTGCCGGGAGTCCTTGGCCATCTGCATCAGCGAGTCGACGATGCGCTGGTCCTCGACCTCGTAGACCCCGCACAGGTCGCGGACGTCGCGCTGGCTGATGCTGCGCCGGCCGTTCTCCAGCCGGCTGATCTTCGACTGCGACACCAGCAGCCGCTCCGCCACCTCTTCGGCCGTCATGCCCTTGAGCTCACGGAGCCTGCGGAGCTCCTGGCCCAGCCGGCGCCGCCTGACGGTGGGATTGACATTGGACGCCACGGGACGTGCACCTCCGGCTGCGTGCCTCTACTTTGCGTATCTGCTGCTGAGCAGACTGCCACCAAGGTGCTTACTACCGCTGGGAAACGGTGGATATGCGACGGGTACACGCCAGTTCGGGCACGACACGCCGAGCGGGGCGGAGAGAGTGTGCGCTCTCTCCGCCCCGCTCGGACAGCGGCTCCCGTGACCGGGTTCGTGGGTCCCGTGGTGCGTGCCGGTCGTCGGTCTCGCGGGCGCGGCGCGCGGCTCAGTGGGCCACTGCGCGCGCCATGGTTCCGTGGCGCGGTTGCATCGGAACGCCTCGGGCGGGTTCCGTTGCGGGCCTGGTTCCGCCGGCGGCCTGACGGCCGGACGGTGCCGGGCTGCGGCGCGGCTGGGCCGCGACGCCGTTCTGGACGTCCATCACCGCGTGCGCGACGAGACCGCCCATGGGGTCGTGCCGGATCAGGTCCCTGAGCCGGGAGCGAGAGGAACGTCCCTCGTTGCCCGGGTACAGGTGCTTGCCGAGGCCGACCGCGTGAGCGAGGGCGGCGAGTGCCGCGGTCCGCGGGTCCGGCGGTACGCCGGTGCGGATCGCGGAGTCCAGACGGGACCTGATCTCCCGGCTGATCTCGGTGTCCGTCGCCTGGTAGCGAGTCGTCGGCAGCACTCCGCACATCTGGCCGGCCACGGCATGCACCATGCCGCACCGCTCCAGATGCGAGAGGTAGGTCTGGCGCAGCCCCAGTCGCGGCCCGCCAATCCAGTTCACTGCCCGCACGGGAGCGCCACGCCTTCGCAGCAACTCCAACGCGCAGTCCAACGTTGGGTCTCCAGTCGGCCGTGGTGCCACCACGGCGATACGATCCCCGTCTGGGGCTATCCGTCCGGCCAGCGCCAGCTCTACTAGCTGTGCTCCGGCCAGACCGAGGTCGAGCGACTGCGGCTGTGCGGTGGTACCCGTGGTCGGGTCCAACGCCAGCAGCAGAAGCTCCTCCGGAAGTGTTCTGCGGCTCCTGCCCATCCATGCCTCCCCGCGTGGATGAAAGACAGGGTGACCCCTCTCACATTGGTCTGTCGAGGGTGCGTGACCGGTTCGTAGTGGAACCAGTAGGTATGTCGTTCTCGTCTACCGGATGGGTTTGGCCCGCACACAGGACACTGGTACATGGTTCGGACAGCGCCGGGGCGGTGTCACGGGCGGCGGTTCACGGTTCGGTACGCGCACGCGGGCAGCAGCGGCGCGAGGAGGAGGCATCGGTGGCGGGCGAGTCCCCCGACAGGTCGAAGCAGCGCGAGTCGTCGGCACGAAGGACGTCGGGGAGCGCGAGTCCGGTTCCGGAGGCCAGGAGCGAAGCCGCCGACCCGCGGCTCGCGGTGGCCCGGGACACGGAGAAGTCCTCGGCACGAGGCGGCGCCGATACGGCGACCCGCGTGCTGTCCACGCGGACGGCTCAGGAGCCGGAGAACTCCGAGCGGCCCGAGAACGACTCGGACGCGGAGAGCGCTGCGAGTGACTCCGACACGGAGCGCGCTGCGAGTGACTCGGACGCCGAGCGCGCTGCGAGTGGCTCGGACGTGGAGGACGCGGCCGCTGACGCCGGGCGCGCCGCGGGTGCTGCGGACGCGGAGGAGGCCGGGAGCGACTCGGACACCGAGAACGCGACCGCCGATGCCGGGCGGGGTGCGTCCGGGGCCGCCGAGGGGCCCGGGGGCAGTGGCTCCTCCGACGGCGAGGGCAGTGACGGGCGGCTGCGGGATGCCGTGGCCGCGTGGGTCGCGTCGGCGGACGGTGAGAAGGAGACTGCCGCCGAGGCCGACGACGAGGCTCCTGGGGCCGAGCGCGCGGAGAAGGCAGCCAAGCCCGAGGAGACCGACGCGGACGCCCAGAAGGCCGGGAAGGCCGACGCCGACGCCCGGGGCGGGCAGGACGGGGCCGAGGGCTCCGGAGGGGACGCGGGCGTGCCCGCGGGCCCCGACACGGACGACGAGGACGGCAAGGAGGCCGCAGGGGCGGCCCCCGAGGGCTCCAAGGCGGCCCAGGCCCACACCGACGAGCCCGCGGCGGACCGTTCCGTCACCACGGACGACGGGGACGACGCGGACGTCGCGGACACCGCAGAGGCGAACGCGGACGAGCGGGCGGCTGGGTCCACCGACGACACCGCGCCCGAGGCCGCCGACACCGTCACCGACGCCGACACCGAGTCGAAGGCCTCCGGGGCCGACACCGAGTCGAAGGCCTCCGGGGCCGAGGCCGAGTCGAAGGTGGCCGACGGCGACGCCGACGCTGCCGAGCGGGACGGCGACAAGGGCCGCGCACCCGCCGACCCGCGTGTCTCCACCGACGCCGGGGCCGCACCGAAGGCCGCCGAGGCGAAGACCGCCGGGGCCGAGACCGCCACGGATGTCGACGCCGTCAAGGACGACGCCCCGGCCGACGGCACCGCCGAGGACAAGCCCGGCATCGGCAAGACCCCGAAGACCGGCGAAGCCTCCGCAACTCCCGAGGACAAGCCCGGCACCGACAAAACCCCGAAGACCGGCGGGGCCGCCGGCAGCACCGTCGCTGCGGGCGATGCCGGCGACGGCGACGGCGACGGCGCTCCCACCGAGCCCCCCGTCGACCAGCCCACCGCCGTCTTCAAGGTCCTGCGGCCCCCGGTCGATCAGCCCACCACCATGCTGAAGCTCGGGGGCGCGGCCAAGGACCTTCCGAAGTCGGACCTCCCGAAGACGGGTGCTCCGAAGACGGACGGTCCGAAGACGGGTGCTCCGAAGACGGACGGCCCGAAGACGGATGCTGCGAAGACGGACGGGCCGAAGAAGGCCGCTCCGGAGCGGGACGCCGAGCGGACCAGCAAGTTCGTCGCGCTCAAGCCGCTGGACGACCCGGCGGCCAGGAAGCCGGTCGCGCCGGCCGACGCCACCGCGCCCGTCCCCACCGTCGGCCCCGAGCGGACCACGCAGCAGCCGCTGCCGCCCAAGCCGCCGCTGGATCTGCTGGCGGAGCTGACGAACACCCCGCCGCCCCCGGAGACCCCCCTCCGCACGGCGGCCCGGCGGGTGAAGATCTGGACGCCGCTGGTGCTGCTGCTGGTGGTCGTCTTCGCGGTCGTGCAGAGCGTGCGCCCGCTTCCCGCGCCCACCCTGGAACTCACCGCCAAGGACAGCTACACCTTCGAGGGCGGCAAGGTCGACATCCCCTGGCCCGCCGACGGCCAGGCCGCGCTGGACGTCCAGGGCATCGGCACGTTCGGGTCCTCCGGCGAGCAGAAGCCCGTCCCGATCGCGAGTGTCGCCAAGGTCATGACCGCCTACCTCATCCTGCGCGAGCACCCGCTCAAGAGCGGTGAGGACGGCCCGAAGATCCTCATCGACCAGACCGCCCAGGACCAGTCCGACGCCGGCCAGGAGTCCACGGTCGACGTCACCAAGGGCGACCGGATCACCGAGCGGGAGGCCCTGGAGAGCATCCTGATCGCGTCCGCGAACAACATCGCGCGGCTGCTCGCCCGCTGGGACGCGGGGTCCGAGAAGGCGTTCGTGCAGAAGATGAACGACGCCGCCGAGGACATCGGCATGAAGAACACGACGTACACCGACCCGTCGGGCCTGAACAACACGACCGTCTCCACGGCCGTGGACCAGGTGAAGCTCGCCAGGGCCGCGATGCAGCAGCCCGCGTTCCGCGAGGTCGTGGCGATGATGTCGTACGTCGACTACAAGGGCACGAAGCACGACAACTGGAACCGTCTGGTCGGCTCCAACGACGTCACCGGCATCAAGACCGGCACCACCACCTCGGCGCTCGGCAACCTCGTCTTCGCGGCCAAGAAGGACGTCGACGGCGAGACCCACCGGATCATCGGCGCGGTCGTGCGCCAGCCCGCCGGCGGCCCGGACAACACGATCCTGGGCGCCGCGCTGCACGAGGGCGACAAGCTGATCCGGGCCGCCCAGGGCGCGCTGGAGTCGGCGACGATCCTGAAGAAGGGCGACGTCGTCGGGGAGGTCGACGACGGTCTCGGCGGCCGGACGCCGGTCGTCGTCACCAAGGACGTCACGGCAGTCGGCTGGGCGGGCCTGTCCGTCAAGCTGACGTTCGCCGGGGACGACCTGCCGCACACGGCCGAGGCCGGCACGAAGGTGGGCACGCTCACCGTCGGTGACGGCACCACCAGCGCCGTGAAGGTCCCGGTCGCCCTCCAGAAGGACCTGGCGGAGCCGGGCTTCGGGGCCAAGCTCACGCGCATCGGCTGACCCGCCGTACGACCCGCACCACCGCACCCCGCCGGTAACGGCCCGTCCGGGCGCCGCCCGGCGGGGTGCGTGCTAGCGTCCCGAATCGGGACAGGTCGCCGCTCGCTCAGGCGCTGCGGCGGAAGCCGAGAACAGAAGACGGGACACGGGGAGTGCCTTCGAGTGGCCACTGCGGAGCCGACACGCGCAGACGACACCGAACCGGGCTCGGTAGCAGGCCCGCGAATACGCCTGCCCGAAGCACCGGAAGCCAACGCACCGGACGCCACGGCGCGGAACTCCACGGCGCGTGCCGCCACGGCGCCGGACGCCACCGCGCGGGACGCCGACGCGCCGGACGTCACCACGTCTGAGGGCAGCGCGGGCAGCGCGCCCGTAGCCGGCAAGGCGGGGTTCGAGTGGCCCGCCCCCGTACTGGCGCTGCGTGAGCGCATGCTGCGGCACCCGGTCCTGTCCGTCACGGGTCTCGCCGCGGCCCTGCACATCCTCTGGTTCTTCACGTTCGCGAACAGTGGCGGCGATCTGGCCGCGCAGGACGCGTGGGCCGAGTTCGTCGGCCGGCACCCGGACTCGGCGTACAACCTCGCCTGGTACGGCGGGATGCACCCGGTGTCGTACAGCGTGGTGTCGCCGTATCTGATGTCGGTGCTCGGCGTGCGGACGACGATGATGATCGCGGGGACGGTCTCGGCCGGTCTGCTCACCCTGCTCCTGCTGCGCAGCCGGTCCGTCCTCAACCCGCTCTGGGCGTCGCTGGCGGGTGTGTTCGGGCTGTTCTGCAACGCGGTGTCCGGGCGGGTGACGTTCGGTCTCGGCATGATGTTCGCGCTCGGCGCGGTCGCCGTCGTGTTCTGCTGGCCCTACCGGTGGCGCTACAAGCGCTGGGCGAAGGCCCTGAGCGCGGCGCCGCTGGCCGCGCTGGCCACCATGGCGTCGCCGGTCGCGGGCCTGTTCGTGGGCCTGGTGGCGGTGGCGCTGTTCCTGCAGAAGCGGCGGCCGGGCGCGTGGGCGCTGGGCCTTGCGCCGACCGCGGTGGTGGCGGTGTCGGCGTGGCTGTTCCCGTTCTCGGGCACGCAGCCGATGGTGATCGGCTCGGTACTGCTGCCGCTCGCGTTCTCGGTCCTCGCCTACCTGCTGGTGCCGCAGGAGTGGAAGACGGTCCGGCTCACGGCCGCGGTGTACGGCCTCGGGGTCGTGCTGGTGTGGCTGATCAGCTCCCAGATCGGTTCGAACATCACCCGGCTGGCGATGCTGTTCGCCGGGGTCGCGCTGGTCGCCGCGCTCCCGTTCACGGTGCCGCGCAGCCGCAAGTGGTACGCCGCCGTCGTGGCGCTGTGCGGTTTCGGGGTGTGGATCGGCTTCAAAACGGTCGACGACATCGTGCACACGGCCCCGGCGGCGTCCTGGTCGCGTGAGCTCGCGCCGCTCGTCAACGAGTTGCAGCAGGTCGGCGCCGAGAAGGGCCGGGTCGAGGTCGTCCCGGCCCGCTCCCACCGGGAGGCCTCCGCGCTCGCCCCGTACGTCAACCTGGCCCGCGGCTGGAACCGCCAGGCCGACATGGAGCGCAACCCCCTCTTCTACGACGACACCCTCAACTCGGCGAACTACCACGAGTGGCTGAAGCGCTGGGCGGTGCACTACGTCGTGCTGCCCAAGGGCGAGCCGGACGGTGACGGGGGGCAGCGGGAGCGGGCGCTGGTGCAGCGCGGGCTGCCGTATCTGACGCAGATCTGGGGCAACGACACCTGGCAGCTGTTCAAGGTGACCGCGCCGACCCCGCTGGCCGAGCCGAACGCGGTGGTCGACCGGGCCGAGCAGGGCGAGATGATCCTCCAGGTGAAGAAGGCGGGCCGGATCCTGGTGCGCATCCCCTACTCGCCGTGGCTGAGCATCGTCGACGCGGAGGGCAAGAGCCTGAAGCCGCCCCAGGAGACCGAGGAGTCCCGGAACCGTCCCGAGGACGAACCGAAGACGTACGTGAACGTCAACGGCTGTCTGGCGGAGACGGAGGAGGACGCGCAGGGCGACAAGTGGACGGAGCTGCTGGCCCCGAAGGCCGGGACGTACCGTCTGGCGGCGCCGTACCAACTCCCCCGGGGCACGCCCTGTCCGGAGGAGCTGCGCGACGAGCTGCGCTGAAGCCCACGGCTGCCAGACAGATGTGCCCATGAAGCGGGCGCCCACGCAAAGGGGGTTCCTGCCATAAAAGTGGGTAATATCCCGCGCACACCGGCCGGTGGGGGGCCTCACGGCGTGGGTGGTGGGCAACGCGGGCCGTCGGCCGTTCCTGATCACCTCTTCCTCCCTGGCTGCACAGGTGTGCTTCAGGGGGGAGTGGTGGCATGTTCGACCTTTCCGAGAAGAGCCTGTTAGGGCAGCTGAACCCGGAAGACCGGCAGCAGTTGCTGACACTCGGTACCAGACGTCAGTTCGAGGCCGGCGGCGTCCTCACGCGCCAGGGCGAAGCCGCGGACACGGTCTACGTCCTATTGGACGGCTTTGCGAAGGTGACCGCGATCAGCGAGGAGGGGCACCTGGTCTTTCTCGCCGTACGGTCTCAGGGGGAGCTCGTCGGCGAGGTCGGCGTCCTGGACGGCAGCCCTCGTCCGACCACGGTGACGGCGACCGGAGCGGTTGTGGCGCTGGGCGTCGGCGGCCCCCTGTTCCTGGGCTTCCTCGCCCGGCGTCCTTCCGCAGCAACCATGGTCACTCGGAGCGTGACCGAGAAGCTCAGGTTCTCGATCCAGCGACGACTGGAGGACGTCGGCTCCGTCCGCGCGCGTCTCGCCAGGGTCCTGCTCGACCTCGGCGCGCGCTGGGGCCGGCCGGGACCACGAGGGACGGAGATCGCGGTCGGACTGAACCAGGGCGAAATAGCGGGGTTGGTGGGAGCAACGGAGCGCTCGGTGAACGAGGCACTCGCGGACTTCAGGTCGCTGGGAACCCTGTCCATCGGTTACCGGCGCGTGGTGATCCACGACTGGAGCGGTCTGCGCAAGGCGGCGGGCAGCACACCCTGAATCCCGCACACCGAAGGTTTTTGGTCAAATCCCGCAGTAGGACGGGGAGTCGGCGACCCAACCGTTCTTTGATGGACAACCCACCGTTTGTAGCACCCTTGACCCTATTCGCCCCGAACGGAACCGTCGGCATCTGCTCCCGTGGTGGATGCGGCCACGCACGTCTTCGCACGGCCAGGGGGGAGAACCATGGAGCACCACGTCAGTACCTCGGCACAGGTTCAGATCACGCAGGATGGCACCACGACGGTGAGGCTGCACGGCCTGGCTCCGCGCACACCCTTCCGGTTCTGTCTGGTCGACAAGCGCGGACGGGGAGTCGCCGAGTCTCCGGAGTCGCTCACGGACGAGAACGGGGTGGCGGCGGGTGTGCTGCCCTGGACGGTCGACTGGTCGAAGCTGCGCTGTGTCGTGCTACTGCCGCTCACCAGCAGCACGATCGAACTGCCGGAGCCCGCCCATGCCGATCGGCACCGGCCGACGTACACCGATGAGCGACGTACCTTCACGGGCCTGATGCGTCGCGGCCTGAAGGAAAGTGGCCTGGAGCAGGCTCTGAGCCGCGCGCTCGCACGAACGCCCCGTTCAGGACTGCCGGCCCCCCTGCGCAATGCGGTGGAGGAAGCCCGCGGCTACGGGCCCGGTCGAGTGCTGGTGATTCAGGAACGCGCCAAGGACCAACCCGTTTTCGCCGTGTACCACCAAGCCCCGCATCAGCGTCCCCAGCTCGTCGAGCAGGTGTCGGCAAGCGCTGCCGGGCCCTGGCAGGGAACGTCTGTCGCCTCTTGGCCGGCAGCCGGGTCGGCCGATACGCGCGCCTGGGAAATCAGCTGACACTACCTGTGAGGAGGAAGTGGCCGTCATGGCATTCAGCGACGTGCTGGACATGTTGGACGACTGGTTCGACGACGCGATCGACTGGGTCTCGGAACGGATCGAAGAGATGCTGGTGGCGACATTCGCCGCGCTGGGTTCGGCAGCCGCCTGGGTGGTCAACGCCGTCGGACGGTATTTCAAGGGCGTTCTCGACTGGTTGTCCGGCTTCTCATGGGTCCGCACCGGGGCCAGGAGGCTGATCCTCTGGCTCAAGGGCGACGAAGCTACGGCATTCGATCTCTCCGACTACCAGATCCAGGAGCTGAAGACCCTCGATCAGCTGAAGAGCATGCCACCCACGGCGAAGCGGACCGTGACGCTGACCGACACCGAGCGTCAGGCGTTCAGCCAGACAGGTCTGAACGCCGGAAAGCTGTACGTCGTCGATCACCGCTGAACCGCCGGTGACGGCGCGCAGCAGAAGAGCCGGGGGAAGTCATGCGGATCGTCTCGTTGTTCCCGCCCGAGTTGTCGGGGTCACTGGCCGAGCAGATCAAGGAAATGCTTTCGGAGAAACTGCTGGAGGAGGCAGTCCGACTGGTACTGGCACCGTCGTGGCCGGAGATCGAGGGTCTGGCGCACGGCGCGTCTCATCTGGCCTTTCTGGAGTCCGAGAGCCGGTTCGCCGAGAGGACCTCGCAGGTTCGCGCCTTCGCGGTCTCCGGGTATCGCGACCAGGAGCAGGGTGAGCAGGTTCTCGCCCAGCTCCAAGAGGTGCCGATTCGTCTGCCCGTGAAGGTGCCGCTGCTGCACGTCCACCTCGACGGTGGAAACCCGGGGGCGCACGACGACCGTCTCGGTTCCGCCCCGGACCGGCGCAACAGCAAATCCGCGTCGCTCTACCAGCTGGTCCGTCCCAGGGCCGGACTGGACGATTTGATCCTCCCGGAGGCGACCAAACGCCGGCTCCTGCGCAATGTCACCGCGCTCCGCCATCGCGACATCCTGCTGGACTGGGGTTTTGGCGACATTCCCGGCTACGAGAACCGCTTGGGAAGTTCCCTGAACTTCGTCGGCCCCTCCGGGACCGGGAAGTCCCTGGCGGCCAGGGCCGTCGCACACGAGCTGGGCCGCCCCCTGCTGGTGGTGGACTACGCACAGCTCGAATCGGCCTATGTGGGCGAGACGTCCAAGAACATCAAGGCCGTCTTCGACACCGCCACGGAGCAGCAGGCCGTCCTCTTCTTCGACGAAGCGGATTCCTTCCTCGGCGCAAGGGTGCAAGAGGTCCGCCAGTCGTACGACACCGCGGTGAACAGCACCCGGGCGGTCATGCTCATGCGACTTCAGGAGTTCGACGGCGTGGTGCTCTTCGCCACCAACCTACCCTCGAACTATGACCAGGCCTTCTATCGCCGCATCCTCGATCACGTCGAGTTCCCGCTCCCGGACGAGCGGTCCCGCGCCCGCATCCTCGCCCTGCACACTCCTGCGCGCCTGCCCGGGAAGGAGTTCTTGGACTTCACCGCACTGGCCGCGTGCAGCGAAGGGTTGAGCGGCGGCGACCTGGCCAACGTGATGTACCTGGCGTCCCTGCGTCTGCTGGAGCGCATCAGCCGCGAAGACGAACAGGCCGTGCTGGCGCAGACGGACGTCATCGAGGCGGTGGATGACGTCCGCAACGGCAAGAGCTTGATGAGCGAGGGGCGGCAGCCGACCGGGCGACTGCGCGAGATCACTGACCAGGACCTCGGCCCTGCCCTGGGTTCCCCGGAGGGCGGATGACGTCCGGAGACCGCGGGACTCACCGCAGCTCGGCCACGTAGCGGTCCGTGCCCGGCACCGTCGGGATGAACGGCGCCACCAGTTCCACTCTGCCGAGGCCCGATTCCGTCACCGCCTGGTCGAGGCCGGTGAAACAGGGGTCCCAGCACTCCCTCGGGTCGGTCTGGAGGAACCACAGGAGCGTCAGGCGCGTGTCGACGCCCTCGACCTGTTTGACGTAGGTCATGCGGTCTCCGGGCAGGGGGGTCGGGCGGAAGACCGTCACCAGTGCGGCCGGGGAGTCCGCCAGTCGCTTGGGAAGGTGGCGGGTGCGCAGCCACTGGAGGAGCGGGGCGCGTTGCTCGGGGGTGTCCGCCTCGACGACCTGGAGGACCAGGCCCGCGTAGGGGTGGTCGAGGGCGTGGACGTCGCGGGGGCCGGCCGCTCCGTCGCGGTACACACTCGCCTCGTGGTCCTGGAACGCCGTGAGGACGTGCGTGCGGTCGTGGTAGACGCGGGCGTCCCGGTTGAGGCGCTTGTTGACGGCGACCGTCCAGCGCATGTGGTCGTCGTAGCGGCCGGCCGTGATCCAGTACGTGGAGAGGTAGCAGCCGGCGGTGACGGGCTGGGCGATCGCCGACTTCTCGGGGTAGCGCAGGAGCTGGAGGTCACGGGTCGCGACCCAGCGGCGGCCCGCCTGCATCCAGGGCATGGCCATCGCGCCGGCGTAGTAGTGGTCGTCCTCGTACCAGCGGTTGTAGGCGTACTCGTGGCCGGGGTGCGGCTCGACCATGGTGATGAGGGCGTGCCCGGGGTGGGTGCCGTAGGGGCCGACGGCGGCCAGTTCGGCGTACAGCTCGCTGCGGGTGTCCTCGCTCATGGCCTTCCCCTTCGTCGGTGACTGACCCATACTCTGACGCTCCGTCAGATATAGCGCCAGGGTTCCGGTCCGGGGAGGTCCTGCCATGTCACTGCTCGCGGGGAAGACGGTCGTCGTGTCGGGGGTCGGGGCCGGTCTCGGGCGGCAGGTCGCGGCGGCGGTCGTGCGGGACGGCGGGCGGGCCGTGCTCGGGGCCCGCACGGAGGCGAGCCTGGCGAAGACGGCCGCCGAGGTCGACCCCGGCGGGACGCGCACCGCGTACCGGGTCACGGACATCTCCGACGAGGCACAGTGCGAGGCGCTGGCCCGGCTGGCGCGGGAGCGGTTCGGCGGGATCGACGCGGTCGTGCACGTGGCCGCGCTGGACGGCTACTTCGGCGGGCTGGAGGACGCCGACTTCGAGTCCTGGCGGTCCGTTCTCGACGTGAACCTGCTGGGCACCCTGCGGATGACGCGGGCCTGTCTGCCGTCGCTCAAACAGGGCGGCGGATCCGTGGTGTTCGTCGGGACGCAGTCGGCGGTGGCCGCGCCCTCGCAGGTGCGGCAGGCGGCGTACGCGGCGTCGAAGGGGGCGCTGACGAGTGCGATGTACTCGCTCGCCCGGGAGCTCGGGCCGCACCGGATCCGGGTCAACACCGTACTGCCGGGCTGGATGTGGGGCCCGCCGGTGCGGGCGTACGTGCAGTTCGCGGCCCGGTCGGAGGGTGTGTCGGAGGCGGCGGTGCTGGGCAGGCTGACGGACCGGATGGCACTGCCGGAGCTGGCCACGGACGGGGACGTGGCGGACGCGGCGGTGTTCCTGGCGTCGGACCGGGCCCGGGCGATCACGGGGCAGTCGCTGCTGGTGAACGCGGGCGAGCTGATGCGCTGAGGTCCATTTCCAGCCACACACTCGTATTCAAGTACATGAACTGAAGTCATCTCACCGAACTATTTTACGTTCTCTTGACCTTCCCCTTGCTTGCCGTGCGCACGTCACCGAACCCAGAGTTCACATGCCTGACCCTGGCGGCAGCACCGTGGAAGGGGATTCATGAACGGTCTCGACTGGGCCGTGCTCGTCGGCTACTTCGCCGTGATGGTCGCGATCGGCGTCTGGTCGCACAAACGCGTCGACAACGTCAGCGACTTCTTCACCGCCGGCGGCAAGATGCCCTGGTGGCTGTCCGGCATCTCGCACCACATGTCGGGCTACAGCGCGGTGATGTTCACCGGGTACGCGGGCATCGCCTACACCTACGGCGTCACGTCCTTCGTCACCTGGTCCTTCCCCATCGCCCTCGGTATCGCCATCGGGTCGAAGCTGTTCGCCCCGCGCATCAACCGGCTGCGCTCCCGGCTCCATGTGGCCTCCCCGCTGGAGTACCTGAAGAACCGCTACGACCTGAAGACGCAGCAGGCACTGGCCTGGTCGGGCATGCTGCTGAAGATCGTGGACGTGGGCGCGAAGTGGGCGGCTATCGCCACGCTGCTGTCCGTCTTCACCGGAATCTCCCTCAACCAGGGCATTCTCATCACCGGCGGGATCACCGCGATCTACTGCACGATCGGCGGCCTCTGGGCGGACGCGCTGACCGAACTCGGCCAGTTCGTCATCCAGTTGCTGGCCGGCATCGCGATGTTCGTGGCGGTCTTCGTCCGGCTCGACGACCACGGCGGCTTCTTCGGGGTCTGGGACTCGCCGGAGCTCCAAGGCCACGGGAAACCGCTGGTCGGGCCGTACGGCACGGTGTTCCTGCTCGCGTTCCTCTTCATCAAGCTCTTCGAGTACAACGGCGGCATGCTCAACCAGGCGCAGCGCTACATGGCCACGCCGAACGCCAAGGAGGCCGAGCGGTCGGCCCGCCTCTCGGCGATCCTCTGGCTGGTCTGGCCGCTGGTGCTGTTCTTCCCCATGTGGATGTCGCCGCTGCTGGTCGAGTCGCAGAAGCAGGACGGCTCGGACTCCTACGCCCTGATGACCGAACAGCTCCTGCCGCACGGTCTGCTGGGCCTGGTCATCGTCGGCTTCTTCTCCCACACGATGGCCATGTGCTCCTCGGACGCCAACGCCATCGCGGCCGTCTTCACCCGGGACTGCGCGCCGGTGATCTGGGCGCGGGCCCGGGCCTGGAACCAGAGCCAGGGTCTGCGGGTCGCCCGGGTCGCCACGGTCGTCTTCCTCGGCCTGTCCATGGCGGCGGCGACGCAGGTCAATTCCCCCGCGTTCAAGGACATCATCACGGTGGTCATCAAGTGGGTGGCCGGCCTGATGGGCCCGATGGCGATCCCGATGATGCTGGGCCTGCTGCGCGCGTTCCGCCGCTCCGGCCCCACCGCGGCCCTGGTCAGCTGGTCGATGGGCCTGCTGGCGTTCTGGCTGGTGAACTACCCGATCCACTGGAACGTCGAGGGCGGCGTGCCGCTCCAGTACCAGGTGTCGATCCCGCTGGCGGTCTCTCTGGTCCTCTACATCGTCGTCGGCTACATCAAGCCGGAGGACACCCCGGAGCGGCTGGCGATCATCGAGCGGATCAACACGGACGGGGACGGGACGGCGGCCGCGGCGGTCCCGACGCCGGCCGGACCGGCGGACGACGTGGTGCGCACCGCCGAGAGGTGAATCTCCGGCCGCCCACGCCGGGCGGCGCCTGCCCAAGGGGAAAGGGCGCCGCCCGGCACGACCGCACACGAGCGGGAGGTGTGTCCGTCAGGTCACCCGGCGGCGGATCCACCAGGCGCAGAACCCGGCCAGGGCCAGGGCGAGGCCGAGGTGGAGCCCGGTCTCGGCCCATTGCAGGGCCCAGAAATTGCCGGCGGGCTGGTACGTCACCTGCTGCTGGTAGCCCAGGGCGCCGAGGTCGGTGATGCAGCGTTCGAATTGCTGCAGGGTGGGCGGGCCCGACTCGGTGTGCAGGCAGTCGGGGAAGGACGACGGCACGGGGGCAGGCTGACCGGCGGCGTTCAGCGTCTGCTGGGAGGTGACCCAGGCCCCGGGCACCTCGTCGAGATGCGCGATGATCTGCCCTGCCTCGTCCTGGACGCTGATGGGGGCGCCGTCGGCCTCGATCGGCACGGTGGTCCGGTCCGGCGCGGCCAGGTGGGGCCGGATCCACATCGGCACCACGACCTGGACGGCGACGTACAGGGCGAACGTGGTGGCCATCGCGGGCAGGGTACGGCGGATGACCAGGCCGAGGGCGACGCCCAGGGCGAAGGCGAAAGCGGCATGGGCCATGGGGACGACACCCCGTGCGGCGAAGGCCACGGGGTCGAGCCGCGGGAAGTACGTGTCCGTCGCCCCGCCGCCGTTGACAGCCCGGTCGATGGGGCTGCTCCACCAGCTCACCGCGAGGCTGGTCAGTCCGGCAGCGGTCATGGAGGCCGCCGCACCGAGGCCCAGCTTGGTCGTCAGCCAGCGTATGCGGGTGACGCCCTGGTTCCACGCGAGGTAGTGGGTGCCGGTCTCCAGTTCACGGGAGATCAGAGGGGCGCCCCAGAACATCCCGATGACCGCCGGCACGGCGAGCACGACCAGCAGTCCGGTGTAGTAGAGGCTCTGGTCCGCACTGGAGACCTGGTCCACCAGGCCGCTGCCGGCCGTCCGGTGGAGGTCGGCCAGCCGCGGGCCGGTGACCGCGAGGACGGCGGCGAGGGCGGCCACGGCGGCGAAGACCACGGCGGCCTGGGTGCGGAACTGACGCCAGGTCAGCCAGATCATCGGAGTACCTCCAGTGCGGGCCGGGTGTCACGCACCGCATCGGCGGGCCGGGTCATGTAGGCCAGGACGATGTCTTCCAGACCGAGTGGGCTGACGGTCCAGGACGGATCGTGGACCGCTGTGTCGGTGCGCACCAGGAGGGTGGTCTGCCGGTCGGTGTGGCTGGCGGTGATGACGTGCTGACCTGCCGGGAGCGTGTCCGGGTCCCGGCGCGGGCCGGTGAGCCGGTGGTGGCAGGCGACCAGGTCGTCGATGTCCCCGGCCACCTGCACCCGGGAATCGACCAGGACGATGATGTAGTCGCAGGTCCGCTCCACGTCGGCGACCAGGTGGGAGGAGAGCACGACACTCAGCTCGTGTTCGGCGACGGCCTCCATCAGGTCCTGCATGAACTCCCGTCGGGCGAGCGGGTCCAGGGCGGCGACCGGCTCGTCGAGGATGAGCAGCTCCGGGCGTTTGGCGATGCCCAGGGTGAGCGCGAGCTGCGCGCGCTGGCCGCCGGACAGCTTGCCCGCCCGCTGCTTGGGGTCCAGACCGAGGCGACGGATGCGGTCGCGCGCCACGGGGTCGTCCCAGGTCGGGTTGAGGCGCTTGCCGAAGTCGAGGTGGTCGGCGACGCTCAGCGCGGAGTAAGTGGGGGTGTCCTGGGCGACGAAGCCGACCTTGGCCAGCTGTTCCACCCCCGCAGCGGGACGGCCACCGCACACCTCGATGGTGCCGGCCGTCGGCGTCAGCATCCCGGACGCCAGCTTCAACAGGGTGGACTTGCCGGCGCCGTTGGGGCCGACCAGGCCCACCACCCGGCCGGCGGGGACGTCCAGGTCGCAGTTCTGCAGCGCCCAGCGCTGCTTGTACCTCTTGCCCAGGCCCTGGGCTCGTAAGACAGCACTCACGCTACGTCCTCTCCGGCGGCGTCACGAAACGTGGTCATGAACAGCGCCTCGATGCTCTCGTCGTCGAGCCCGGCCAGGCGGGCCTTGGTCAGCCAGCGCTGGAGGTCCTTGCGCAGCGGTCCGTGCGCGGCGAGCGTGCCGTCGGCCAGCGTCCGGGTCACGAACGTCCCGACACCGGGGCGGGCGGCCACCAGGCCGTCGTGCTCCAGCTCCCGGTACGCCTTGAGCACCGTGTTCGGGTTGACGGCCATCTGCTTCGCCACGTCCTTGACCGTCGGCAGCCGGTCCCCCTCCTCCAGCAGCCCCAGGCGCAATGCGTGCCGTACCTGCTGGACCAGTTGCTGGTACGGGGACAGGCCGGACCGGCTGTTCAGGTGGAACTCAATCACCAGTTCCTCCATTTATCTAGTTGGCTAGCACTATAGCTCTATACGTCGGCCATGCGGCAAGGCGCGCGTGGCGCTCGGGTGCCGGGAAGCGACGGCCGGCAGACACGGGTCACCGGGGTCGCGAGGTGATGGCGGGGATGACGTTCGTCGTCGCCGAGCCCGGGCTGTGTGGTGGTGTGCCGTCCGGCGTCGTGTCGCGAGGCGCGGCGGGAGCGTTTCAGGCCCGCGGATAGCGGGCGAGCCAGCCGGGGGACGAGCCGCCCGGGCCGTGCAGGGCCGGGCCCTGGGTCATCTCCATCGCGAAGTCGTCGGCCAGCTCCAGCATCGTGGGACGGCCTTCCAGCTCGGCCAGCCAGGCCGGGGGGAGGGCCGTCTCGCCGTGCAGGGCCCCCAGCAGGCCGCCGGTCAGCGCGGCGGTGGCGGCGGACGGGCCGTCGTGGTTGACGGCGAGACACAGCCCGTGCCGGACGTCGGCGGCGACGAGGGCGCAGTACACGGCGGCGCCGACGAGGCTCTCCGCCGTACCGGCCCCGCACAGCTCGGTCACTCGCTCCGGGCCCGGCATGCCCTGACGTACGGCGCCCAGCGCATGCTGCAGCGCGTCCGACACCGGCTGGTGCCCCGGCCAGACGGCCAGCAGCCCGAGGGTTCGCTGCACGGCGGAGTCGAGGCTCTCGCCCAGTGCCAGCGCATGCACGATCACGGCGTACGCGCCCGCTGCGAGGCAGGCCGTGGGATGGCCGTGGGTCTGCGCGGCGCACTCGACGGCGAGCTGGGCGACCAGCTGCGGCTCCCAGCCCACGAGCAGCCCGAACGGGGCCGACCGGGCGGCTGCCTCGGGCCCGGCCTCGCCGGGGTTCTTCGGCGCGTCGGGCGTTCCCATGGTCTCGTCGCCGAGCCCCAGCAGCAGGGTGCGGCTCGGGTCCCGCCGCGCGTACAGCCACTCCTCGCGCGCCAGCCACCCGTCTTCCTTGCGGCGCTCGTCGGGCCCCCAGTCGCGCTGGGTGGCGGCCCAGCGCAGATACGCCCGGTGCAGGTCGGTGGGCGGGTGCCAGGCGCCGGTGTCCCGTCTGACCTGGGCCCGGATCAGCCCGTCGACGGAGAACAGGGTGAGCTGGGTGAGGTGCGTGACGGCGCCGCGTCTGCCGTAGGCGGGGGCCAGGTCCACCAGGCCCTCCGCCCCGTGCGCCTCCCGGATCGCCTGCACGCTCAGCCCGTCGACGGGCGTACCGAGGGCGTCCCCCACGGCCACGCCGAGCAGGGTCCCCCGCACCCGGCTGCGGAAGTCCTGCTGCTCCGTACGGCCCCAGACGGCGCCGGCAGTCGCACCCACCTCGACCTCCCTGGGACCGTCCACACGTACGACGCCCTGCACTGTAATCGAACGGGGACGGGGGGTTCGGGGGGCGGAACGCCGCCTTCACGGGTGGCTCACGGACCGTAGCTCTGAGCACTCGAGGTATCGGACTGATGTGCGAGGATCTCCGGGTGAACGAGCTCCGCGTGCGCCCGGCCACGGAGGCCGATCTGTCCACCCTCGTCCGCCTCCGCGACGACGCGGCCCGCTGGATGCGGGCCCGGGGCATCACAGGGCAGTGGCGGCCGGGAGAGCTCGACGAGTCCCACTTCCGCCGGGTCATGACCCACGGCGAGGTGTGGCTCGCCGAGGTCGGAGGGCGTGCCGCCGGAGCCTGGGAACTCTGGTGGGAGGACGAGGCCGCCTGGGGTCCGCAGCCGCCCGTGGCCGGGTACGTGCACCGGCTCATGGTGGACCGGAGCACCGCCCCGCCCGGGACGGGCCGACGGCTGCTGCGCTCCGCGGAACACCGCGTGGCCGCGACCGGGCGGACCTGCGTACGCCTGGACTGCCTGGCCGGCAACGTCCCGCTCACCACGTACTACCGGGACGCCGGTTACCGCGTCGTGGGCCACAAGGAGGGCAAGCCACAGCCGGGCGGGACACCCAAGTCGTTCACGCTGCTGGAAAAGGACCTCGGACAGGCCGACTGAGGCTCGTCCAGGGGCTCGACATGCCTGGGCCGCGTCCCGCTCGGCAGGGCGGCAGTCCCGGCATCGACCGGGGTGCGCCGACCGGAAGGCGCGTTCGCAGCCGTCGCAGGTCTGGAGCGGAGCCGGGCGGGGGGTGGGTGCCGGGTGGGGCGGGGCCGTCGGGAGGGGCGGTGGGAGGAGGGCGGTCAGGCGGTGGGCGAGGAAGGCCGCCGGGTGGTTGATCGGCACGTGCGGCAGGTCCGACGTCAGCGTCCGTTCCACCGCCGTGACGGAAACGCCTCGCTCCAGCCGTCGTCGGGGGCTTGTTGTAGGAGACCGTGCGGGTCACGACTCGGCCGGATTGAAGACGCTCCCTGGCACGCGTCAGGTAACCGTGGGTCTCCAGTTCCCGCAGGGCGGCGGCGATCCGGATCTCGCCCTCCTGGAACTTGGCCGTCAGCGTCCTGATGCCGATCGGACTTCCGGCCGGGAGCGACTGGATGTGGACGGCCAAGCCGATCGCGGTGAGTGACAGGTCCGGGTGCTGGGCCAGGTGGTTGCCGACCACCGTGAAGTTGTCCTCGTGGCGCTCGGTCACGTGCTGGACACCAAAAGTGCCGGACTGCGCGCGTGCGGGCGCGCTAGGGTGCGCCACGTTGCGGCACGTGTCGATCCAGGTCATGCCGATCAACCGGGAGGACCACGCGGGCATGGCAGGTCCGTTCCGGCTCCTGAAGTTCCAGGACGGCAAGACGCTGGGGCACTGCGAATCCCAGTTGCACCACCGCGTGATCAGCGACCCCCGGGACGCCCGGATCCTCGACATGCGCTATGGAATGATCCGGGCGCAGGCCCTCTCACCCCGAGAGTCCCTGGCCTTCATTGAGAAAGTTCTGGGAGACGAGACGTGACCACTGAACTCGCCTGGTTCAAGAGCAGCTACAGCGGCAACGGGCCCGATTGCGTCGAGGTCGCCATATCCCCGACCCACTCCCCCGCCATCCACATCCGCGACTCCAAGAACAGGGACGGCTCCCGGCTGTCGTTCACCGGCAGCGTCTGGTCCGAGTTCCTGGAGTTCACGGCAGAACGCTGACGTCCGTGAACCTCTCCAGCGCCCCGGGATCCAGCTCCCGGACGCGTGCCACGTCCGCCCGGGCCTCCTCCCTGCCCCCAAGGACCGTATGCAGCACGGCCCTGCGGCACAGGGCCCAGACGTAACCCGGCCGCATCTCCACCGCCCGGTTCAGATCGGCCAGTGCCTCCGCGTGGCGGCCCAGGCGGGCCAGGGACTCACCCCGGCTCGCGTAGGCCGACGTGTACGTGGGGTCCAGGGCCAGTGCGACGTCCAGGTCGGCGACCGCCTCCTCGTCACGGCCCGCGGCACGCAGCGCGTCGCCGCGTTCGCAGCGGGCCCAGGGCCAGTCGGGGTTCAGGGCCAACGCGCGGTCGAGATCGGCCAGTTGACGGCGGGAGTCACCCAGCGCCCGCCACACCCGGGCGCGGCGGGCGAGCGCCCACACGTAGTCCGGGTCCAGGTCCAGCGCCCGTCCGAGGTCGGCGAGGGCCGCGTCCCGCTCTCCGGCACGCTCGTGCGTGGCGCCCCGGGAGGCCCAGGCGAACGCGGAGGCGGGGTCGAGGCGAACCGCTTCGGTCAGGTCCCGGATCGCCTCCGCGTCGCGTCCGGCGATCCGGTGGTGCTCCCCGCGCAGTGCGACGTACCAGGCGTTGTGCGGGTCCAGCGCGACGGCCCGGTCCAGGTCGGCGATCGCCCCGTCGTGGTCGCCGAGGTCACCCCGGATCCCGGACCGGTGCCGGTAGGCGAGGGCCAGTTCAGGATCGAGCGCGACGGCCTGGTCGTACTCGGTGAGGGCCTGCGCGTACGCGCCCTCGCCGCGCAGTTCGTCGCCCCGTACGAGGCGGGCGCGGGCCTGGGCCGGAGCGTCCAGTACCGCCCGGCGCAGGAGCAGCCCCAGCGCCGCGGCGATGCCCTCCGCGTCGAGTGCCGCCGTCAGGTCGGTTCCCCACTCGGCCACCGGCTGGATCTCCGCGTCGTGCCCGGCGTCCACCAGCACGCGCGCCCACCGCACGGCCATGACCTCACCGGCGCCGCAGGCATGGACGAAGTCCCGCAGTGCCTGGGGCAGCGCCTCCCGTTCGCCGGCGCAGAGCAGGTGGTAGAACTCCGCCTGGCGCAGGTCCCTCCAGGTGTCGTCCAGCCAGGGATCGACCAGGCCCCGTCCGGCCTCCTCCCGCCACTGGCGGAACGTGCCCGCCAGGCGCCGCTGGCGCTGTGCCCACTCCCGGGGCGCCCTGCGCCGTTCCGCGCGCAGCATCGGCGCCCGTACGACGTCGTGGTAGCGCAACCGGCCTCCGCCGCGCTCGCTGACGAACGGCATCGCCCGCAACCACGCGTAGAGGGCTTCGCGTTGCTCCGGTGGGCAGTCGACCGCCGCCCGGAACACATCGCCGTCCAGCCACCTCGGCAGTGCGCAGTCCAGGGCGGCGGCCCGGCGGACCGGGTCCTCCTCTTTCAGGAAGCGGTCCACGGCCGTCGCGCTCGGGTCGCCCACGTCGTCCGGGGTGGTGGGGCGCGACTCGGCGAGCGTGGAGACCAGGACGGGGAGGCCGCCGGTGAGGCGCAGCACCTCCTCGACGACCGGCTCGGCCGTCACGCCCTTGGCGGCCAGCAGGCCGCGCGCCTCCGGCTCCGTGAAAGGGGCCAGCGGGAAGTCGGCCACGAAGTCCGCCAGTCCGCCCCAGCGCGCCGGGTCCAGGGGCGTCCTGCCCGCCGTGGTCACCACCGTGGTGGCGGGCACGCCGCCGTGGCGGTCCGTCGTCATCGTCTCGTGCAGCCAGGGGTCCAGGTACGGGCCCGTCCGCTCGTACGTGTCCAGGAAGAGGGCGATCCACGGCGCGTCCGCATCCGCCAGTTCGCGCAGCAGCACCGGGGTGAGCACCTGTTCGGGGGCGAGGACCAGCCGGAGGTCCTCGTGGTTGCGGAAGCGGGCGATGAGGCTCGCGCGCAACCGGTCGGCGCCGTGGGCGAGTTGTTCCGCGTCCAGCATCCCGGCCAGCGGGCCGACCACCGGCACCATCCCGGCGGCGACCACCCCGGCCCGTGCCACCATCCGGCCGCCGGTGGACGGGCCGGCCTCCTCCGGCCGGGTGTCCAGGACGGCCAGTGCGGCCAGCTCCGCCTCGTGCCGGTGTTCGCGGTGGGCGGCGAGCAGGCGGTCCAGCTCCTTCAACCGCCTTCCCTGGGCAGCGAACTGGCGGCTGACCTCCGCCATCACCTCCGGCACGCTGCCCGCGCTGTCGTCGACGTACGCCGTCAGCGCGCCCTGTTCGCGGGCGATCTGCTCCAACTCCCCCAGCAGGAAGGTCTTTCCGACGCCCGCATTGCCGTGCGCGTGGAAGCGGAAACGGTGGCGTTCGTCGTGCGGCGCGGTGCCGAAGTTGGCCCGGAAGGCGGCGCGTTCGGCGGAGCGGCCGACGAACCCGGCCCGGCCGCGCTGCCGAATCAGCTCCTGCATGGACGGTTGCGGCTGCGCCATCCGTACGTTCCCCTCGTCTCGCGCGGTCGGCCCCGGCCGTCATTCTCGCTCAACTGCCGCCGGGTACATCGGATGCCCGTGCGCGGGGAGAATGATCGGCATGGCCACCTCCACCTCCACACCACGCGGCACGCTGTCGCTCGCCGCCACCCTGCTCACCGCGACCATCGCCCTCTACATGGCGCTCGTCGCCTTCGGGAACATCACCGACTTCGGGACCAACCAGCAGTTCGTCCGGCATGTGCTGGCCATGGACACCACGTTCAAGGACGAGGACCTGATGTGGCGGGCCGTCACGAGCCAGGGCCTCCAGGACGCCGCCTACGTCGGGATCATCGTCTGGGAGACCCTCGCCGCGCTGGTCCTCATATACGGGAGCTGGCTGTGGGCCAGACGCGATGAGCGGCGCGCCCGGCAGTGGTCCACGTACGGGCTGCTGATGGTGATGCTGCTGTTCGGGGCCGGGTTCATCGCGATCGGCGGTGAGTGGTTCTCGATGTGGCAGTCGAAGAGCTGGAACGGGCTGGACGCCGCGACCCGGATCTTCCTGTTCAGCGGGGTCGTGCTGATCGTCAACCAGCTGTCGGCCCGGCGGGCGGACACGCCCGCCTCCTGAGCACCGCTCCGGCGCGACCGGGCCGTTACTTGACCACGGTCACGGTCGTGCCGACCGTGCCGAACGTCCACAGGGCCGTGCCGTCCGCCTTCCGCATCCTGACTCCGCCCGTCGTGGTGCCGGGGGCGGCGGGCGGCGGTGAGGCCCCGTCGACCGCATTGGAGAAGGCGACCGAGACGCCGGACTTCGCGGCGAAGTACAGGATGTGCTCGATCTGGACGCCGTCCGAGCCCGTCGTGGCCGGGTTGCGCGAGGACACCGTGTAGCTGCCCGGGTCGGGGCTGACCGAGCCCGGCCAGACGGTGAACGTCCGGCGGGTCGCCTCGCTCGCGTCGACCAGCCAGACCCTCTTCTCGCCGAGGGAGTAGACGATGCGCCGGCCGGTGCCGGAGCCGTCGGGCACCCGCGCCGGGACCGACGCCGTCGGGGTCGGCTGCGCCGAGGCCGTGGCTCTCGGCTTGGCCGAGGCTGCGGTGGGGTGCGTGCCCCGGTCCGCCTGCACGCCCAGGACCGTCACCGCGGCTATCGCTCCCACGGTCAGCCCGGTCACCCAGGCCCACGAAGGAAGTCGGGCAGGCACCGGCACGCATCTCCTCAGTCACGGGACCCCGCGCCGAAGCGGG
The DNA here is from genome assembly GCF_042899705.1 of Streptomyces sp. NPDC013187. Classification (NCBI taxonomy): domain Bacteria; kingdom Bacillati; phylum Actinomycetota; class Actinomycetes; order Kitasatosporales; family Streptomycetaceae; genus Streptomyces; species Streptomyces sp. NPDC013187. Next base: position 125,232 of record NZ_JBIBAF010000018.1, on the reverse strand, counting down.
GCTCCGATCATCGTACTGCGCGCCCGCGGCGCCTCGGCTCCCTCCCTCAGCCGCCTCCGGCGGTCTTGCGGACCGGGACCGGGCCCGTGCCTGCGCCGCGCGCGGTGTAGCGGGGGGCGCGCACCGGGGCCGGGTAGGAGAGGTGCACCAGCCGGGTCTGTTCCTGGCGCATGTGCGTCAGCGATTCGAGGATGTAGCCCACGAGCAGCACGAGCGCCGCGATGGTCATGATCGCGGCGGCGAGGATCGCCGTGGGGACCCGGGGCACGGTGCCCGTCTCGACGAAGTCGGCGATGACGGGGATGCCGAGGATGACCGAGACCAGGGCGAGCACGCCCGCGAGCACGGTGTGGACCAGCGAGGGGCGCTCGCGCCGGGCCAGGTCGAGGATGACCCGCAGGATGCGCCAGCCGTCCCGGTAGGTGCGCAGCTTGCTCTCGCCGCCGACGGGCCGGACCCGGTAGTCGGTGAGGACCTCCGCGGTGGGCAGCCGCAGGTGCAGCGCGTGGATCGTCATCTCGGTCTCGGTCTCGAACTCTCGGGCGAGCGCCGGGAAGGATTTCACAAAGCGCCGTGAGAAGACCCGGTAGCCGCTGAGCATGTCGGTCACGTCGTTGCCGAACAGGGACCGCACGGCCCCGGTGAGCAGCCTGTTGCCGACCGCGTGCCCGGCCCGGTAGGCCCCGTCGACACTCACCCGGCGGGCGCCGACGACCTGGTCGTAGGGCCCTTCGAAGAGCAGGTCGACCAGGTCCCGGGCGCGGGAGGCGTCGTAGGTGTCGTCGCCGTCGATGATGAGCAGCGCGTCGGCGTCGACGTCGGCGAAGGCGCGGCGGATGACGTTGCCCTTGCCCTTGCGGGTCTCCTCCCGGACGATCGCGCCGGCGGCCCGGGCGACCTCCGCGGTCCGGTCGGTGGAGGCGTTGTCGTACACGTAGACGACGGCCTCGGGCAGGGCCGTGCGCAGGTCGCGGACGACCTTGCCGACGGCCGCCTCCTCGTTGTGGCACGGCACGACACACGCGATCGTCGGTTCCACGACCACTCCTCACTCGACCGGTGCCTCACCCAGCCAGCACCTCACACAGTCAGCACCCTGTACATCAGCACCTCATACATCAGCACCTCATACAGTCGGACATAGTGCGATATGAGCGCGCCTGACCGGATGGAGCACACCCGGTCGTTACGCTCTCCGTGTGCCGGTCCTCGACTCTGTGACGCTGCGTGCGCGTGACGCCATCAAGGGCATCTGGCGCGAGGCCGCCAAGTTCGGCGTCGTCGGGGTGCTGGCCTTCGTCGTCGACAACGGCGGTTACAACCTGCTCGTCTTCGGCCTGCCCGGCGGCACGGAGGGCGGGGTGATGCGCACCGCTCCCGTGCAGGCGTCCGTCCTCGCCACGGCCGCCGCCGCCCTCTTCAGCTGGGTCGGGAACCGCTACTGGACCTACCGCGGCCGGCACCGCGCGAAGGTGACCCACGAGCTCGCACTGTTCCTCGTCGCGAACGGGGTCGGGCTCGCCATCACCGCGGGCACGGTCTTCGCGTCCCGGCAGCTGCTCGGGCTCGACTCGCCGCTCAGCGACAACACCGCCCGCATCCTCGGCTGGGCCCTCGCGACCCTGTTCCGCTTCTACGCGTACCGGCGCTACGTCTTCGTCGCACCCTGACCGGCCTGCGCCCACCGACCCGTTAGCATCCGGCATATGGGACAAACAGGATGGATGCGGCGAGGGCGGCGGCAGTGGACCTGGGCACCGGCCGCCGTCGCCGCCCTCTGCTGCCTGGCCACGATCCTCGTCTTCGCCCCCGGCTACCTGAGTCCCGACAGCCTCGACCAGCTCCGCCAGGCCGAGGGCGAGAAGCCCCTGACCGACTGGCATCCGCCCGTGCTGAGCCTGGTGTGGCGGGCGCTCATCGCGGTGACCGGCTCGATCGCGTCCATGCTGGTCCTGCAGTGCCTCGTCTTCTGGGCGGCGCTGTGGACGCTGGCCCGGTGCGTGTGGCGGCTCACCGCGAGCCGGGGCGGTTCGCTCGCCGTGCTGGGCCTCGGACTGACCCCGTTCGTGCTGACGTTCGCCGGGGTGGTGTGGAAGGACGTGCACGTGGCGTTCGCGCTGCTCGCCGCCTGCGCGGTCGCCCTCACCGGCCTGCTGCTGCGGGACCGCGACCCCCGCCCCGCCGTGCGCTGGGGTCTGCTCGGGCTGGGCGTGCTGTTCCTCGCCTACGCCATGCTGGTGCGCAAGAACGCCTTCCTCGCCGCGATCCCCGTCTTCGTCATGCTGGTCCTCGCGCTGTGGGGTGCCCCCGGCCGCCGTACGTGGGTGACGTGCACGGCGGCCCTCGTGGCCGGGCTCGTCGTGCCCGCCGCCGCCGTCTCCCTGTTCGCCGCGCCGCTGCAGACCAAGCAGGGCGCGCAGATCATGCTCGACGACCTCGTCCATGTGCTGACCGTGGACGAGCTGCGCTCGGCGGACGTGTCACCCGCCCTGCGGGACCGGCTCGTGGATTCCGCACGCGATTGCGAGCGCGTCGGCGCCCTCTCCGACGCCTACTGGGCCTGCTACCGGCGCCCGGCGGACGGGCTGCGCGGGGACTCGGGCGAGATCACGTCGCTGTGGCTGCGGGAGATGAGCGGGCACGTGCCGCAGTACCTGCAGTACCGCCTGCTGCTCTTCACGACCCTGCTGTTCGAGACCGACTACCCGTACAAGGCCGGGGTCTCCCGCAACGACCTGGGCGTCGAGGTGGCGCACCCCCGCCTGGAGGACATGCTCGGGACGTACGTCAAGGGCACGGCGCAGGACCTGCCGTGGCTGTTCCGCGGCTGGTTCTGGCTCGCCGTCGCGCTGGTGCTCACCCTCCGTCCCGGCAAGGGCGTGTTCGCGATGCCCGTCCGGGCGCTGGGCGTCAGCTCGGCGGCCTACGTCCTCGGCTATCTGCCGATCATGCCCGCGACGGACTACCGCTACGTCTACTGGCCGGCGATCGCCGGCTCCCTCGGCCTGCTCCTGCTGTGGTCGGGCCGGGGCACCCCTCCCCCGCGACCGGCGAGCCCCGGCGCCACGGCCGGCCGCACCCTCATGGAGCATCAGCCGGCGGACGCCGGGGGCCGGTGAAGCGTCAGTCCAGCACCGGCAGCAGCTGCGGCAGATGCCCGTCCGACGCCTCCGCCGCCCCCTGCCGCTCCTGCGGGACGTCCCCGTACAGGGTTGTGCGGGCCCTGGCGGGACGCCCGGCCGCCTCCGCCACCGCGATGAGGTCCTTCACCGACTTGTACGACCCGTACGACGAGCCCGCCATACGGGAGATGGTCTCCTCCATGAGCGTCCCGCCGACGTCGTTCGCGCCCGAGCGGAGCATCTCGGCCGCCCCTTCCGTGCCCAGCTTCACCCAGCTGGTCTGGATGTTGGGGATGTACGGGTGCAGCAGCAGCCGGGCCATGGCCGTGACCGCGCGGTTGTCCCGCATGGTCGGGCCCGGGCGGGCGATCCCCGCCAGGTAGACCGGGGCGTTGGTGTGCACGAACGGCAGCGTCACGAACTCGGTGAAGCCACCCGTGCGCTGCTGGATGCCGGCCAGGGTGCGCAGGTGTCCGAGCCAGTGCCGCGGCTGGTCGACATGGCCGTACATCATCGTCGAGGAGGAGCGGATGCCCAGCTCGTGGGCCGTCGTGACGACGTCGATCCAGTCGGCCGCGGGCAGCTTGCCCTTGGTGAGGATCCAGCGGACCTCGTCGTCGAGGATCTCCGCGGCCGTGCCCGGGATGGTGTCCAGTCCCGCTTCCTTGGCCGCGGCCAGCCACTCGCGGATCGACATGCCCGTGCGGGTCGCGCCGTTGACGACCTCCATCGGCGAGAAGGCGTGCACGTGCATGCCCGGGACGCGTTCCTTCACGGCCCGCGCGATGTCGAAGTACGCCGTGCCGGGCAGGTCCGGGTGGATGCCGCCCTGCATGCAGACCTCCACCGCGCCCACGTCCCAGGCCTGCTGGGCCCGGTCGGCGACCTGGTCCAGGGAGAGGGTGTAGGCGTCGGCGTCGGTGCGGCGCTGGGCGAAGGCGCAGAAGCGGCAGCCGGTGTAGCAGACGTTGGTGAAGTTGATGTTCCGCGTGACGATGTAGGTGACGTCGTCGCCCACGGCCGACTTCCGCACGTCGTCGGCGACCCGGGCGAGGGCGTCCAGCGCCGGGCCGTCCGCGTGCAGCAGGGCCAGCGCCTCGTCGTCGGTGAGCTTCGTCGGGTCGTCGGCGGCCGTGCGCAGGGCCTGCCGTACGTCGGTGTCGATGCGCTCGGGTGCCATGCCCGGAGCGGCGGCCTCGCGCAGGGCGCCCCAGTCGCCGTACACCTCGTCGAAGTCGTCCCGGCGGTCGGACGTACGGCCCTCGGTGTCGATGGAGGTGTGCAGGTCGGTGCGACCGGACGCCGTGAAGACCTCCTCCGGCTCCTGCCAGGGCAGGCCCTGCGGCAGGGCGTCGGGGCGGGCCAGGCCGGTCTCCGGGTCCGCCAGCGCGGCCACGTGCGGGCGCAGCCGCGGGTCCAGCCAGGGCTCGCCGCGCCGCACGAACTCCGGGTACACGCACAGGCGTTCGCGCAGCTCGAACCCGGCCGCCCGGGACTTCTCCGCGAGCTGCTCGATCTGCGGCCAGGGGCGCTCGGGGTTGACGTGGTCGATGGTGAGCGGGGAGACGCCGCCCCAGTCGTCGATGCCGGCGCCGATCAGCCGCTCGTACTCGTCGTCGACGAGGTTGGGCGGGGCCTGGATGTTGCCGCTCGGGCCCATGAGGAGCCGGGCGACGGCCACCGTGGCGACCAGTTCGTCCAGTTCCGCGTCGGGCATGCCGCGCATCGCGGTGTCCGGCTTGGCGCGGAAGTTCTGGATGATCAGTTCCTGGACGCCGTGGTAGGCGCGGGAGACCTTGCGCAGCGCGAACAGCGACTCGGCGCGCTCCTCGTAGGTCTCGCCGATGCCTATCAGGACGCCCGAGGTGAAGGGGACGGAGGAACGTCCGGCGTCCTCGAGCACCCGCAGGCGGACGGCCGGTTCCTTGTCGGGCGAGCCGTGGTGGGGGCCGCCCGGCTCCGACCAGAGGCGGGTCGCGGTGGTCTCCAGCATCATGCCCATGCTGGGCGCGACCGGCTTCAGCCGCTGGAAGTCGGTCCAGCTCATCACGCCCGGGTTGAGGTGGGGCAGCAGGCCGGTCTCCTCCAGGATGCGGATGGAGATGGCGCGGACGTAGGCGAGGGTGTCGTCGTAGCCGTGCGCGTCGAGCCACTCGCGCGCCTGAGGCCAACGGTCCTCGGGCTTGTCGCCGAGGGTGATGAGGGCTTCCTTGCAGCCCAGGGCCGCGCCCTTGCGGGCGATGTCCAGCACCTCGTCCGGCGACATGAACATCCCGTGGCCCTCGCGGCGCAGCTTGCCCGGGACGGTGACGAACGTGCAGTAGTGGCACTTGTCCCGGCACAGCCGCGTCAGCGGGATGAAGACGCTCTTCGAGTACGTGATGACGCCCGGCCGCCCGGCCGCCGCCAGGCCCGCGTCCCGCACCCGGGCGGCGGAGGCCGACAGGTCCTCCAGCTGCGCACCCCGGGCCTGGAGCAGCACCGCCGCCTCGGCGACATCGAGCGAGACACCGTCCCTGGCCCGTTTCAGGGCACGACGCATGGAGTTGTCGGTGGGGCCGGTCCCGGAGGTCGCAGGAGTCGTCATCCTTCGAGCATACGAGTGCGCTGATCAGGCTCGGGAAAGCCCCGTCAGTGGAAGGCCAGCCACCCGATGCCCAGGGCCGAGGTGAGGCCGGCGGCGGCGACGGCGGCCGGTCTGTTGCGGTGCAGGGCGAACCAGACCAGCGCGGACGTGACCAGTACGGCCGTCGTGCCGATCGCGGCACGCAGCAGCCCCTGGCTGTAGCCGTACTCCGTGAAGTGCCGCAGCAGCCAGGCGAACCAGGTAAGCCTCATGACGCTCTCCCCCGTGAAGACAGTGAGCCGGGCCCCTCACACCGTCCGGCGCGGTGGTCGGCCGCGCACCGGTGTGCTCCCGGCCCGGTTGTTGACCCGCAGTTTAGTAGGGAACACCAACCACCTTGCGGGGCAGCCGAGTTGTCAGAGGTATCCGGCGAGGCCGTCCAGGGTCTTGAGCACCTCCGCCTCCCCCGCCGGGGGCAGCTGCACCACGACCTCCTCGATGCCCAGGTCGGCGTAGTGGGCGAGCTTGCCCGGGGTGGGGTGGACGGCGTAGGGGACGACCTGGAGAGCCCGGGGGTCGCGGCCGGCGTCGGCCCAGGCGGTGCGCAGGACCGGCAGCGCCTCGCCGAGGCCCCGGCCGCCGATCGGCAGCCAGCCGTCGGCGTACTCGCTGATGTGGGCGAACAGCCTGGGTCCGGCGGCCCCGCCGACGAGCGTGCGCGGGCCGGTGACCGGACCGCGCGGCTTCTGCACGGGCTTGGGATACGCATGGCTGGCCCGGACGCTCCCGAACTCCCCCTCGTACGCGGTCGGCCCCTGCGACCACAGGGCCCGCATCAGCGCCATCCGGTCCCGGACCAGCTCGCGCCGGGTGCTCCAGCGCACGCCGTGGTCGGCGGCCTCCTCGACGTTCCAGCCGAAGCCGAGCCCGAGGGTGAACCGGCCGCCGGAGAGATGGTCGAGGGTCGCGACCTGCTTGGCCAGGTCGATCGGATCGTGCTGGGCGACGAGCGTGATGCCCGTGCCGAGCCCGAGCCGCCCGGTGACGGCGGCTGCCTGGCCGAGTGCCACGAACGGGTCCAGGGTCCGGCCGTACTCGGGCGGCAGCTCGCCGCCCGCCGGGTACGGAGTGGTCCGCTCGACGGGGATGTGGGTGTGCTCGGGCAGGTACAGCCCGGCGAAACCGCGCTCCTCAAGTTCCCGGGCGAGCCGGGTCGGGGTGATCGTCTCGTCGGTGAGGAAGATCGTCACGGCGATGCGCATGACGTATCTCTACCGGAGGACGGCTCGACTGTCGATACCGACCGGTCGGACTTTCGGATGACCGGCATGAGGGCGGACGGCCGGTATCCGGGCCCCCAGCGCGTCTGTCTGATCGTCGCCGTCCGATTCCCCTCCCTTGCAAGCCTGTTCACCGCTCACTACAAGGGTGCACACGCACCACCTGTGCCACCTCACCGACGACACCTGGGGAGCAGCAGCATGTGCGAGGACAGCCACGGCGGGATCGGCCGGCGCGCCCTGTTCGTGACGGGAGTGGCGGCCGCGCTTACGTTGGAAGGTGTGAGCTTCGCTGCAGCGGCCGATGGGGATCGGGACGACGCGGGCCGGGAGAGCAGGACCGTGCGCGGCACGCTGCCGCCCGGCTCCCCGGACTTCGTGTACGTGCCCGTCGAGGTCCCGGCCGGGGTCCGGGAGCTGAAGGTCGTCTACACCTACGACCGGCCGTCCGTGCCGGCCGGCACCACGGGCAACGCCCTCGACATCGGCGTCTTCGACGAGCGCGGCACCGAGCTCGGCGGCCGAGGCTTCCGTGGCTGGTCGGGCGGGGCGCGCACCGAGTTCTTCCTGCGCGCGGACGACGCGACGCCGGGCTACCTCCCGGGCCCGGTGCGCGAGGGCACCTGGCACATCGCGCTCGGCCCTTACACGGTCGCCCCGCAGGGCCTGTCGTACGAGATCACGATCACGCTGATCCACGGGGAGCCGGGCGAGGCCGCCGAGCCGGTGTATCCGCCGGAGCGCGCGAAGGGCCGGGGGCGGGCCTGGTACCGGGGCGACTGCCATCTGCACTCCTGGCACTCCGACGGCCGCCGCACCCCCGCCGAGATCGGGGAACTGGCCCGGGCGGCCGGCCTGGACTTCATCAACTCCTCCGAGCACAACACGCACGCGGCGCACGCCCACTGGGCCGACGTGGCCGGGGACGACCTGCTCGTCATGCTGGGCGAGGAGGTCACCACCCGCAACGGGCACGTCGTCGCGCTCGGCACCGACCCGGGCACCTTCGTCGACTGGCGCTACCGGGCCCGCGACAACCGCTTCGGCCGGTTCGCCCGGCAGATCCGCCGCGCCGGGGGCCTCGTCGTCCCGGCCCACCCGCACGCCACGTGTGTCGGCTGCAACTGGAAGTTCGGCTTCGCCGACGCGGACGCCGTCGAAGTGTGGAACGGCCCCTACACGCCCGACGACGAGGTGGCACTCGCCGACTGGGACAGCATGCTCGTGGCGTCCGTGCGGGACGGTCGCGGCTGGCTCCCCGCGATGGGCAGCAGCGACGCCCACCGCTCCCCGGACGCGGTGGGCAGCCCCCAGACGGTCGTCCTGGCCGACGACCTGACCCGGGAGGCGATCCAGGAGGGCATCCGGGCGGGACGCTCCTACATCGCCGAGTCCGCGCGGGTCGCGCTGTCGCTGCGGGCGTCCGGTGGGCGCGGTGAACACGCCGGGATCGGCGAGCGGTTGAGGGTGCACCGCGACACCCCGGTCACCGTCCGACTGGAGGTCACGGGAGCCCCGCGCTGCACCGTCCGCCTCGTCACCGACCAGGGTGTGCTGCACACCAGCGCCCCGCTGCCGGTCTCCGGCTCGGGCGTGGTCGAGTGGCGCACCACACCGTCCTACGCGGCGTACGTACGGGCCGAACTCCGGCACGAGGCGGCGGCGGGACCGCTGCCGGGGGCCCTGGCGGCGTTCACCAATCCGATCTTCCTCGGGCGCGACGGGCGCGACGGGCGCGACGGGCGCGACTAAACGGTGTCCGCCAGGTCGGCGACGACCGCCGCGTGGTCGGAGGGCCACACCCCGTCGACCGGGCCGTCGCAGGCCCGCCGTACGTCCTGGACGCGGCCGAGTCCGTCGGGGCCGGGCGGGGCCACGTGGATGTAGTCGATGCGCACGCCGGGCTCCCAGGTGTGTGCCACGTACGGATTGGCCGCGTCCCAGGTCACGGAGGGGGCCGCGGGGTCGGCGTACTCCCACGCGTCCAGGAGGACCTGGCCGGGCACGGCCGGGGCGCTCTTGTAGCCGCCGAGGAGGCGGACCTCGTCGGAGTCGGGCCAGGCGTTGAGATCGCCTGTGACGACGGGCGGGAAGAGGGTGTCGCCGCGGTGCCGGGCGACGAAGGCGGCGAGCGCCGCGGCCTGGTCGCAGCGGACCGCCGAAGCGGCCGGGGCGGAGGTGAAGTGGGCGGTGAAGAAGGGCACTTCGTGGCCGGGGGCGGCCAGGCGGGCGTAGAGGGCGAGGCGGCCGTCGTCCATGTCGGCCGGGGCGGGCAGCGGCAGCACGTCCTGGTCGAGGACCGGCCATCGGCTCAGTACGGCGTTGCCTATGCCGACCGTGGGGTCCCCGATCCGCCGCTGCCAGCGTTCCGGGGCGGGCGAGGCGCCATAGGCACAGTGCAGGCCCAGCTCACCGGCGAGCCACTCGGCGAGGTTCTCGCCGTCGGCCGCCCACACCTCCTGCAGTCCGACGACGTCGGGCCGCAGCTCGCGCAGGGCCGTGAGGATCGCCTTCTGCCGCGTCTGCCACGGCCCGAAGCGCCACCACAGGTTCCAGGTCACGATCCGCATCCGCAGCCACCCGCTCTCCCTCGATGCCGCGTGGGGGATCATTGAAGCAGGAAGCGTTGCAGAAACCGTGAGAGCTTCGTGCGAAGGAGACCCGCAGACGATGTCCCGCCGCACCGAACTGAGGTTCCGCGCGACCACCGCCGTCCAGCGCCGCCTCAACCCGCTCCTGCGCCGCCTCCCCTTCCAGACGGTCCTGGAGACGACGGGCCGGGTCTCCGGGCTGCCCCGCCGGACGCCGGTGGGCGGGCGCCGCGTCGGCGGCTCCTTCTGGCTGGTGTCGGAGTTCGGCGAACGGTCGCAGTACGTGCGCAACATCAAGGCCGATCCGCGGGTGCGGGTGCGGATGCGGGGGCGGTGGCACGAAGGGACCGCGCACCTGATGCCGCAGGACGATCCGGTGGCGCGGCTGCGGGCGCTGCCGCGGGTCAACAGCCTGGGCGTGCGGGCGTTGGGGACGAATCTGCTGACCGTCCGGGTGGACCTGGACAGCTGAGCGGCGTCACCCCGGCCACACGATCGACTGCACCTCGCTGTAGGCGTGCAGGGCGTACGAGCCGACGTCGCGGCCCACTCCGCTCTGCTTGAAGCCTCCGAAGGGCGCCTCCATGTTGCGCCCCACGGTGTTGATCCCGACTCCTCCGGCCCTGAGCCGCCGGGCCACCCGGAAGGCCCGGGCCACGTCGCCCGACCAGACGTAGTCGATGAGCCCGTAATCGGTGTCGTCGGCGAGCGCGATGCCCTCCTCCTCCTCGTCGAAGGGGATGACGACCACCACCGGCCCGAAGATCTCCTCGCGGGCCACGCGCATGTCGCCGGTGCAGTCGGCGAGGAGGGTCGGGGCGACGTAGAAGCCGGTCGGCAGGTCCGGGCGTTCGCCGCCCGCCACCACCACCGCGCCCTCCTTGCGGCCCAGCTCGACGTACGACTCCACGCGGTCCCGGTGCGCCGCCGAGATCACCGGCCCGACCACCGTGTCCGGATCCCGCGGGTCACCGACCTTCAACCGGCCCGCGTAGGCGGCAAGTCGCTCCACGAGGCGGTCGTGGATCCCGCGCTGCGCCAGCACCCGCGTCGGTGCCGTGCAGATCTGCCCGCTGTAGAAGGAGAAGGTGGTGCCGATCCCGGCCACGGCCGAGCCGAGGTCGGCGTCGTCGAAGACGAGCGCGGCGCCCTTCCCGCCCAGCTCCATCAGCTGCCGTTTCATGCCCCGCCCGCACACCTCGGCGATCCGCCGTCCGACGGCCGTGGAGCCGGTGAAGCTGACCATGTCGACGTCCGGTGACGCCACGGCCGCTTCGCCCACCTCGGTACGCGAGCCGCTGACGACGTTCACCACGCCCGGCGGGACGCCCGCCTCCTCCAGCGCCCCGGCCATCCGGTAGACCGACAGCGGATCCTGCGGAGCCGGTTTCACCACGACCGTGTTGCCCATGGCCAGGGCGGGGGCGACCTTCCCGGCCGGGTTGGCCCAGGGGTTGTTGTACGAGGTGACGCAGGTGACGACCCCGACGGGCTGCCGGACGGCCAGAGCGCCCATCACCCCGGCCTTCCCCATCGGCCCGGCCTCGTTGATCTGCGGCGGGATCGGCCACTCGGCGGGCTCCACGCGCGCGTAGCGCCGGAAGCGGGCGGCGGCGACCCCGACCTGCAGGGCGCGTGCGGTGCCGAGGGTCGCTCCGGTCTCGGACCGGGCCAGCTCCGCGTACTCCTTCAGCCGGCCGGCGATGATCCCCGCCGCCCGTGCGAGGACCGCGGCCCGTTCCCCGGGCGCGGTGCGCGACCACGGCCCGAAGGCCTCGCGGGCCGCGGCACAGGCCGCGACCACCTGATCCCGCGAGGCCTCCGGCGCCCACCCGACGGTCTGCTCTCCCGCCGGGTCGATCACCTCGTAGTGCCCGCCGTCCGGCTCCACCCAGGAACCGCCGACGAACAGCGACTGGCGTGCCGTCACCTCGTGCTCACCGTCTCCGTGTCCCGCCCGGAGCGGAGCACCCGGCCCGGTACGGCCCCGGTCACCACGTCGTCCCGGATCGCCTCGACCCCGTTGACCCATACGGCCCGCACCCCCAGCGCCCGGGAGTCCAGCCGCGGGCTGTCACCCGGCAGGTCGTGCACCAGGGTGGCCGGGCCCGCGTCGATGCGCTCCGGGTCGAGCAGGACCAGGTCCGCGTGCCAGCCCTCCCGCACCTGCCCCCGCTCCCGCAGCCCGAAGAGCCGGGCCGGGTCGTCGGTCAGCATCTTCACGGCCTGCTCCAGACGGACCAGCTTGCGGCCCCGCAGACAGTCCCCGAGGAACCGGGTCGTGTACGGCGCCCCGCACATCCGGTCCAGGTGGGCGCCCGCGTCGGACCCGCCGAGCAGCACGTCCTCGTGCTGCCAGGTCTCGGCCCGCAGCGCCCAGGACGCCGGGTCGTTGTCGGTCGGCATCGGCCACAGCACCGTGCGCAATTCGTCGTTGGCGCAGATCTCCACCAGGCACGCGAAGGGCTCCTGCCCGCGCTCCTCGGCGATGTCCTTCACCACGCGCCCGGTGAGCCCGGCGTTCGCGTCGCTGTAGGTGTCGCCGATGACGTACCGCCCGAAGTTCGCGAGCCGCCGGAAGACCCCCGCCTCCTTGGAATTCGCGCGCCGCAGCAGCTCGGCCCGCACCTCCGGATCCCGCAGCCGCTCGATCCGCGCCGGCACGGGCAGCCCGAGCACCGGCCCCCAACCGGGGATGAGGTTCAGCGCGCAGAACGTCCCCAGGGACATGTTCATGGGCGTGAGGATCGGCATGGTGAGGGCCACGACCCTCCCGCCCGCCTTCCTGGCCTGCTCGCTCGCGAGCAGCTGCCGGGGCACGCGCTCGGGAACGGACGCGTCGATCGTCAGCACGTTCCAGTTCAGCGGCCGTCCCGCCACCGCGCTCATCTCCACGAACAGATCGATCTCCGCGTCGCTGAACTGGTCCAGACAGCCCGCGACGATCGCCTCGATCTGCGTGCCCTCGCACTCGCCGACGGCCCGCGACAGCGCCAGCAGTTCGGCCGGCTGGGCGTGCCGCGAGGCGACCGGCTGCCCGTCCCCGTCGGAGTGGCTGCTCGACTGGGTCGTGGACAGCCCCCAGGCCCCGGCGTCCATGGCCTCCCGCAGCAGCCGCACCATCGCGGCGAGCTGCTCCTGACTCGGTTGTCCGCCCACGGCGTCCGGCCCCATCACATACCGCCGCAGCGCACAGTGCCCCACCATGAACCCGGCGTTGACGGCGATCCGCCCCTCCAGGGCGTCCAGATACTCCCCGAAGGAATGCCAGCTCCAGGGCGCCCCCTCCTCCAGCGCCACCAGCGCCATGCCCTCGACCCGGGACATCATCCGCCGCGTGTAGTCGGCGTCCTCGGGCCGGTCGGGATGCAGCGGCGCGAGCGTGAACCCGCAGTTCCCCCCGGCGACGGTGGTCACCCCGTGGTTGAGCGAGGGCGTGGCGTACGGATCCCAGAAGAGCTGGGCGTCGTAGTGGGTGTGGGGGTCGACGAAGCCGGGGGTGAGGACGAGACCGTGAGCGTCCTCACTGGTGCGCGCCGGTTCGTCGATCGTCCCGACGGCGGCGATACGGCCCTCCCGTATGCCGACGTCAGCGGTACGGCCGGGCCCGCCGGTCCCATCGACGACCGTCGCACCTTTGATGACGTGATCGAGCATGCCCACTCAACTCCTAGAGCCGGATGCCCCCAAGGGGCGCGGGGAACTGCGCGACAAGCCACGCGCCGCCCGCATTCGCCGGACGGCCCGCGGCTCCACGGCGATTACGCGCCCTGCCGGAAACGGGACGTTCGGTGCACGGGATCCGTATCGATCTTGGGAATCACGTACTCCCCGACCAGCCGAATCGTCTGCAGCGTCTCCTCCTTCGGCACCCCCACCGGCAACCCGAAACTCAGCTGATCCGCCCCGGCCCGCTCCCACCGCTCGCACTGCCGCAGCACCTCGTCAGGATCCCCGCAGATCAGCAACTCCTCCTCGATCAGCACCTCCACGAACTCCTCGGTGTACTCCGGCAGCGTCTCCGGCCACACCGGGAACCCCTCGGGCCGCGGGAACGTGTCGTGGTACCGGAACACCAGCGACGGCAGGTAGTGCAGCCCCCCGCTCGCCGCGATCCGCACGGCCTCCGCATGGGTCGGCGCGCAGATCGCCGTGGTCGTCACCATCACGTTGTCGTTCACGAAGTCCCCGACGGGCTCGGCATCGACGATCGCCGTCTTGTACTGATCCAGCACCCACTCCATGTCGGAGACCTTCTGCACGCTGAAGCCGAGCACGCCGAGCCCCTTCCTGGCGGCCATGGCGTACGACGGCGGCGACCCGGCCGCGTACCACATGGCCGGGTGCGATCCGCCGTACGGCTTGGGCAGGACCTTGCGCGGCGGCAGCGACCAGTGCTTGCCCTGGAAGCCCTGGTACTCGTCCTGGAGCCACATCTTGGGGAACTCGGCGATGGTCTCCTCCCAGAGTTCCTTGGTGTGGTTCATGTCGGTCACCCCCGGCATGAACCCGAGGATCTCGTGCGACCCGGCGCCCCGCCCGCTGCCGAACTCGAAGCGGTTGCCGCTGAGGTGGTCGAGCATGGCGACCTTCTCGGCGACCTTCACCGGGTGGTTGACCGGGGCGAGCGGGTTGAAGATCCCCGAGCCGAGGTGGATCCGCTCGGTCGCGTGCGCCAGGTATCCGAGGAAGACGTCGTTGGCGGAGAGGTGCGAGTACTCGTCCAGGAAGTGGTGCTCGGAGGCCCAGGCGTACTTGAAGCCGGACTTGTCCGCCTGGATGACGTACTCGGTCTCCTCCATCAGCGCCTTGTGCTCGGCGAGCGGGTCGGTCTCGGCCCGTTTGCCGACGTATCCCTGAACGAAGATGCCGAATTCCAAGGAGGTTCACCGCCCTGTGTTTTTCTGACGCATCGTCAGATCTGTGAGTCAGACTGTTCCACCGGCCTCCGGGAGCGTCAATACCTGATGAATCGTCAGATGACGCTGACCCCGGCCAGCCACCCGCCGTCGATCACGAACGGCTGCCCCGTGATGTACGAGGAGTCCTCCGAGGTCAGGAACAGTGCGAGCCTCGCCACCTCCTCGGGCCGCCCGACCCTGCCCAGCGGCACGAGCTTGCGGTACAGCCGGTCGAGGCCCTTCGCCGCCTCCTCCGGGTCGGCGTCCGGGTCGAGCCGGGCCGGGTTGGCCATCGCGGTGTCGATCGCCCCGGGGCAGACCGCGTTGACCCGTATCCCGCGCCCCGCCAGCTCCAGCGCGGCGACCCGGGTCAGACCGACCACGGCGTGCTTGGTCGCCGCGTAGGAACCCACCGCGGCCATCCCGGTCAGGCCCGTGCAGGAGGCGGTGTTCACGATCGTGCCCCCGTCGGCCATCTCCGGCGCGACCGCCTTGATGCCGAGCAGGCAGCCCACCTGGTTGACCTGCACGACCTGCATGAACTCGTCGAGGGGTGTGTCGAGGAGGGAGTTGAAGCGCAGGATGCCGGCGTTGTTGACGAGCCCGTCGACATGGCCGTACGCGTCCTTGGCGGCCGTGACGGCGGCCTGCCAGTGGTCCGACTGCCCGACGTCGAGATGGACGTAGCGCGCGCCGATCTCCTTCGCGAGGGCCTCACCCTGGTCGTCGAGCACGTCCGCGACGACCACCCGGGCGCCCTCGGCCGCGAACAGCCGTGCCTCCTGTTCGCCCTGGCCGCGTGCGGCGCCGGTGATGATGACGACGCGTCCGTCGAGCTTGCCCATGGGGTCTCCTCACAGCTCGGGGGCGACCTCGGCGCCGAACGCCGCGATCTGGTCGGTGAGTTCGATCCGGCTGCGGCTGCGGAACCGCACCTGGATCTGGTGCACGCCCATCGCCCGGTACGCCCGCAGCGACTCGGCGAGCTCCTGCGGCCCGCCGGTGAGGGTCCGGCGCCCCACCTCCCAGCGGGGCGTGCCGACGTACAGCGGCTCGGCGATGGCACCCACGGTGAACGGGCCCTGCGCTCCGGCCTGCTCGCGCAGCTGCCGGATACGGCCGATCTGCGCGGACAGCCGGTCCCTCGGATCCCCCTGCGGCAGCCAGCCGTCGCCCTTGAGCGCGGCCCGGCGTACGGCGGCGGGCGAGGAGCCGCCGACCCACAGGGGCACCGGGTCCTGCACCGGACGGGGCCGCTGCCCGAGCCCCTCGAAGTCGTACAGCTTGCCGTGGTGCTCGGGGAACTCATCGGGGCCGAGGGCGGCGCGCAGGGCGTCGACCGCCTCGTCCAGCACGGCCCCGCGCCGGTGGAAGTCGACGCCCAGGGCCTCGAACTCCTCCTGGACGTGCCCGGCGCCGACCCCGAGGATCAGGCGACCGCCCGAAAGGTGGTCGAGGGTGGCGTACTGCTTGGCGGTGAGCAGGGGGTGCCGCAGTCCGACGACGGCGACGTGACTGAGCAGCCGGACGCGTTCGGTGGCGGCGGCCAGGAAGGCGAGGGTGGCGACGGGGTCGTACCAGACGGTGCTCATGGCGGCGGCGAGCCGGCGGGGGATGCCGACGTGGTCGCAGCCCGCCAGGTAGTCGAACCCGGCCCGGTCGGCGGCGCGGGCGATCTCCAGCAGATCCTCCGGCCCGGCCTCCGCCTCCCAGCCCTCCGCGTAGAGGGTGCTCTGCGACTGGACGGGGAGCTGCATCCCGTACCGCAGGCTCACCTCGCACCGCCGCCGCCCGGCCACAGCCCCTCGGCTGTCAGCCCGAGCAGTTCGATGGCGTTCCCGCGTACGATCCGCTCGACCACATCGGGCTCCAGGTGCCCCATCTGCGCCTCGCCGACCTCGCGGGACTTGGGCCAGGTGGAGTCGGAGTGGGGGTAGTCGGTCTCGTAGAGGACGTTGCCGACGCCGATGGAGTCGAGGTTGCGCAGCCCGAAGGCGTCGTCGAAGAAGCAGCCGTAGACGTGCTCGGCGAACAGTTCGGACGGCGGCCGGTGCACCTTGTCGGCGACGCCGCCCCAGCCGCGGTTCTCCTCCCACACCACGTCGGCCCGCTCCAGGATGTAGGGGATCCAGCCGATCTGGCCCTCGGCGTACATGACCTTGAGGTTCGGGAACTGCTCGAACTTGCCGCTCATCAGCCAGTCGACCATGGAGAAGCAGCAGTTGGCGTAGGTGATGGTGGAGCCCACGGCGGGCGGGGCGTCCGCGGAGGTGGAGGGCATGCGGCTGCTGGAGCCGATGTGCATGGCGATGACCGTGCCGGTCTCGTCGCAGGCTTCGAGGAAGGGGTCCCAGCCGTCGGTGTGGATGGAGGGCAGTCCGAGGAAGGGCGGTATCTCGGAGAAGGCGACGGCACGCACCCCGCGGGCGGCGTTGCGCCGGACCTCCGCCGCAGCCAGCCCGGCGTCCCAGAGCGGGATGAGGGGCAGGGGTATGAGCCGCCCGTGCGCGTCCGGGCCGCACCACTCCTCCACCATCCAGTCGTTGTAGGCCCGGACGCAGAGCAGGCCCAGCTCGTGGTCCTCGGCCTCGGTGAAGGTCTGGCCGCAGAAGCGCGGGAAGGTGGGGAAGCACAGGGCGGACTGGACGTGGTTGACGTCCATGTCGGCGAGCCGCGCGGTGACGTCGTAGGAGCCGGGCCGCATCTGCTCGTAGGTGATGACCTCCAGGCGGATCTCGTCCCTGTCGTACCCGACGGCGGTGTCGAGCCGGGTCAGGGGCCGCCGCAGATCCTCGTAGACCCACCAGTCCCCGACGGGACCGTCGTCCCCGGGCTGCCCCATGACGGGCTTGAAGCGGCCCCCGAGGAACGTCATTTCCTTCACGGGGGCCCGGACGATGCGCGGTCCGACGCCCTTGTACTTCTCCGGAAGCCGGTCCTGCCAGACGCTCGCGGGCTCCACGGTGTGGTCGTCCACCGAGATGATCAGCGGAAAGGTGTCGTCGTGGGTGTCCATGGCGCTCACCGTAGCGCTGATCTGACGGGGCGTCAGCTATGAGTACAGGGGTCGATTCCGGCCGCGGTGGCCTGATGCACGCGATACGGCCGGGCGTGAGCGAAGAGAGTGTGCAGACCTGGTGGACTCCCTCGCGCCGCCCTGTGATCGGTGTCTCCCACGGCTGACGTATCCGCCGTCAACAAGGCAAACTGGCCTGGTTGCTCAGGATGTCTAGGGGGACTGCATGGACGGTGTACCGAAGGGTGTGCCGCGCGTACCGGAGCAGCGGCGTCCAGACTCCACGGGGGAGTCGGCGACGACGGCTGGGGCGGCTGGGCCCGCGGACCCCTCGAGGACGGCTGGACCCGCCGAACCGGCCGAGTCCCCGGCCCTGCGCTTCGGCGTGCTCGGCCCCGTGCGTGCCTGGCGCGGCGACGAGGCCGTCAGCACCGGCTCCCCCCAGCAACGTGCCCTGCTCGCCGCCCTGTTGCTGCGTGAGGGCCGTACCGCCACGGCGGCGGAGCTGATCGACGCCCTGTGGGGCGAGGAACCGCCCTCGCAGGCACTGGCGGCGGTACGGACGTACGCGTCCCGCCTGCGCAAGGTGCTCGGCCCCGGCGGCGAGGCAGGCCGGCCGGGCGGCACCGGGGCCACCACCGCCGTCCTGGTCAGCGAGTCCGGCGGCTACGCGGTCCGCGACCTCACCGAAGGCGCCCTGGACCTCACCGTCGCCCAGGACCTGGCGACCGAGGCGGAGAAGGCCCGCTCCGCCGGCGACCTCTGCCACGCCCGCTCCACCCTGCGCCGCGCCCTCGCCCTGTGGGACGGGGAGACCCTGGCCGGGGTGCCCGGCCCCTACGCGGAGGCCCAGCGTGTCCGTCTGGAGGAGTGGCGGCTCCAGCTCCTCGAATCCCGCCTGGACATGGACCTGGAGCAGGGCTGCCACGCCGAGGCCGTCTCCGAGCTCACCGCCCTCACCGCGGCCCATCCGCTCCGGGAGCGGCTCCGCGAGCTGCTGATGCTGGCGCTCTACCGCAGCGGCCGCCAGGCCGAGGCCCTGGCCGTCTACGCCGACACCCGGCGCCTGCTCGCCGAGGAGCTCGGCGTGGACCCGCGCCCCGGCCTGAGCGAGCTGCAGCAGCGGATCCTCCAGGCCGACCCCTCACTGGCGGAGCCCTCCTCCCCGGCGCCCGAGCCGGCTTCCGTCCCGGTCCGTCCGGCCCAACTGCCCGCGACCGTGCCGGACTTCACCGGCCGCGCCGGCTTCGTACGCGAACTCGGCGACATCCTGGCCTCGGCCGAGGGCCGGGTCATGGCCGTCTCGGCCCTCGCGGGCATCGGCGGCGTCGGCAAGACGACCCTCGCGGTGCACGTGGCACACCAGGCCCGCACGGCGTTCCCGGACGGGCAGCTGTACGTCGACCTCCAGGGCGCGGGCGCCCGGGCGGCGGAGCCGGAGACGGTCCTGGGCGCCTTCCTGCGCGCCCTCGGCACGGCCGACTCGGCGATCCCCGACTCCCTGGAGGAGCGCGCGGCCCTGTACCGCTCGGTCCTGGCCGGGCGCCGGGTGCTGGTCCTGCTGGACAACGCCCGCGACGCCGCCCAGGTGCGTCCCCTGCTGCCCGGCACGGACGGCTGCGCCGCGCTGGTCACCTCCCGGGTGCGGATGGTGGACCTGGCGGGCGCCCACCTGATCGACCTGGACGTGATGTCCCCGGACGAGGCGCTGGCGCTGTTCACGAAGATCGTGGGCGAGGAGCGGGTGGCGTCCGAGCGCGAGGCCGCCCTGGACGTGGTGGCCGCCTGCGGTTTCCTGCCGCTGGCGATCCGGATCGCGGCGTCCCGGCTGGCGGCCCGCCGCACCTGGACGGTGTCCGTCCTCGCGGCGAAGCTCGCCGACGAGCGCCGCCGCCTGGACGAACTCCAGGCCGGCGACCTGGCCGTCAAGGCCACCTTCGAACTCGGCTACGGCCAGCTGGAGCCCGCCCAGGCCCGCGCGTTCCGCCTGCTGGGCCTCGCGGACGGCCCGGACATCTCCCTCGCCGCCGCGGCGGCGGTCCTGGACCTGCCGGCGGAGGACACGGAGGATCTGCTGGAGTCCCTCGTGGACACCTCCCTCCTCGAATCGGCCGCCCCCGGCCGCTACCGCTTCCACGACCTGGTCCGGCTCTACGCGCGTGCCTGCGCCGAACGGGACGAACTGCCCCCGAGCGAACGGGGGTCGGCGCTGTCCCGGCTGCTCGACTTCTATCTGGCGTCCGCGGCCGGGGTGTACGCGATCGAGCGGCCGGGCGACCGGCTGGTCGATCACCTGGAGCCGACGTCGTACCCGGGGCTGCGGTTCGACGACCGGCACGCGGCGCAGGACTGGCTGTACGCGGAGGCCATGTGCCTCCTCGCGTGCGCACGGCAGTCCGCGGGGCGGCCGGAGAGCCTCCCCCGGGCCATCGACATGCTGTGGGCCGCGCACGACCTCTCCGAGTCGGGGGCCAACTCCCGGGAGTACGAGGCGACGGCCGAGGCACTCGTCGCCGCGGCCCGCTCGCACCGCCTCGGACGGGCGGAGGCACGGGCGCTGATGACGCTCGTCAACGTCCACCACGTGAGCGGCCGTTTCGAACGGGCCGAGGAGGAGGCGGAGCGGGCCATCCTGCTCGCCCAGGAGTCCGACGACCTGCTCCCCGTCTGCTGGGCCCGCAACGCCCGCGGCATCATCGCGCTGTACCAGAACCGCCACACGGACGGCGAGGAGCACCTCTCCCGGGCCATCGAGCACTTCCGGGCCCTGGGCGACCGCCCCGGCGAGGCCGCCGCGCTCTGCAACCTCTCCCGGATCCATCTCGCGACCGGACGCACCCAGAGCGCTGTCGCACTGGCCCAGGAGGGCATCGACATCTACGACGCCATGGGCAACTCCATGCGCGGCGCGAACGCCCGTTACGCCCTCGGGCTGGCCCTCACCCAGAGCGGGGAGCTGCGCAACGCCGCCGACCGGCTCCAGGAGGCGCTGGAGGTGTTCCGCGACAGCAGGCAGCGCCTCTGGGAGGGCATGAGTCTGTTCCGGCTGGCCGAGGTGGATCTCGCCGCCCGGCGCGCGGCGCGGGCGGCGGCCAACGCCGAGATGGCCCTCACGGTGCTGCGCGGGATCGGCGGGGAGTGGCGGCGGGGCAACGTCCTCACGGTCCTCGGGCGGGCGCTCAGCGGCATCGGCCAGACCGGCCGGGCCCACGTCTGCTGGCAGGAAGCGGCCGCGATCTACGAGGAGTTGGGCTCGCCCGAGGCGGCCGAGGTGCGGGCGCTGCTGTCCCCGGTGCAGGCGGCCTGAGGGGCCGTCGGGGCGTCGGCCGGGGCGTTCATCATTCGTTTATCGCCTCCCGCCATGATGGACGCAGTCGATCCGTCGCGTCGGGGGGCAGACGGGTCGCCGCACGGGCCTCGCCCTGATGTTCCGGGGTGGGCGGCCCGGGTGGGCCCGTCCGGCCGTCCTCGGGGGAGTGGCCGGGCGGGCCCGCCGACCTCACTGCTTGATCCATGCCAAGGGGAGTTGACGATCATGGGCGACGAGCTCAAGCCGCAGGACCTGCACGCCACCGACGAGCCGCTCAAGACCGAGGACCTGCACGCCACGGACGAGAGCGCCGTCAAGACGCAGGACCTGCACGCCACGGACGAGCCGCTGGAGACGAAGGACCTGCACGCCACGTCGGAGCCGTTCAAGCCGACGAAGTAAGCCACCGGTACACGGGGATCGGCCGCGGCGGCGCGGAGGGGGAGCCGTCGCGGCCGAGGTGTGTCCGCGGGCAAGGGCGTCGCCTCAGAGCGAAACGACCCTTACCCCCGGCCCGCACAGTTTCCCCATGTCGTCCTCGACGGACGTGAAGAGCACCACGCCTGCGGGCTGCCGGCTCGCGATCACGGCCAGGGCCGCGTCGATCGCGTACTTGTGGCCGTGCAGGCCGGTGTCCTGGAGCAGGGCGACCGCTGCGTCGGCGACCTCCCGGGTCACGGGTTCCACGACGACACGCGACATCGCCCACGCCCAGGCCGCACGCTTGACCCGGCCGTGATACGCCTCGATCAGCGTCATCGAGCCGGTCACGACCCGGATACCGGATCGGTGCGCGTCCTTGAGCCGCGCGAGCATCACCCGGTCGCCCAGGACGACCCGCGACAACGCCTCGCAGTCCAGCACGTAGCAGGACGGCACCACTAGCCCGCCCTCCGGTGCCGCTCGCCGGTCGCCCCCGGGCCCTGCTCGGTGAAGTGGCGCTCGAACTCCCTGCGCTCGGCCAGAGCCGAGGCGAGCTCGTCCTCGGTGACGGGGCCGTGCTCCTCTTCCAGCCAGGTCACCAGCTCTCCCAGCCGGTCCTGCTCGCGCTGGCGCTCTATGGCCCGGGTGACATAGGCGCTGAAGCCGCCGGATCCGACCTCATGCCGGATCTCTTCGGCGAGCTCCTCCGGCAGCGTCACGGTGTACTTCTTCGTTGCCATACCGTTTACCATACCGACCGGGAATGCCGTCGGCCCGGCGAAGTGCGCCGCAGACCGGAGCGCGCGATAGTGGGTCGGCGCAGATCACCAGTCGGCCCACATCCCGAAGGCGGCCCCCATGCCCGGCGAGCAGCCCCATCTCTACGAGACCCTCGACGAGCGGTTCCGGACGGGCCGGTGCCAGGCGGGGGACTCGCGGCTGGAGACGTTGTACGAGGGGTGCCGGTGGGCCGAGGGGCCGGTGTACGTGCCCGCCGGGCGGTATCTCGTGTGGAGCGACATCCCGAACGACCGGCTGCTGCGCTGGGACGAGACCACGGGGGCCGTCGGGGTGTTCCGCTCCCCCGCCGGCTACCCGAACGGCAGCACCCTGGACGTCCAGGGCCGCCTCATCACCTGCGAGCAGGGCAACCGTCGGGTGACCCGGACCGAGCACGACGGCTCGGTCACCGTGATCGCCGAGCGGTTCCGGGGCAAGCGGCTCAACAGCCCGAACGACGCCGTCGTGCGGTCGGACGGGTCGGTGTGGTTCTCCGACCCCGAGTTCGGGATCGCCACCGACTACGAGGGGCATCGCGCCGAGAGCGAGATCGGCGCCCGGAACGTCTACCGCGTCGACCCCGTGAGCGGCGAGGTGCGGCTGGTCGCCGACGGGTTCCAGGGGCCCAACGGGCTGGTCTTCTCGCCGGACGAGCGGCGGCTGTACGTGTCGGACAGCGTGGCCAACCACATCCGCGTCTTCGACGTCCAGGAGGACGGGATCTCGCTCTCCGGCGGCGAGGTCTTCGCCGTGTGCGCGCAGGGCAACTTCGACAACATCCGATTCGACGACGAGGGACGGCTCTGGGCCGCCGCCCTGGACGGGGGCGTGCACTGCTACGACCCCGACGGCACGCTGATCGGCCGCATCCTGGTGCCCGGCACCGTCGCCAACGTGCGGTTCGGCGGGGCCCGGCGCAACCGGCTGTTCATCGCCGCCGACACCACCCTGTACTCCCTGATGATGTCGGTCACCGGAACCCCGGCCCTGCCGTCCGGCCGGTGACGCGTCCGGGTCGGTGATCTTGCGCGGGCGTCATTCCTCCGGATGAGCCGGGGGTTTTCCGGAGGAGGTGGGCAGGAGCCGTGCGGGGATGCGCCACAGCAGGCATCCGCTGTCGTACGGCGTGCCCCACCGTGCGTTCTTGACGCTGTACTGGGAGGTGGCGCCGGCGAGGGTCCTGCCGTCGGGGCTCCACGCCAGGGACTGCGTGGTGTTGTCGGTCAGGGTGGCGGTGCGGCGGCGGGTGTTCAGGTCCCACAGCTGCACGCCGTCCGGACCGGCGGTGGCGATCGTCCTGCCGTCCCTGTGGAGCCCCATGGCGTACGTGGGGCCTGCGAGGAGGGACGCCTTGACGCGCAGCGAGGCGGTGTCCCACAGCCGTACGCCGTACTCGCCTGCGGTGACGAGCCGTCCGTCCGGGGTGAACAGCACCGCGTAGGAGCCGTTGTTCAGACCGATCTCGCGGCCGAAACGACGACCGGCGACGTCCCACAGCCAGCACCCGGCGCCAGTGCACGCGATCGTCTCGCCGTCGGGGCTGAAGGCCACGGCCCGTACGTCGTGTTCGGAGGAGGACGCGCGTACGCTGCCGGTGGCCGCGTCCACCACCCGGAAACTGTTCTTCCTGTCCTCGGCGTCACCGCTGTCGTCGACGCCTCTCGTGTCCGCTCCGCCGCATGCCAGCATCGTGCCGTCAGGACTGAACGCCAGCGGCACGATGTCGTGGTCCGGGACTGCGAGGAGGGTGGAGACGGGGACCGCGGTGGTCGCGTCGTGCAGCAGGACGTCCCCGCCGCTGGTCACGAAAGTCTCGCCGTCCGGGCTGACCGCCAGGAACGACAGGGTGCCACTCTGCGCTGCGGAGGTCTCTGCGAGCATCTTGCCGGTGGCCGCGTCCCAGACCCGCGATCCCAGTGATCCGATGGTGACGAGCGTCCGGCCGTCCGGGCTGAATGCCACGCCCCCGATGTCGCTGTCGGTGAGTCTTCGGGTGCCGACCGATCCCTCGCCTCCTCCCCACGGCCACAGCGCAGCCCCGGTGGCCGTGCCCGCGCCGACGAACGCGACGGCACCTGCGATGAACGCTCGGCGGCGGATCACCCTGCCGGTGTCGCGCGCGACGCCTGCCGGACGCGGACCGGACGGATCGGCCGGTGGCGCCGGCTCCGCAGCCGTCGTGGTGGGATCCGGTGGTCCCGGGACGTGGGCGCGGTTGCGGAAGGCGAGTCGGTCAGCGGTGTTGCGGATGCGGCGCTGGGGCAGAGGGCGCTGTTTGGCGCGCAGGGTGGCTTCGACGTGGCGGTAGAGCGTGTCGAGGTCGAGGTGAGGTCCGGTACCGGGAATTCCCCGGCGGAGAGTGGTCAGGAGTTCGGCGGTGAAGGCGGTGTGGGGCTCGCCGGGAACGGAGAGAGCGGTCCTGGTCTCGGCGGCGGCGGCGATCAGGTACGTGCCTTCGATGGCGGCTTCGTCGGCCAGGACGGTGGCGGCATCGGCCGAAGCCATGCGGCCCAGGGCGCGACCGCTGTAGCAGCAGTCGAGAATGACGACCTGACGCCGTGCACGGGTGTTGAGCAGTTCGTCACGGATCGCCCCGTAAGGGAGGGCGGTGTGCGCGGCGTTGGGCCGGGAACCGGTGAGGGCGAGGTGGAGTTCGGCGTCGCGACGGGCGATGAGTCCGTGTCCGGCGTAGTAGACGAGCAGGGTGTCGGTGGCCTGCTGGGCGGCTTCGGTGATCGGGTCGATCACCTCTGCGGCGGTGGCGGGGTTCGAGACCGTCGTGCAGTGCGTCCTCGGAAGCCCCCAGACGCCGGGGTCGCGCAGTGTGCGGGCCAGGGCCGTGAGGTTCTCCGCGACGGCCGGCAGGCCCGCCAGGCCGGGATCGGTGTATCGCGAGGTGCCGATCAGCAGGGCGCGAGAGGCATGCGGGTCGGGAAGGACGCTCACCGCTCCGGTCTGGCTTCCTCCAGCTCCCGCAGCAAGCGGGCGACAACCTCGGCATCGCTGCTGTCCAGGGTGATGCGCAGGTCGCCCCGGGACACGGTGACCGCTGGAGCATCCGACCGCGTGGAGCGCCAAGCCGTATAGGCCAGAGCGAAGTTCGCCATCTGGAAGCCGGAGTCGAGCACCAGTTTCACGACATCGAGTGCGCCGCCCATCTCACCCGCACCGGGTACGGCGGCGGACCAGGTGGTCACCGCGTGACGGCGGATCTCCGGCTCCTCCTCGAGCCACCGCGCGAACGACCGCAACACCTCGTCGTCGCTGTCACCACCGGCGATCCGGACCGACAAGACGTTCTCCGGCACAGCATCTCCCCCATCGGGCCCGCCCCACGCATCACACAAGCAGCCTCCACATTAGTGCGGCATGCTCGTCGACCGGACGATTCCGGCAACGTCCCGCAGGGCGCCCTTCACGACCTTCCCGCTCGCGTTGCGCGGCAGTTCCGCGACGAACCGGACGGTTCTGGGGACCTTGTAGTTCGCCATCTCCCTGCGGGACCAGGCGATCAGGTCGTCGGCGGTCAGCAGGGCGCCGGGGCGCCGTACGACGTAGGCCCGGCCGACCTCGCCGAGCCGGGCGTCCGGTACGCCGATCACCGCCACGTCGGCCACGTCCGGGTGGAGGCCCAGGAGCTGCTCGATCTCGGCGGGGTAGGCGTTGAAGCCGCCGACGATGAACATGTCCTTGAGGCGGTCGGTGATGCGCAGGTTGCCCGCGGCGTCCAGGACGCCGATGTCGCCGGTGCGCAGCCAGCCGTCCTCCGACAGCACCTCGGCGGTGGCCCGCTCGTCCTCGTAGTAGCCGCTCATGACGTGGAAGCCGCGTACCAGGACCTCGCCGGGCACGCCGGGTGCCAGGGGTCGGCCCTCGGGGTCGACGACCCGCACCTGTGTGCCGGGGATGGCCCGGCCCGACGTGGAGGCGATCACCGTCGGGTCGTCGCCTCGCCGGCACATCGTGACGACGCCGGTCGCCTCGGAGAGGCCGTAGGCGGTGAGGACCGTGCCGACGCCGAGTTCGGTGCGCAGCCGCTCCACCAGGCGCAGCGGCACGACCGCCGCTCCCGTCACGACCAGGCGCAGGGCCGTCAGGTCGTGGGCGTCCCGGGCGGGGTGGTCCAGGAGGGACTGGAGGAGGGTCGGGGGGCCGGGGAGCACGGAGACCCGCTCGGCGGCGATGTTGGCGAGGACCGTGGTCACGTCGAACACCGGCTGGGGGATCATCGTCGCGCCCCGCATCAGGCAGGCGATCACCCCGGCCTTGTAGCCGAAGGTGTGGAAGAAGGGGTTGACGATCAGGTAGCGGTCGCCCCGGGTGAGGCCCGCCAGGTCGCCCCAGATGTCGTAGGCGCGCAGCGTCTGGCCGTGGGTGACGACCGCGCCCTTGGGGCGGCCCGTCGTGCCCGAGGTGAAGATGATGTCCGAGGGCCAGGACCCCTGTACGGCCGCGGACCTGTCGCGTACGTCCGCCGTTCCCACCCCTTCCCCGCCGGCCAGGAAGTCCTTCCAGGTCAGGAAGCCGGCCGGGGCGTCCTCCGAGAGGACGACCGCGTGCTTCAGGGTGGGCAGAGCGGGCAGGGGGCCGCTGCCCGGCCCGTCTCCCGCCGCCCTGCGCAGGGACGCCACGTACGAGGTACCGAGGAACGTGCCCGTCACGAACAGCAGCCGGGCACCGCTGCGGCGCAGGACGTCCGCCGCCTCGGTGCCCTTGAAGCGGGTGTTCAGCGGGACGAGCACCGCACCCGCCGAGACCGCACCCAGGGCGCCGACGATCCAGTCGAGCGAGTTCGGGGCCCAGATGGCGACCCGGTCACCCGGTTCCACGCCGGTCGCCAGGCAGGCCGCCGCCGCGCGCTCCACGCGTGCGCCCAGTTCCGCGTAGGTGACGCGGGTACGTCCCTCGACGACGGCCTCGACGTCCGCGTAGCGCTCGGCCGCCGCCTGGACCAGGGCCGGAACGCTTCCCCATGCCGTATCCGCTCGCACAGCACGCCTCCCCACGCCTTAGGAGCTGACTATCCGTCAGATTATCTGTAATCTGACGACCTGTCAGCGACCGTTCGGCCCCGGAGGTGCGCGCAGCATGGCAGCAGGATCGGGAGGCCTCAAGGACGCCACCGCTCTCGTCGGCATAGGCCAGACGCCCTTCGCCAAGCGACTCCCGGAGGACGAACGCACCCTCGCCTGCCGTGCCGTCCTGGCCGCCCTCGACGACGCGGGGATCGCGCCCGGCGAGGTCGACGCCCTCGCCTCCTACACCATGGAGGAGACCGACGAGGTGGAGCTGGCGAAGGCCTGCGGCTTCGGCGACCTCACCTTCTTCAGCAAGGTCGGCTTCGGGGGCGGGGGTTCGTGCGCCACCGTCGCCCATCTCGCCGCCGCCATCGCCGCCGGGCAGGCGAGCGTCGGGGTGGCCTGGCGCTCCCGCAAGCGGGGCAGCGGGCCCCGGCCCTGGACCAACACCACCGTCCAGCTCCCGACCCCGGCCCAGTGGACCCGGCCGTTCGGGCTGCTGAGGCCGGCCGACGAGATCGCGATGCTCACCCGCCGCTACCTGCACGAGTACGGCGCGACCCGCGACCACCTGTTCAACGTCGCCCTGGCCTGCCGCAACCGGGCCAACCAGAACCCGGCCGCGATCATGTACGAACGGCCCCTGACCCGCGAGATGTACATGACCTCCCGCTGGATCAGCGAGCCGCTCTGCCTCTTCGACAACTGCCTGGAGACCGACGGGGCGCTGGCGTGTGTCGTGGTCTCCGCCGAACGCGCCCGCGACTGCCGGCGCAGGCCCGTCTACGTCCATTCCGCCGCCCAGTCGCTGCCCGTCCAGCACCACGGCATGGTCAACTACTGGAACGACGACCCCCTCACCGGCCCCGCCTGGAGCGCCGCCCGGCACCTGTGGAAACACTCCGACCTGACCCCCGAGGACGTCGACGTCGCGCAGATCTACGACGCCTTCACGCCCCTGGTCCTGCTCTCGCTGGAGGGCTACGGCTTCTGCGGGCGCGGCGAGGGCGGGGCGTTCACCGAGGGCGGGGCGCTGGAGACCGGCGGGGTGCTGCCGCTGAACACCGGCGGGGGCGGGCTGTCCGAGGCCTACGTCCACGGCTTCAACCTCATCAACGAGGGGGTCAGGCAGCTGCGCGGCACCAGTACCGCGCAGGTCCCGGGCGCCTCCGTCTGTCTGGTCACGGCGGGTGAGGGGGTCCCGACCTCCGCCCTGCTGCTGAGGAGTTGAGGAGCTACCGATGCTGCGTCCCGTGCCCGACACCGACGGCGCCCCCTTCTGGGAGTACGCCGCCCGGGGCGAACTCCGCGTCCAGGCCTGCGCCGCCTGCGGCGAGCTGCGTTTCCCGCCCAGGCCCTGCTGCCCGCACTGCCAGTCCTTCGAGAGCGAGTGGCGGCCGGTCTCCGGCCGGGGCCGGGTCTGGTCGTACGTCGTCGCCCATCCGCCGCTGCTGCCCGACTACGCCGCGCAGGCGCCGTACAACGTGGTCGTCGTCGAGCTGGACGAGGCGCCCCGCATCCGGCTGGTGGGCAACCTGGTCCCCGGAGCCGGACAACCCCTGGGCGCCTTCCCGAAGGAGAATCTGCGCATCGGCGCGCGGGTGCGGGCCGTCTTCCACGACGGGCTCCCCCAGTGGGTCCCGGAGCGGTCATGAGCAGTGTGCTCGTGCGGGCCGACCGGGACAGCGGGGTCGCCGTCGTGACGCTGAACCGGCCCGGGCGGCTCAACGCCGTCGACCTCGCCATGGCCGACGAACTGGCCGCCGTCTGGGACGAGTTGCGGTTCGACGACGCCGTGCGCGCGATCGTCCTCACCGGAGCCGGAGAGCGAGCCTTCTGCACCGGAATCGACCGGGACGCCGTCGTGCCGCAGCCGAACTCGCCCTACGCGCAGGACGATCCGCTGCTCGGGATCGGGCCGAAGGCGAACGACCTGTGGAAGCCGGTCGTCGCCGCCGTGCACGGCATGGCCTGCGGAGGGGCCTTCTACCTGCTCGGCGAGGCGGAGTTCATCGTCGCCGACACCACCGCCTCCTTCTTCGACCCGCACACCACCTACGGCATGGTCAGCGCCTACGAGTCGGTGCTCATGGCGCAGCGCATGCCGTACGGGGAGGTCGCACGGATGGCGCTGATGGGGACGGCGGAGCGGATCTCGGCCCGGCGGGCGTACGAGACCGGGCTGGTGTCGGAACTCGTCGCGGAGGGAGAGGCGCTGGGGGCGGCGACCGCCTGCGCCGCCGTCCTCGCGGGGTATCCGACCGAGGCCGTGCAGGGGACCGTGCGGGCCCTGTGGGCAGCGAGCGAGGCGGGCCGGGCGCAGGGGCTCGCACAGGCACCGCACCTCATCGCACTCGGGAACGCGGCGGGCGAGCGGCAGGCCCGGCTGTTCGCGGGGCGGTCGCGGGAGTACCGGTTGCGGTAGGGAATCGTTTCCTCCTACACGCGTATGCTCGGGGCGTGGTTGAGCATCGGATGATCGACGTCAATGGCATACAACTGCACATCGCGGAGCAGGGCGAGGGTCCGCTCGTGGTGCTGCTGCACGGTTTCCCGGAGTCCTGGCACTCCTGGCGGCACCAGTTCGGCCCGCTGGCCGAGGCCGGCTTCCGGGTGGTCGCGCCGGACCAGCGCGGGTACGGCGGCAGCGACCGCCCCGAGGAGGTGGCCGCGTACAGCATCCTCCACCTGGTGGGGGACGTGGTCGGGCTGATCCACGCGCTGGGCGAGGAGCGGGCGTTCGTCGTCGGGCACGACTGGGGGGCGCCGGTGGCCTGGCACACCGCGCTGCTGCGGCCGGACGTGGTGCGCGGGGTGGCCGGGCTGAGCGTGCCGCCGCCGTTCCGCGGCGGCAGGCCCCCGCTGGAGACCATGCGGGAGCGGTTCGAGGGCCGCTTCTACTGGAACTACTTCAACCGGCCCGGGGCGGCGGAGGCCGAGTTCGCCGCCGACACCCGTACGACCCTGCGCAAGCTGCTGTACTCCGCCTCCGGTGACGCACCGGACGCCGGGCGCCCCGAGCAGGCCCTGGTCGACCCGGAGCGCGGCTGGCTCGCGGACGCGCCGGACCCCGAGGTGCTGCCCGCCTGGCTCACCGAGGAGGACCTCGACGTGCTCACCGAGAGCTTCGAGCCGGGCTTCACCGGCGCCCTCAACTGGTACCGCAACCTGGACCGCAACTGGGAGCTGACCGCCCCCTGGCAGGGCGCGGTCGTGTCCCCGCCCGCGTTGTACATGTACGGCGACCGGGATCTGGTACCGGCCTTCCCGGGCACGCCCGAACTGATCGAGCGGCTGCCGGATCTGATGCCGAACCTGCGCCGCAAGCCGCTCGTGCTGCCGGGCTGCGGCCACTGGACGCAGCAGGAGCGGCCCGCCGAGGTGAACGAGGCGCTGATCGACTTCCTGACGGAGTTGCGGGGCTGACGTCCCGTCGCCCGCGGGTCGCCTCAGTCGTCGACGAGGGCCTGGCGGTCGACCTCGCAGTGGTCGACCGAGTCCACCAGGGCCGAGCCGCCGCCCACTCGGACATCGAGGGTGGCCGTGCCGTTCGCGGGGACCGTGACGTCGCCGTACCGGCGGACGACGGTGATGCCCCGGTCGTCCTCGAACGTCACCGAGACGGAGAAGTCCGCCGTGCGGCCGTTGGGGATGCGGACCTCGACGGTCGCGTAGGGCGCCGCCGGGGTCGCGCACCTCACCAGCCCCGCGGTGCCGTCCTTCAGCGCCTTGCCGCTGGAGCCGCCGGAGCCGTAGGCGCCGCCGCCGGAGGTGGACGACCTCGAACTGTCGTGGTCCTGGCTGGAGCTGCCGCAACCGCCGCCTCCACCGCCGCTGTGGCCGTGGCCGCCACCGCGGCCCCGGCCGGAGGAGAAACCGGTCAGTGCCAGCACCACCAGGACCGGCACCGCCGCGAACCTGAGCCTGCGCTTCCGTGTCTGCATGCCGGAGAGCCCAGTGATCGTCTGTCACGGTCATGCCACCGCGTGGCGACCGGAGCGTGCCCGGCGTAGCGTCGTGGGTGGAAGCGGTGGA
This sequence comes from Streptomyces sp. NPDC013187, assembly GCF_042899705.1. Taxonomy (NCBI): domain Bacteria; kingdom Bacillati; phylum Actinomycetota; class Actinomycetes; order Kitasatosporales; family Streptomycetaceae; genus Streptomyces; species Streptomyces sp. NPDC013187. The sequence continues at coordinate 94,190 of NZ_JBIBAF010000018.1, read as the reverse complement.
CGGACCGCTCCCCAGCAAGCGACGGCCGCCGTCCGGAGCCCCTTCCGTACGCCGGTGCGACGGCCGTCCCGGGCCGGTCAGGCGGTCTACGCCGGTGCGACGGCCGTCCCGGACCCGTCAGGCGGTCTACGCCGGGGCGACGGCCGTCCCGGACCCGTCAGGCGGTGCGCGCCGTGCCCGTGCCCTTCTCCGCGTCCAGTGCGTACACGCAGCGGTCCTTGCTGCACGCGTACACCACCCCGTCCCGGACGACCGGGGAGCCGGTGATCTCGCCGCCGGTGGCGAGTTTCCAGCGCAGCCGGCCGTCGTCGGCCTTCAGGGTGTAGAGCAGGTGGTCGGTGGAGCCGAAGTGGATCCGGCCCTCGGCGACCGAGGGGGCGCCCACGATGTCGCCGCCCGCCTGGAAGCGCCACTTGGGCGTGCCGGTGACCGCGTCGAGGGTGTAGAGGCCCTTGCCGCTGCCCACGTGGACATGGCCGGCGGCGACCAGGACGGGGTCGACGCAGGAGCGGGACTCGGTGGCGATGCGCCAGCGGTCGCGGCCGTCGGTGGCGTCGAGGGCGTAGACCGTGCCGAGGTAGTCGGCGAGGTAGATGCCGCCGCCGGTGACGGCCGGGCCGGGGACGAAGGTGGGCGGGCAGAGGAACACGGCCGGGGCCTCGAAGTGCCACTTCACGTGCCCGGCGGCCACGTCGAGGGCGAGGACGCGGGTGCCGGCGCAGACGTAGACGTAGCCGTCGGTGGCCTGGGTGAGCCGGATCGGGACGCCGCCGCAGGAGGCCGCGTCGCCGATCGGGTACGACCAGCGCTCCTCGCCGGTGCGGGCGTCCAGGGCGCGCAGCCGGGCGTCCTGCCACACGTAGACGGTGCCGTCGTGCAGGACCGGGCCGGCCTCGGGGGACTCGAAGTCGGTCTGGCAGCCGGTGATCTCCCAGAGCTTCTGGCCGCCGGAGGCCTCCCAGCCCTGGACACCGCCGCCGCGGGTGCCGGTGACGACCGTGCCGCGGCCGGCCTGGAGCGTGTACACCCACGCGTCGGTCTGCAGGCGCCACAGGTCGGCGCCCTCGCGCGCGTCGAGGGCGAACAGGGTGGGCCCGTCGGAGGCGTGGATCCGGCCGTCCGCGACCGCCATGGACCAGGCGACGTCCCGGGTCTTGAAGCGGCGGCGGCCGGTGGCGACGTCCAGGGCGTGCACCTCGAAGGAGGTGACGTAGACCAGGTCGTCGGCGACCGCGGGGGTGCCCCAGACGTCGTTGGACATGCGGAAGCGCCAGGGCCGCCAGCCGCCGGCCTGCTCCGGCGGCGCGACCGGGGCCGGGGGTGCGGCGACGGCCGGGCCCACGGCGGGGCCGGTGCCGTTGACGCCCGGGCGGGGCTTGGCCCAGGAGGCGGCGAGGGCCGCCTCGGGAGGGGGCGCCTTGACGGCGGTGGCACGCACGTCGGCGACGCGCGGGCCCGGGCCGATGGGCACCTGCGCGCCGGCCAGCCGGACGGGGCCGGTGTCGGGGCCACCGGCCGGGGCGGCCACGGAGGCGGCGGGCGCCTGCGCCGGGACGACGGGGTCGTGCGCGGGCGGGGGCGGGATGGGCGCGGGGCCCGGAGCGGGGCCGGGGCGTCCGCCGCCGCTGCGGCCGGTGCCCGGGGCGGGCTTGCCGGCCGGGCGGCCGTTGCGGCGGGACTCGATCAGGCCCACGGCCCGCTCGGGCAGCCACGCGGAGGCCGTGCCGCTGTCGTCGGAGCCGGAGCCGAAGAGGTGCGGGGCGAGCTGGGCCTGGAGGTCGGCCGGGTTGGGGCGGGCCGTGGGGTCCATCTGCATACAGGACTCGATGAGCGGACGCAGTTCGTCCGGGAGCCCCTCCAGGTCCGGGCCCTCGCGCAGCAGCATGAAGACCGTCTCGACCGGGTTGGCACCGTGGAAGGGCGGGTGTCCGGTGGCGGCGAAGACCAGCATCGAGCCGAGGGAGAAGACGTCGCTGGCGCCGGTGACGCTGCGGGAGTCCTTGGCCTGCTCGGGGGACATGTAGGCGGGGGTGCCGACGGCTACGTTCGTCATCGTCAAACGCGTGTTCGACACGCCCGACGCGATACCGAAGTCGATCACCCGGGGGCCGTCCTCCACGACGAGGACGTTCGACGGCTTGAGGTCGCGGTGCACCAGGCCCGCGCCGTGGATGGACTGGAGCGCCTCGGCCACACCCGCCGCCAGCCAGCGCACCGCCTGGGCCGGCATCGGGCCGCAGTCGTTCACTATCTCCTCGAGGGAGGGCGCGGGAACGTACGCGGTGGCCAGCCACGGCACGGCGGCGCGCGGGTCGGCGTCCACGACCGCGGCCGTGTAGAAGCCGGAGACGGCGCGGGCCGCCTCCACCTCACGCGTGAAGCGGACCCGGAACAGCTGGTCCTCGGCGAGCTCCGTCCGGACGGTCTTGATCGCCACGCGCCGGCCGGACGCCGAACGCGCGAGATAGACCAGCCCCATGCCGCCGGCACCCAGCCGTCCCAGCACCTCGAACGGCCCGATCCGCCGCGGATCGTGCTGCGTCAGCTGATCCACCACTCTGCCTGCCACCTCCCCGTACGAGCCGCGCCAAGCCACATGTTCCACGCGACCTTCGTGCAGCGTCTCACCACCGCACCGCCATGGCGGCACGCACCCTGATTCTTCCTGGCCGGAGCCCTGGTGGCGAACCCGGTGACAATTGGGATGTCTCGGCATGGAAGTGATCGAATGATGACCAAACAATGCCTGCTCAGCGGTGCAGCAGCGCGAACGACGCCCCCTGATTGTCCGTGACGACGGCGACCTCTCCGTACGAGGTCTCGAAGGGCGGGGCCTGGACCCGGCCGCCGAGCCGCCGTACGTCCTCCAGAGCGGCCGGTACGTCCTCGACGGCGAAGTGCACGAGGAAGTGGGGCGGCATCCGGTCGGAGAACACGTCCGTGACGGGGGCCCGGCCGAAGTCGGGCGCCGCCCCCGGCCCGAACAGGGCCTCGCGGAAGAGATCGCCGTAGAACGCGTTGGCCGCCTCGGTGTCCCGGGCGTACAGCTCGACCCACGCGAAGGTGCCCGGCTCGTGCCGCTTGCCGAAGCCGGGGTGGTCCTCCGGCTGCCACAGGGCGAAGACGGCACCCTCGGGGTCGGTGACGAGCGCGGTGACGCCCAGCTCGCCGGCCGGCACCGGCGCCGAGACGACCTGACCGCCCGCGTCCCGGATGCGCCGGGCCAGGGCCGGTGCGTCCGGGGTCGCGAAGTACACCGTCCAGACGCTGGGCAGCCGTCCGTCCACCTTGCGGACCAGAGCGGCCACGGGTGCGTCGTCCTTCAGCGCCTGCGCGAAGGAGCCGAACCAGTCCTCGAAGGTCCACCCGAAAAGTTCACCGTAGAACCGCTTGCCCGCCTCGACGTCCGGGAGCTGCGCGTCCACCCAGCAGGGGACGCCCTCTCCGTACACCGATGCCCTGTTTTCGGCCATGCCGACAACGTAACCGCGACTGCCGCACCCCGCAGACCAGGCACACCAGCCCCCGCCCTCCCTTACACCCCATTTGCAGTCGGCCGAATCGCGCCCCGATCACGCCTCGGTAAGCTGACGTCATGACAGGACAAGTGCGTACCGTCGACGGCCGCGTGGCCGGCCGACGTGGGCAGGCGACCCGGCAGAAGCTGCTCGACTGCCTCAGCGAGATGCTCAGCTCCTCCCCGTACCGGGACGTCAAGGTCATCGATGTCGCCCGGAAGGCGGGCACTTCGCCCGCGACCTTCTATCAGTACTTCCCGGACGTCGAGGGCGCCGTTTTGGAGATCGCCGAGCAAATGGCGACCGAGGGCGCCGCGTTGACCGAGCTCCTGGAGGGCCGCTCCTGGGCCGGCAAGGCCGGCTGGCAGACGGCGCAGGAACTCGTCGACGGTTTCCTGGAGTTCTGGCGCAAGAACGACGCCATCCTCCGGGTCGTCGATCTCGGCGCCGCCGAGGGCGACAAGCGCTTCTACAAGCTCCGCATGAAGATCCTCAACTCGGTCAACAACTCCCTCGCGGACGCCGTCGCCGAGCTCCAGGCCAAGGGCAGGGTCGACAAGGACGTGAACCCGGCGGCCGTCGCCGGTTCACTGGTCGCGATGCTCGCGGCCGTCGCCTCCCACCAGAAGGGCTTCTCCTCCTGGGGCGTGAAGCAGGCCGAACTGAAACCGAACCTCGCCCTGTTGGTGCATCTCGGCGTCACCGGCCGGAAGCCGACCAAGTAGCGCGGCGCGACGGCCTCTTACCCATCAAGTCCTGTCTGGCAGGCGGTGGTCCACCCGGGTGGACCACCGCCTGTCGCGTTTTCGCGCCGCGCCCCTACCTCCGTACGATCCGGAACACCCGGATCTCCCGCTCCACCCGCGCCTGGTACGCCGCGTACGGCGGCCAGAACGCCAGCAGCGCCTGCCACGCCGCCGCCCGCTCCTCCCCCGCCAGCAGCCGGGCCGTGACCGGGACGTCCCGGCCCTTCCAGCTGATCTCCGCCTCGGGATGCGCGAGGAGGTTGTGGCTCCAGGCGGGGTGCCCCTGCCGTCCGAAATTGGACCCGACGAGGATCCAGTGGCGCCCGTTGTCCTCCGGCATGCAGGCCAGGGGGGTACGACGGGGCAGCCCGCTCCTCGCCCCGGTCGAGGTCAGCACCACACCGGGGAGCATGTGCGCGCTGAGCAGCACCTTTCCCCTGGTGAGCCGGTGGACGGCCCGGTCGAGGGCGGGCACCACGTGCGGTGCCACCCTCGCGAAGCCCCTGGTCGACGACACCTTCTGCACCACGCGCGCGCCCCTCATGTGCCGGCCTCCTCGAAGACGTGTGCCGCGTCGGCCGCGTGTGCCCGCAGCCGGTGCACCGGCCCGAACAGCAACTCGTCGCCCGCGGCGCGCTTGAAGTACAGGTGAGCCTCGTGCTCCCAGGTGAATCCGATGCCGCCGTGCAGCTGGATCCCCTCGGCGGCGGCCCGGCGCAGCGCTTCGAGCGCCTGGGCGAGGGCGAGAGCGCCGGCCGTCTCCTCGCGGGCGGGTGCGGTGGCGGTCGCGCTCGGGGGTACGGTGGCGGTGGCTTCGGTGGCGGCCGTACTCGAAGGTGCGGTGGCGGCTTGGGTGGCGGTCGCCCAGGCCGCGTAGTACGCCGCCGAGCGGGCCGCCTGAACCTGGACGTAGGCGTCGGCCAAGCGGTGCTTGACCGCCTGGAAGGAGCCGACCGGCCGCCCGAACTGCTCACGTTGCCCCACGTACTCGACGGTCCGCTCCAGCACCCGGCCGGCGGCCCCCACCGCCTCGGCGGCGAGACAGGCGGCGACGCTGTCACCGAGCCCGGCGAGAGCGGGGAGGGCGTCGGAGTCCTCACCGCCCAGCAACTCGGCCGAGACGTCCCGCAGTTGGATCCGCCCCTGTGGACGGGTCGCGTCCAGCGCGGTCTGCCGTACGCGGGTGAGGCCCGCGGCGTCCCCGCGCACCGAGAAGAGCAGGACCCGGGAACGGGCGAACCCCCCGGTGTGCGCGGCGACCACGAGCAGTTCGGCACTGTGCCCGTCGAGGACCTGGTCGACCTGCCCGTACAGCTGCCAGCCACCCTCGGCCCGCCGGGCCTGGACGCCCCCGGCCCGTCCCCCGCCGGCCCACTGCCCGCGCCGGTCGTGGCCGGTGAGCGCGAGGGCGGTGGCGAGGGCGGGCCCCGGTACGGCGAGGGCGGCGGTGAGTTCGCCGGAGGCGACGCGTGGCAGGAGCGCGGCGCGCTGGGCGCCGGTGCCGAGGGCGAGCAGCAGCGGGGCGGCGAGGACGGCGGTGGCCAGCAGCGGGGTGGGGGCCAGGGCCCGGCCCGTCTCCTCGCAGGCCAGGGCCAGTTCGGTCACGGTGCACCCGGCACCGCCGTAGGTCTCGGGGAGGGCCAGCGCGGGCAGGCCGAGTTGCCCGGCGAGGAGGGCCCACAGGGCGGGGTCGTGCCCGGCCGGGGTGTCGACGGCGGCCCGCAGCTCTTCCGGACCGCACCGCTTGCCGAGCAGTTCGCGCAGGGTGCGGCGGATCTCGTCCTGTTCGTCGGTGAAGCGGGCGTCCATGGGCACCTCTCTCCGCAAGCACCTCACTCCATATCTGACGGTGCGTCATATTAGGGCGCCGGAACAGGGAAGCCCAGAGGCCTGCCGCAGCCGCCTGTATCTGATGTACCGTCAGATTCATGGTGGCCCGGAGGAAAGCGGCCGTCGTCGGCGTGGCTCTCTCGGACTGCGGCCGTGTGGACGACGCGACCCCGTACGCCCTGCACGCCCAAGCGGCCCGGCGCGCCCTGGCCGACGCGGGCCTGGACCGGTCGCTGGTCGACGGTTTCGCCTCGGCGGGCCTCGGCACACTGGCGCCCGTGGAGGTCGCCGAGTATCTGGGTCTGCGCCCCACCTGGGTCGACTCCACCTCTGTGGGCGGCTCCACCTGGGAGTTCATGGCGGCCCACGCGGCGGACGCGATCGCGGCCGGGCACGCCCGCGCGGTGCTGCTCGTCTACGGCTCGACGGCCCGCGCGGACGTGCGGGCCGGCCGCCGCACCGGAACACTGCCCTTCGGCACACGGGGCCCCATGCAGTTCGAGGTCCCGTACGGCCACACCCTGATCGCCAAGTACGCCATGGCGGCCCGCCGCCACATGATCGAATATGGCACGACGATCGAGCAGCTGGCGGAGGTGGCGGTGCAGGCCCGGGCCAACGCGGCCCTCAACCCGGAGGCGATGTTCCGCACCCCGATCACGGTCGACGAGGTGCTGTCCGGGCCGATGATCGCGGACCCCTTCACCAAGCTGCACTGCTGCGTCCGTTCCGACGGCGGGGCGGCGGTGCTGCTGGTGGCGCAGGAGTACGTACGGGACTGCCGTACGTCGCCGGTGTGGGTGCTGGGGAGCGGGGAGTCCGTCTCGCACGCGGCGATGTCCGAGTGGCCGGACTTCACGGTGTCACCGGCGGCGGTGAGCGGGAGGCTGGCGTTCGAGCGGGCGGGGGTGCGGCCCTCGGAGATCGACTTCGCCGAGCTCTACGACGCGTTCACCTACATGACCCTGGTGACGCTGGAGGACCTCGGTTTCTGCGGCAAGGGCGAGGGCGGGGCGTTCGTGGAGAAGGGGCGGCTGCGGGTCGAGGACGGCGAATTGCCGGTGAACACCGACGGCGGCGGACTGTCGGCCCAGCATCCCGGCATGCGGGGACTGTTCCTGCTGGTGGAGGCGGTGCGGCAGCTGCGCGGGGAGTGCGGGGAGCGGCAGGTGCGGCGGGGCGACGGTTCACTGCCGCGGCTGGCGGTGGCGTCGGGGACGGGGGGCTGGTTCTGCTCGTCGGGGACGGTGGTGCTGGGGGCGGGGTGAGGGGGGGCCCACCACCCTTGACTGCACGGTCCGGGAGGGCCCGGTCCCCTCACTGCCGTCCTCCCTCACCGCCCCGCCGGGAACCGGTGACAATCGAGGCATGGCAACCGATCTTCACGAGCTGCTGAGGTCGCTGCGGGTCTGGGACCCGCAGGTCACGGACCTGCCCTCCTTCGAGCCGGCCGACGCACCGGCCACTCCCCTGCCCCTGTTCACCGAGTGGTTCGCGGCGGTGGTGGCGGCCGGCCAGACCGAGCCGCACACCATGTCGCTGGCGACGTCGGACGAGTCGGGCCTGCCCGACGTGCGGATCGTGATGCTGCACGGCGCGGACGCCGACGGCTGGTCCTTCGCGTCCCACACCGGCAGCCGCAAGGGCCGGCACCTCGCCGGCCGCCCCTACGCCGCGCTCGGCTTCTACTGGCCCGTGCTGGGCCGGCAGGTCCGGGTGCGCGGCCCGGTGACGGCGGCCCCGTCCGAGGAAGCCCAGGGCGACCTGCACGCCCGGTCGACGGGCGCGCTGGCGGCGGCGCTGACCGGCCGGCAGAGCGAGGTCCTGCACTCCCTGGACGACCTGGCCCGGGCCTCGGAGTCGGCGTGGGAACGGGCGTCGCGGGAGCCGGAGGCACCGGTCCCGTCCTGGACGCTGTACCGGCTGCGGGCCGAGGAGGTGGAGTTCTTCCAGGGCGACGAGCGACGGCGACACGTCCGGCTCCGCTACCGACGGGAGGGGGAGCCGGACGGGGAAGGGTGGTCACGGGAGCTGCTGTGGCCGTGAGGACAGCCGTCAACGAGCCCCGGCCGAGGGGGACTTGAGGACTAGGACCTGGGTTCCGGCCGATTGGTCCCGCGGTCCGATTCGCGGGGCTGCGGCGCCGGTTAGCGTCGCACCATGCGAATAGGACTTCTCGGCACCGGTAACGTCGCCCGCGCCCTGGCCCACGGCTGGAGCGCGGCCGGACACGACGTACTCCTCGGTTCCCGCAAGCCCGGGGACCGAACGGACCTGGGCCTGCCCGTGGCGGGCCTGGACGAGGCAGCGGCCCATGCGGAGGCCCTGGTCAACGCCACCCCGGGGAACGTCTCCCTGGACCTGCTCCACTCCATCGGGGCACCCGCCCTGGCCGGGACGCTGCTGATCGACGTCGGGGTGGGCCTCTCCGACGACTTCACCGAGCTCTCGCATCCCAACAGCAGCCTGGCCGAGCAGATCCAGGAGGCCTTCCCACGGACTCCCGTCGTCAAGACGCTGTGCACCATGGACTCGACCGCGATGACCGCGCCGGGCGGCCTGGCGGGCCCGACCACCGTCTTCCTCTCCGGGGACGACGCCCAGGCCAAACGGACCACCGGCCGGCTGCTCACCGACCTGGGCTGGCCCCCCTCGTCGCAGCTGGACATCGGCGGCATCACCACGGCCCGCGGCCAGGAACACTTCGCCCTGCTGTTCATGGGCATCGCGACCGGCCTGGGATCCCACACGTTCAACATCCAGGTGGTGCCCCGGGCCGCGGCCCAGGCGTGATCCGGCCTACGTGAAGTCGTACACCGCGAAGTCCGCCACCGGGCGGTAGCCGATGCGCCGGTAGAGGCCGTTGCTGGTCGGGTTGGACAGGTCCGTGAAGAGGAGGACCTCGTCCGCTCCGGCGGCCAGGGCGGTGCGGCTGACCTCGGCCGTCGCCGCGCCCGCGTAGCCGCGGCCGCGGAGGTGGGGCGGAGTGTAGACCGTGGTGACGCGGACCTGACCGGCGACCCGTGGGCTTGTGCCGGCCATGGCGACGGGTGTGCCGTCGGGGGTCTCCCAGAAGGTGACGCTGCCGCTGTCGATGCGGGCGTCCGCCCACTCCGCGGAGTCGCGGACGGTGCCCGGGCCGACGGATTCACTGAACTCGTCGTGCCAGCGCCGGAGTCGCTCGCGGTCGGACTCGACGGCGACCCTGGGGCGGCCGGGCGGTACGGGCCCGGGTGCGGTCAGGGTGCCGAGCCGGTAGAGCCGCTGGCGCTGGCGCAGGGCGGCCGGGGCGCCCGTGTGCCGCTGCCAGGCCGCGGCGAAGGCGGCCGCGGTGTCGGAGTCCGCGTTCACGCCGGGCAGGCGTCGGCCGAGGGCGGCCAGACGGGCGGCGAGGGCGTCGGCGTCCTCGGGGGTGAGGGCCGTGAGGTTCAGCCAGTACGGCGGTGTGCGGAAGAAGGTCGCCCGGACCGCCCCGTCCCGCTCCAGTACGCCGAACTCCGGTGCCCCGACTCCGTACACGCTCCGGCCGCGGGCCCGCAGTGTCTCCGTGACCGTCAACGGCACGGTGTGCAGCGCCGGCCGGGAGTGGAGGAAGGCGCCCGCACGGCCGAGGAAGTCGTCGAGGTCGGAGGTGAGGTGCCAACCGACCGTATCTGATGGGGTGTTCGTATCGGTGTCCATGGTTCATGGTGCCGTCCGCCACCTGGCACGCACCCCTGATTTTCGGCGGGCCCCATGGGCTCACGTGACGCTGTCCTCGGCGAGCGTGTGCGCCACCAGCGCGTTCGCGTGGCCGTGCCCCAGGCCGTGTGCGGTCAGCCGTCACACCGACTGTCCCGCCCTCTCAGGGTCCGTGGGCTCCGGGTCCGTGGCCAGGCGTGCGTGCAGATGGGCGTCCCGGAAGGCGTCGTGCCGCTCCTCCTGGAAGATCGCGCCGCGCAGGGTGCCCTCGTACGGGAACCCGCATCTCTCGGCGATCCGGCACGAGGCCTCATGGCCGACGGCATGGTCCAACTCCAACCGGTGCAGGCCGAGTTCCTTGAGCGCCCAGCGTGCGGCGACCAGGAGGGCACGGGTGGCGACGCCCTGGTCGCGGGCCTCGGGGAGCACCCAGTAGCCGACCCGGGCGACCTTCAGGTGGTACTTGATCTCGTTGACTCCGATGTGCCCCAGCGGGGCGTCGCTGCGCGCGTCCGCGACGCGGAACGACACCGACGTCCCCTCCAGGGCACTCTGCGCCCGCGCGAGCAGCGAATCCCGCGCACTCGCCCGGTCGGTGACCGGCCGCAGCGGGGTGTTCCAGCGCCGGAACTCCGGATCACGCAGCCCTCGCAGCCAGGTATCGACATCGGCCCCCGACCCCGCGTCCCAGGGACGCAGGGCAAGGCCGTGGCCGTGCAGATGCGGGTGGGGGCCGGTCGGGGACTGGTCGCGTATGGGGGCCATGGGACTTATTGAATCCTGTGGTTCCGGTGATCGACCCGTCATGTTCGAAGACGGCCAAGATTCGGGTCGCGTCGACCGGCCAGGGCGACCGGCGGCTGTCGCTCGCCTGCCCTCCCTGCGGCACCGCTCAGCCGCCCGGCACCGCCCGGAACACCGGGACCCCCTCCCGGAACGCCACCTCCAGCTCCGTCCCGGCCGACAGGTCCGGCCGGCCCGTGTCCTCGCACGTGCGGGGGTGGAGTGGGTCCCCGGCCCCCACGATCTCCGTCATCATCCGCGGCCCCTCGGTGAGTTCGACGACGGCGGCGACATACGGGACGCGGTCCGAGAACGGCGGCAGGTCGGTGCGGTGGACGACGGACCAGGTGTAGAGCGTGGCACGGCCGCTCGCGGTCTCCCACGTCACGTCCTCGCTCCAGCAGTGGGGGCAGAACTCGCGCGGGTAGTGGTGGGCTCGGCCGCAGGCCCCGCAGCGCCGGATCAGCAGCCTGCCCTCGGCGGCAGCCTCCCAGTACGTCCGCGTGAAGGCGTCGGGCTCGGGCAGGTCGAAGCGGCCGGTCACCGGAACAGCCCCAGCGCGCTGTCCAGCGACCACGTCTGCCAGGACATCCCGAACAGTCCGACCACCGACATCAGCGCCATCATCGAGTTCTGCCCCTGCTCGGCCACGTCGTGGACCATGAGCGTGAAGTACAGGGCGTTGAGGACGAACCCGCCGACCAGGGCGACGGGGGTGAGGAAGCCGGTGATCAGGCCCAGTCCGAGCGCGAGTTCCGCGTAGACGACGACGTACGCCATCACGCGCGGGCGCGGCGCGACGGCCGCCTCGAAGCCCGAACGGACGGCGCTCCAGCGGTGCTCGGCGGCTATGCCGGCGGCCCACGCGATGCCCGTGCCCCGCTCGAACCAGGCCTTGCGGTCCTTGTGCCGCCAGCTCTCCAGCCACCACAGCCCGAGCCCGATCCGCAGCACGGCCAGCCATTCCGCTCCGGTGAGCCAGATCGCGTCCATGCAATCTGACGGTACGTCAGATCAGTGGATGCGCAAGCCCCCGTAGCGCCCCACTCCCGGCCGGCACCCCCCGGCGCCCGCCAGAAACGATCACCACCCCGCCGCAACCAAACCCCCGGCGCCACGGGCCCCACCCCCTCTCCCTACAGCCGTGATCAATCCGAAACCAATTCCGGTCTTGACCGAGACCCATCAAGCAGTCCCGTGATTACGCTCGCGCTCATGGCCGACTCCACATCCCCCACACACGCCTCCGCACAGCCCCCACCCGACCGCCCCGTCTACGTCATCGGCGGCGGCCCCGGCGGGCTCTCCGTGGCCTACGCGCTGCGCGCCCGGGGCGTACGGGCCGTCGTTCTGGAGAAGTCCGACCATGTCGGGGCGTCCTGGCGCCGCCACTACGACCGGCTGCACCTGCACACCACCCGCCGCCTCTCGGCCCTGCCCGGACTTCCGATGCCGCGCCGGTTCGGACGGTGGGTGTCCCGGGACAACGTGGTGCGGTACCTGGAGAAGTACGCCGAGCACCACCGTCTGGAGATCGTCACCGGCGTCGAGGTGTCCCGCGTCGAGCGCACCCCCGACGGCACGGGCTGGCTGCTGCACGCCACCGGCGGCCGGGAACTGACCGGCGCGGCGGTGGTCGTCGCCACCGGTTACAACCACACCCCGCGCCTGCCGGACTGGCCCGGCCGCACCGCCTTCACCGGCGAGTTCCTGCACGCCGGCGAGTACCGCAGCGGCAAGCCCTACGCGGGCCGGGACGTCCTCGTCGTCGGGGTCGGCAACACCGGCGCCGAGATCGCCGTCGACCTGGTGGAGAGCGGTGCCTCCCGGGTCCGGCTCGCGGTGCGCACGGTCCCCCACATCGTGCGCCGTTCGACCGCCGGCTGGGCCGCCCAGTACAGCGGCATCCTCGTCCGCCGGCTGCCGGTCGGCCTGGTCGACGGGATCTCCCGGGCGCAGGCCAGGGTGGCGGTGCCCGACCTGTCGGCCCACGGACTGCCGCGCCCCGACACCGGGCTGTACACCCGGGTGAAGCAGGGGGCGATCCCGGTGCAGGACGTCGGTCTGATCGACGCGGTGCGCAAGGGCAGGGTGGAGATCGTGGCCGCCGTGGAGGGCTTCGAGAACGGCGACAAGATCGCCCTGGCCGACGGCAGCAGGATCTCCCCGGACGTGGTGATCGCCGCCACCGGTTATGTCCGCGCCCTGGAGGGCCTGGTCGGCCACCTGGACGTCCTCGACGACCACGGCAAACCCGTCGTCCACGGCGCCCGCACCCCGAAGACCGCCCCCGGCCTGTACTTCACCGGCTTCACCAACCCGATCAGCGGCAACCTCCGCGAGCTGGCGCTGGACGCGGTGAAGATCGCGAAGGCCGTCGCGAGGAGCGGCACGGGGAGCGTGTCCCGCCTGCCGGGCTGAAACACCAGGGCGCCACCCGGTCGACGACTTCGGCAACTTTGCCCGCTCACACCGTTCCTGACGTCGCATCAGTTCAGTAATCTGACAAGGCGTCAGTTAGCGGCTGTCTCACAGGAGCGGGCGGAAACGATGCTTGGATCGACTCACGGCACCCTCACCACCGACTCCCGCCGGACCCGGGCCATCGCCTGTGGCGAGCGGTCCGGGCCCGTCGTGCACGGCAGGCCGGCCCAGGCGGGCGACCTCGACGTCAGCGGACGGCCACTGCACGCCGACGTACCCGACCTGGACCGTTTCTTCCGCCCCCGGTCCGCCGCCGTGATCGGCGCCTCGGACGCCGAGGGCCGCCCCAACACCGGCATCACGCGGCAGCTGGCCGACTGGGCGGAGCGGGTCGGTGCCCGGCTGTACCCGGTGCATCCCAGCAGGCCGTCCGTCTTCGGCATCCCCTGCTCCCCTTCCGTCGCCGATCTGCCCGAGCAGGTCGATCTCGCCGTGGTGCTGGTCGGCGACCCCCTGCCGGTGATCGAGGAACTGGCCGAGGCCAAGGCCCGGTTCGCTGTCGTGTTCGCGTCCGGGTTCGCGGAGACCGGGTCCGAGGGCGAGGCCGCCCAGCGGCGACTGGCCGCAGCCGTCGCACAGTCCGGGCTGCGGCTGCTGGGCCCCAACACCAACCTCAACGCCTTCGAGCGGTTCCGCGACGACCTGCAGGGCCCTGCGATCGCGCTGATCACCCAGTCCGGCCACCAGGGCCGACCCGTCTTCGCCCTGCAGGAACTCGGCATCCGCCTCTCCCACTGGGCCCCCACCGGCAACGAGGCCGACCTGGACAGCGCCGACTTCCTCTCCTACTTCGCCGAGCAGCCCGAGGTCGGCGCCATCGCCTGCTACCTCGAAGGGCTGAAGGACGGCCGCTCCTTCCTGCTCGCCGCCGACCGGGCCGCCCGGCGCGGGGTCCCGGTCGTCGCCGTCAAGGTGGGCCGCACCGAGACCGGCGCCCGCACGGCCGCCTCGCACACCGGCAGACTGACCGGCGCGGACGCGGTGGTGGACGCGGCGCTGCGGCAGTACGGCGTGATCCGCGTCGACGGACTCGACGAACTCCAGGACACCGCAGCCCTGTTGGCTCGAGCCCGGCCGCCGCGCGCGGACGGCGTCGTCGTCTACTCCATCTCGGGCGGCACGGGCGCGCACGTCGCCGACCTGGCGACCGGGGCGGGCCTGAGCCTGCCGGTCCTGTCCGAGGCCAAGCAGGCCGAGCTGCACCGGTGGATCCCCGAGTACCTGTCCGTCGCCAACCCGGTCGACAACGGCGGCCATCCGGTCGGGGACGAACGCGGCCGGAAGATCATCGACGCCATCCTCGACGATCCCGCCGTCGGCGTGCTGATCTGCCCGGTCACCGGGCCGTTCCCGCCGCTCAGCGACCGGCTCGTCCGGGACCTGGTGGACGCGGCCGAGCGCACGGACAAGCTGGTGTGCGTGGTGTGGGGGTCGCCGGTCGGCACGGAGCCCGCCTACCGCGAGGTCCTGCTCGGCTCCTCCCGCGTGGCCACCTTCCGCACGGTCGGCAACTGCCTCACCGCCGTCCGCGCCCACTTGGCCCACCACCGCTTCACGACCGCCTACCGCTCCCCCTTCGACGAGGCCCCGCGCACCCCCTCGCCGTCCTACCGCAAGGCGCAGGCCCTGATGCAGCCCGGCCGGCAGCTGAGCGAGCACGCGGCTAAGCAGCTGCTGCGGGCGTACGGCATCCGCGTACCGCGCGAACAGCTGGTGACCAGTGCGGCGGCGGCCGTCCGCGCGGCCGGGCTCGTGGGCTACCCGGTGGTGATGAAGGCCTCCGGTGCCCGCATCGCCCACAAGACGGAGCTGGGCCTGGTGAAGATCGGGCTGACCTCGGCCAGCCAGGTCCGCGACGCCTACCGCGAGCTGACCGACATCGCCCGCTACGAGGACGTCGCCCTGGACGGCGTCCTGGTCTGCCAGATGGTGGAGCAGGGCGTGGAGATGGTCGTCGGTGTCGCCCACGACGACCTGTTCGGCCCGACCGTGACCGTCGGACTCGGCGGTGTGCTCGTCGAGGTGCTGCGCGACACCGCCGTGGGGGTGCCGCCCTTCGGGGAGGAGCAGGCGCGGGACATGCTCGCCGGGCTGCGCGGACGGGCCCTGCTGGACGGCGTCCGGGGGCGGCCGCCGGCGGATCTGGACGCGCTGGTCGAGGTGGTTCTGCGGGTGCAGCGCATGGCCCTGGAACTCGGCGATCAGCTCGCGGAGCTCGACGTCAACCCGCTGATGGTGCTGCCGCAGGGGCAGGGTGCCGTGGCGCTGGACGCGCTGGCGGTGTGCCGCTGATGACGGAGCCCGCGGTGCTGCACACGACCTCGGACCACGTCCTGTCCGTGACCCTCAACCGGCCCGAGAGCCTCAACGCCCTGACCCCCGGGCAGCGCGAGGAGGTCATCCGGCTGCTGGCGGATGCCTCGGCCACGGCGGAGGTGCGGGCTGTCGTGATCACGGGGGCGGGCCGCGGCTTCTGCTCCGGTGCGGACCTCCGGGGGGCCGGCGTGCCCGGCGAACGCCTCGCGGGCGATGTCGCACGCACACTGCGCACCGGTGCCCAGCGTCTGATCGCCGCCGTGCTCGACTGTGAGAAGCCGGTGATCGCGGCGGTGAACGGCACGGCGGCCGGCCTCGGCGCGCACCTCGCGTTCGCCTGCGATCTGGTCCTCGCGGCCGAATCCGCCCGCTTCGTGGAGGTGTTCGTGCGCCGCGGTCTGGTCCCCGACGGCGGCGGCGCCTACCTCCTGCCGCGGCTCGTCGGTCCGCAGCGGGCGAAGGAGCTGATGTTCTTCGGCGACGCGCTCACCGCGCCGGACGCCGAACGCTTCGGGCTGGTCAACCGGGTGGTACCGGACGAGGAGCTGCGGAAGACGGCGCGGGCCTGGGCCGAGCGCCTCGCCGCCGGGCCGACCCGCGCCCTCGCCCTGACCAAGCAGCTCGTCAACGCCTCCCTGGACACCGACCGCGCCACCGCGTTCGCCGCCGAGGCCGCCGCACAGGAGATCAACATGACGACTGCGGACGCGCGGGAGGGCGTGCGGAGCTTCGTGGAGCGGCGGGGCGCGGAGTTCGGAGGACGCTGACCCTTCCGATCTGACGATGCGTCAGGTTTAATGACGGGTGTGATGGGACAAGCAGGGATGGCGGAAGCCGCCGTCCGCTTCCTCAGGTCGGCCGGCGCGGCCGCCCCGGAGCCGGTCGAGGCGCTGCCGCGGCCCGAACTGCGCTGTGTCGGTGCCGACGAGCGGGCGCCGCTCGACGAACGTGAGTTCCGCAGAGTCCTGGGGAACTTCGCGTCGGGCGTGGCCGTCGTCACGGCACCCCCTGCCCTGGCCGGCGACCCTCCCGCCGGCTTCGCCTGCCAGTCCTTCACCTCCCTCTCCCTCGACCCGCCCCTCGTCGCCTTCATGGTCGGCCGGACGTCGACGACCTGGCCGCGGATCGCCCGCGCCGGGGTGTTCTGCGTGAACGTCCTGGGCGCCGGTCAGGCCGAGCTGTGCCGCTCTTTCGCGGTGAGCGGAGCGGACAAGTTCGCGGGGGTGGCGTACGACGCGGCCCCGGCGTCCGGCTCGCCCCGGCTGGCGGGCACCGTGGCGTGGATCGACTGCACGATCCACGCCGTCCACCCGGGCGGCGACCACCTCATCGTGGTCGGCCGGGTGAACGCCCTCGGCACGGGCGAGGACGATCCGGACGGACCGCTGCTCTTCCACCGAGGACGCTTCGCCCGGCTGTCGGCCCCCTAGACCGTGTCCGCGAAGTCTCGCCTGTCCCGCGACGGCGGGCGTACGACGGGACGTCGCGGGCACGAGCCGCGACTCAGGCCGCCGCCAGCCGCCACAGCGACGTGATCTCGCCGGCCCGCGCGGCGTGCAGCGGATCGCCCGTGTCCCGTGCGCGGGGGTGGCGCGGGCGGGTGTCCAGCCGGCCGACGACGCGCAACCCCGCCGCTTCGACGGAGGCGGGCACCTCACCGCGGTCGCGCAGCCCGAGCCGTTCGGCGAGGTCGGACAGTACGAGCCAGCCCTCGCCGCCGGGTTCCAGCCGGCCGGCGAGTCCGCTCAGGAAGCCTCGGAGCATGGCACCCCCCGGGTCGTAGACGCCGAGGTCGAGGTCGGAGGCGGGCCGGGCGGGCAGCCAGGGCGGGTTGCAGACGACGAGGTCGGCACGTCCGCCGGGGTACAGGCCGGGTCCGGTGACGCGGACCGTCGCCTCAAGGCCCAACCGCCGTACGTTCTCGCGTGCGCACGCCCGGGCCCGGGAGCTGAGGTCCGTGGCCACCACGTGCCCGGCCCCACGCCGGGCGAGGACGGCGGCGAGGATCCCGGTGCCGGTGCCCAGGTCGAACGCCGTACGCACGGCACCCCCGCGCGGCAGCGGCGCCCGCGCGACGAGATCGACGTACTCGCTCCTGGTCGGCGCGAACACCCCGTAGTGCGGGTGGATCCGCGCGCCCAGCGCCGGTACGTGCACGCCCTTCTCCCGCCACTCCCGGGCGCCGATCACACCCAGCAGTTCCGTGAGGGCGACGGCGACCGGCCCGCCGGACGGCGGCCCGTAGGCCTCGTCGCACGCCCGGCGCACATCCGGCGCGCGACGCAGGGCCAGGGCGTGGTCCTCCTCCAGCAGGACGAGCAACTTGCCCAGCACACGGGCGCGATGGGCGCGGGCGCGGCGGTGGGCATGGAACGCCTCGGCCGGAGAGCCCGGCGTACCGGGCACGCCGCGGCCGACGCGGCGATCCATGGCGCGCAGCAACCGGCGGGCGTTGTGGAAATCCCCGCGCCACAGCAACGCGGTGCCCTCACAGGCCAGCCGATGGGCGACGGCGGCCCGCATGCCGTCGTCGGCGACGACGACCCGGCGGGGCAGGGGCAGCCCGGACTCAGAGTGCCAGCGGGCGGAACGGGGTTGAGCCTCGATCCAGTGGATCGTGGACACGGCGGACTCCTCGGAAGGTCGAACGTGAGCGAACGCGCGCAGTCACGACGACCACGTCACCGAGGACCATGCCGAGTGTCATCGATCGACCTTTCGGAGAAGGGGAGTTGCCGACTCCAGAGGATATGCGGAGCGGCAGTTCCGGGAGTGCCCGCCGCACGTGCGGCTAAGGCACGTCTTCGGGCTGTCGGACCCGGACGGGTACGCCCTCACGGCCTGGCCTGTGCGCCGTGCTCTGCCGCGGTCTTCGGAAGCGCGAGCATCACGAGCGCCGCCACGAGGTAGAGCACCGCCGAGACGACGAGGACGACGCCGAGCGCGTGACCGTGGCCGGCCGCTCCCGGTGCGTCGGTCGTCGATCCGGTGACGGCGGCGAAGAAGACCGTGCCGAGAACGGCGATGCCGATGGCGGCGCCGATCTGGTTGACGGTGGAGAGGACTCCGCCCGCCGCGCCCGCATCGCGTCCGGGGACACCGGCGAGCACGACGTTGACGAGGACGGGTGCGGCGAGGCCCAGTCCGAGGCCGCCGATGAACAGGGCGAGTGCGAGGAGCCGGTATCCGGGGTCGCTGTCGTCCGTGATGACGGCCAGGAGCACGAGCTGAGACGCCGCGATGGTGAGCGAGCCGGTGACCAGCAGCGCTCTGCCCG
Organism: Streptomyces sp. NPDC013187; assembly: GCF_042899705.1. Taxonomy (NCBI): domain Bacteria; kingdom Bacillati; phylum Actinomycetota; class Actinomycetes; order Kitasatosporales; family Streptomycetaceae; genus Streptomyces; species Streptomyces sp. NPDC013187. The sequence continues at coordinate 75,555 of NZ_JBIBAF010000018.1, read as the reverse complement.
CCCTGGCGGCCAGGGCCACACCGAGTCCTGAGGTGATGATCGAGCCGAGGGCATAGGGCAGGATCACCAAGCCGGTCTCCCATGCGGTCCGGCCGGTGCCGGCCTGGAGGTAGACCGACAGGGTGAGGAAGAACGATCCGATACCGCCGAAGAAGAGCACGGACGCGCCCAGGCCGATGGTGAAAGCGCGGATCTTGAGCAGGGCGGGGTCGAAGGCGGGTTCACCCCCGCTCGCGGCGAGCTTGCGCTCGTACGCGAGGAACATCGTGAGCAGGACGACCCCCGCCGCCAGGAGGGCGTAACTGACCGGGGTCCATCCCCATGTCTCGGTCTGGATGATCGGGAGCAGGAGGAGCAGGATGCCCGAGGCCGCCAGGAGTGCCCCCACGAGGTCCAGTCGCCCGGTGGAGGCGGCACGGGACTCCGGCAGGACCTTCGCCCCGACGACGAGGGCGAGGACCGAGAGGGGGACGTTGATCCAGAAGATGGTGCGCCATCCCAGGCCGAACAGGTCGGCTTCGACGAGGAGGCCGCCCAGCAGGGGGCCCGCGACCGCGGCGAGCCCCTGGACGGCCCCGTAGGCACCGAATGCCTTGGCGCGCTCTGCCGGGGCGAAGGATGCGCGGATCACGCCGAACACCTGCGGGACCATGATCCCCGCGGCCAGTCCCTGGGCGGCGCGCATGCCGATGAGCATCCCCGGACCGACGGCGAGCGCGCAGAGGGCGGACGTGACCATGAATCCGGCCAGTCCGATCATGAAAAGGCGCTTGCGGCCGAACTGGTCACCGAGCCGTCCGCCGGTGATCAGTCCCGCGCCCAGCGCGAGGGTGTAGGCGGCGATCGTCCACTGGATCTGCGCGTCGCCCGCCCCCGTGTCGCGGGCGATCGCCGGGGCCGCGACGGTGACGATCGTCGCGTCGACGAGATCCATGAAGGAGCCGAACAGCACGACCAGGAGCGCCAGGCTCGCGCCTGCGCCGGAGACGAGTGCGGGGGGAGCGTCGGGGGCGTGTGTGCCCTCTCGGTGGGCCTCAGAAGCAGTCATGCCGGCCAAGGTCACACATATAGTTGCCACCCAATGGCCGCTTTCCGGGGCGGGAGGGGACGGGGGGGACGGGGCATGGCTGTGACCTCCGCGCGAGCGCTCAGGCTGCTGTCGATCTTCGGCATCGGCGCCACCCTGACCGCCGGAGAGCTCGCGGAGAGGCTCGGTGTCTCCGTCCGGACCGTGCGACGCGACATCGACACGCTCAGGGAGCTCGGGTACGAGATCGAGGCCGTGCGCGGGGCGGGCGGCGGCTACCGGCTCGGCCGCGCCACCCGCTTGCCGCCCGTCGTCTTCGACGAGGACCAGGCGATCGCGGCGGCCGTGGCACTCCAGACCGTCCCCGCGGTCCTGTCCGGCATCCGCGAGAACTCGGCCCGCGCCCTCGCCACGCTCCAGCAGGTGATGCCCGCCCGCAGCCGCATCCGCACCGAGCCGTTCACCGTCTCCGCGGCGCGCAACTACTGGGAATTCCCCGCTGCTCCCCTCGACGCCGAGCTCGTCCGCGTCATCGGTGGCGCCATCAACCGCCGGCACATCGTGCGCGTGGACTACACCGGCGAGGACGACCGGACGACGCTCACGCTGGAGCCGCACGACCTCGTGGTGTGGGCGGCACGGTGGTACCTCGTCGCGTTCGAACCGGAGGCGGACCGCTGGCGCGCGATGCGCGTCGACCGCCTCGAACCCCGCATGCCCACGGGGAGAACCTTCGACCGCCGCGACGTCCCGCACGGCGATCCGGCCGCATTCGTCATGAGCACACACGACCGCGGCGACACCCTGGCGCAGTGGCCCTGCCGCGGATCGGCACTCGTCGCACTGCCCGCGCCCGTCGTCGCCCGGTTCGCCCCGGGCGGGTCGACGGTCGAGCACGACACCGACTCCAGCTGCCGGCTCACGCTCGGTGCGTGGTCCTGGGCAGGGCTGGCCGGGCTGCTCCTGACGTTCGACGCCGATGTCACGGACATCGAACCGGCGGAGCTCAGGCAGGCGCTGCGCTCGCTGAGGACCCGCATCGACGAAGGGCTCAAAGGCGCCACATGAGCGCCCGAGCGCTCCGCCTCGGGCCCCTCAGCTCCCCACCGCCGTCCCCGCCCCGCGCCGCCGGATCACCAGCGCCATCAACGCCGCCGCCGCGCACAGCGCCCCCGACGCGTACCAGACCACGTCGTACGTGCCGAACGTGTCGCGGGCGACACCGCCCAGGAAGGCGACGAGGGCGGCCCCGACCTGGTGGGAGGCGAGGACCCAGCCGAAGACGATCGCGCTGTCCTCGCCGTATTGCTCGCGGCACAGGGCGAGGGTCGGCGGGACCGTGGCGACCCAGTCGAGGCCGTAGAAGACGATGAAGAAGATCATCGGAGGGTGGACCGCGGGGCCCAGCAGGAGCGGGAGGAACATCAGCGACACGCCCCGCAGCGCGTAGTACACCGCCAGCAGGCGGCGCGGCTCGAAGCGGTCCGTGAACCAGCCGGAGGCGATCGTGCCGACGACGTCGAAGACGCCGATGACCGCGAGCAGGGACGCGGCGGCCTGGACGGGCATGTGCTCGTCGTGGGCCGCGGGGATGAAGTGGGTCTGGATCAGGCCGTTGGTGGAGGCGCCGCAGATCGCGAAGGTGCCGGCGAGCAGCCAGAACGGGCCGGTGCGCACGGCGGAGAGCAGGACGGTCACGGCCCGGCGGGCCGCACCGCGGACGGGCGCCGGCTTCGGCACGAACTCGGCCGCCCCGTACGGCTTCTGGCCGACGTCGGCCGGGTGGTCGTGCAGCAGGAGCCACACGAACGGCACGACCGCGAGCGCGGCGAGCGCGACCGTCACGGCCGCCGGGCGCCAGTCGTACCGGTCGATGATCCAGGACAGCAGGGGCAGGAAGATCAGCTGGCCGGAGGCCGAGGCGGCGGTGAGGATGCCGCTGACCAGGCCGCGCCGTGCGGTGAACCAGCGGTTGGTGACGGTCGCCGCGAAGGCCAGCGCCATGGAGCCGGAGCCGAGGCCGACGAGCAGGCCCCAGCACAGCATCAGCTGCCAGGCCGCGGTCATCCACACGGTGAGCCAGGAACCGGCGGCGATCACGGTCAGGGCGACCGCGACGACCCGGCGGATGCCGAAGCGGTCCATCAGGGCCGCCGCGAACGGGGCCGTCAGACCGTACAGCGCCAGGTTCACCGAGACGGCGGCGCCGATCGTGCCGCGCGACCAGTCGAACTCCTCGTGCAGCGGGTCGATGAGCAGGCCCGGCACGGAACGGAAGGCGGCGGCGCCGATGATCGTCACAAAGGTCACGGCGGCGACGAACCATGCGCGGTGCACGCGCGCACGGGTCGGCTCCGGCGGCTGCCGCACAGCCGCTGCTTCGGTTGTCTGGGTCACGACATAGAGCTTCCGGCCTGCGGTGCACGCCATCGAGTGGCCCGGAGGACAGCATTCGTCAGGATCGGGCCATAGGATCGGAGCATGAGCCGTGAGCCGGAGTTCCGCCCGCACCGCGTGGTCGTCCTCGCCCTGGACGGCCTGCTCCCCTTCGAGCTGGGCATCCCGCACCGCATCTTCGGCCGCCCCCGCGACGCCGAGGGACGCCTGCTGTACGACGTCGTCACCTGCTCGGTCCGTCCCCCGGGCCCGGTGCAGACCGACGCCGACTTCGCCATCCAGGTCGAGCACGGCCCCGAGACCCTGGCCACCGCCGACACCGTGATCATCCCGGCGTCGTACGAACTCGGCCCGGTCTTCGAGCAGGGCGTGCTCACCGGCGAACTGGCCGCCGCCCTGGCCCACATCCGCCCCGGCACCCGGCTCGCGGCGATCTGCATCGGCGTCTACGTCCTCGCCGCCGCCGGTCTCCTGGACGGCCGCCCCGCCACCACGCACTGGGCCGACGCCGACCGTTTGCAGCGTCTCTTCCCGCGTGTCGAGGTCGACCCCGACGTCCTGTTCATCGATGACGGCGACGTCCTGACCTCCGCCGGTGTCGCGGCCGGCATCGACCTGTGCCTGCACATGGTGCGCCGGGACCACGGCACAGCGGTCGCGAACGACGTGGCCCGCCGCACGGTCGTACCGCCGCACCGCGACGGCGGTCAGGCGCAGTACATCCACCGGCCGGTACCGGACCCGCAGCAGGCGACGACGACCTCGGCCCGCGCCTGGGCCCTGGGCCGTCTCCACGAACCGATCCAGCTGCGCGACATGGCCGCCCGGGAGTCCATGTCGGTGCGCACCTTCACCCGCCGCTTCCGCGAGGAGACCGGCGTCAGCCCCGGCCAGTGGCTCACCCAGCAGCGGGTGGAGCGGGCCCGCCACCTCCTGGAGTCCACCGACCGCTCCGTCGACCAGGTGGCCCGGGACGCGGGCTTCGGCACGGCCCAGTCGATGCGCCAGCACCTCCAGACGGCCCTGGGTGTCACGCCCACGGCCTACCGGCGGACGTTCCGGGCGGAGAACGACGGGGCCGCCGCTCTCAGGAAGTGAGCACCGCGGCCCTCAGAAGGTGACCAGCGCCGTCCTCAAAGTGATCCCGTCCTCAAGGTGATCCCGTCCGCAAGGTGATCCCGTCCTCAAAGGTGAGCACTGCCGCCGTCCTCAGAAGGTGAGCACCGCCCGCGCCACCCGTCCGGCCTCCGCGTCCGCCGCCGCCTTCTCGAAGTCCTCGACCGGATAGGTCCGGGTGACCAGTTCGTCGAGCAGGAGGCGCCCTTGGCGGTACAGCTCGGCGTACAGGGCGATGTCGCGCTGCGGGCGTGAGGAACCGTAGCGGCAGCCCAGGATGGACTTGTCCAGGTACATCGAGGAGACGCGGAAGGACGCCTCGGCCGTGGCGGGCGGGACCCCGAGGAGGATCGCCTGGCCGTGCCGGTCCAGCGCGTCGATCGCCTGCCGGATCAGCTCCACCCGGCCGACGCACTCGAAGGCGTGGTCCACACCCGTGGGCAGCAGCTCCGGCACCGCCTCGGCGGACGTCAGGAAGTCGGTGGCACCGAACCGGCGTGCGGCCTCCTCCTTCGCCGGGTTGGCGTCGACGGCCACGATCCGCCCGGCGCCCGCCAGCCGGGCCCCCTGGAGCACGTTCAGGCCGATGCCGCCCGTCCCGATGACCAGGACGCTGTCACCGCGGTCCACCCGCGCCCGGTTCAGTACGGCGCCCACCCCGGTCAGCACCCCGCACCCGATGAGCGCGGCCGAGGTCAGCGGGATGTCGTCGGGGATGCGGACCGCCTGTACGGCCTTGACGACCGTGCGCTCGGCGAACGCCGAGTTGGACGCGAACTGGTGCACCGGTGAGCCGCCGTGACCGAACGGCCGGCCCGGGCGCCCGATGGCCCGCCGGCACATGGTCGGCCGCCCCCGGTCGCACTCCGCGCACGTACCGCAGTTCGCCAGGGTGGACAGCGCCACATGGTCCCCGGGCGCGACATGGGTGACGCCCACACCCACCGCCTCCACGACCCCGGCCCCCTCATGGCCGAGCACCACGGGCACGGGGAAGGGGATGGTCCCGTCCACCACCGACAGATCGCTGTGGCACAGCCCGGCCGCCGAGATCGCGACCCGCACCTCGCCCGGCCCGGGCTCGCTCACCTCCAGGTCCGTCACGACCCGGACCTGCTTCCCGTCGAAGATCACGCCTCGCATCACACGGCCCCCTTGGGCTCCCTGGGCAGGCCGAGCACCCGCTCGGCGATGATCGTGCGCTGGATCTGGTCAGAGCCGCCGTAGATCGTGTCGGCCCGCGAGAAGAGGAACAGGTGCTGCGCGGCGTCCAGTTCGTACGGCGCCGGGGCCGACCAGTCGGCGGGGCCCACCCCTGCCGCCGCGCCGCGCACCAGCACGGCCAGCTCCCCGAGCCGCTGGTGCCAGCCGGCCCACAGCAGCTTGGCCACGCTCGGGGCGCCCGCGTCACCGGAACCCCCCAGCGTACGCAGGGCGTTCCAGCGCATCGTGCGCAGCTCGGCCCACTGCCGCACGAGCCGTTCCCGTACGACGGGGTCCCGCACCGCGCCCGACGACACGGCCGCCCGCACCACCGCGGCCAGTTCCTCGGCGAAGCCGATCTGCTGGGCGAGCGTGGACACACCCCGTTCGAAGCCGAGCAGGCTCATGGCGACGCGCCAGCCGTTGCCCGCGCCGCCGACGACGTGCTCCGCGCGGGCGCCGTCGAAGAAGACCTCGTTGAAGTCGCTGGTGCCGGTCATCTGCCGGATGGGACGGACCTCGATCCGGCCGGGCTGGTCCATGGGAACGATCAGGAAGGACAGGCCGTGGTGCCGCACCGAGCCGCGTTCGGTCCTGGCCAGTACGAAGCACCAGTCCGCCTCGTGGGCGAGCGACGTCCAGATCTTCTGTCCGCTGACCCGGTACCCGAGGCCGTCCGGCTCGGGCACGGCCGCGGTCCGGATTCCGGCCAGGTCCGATCCGGCGCCGGGTTCGCTGTATCCCTGGCACCACAGTTCCACTCCGGCGGCGATCGGAGGCAGGAAGCGCGACTTCTGCTCGTCACTGCCGTGGGCGAGGAGCGTGGGCGCGAGCAGGTTCTCCCCGATGTGCCCGGAACGCGGCGGCGCCCCCGACCGCGCGTACTCCTCGGCCCAGACGACCTGCTGGGGGAGGGTGGCCGTGCGATTGCCGTAGCCGTCCGCGCCCCAACCGAGCCCGATCCAACCGGCTGCACCGAGCGTGCGCTCCCAAGTGCGCCGGTCCGTCGCGCCTTTGACGTTCTCGGCAAGCCAGACCCGGGCTTCGTCACGAAACTCCTGGTCCTCTCGGGCAAATCCGAAGTCCACGGTCGCCGCCTTGGATCGAAGTGACTGTCCGATGACGCTGAGGCGGGGCGCGCGCAACCCGGCGCCGCGGGGTGCCGCCCGCGCCCACCCGCGCCGCCCCAAGCGGCACGACTGCCCGCGGCTCGACGCCCCCACAAGGACGCGGGGAACTGCGCGAACGACCACGAACCACCCGCACCCGCCACACGCCCCCACCCCCGAGCTACTGGGCGTTCGGCCGCTCCCCCCGACCCGCCGCCCTCTCCATCTCCCCCACCCGCTCCAGCAACGGCATCGGATCCACCCCCACCGACCCCGGCAGAAACTCCGCGATCCGTTCCACCGTCCATCCGCCGGAGGCATACGCGGCACGCAACTCCCTCGGCTGCGCCCACACCGCGATCTTCGCCCCGGCCACCGTGTACACCTGCCCGGTGATCCCCTCCCGGGAGGCCGCGTCGGACAGCAGGTACACCACCAGCGCGGCGACATCCTCCGGCTCGCCGATCTCGGCCAGCTCCATCGGCACGCCCGCCGACATCCGCGTCCGCGCCACCGGCGCCACCGCGTTCGCGGTCACCCCGTACTTGTGCAGCCCCAGCGCGGCGCTGCGCACCAGGGAGATGATCCCGCCCTTCGCGGCGCTGTAGTTGGCCTGGGAGACGGACCCCTGGTGGTTGCCGCTGGTGAAGCCGATCAACGTCCCGGTCCGCTGCTTCCGCATGATCGCGGACGCCGCCCGGAACACCGTGAACGTGCCCTTCAGGTGCGTCGCGACGACCGGGTCCCACTCCTCCTCGGTCATGTTGAACAGCATCCGCTCGCGCAGGATCCCGGCCACGCAGACCACACCGTCCAGCCGCCCGTACGAGGTCAGCGCCACGTCGACGACCCGCTGCCCGCCCGCCATCGTGGAGATGTCGTCGGCGACGGCCACCGCCTCCCCGCCCGCCGCCTCGATCTCCTTCACCACGGCCTGGGCGACCTCACTGGTCGGCGAGCCCCCGTCGACCGCGACGCCGTAGTCGTTGACCACGACCTTCGCACCCTCGGCCGCCGCCGCGAGCGCGACCGCCCGGCCGATGCCCCGCCCCGCACCCGTGACGGCGACGACCTTGCCTGCCAAGAAGTTCCCCACGCCCGGCCCCTTCCCGTCCCACGGTTTCTGACGGACCGTTAGATTGTCGGTTCCCGAATTCTACGGCCCGTCAGATACGGGAAGACAAGCCCCGGGGAGGACTCATGTCGCTGCCGGACGCGTTCCACGACATCGCCGAACGCGTGAACAACTGGGGGCGTTGGGGAGCCGACGACGAGATCGGCACGCTGAACCTGATCACCGACGAGGTCGTCAGGCAGGCCGCGGCGACCGTCCGCAGCGGCCTGCGCATTCCCCTCGCCCTGCCCCTCCAGCAGGACGGCGTGCAGACCGGCGTGATCCCCGGACGCGTCAACCCCCTGCACGCCATGGTGCAGATCAACCAGGAGGTCTTCGGCCCGGGCACGGTCGCGTGCAGCGACGACGTCGTGACCATGGGACTCCAGGCGGCCACCCACTGGGACGCGCTGCCGCACGTCTCGCACTCAGGCCGGCTCTACAACGGCCGCCCGGCCGGCACCGTCACCCCGCACGGTGGCGCCGGGTTCAGCGGCATCGGCACGGTCCGGCACGTGGTCTCACGCGGAGTACTGCTGGACGTCGCCCGGGCCCGCGGCACGGACCGGCTCGACGGCGGGTACGCCGTCACGCCCGAGGACCTGGACGCCGCCGAGGAGCTGGCCGGCACACGGGTCGGGGCCGGCGACATCGTGCTCGTGCGGACCGGGCAGATGCGGACCTGCCTGGCCGGCGACCGGCACGGCTACGCGTATCCGTCGCCGGGGCTGTCGATCCGTACGCCGGAGTGGTTCCACGCGCGCGACGTCGCGGCCGTCGCCAACGACACCCTGACCTTCGAGGTGTTCCCGCCGGAGGTGGCGGACCTCTGGCTTCCGGTGCACGCGCTCCACCTCGTGGAGATGGGCATGCCGCAGGGCCAGAACTGGAATCTCGAAACGTTGTCCACAGCCTGTGGAGAAGCGGGGCGGTACGCGTTCCTGCTGACGGCCACCCCCGAGCCCTTCACCGGGGCGACCGGCTCGCCGGTGGCGCCCGTCGCCGTCCTGTGAACCGCCCTGCGGTCCGGCGGGCCACAGGCCCCGTCGCCGCACCGGGCCGCCACCCGCTGCAGCTGGATGGCGGCGCCGCGCTGCTCGCCCCGAGCACGGCAGCGCGCGCCGCCACCCGACTCCGGCGCTCCCGCCCCGGCTCCCTGGCCCTGAAGGAAGCCGACGCCGAATCGCGACTCACACTCGTCGAGGGCTGCCGTCCACCGAAGCCCTCGTCGTCCCCTCTCGGCGAATCGCTGCCCACAAGCGTGAGCAAGCGGTCACGACCCGTCAACACCCGTTCGGCGATATGTCGCAGTTGAGGCTTTTGCCGTAGGCGCGCACGGAAGCACGTCCCGGCGCATCGCCGCATGGCCCGGCCGAACCCGCCGACCCGGTGCATCGATGCCCCGGCCCCGCCGCACACACCCGCGGCATGTGCCGCCGTACACCACATCCGGCAGGCGCGGGCCGCATCCGGCAGGCGCGGACCGCCTGCGGCGGCACTACACCGCTTCGTACGCCAGGCCCTCGAACGGCGCCCCGCCGTCGTACACCACGGCGGCGCCCCCGCACGAGGCCGTCAGGTCGCCGGACTTCGCACACCGGTCCAGTTCGCACCAGATGCGCTTGCCGGTGGCCTCGACGCTCCAGCCCCAGCGGTCGGCGAGGCCGTCCACGAGCGCCAGACCCCGGCCGCCGGTCGCGTCGTCGCCGGCGCACCGGGGCACGGGGGCCCGGCCGCTGCGGTCCGCGACCTCGAGCCGGACCGTGGCCTCGTCCGTCACCACGGGCGGCAGGGACAGCCGCAGGACGGCGGGACGGCCGGTGTGCACCACGGCGTTGGTGACGAGTTCGGAGACGAGCAGGACCAGCGTCTCGGCGAGGGGTTCGTCGGCCTGTATGCCGGACCCGGCCAGGCGGGAGCGGGCCCACCGCCGGGCCCGCCCCACTTCTGCGGGGTCGGGCCGGATCTCCAGCTGCACTTGAAGCACCTGCACCGCTCACACCATCCGAACCGGCGGACACTTAGGCTCGCGCCTCACGAGGGCCACGATCGTAGCCATTTTCTGCATGGCCAGAACAACGGCCGGGACAAGGATCACGCAACGTGAATCCCTTGTGGGACAGCATGGTTGACGTACAGTCACGCCAACAAGCGCTTCGGGCATATTCCAGCGCGAAGGAGTACCCGTGCGGCATACTGTGCGACGCTCGCCGCGGGCAGTCGAACAGGCGGCGCCACGGGGTCGCACTGCGCTCGGAGCCACTCGCATTCGACACAAGGTACCGGAGCGGGCAATCGACTCCAGGCCGTAGCGAGTCACGCTGAGGACACAAGCCGGTATCAACGCTCCGTGATTCCGGTATGCCACGATCCGCGACATCTCCGGGAACCTGTGGGGCGGCGCCGCAGCCAGACGGCCCGTCAGACCGTCCCGGACGCCAGAGCCGCCGCGAGCACCTCCTCACTCTCCGTGACACCGCCCGCACGTTGGGTTCGAACCCATGCGCGTTTCAGATGCAGATGAACCTCGGACTCCCAGGTGAAGCCCATGCCGCCGTGCACCTGGAGACAGTCGCGGGCGCCGCGCACGGCGGCCTCGTCGGCGAGGAGCCGGGCCGCGGCGATGTCGGCCGGGTCGGCGGTGACGGCGGCCGCGTACACCGCGGCACGGGCCGTCTCCGCCCGGACCAGGATCCCCGCGCAGAGATGCGCCACCGCCTGGAAGGCACCGATGGGCCGTCCGAACTGTTCGCGCGCCCGGGCGTGTTGCGCCGCGAGTTCGCCGACGCGGACGGCCGTGCCGAGTTGCTCGGCGGCGCTGAGCAGGATCGCGACGGGGTCGGGTGCGCGCCGCCCGGCGGCCACCCGGTGCAGGGGCGTCAGCGGGTCCAGCGAGCGCAGGGGCACGGCCCCGGTGGCGTCCCCGTGCACGACGTCCGCCTCCGCCAGCCACTCCACGAGCCCGCCGTCCACCGCCGCGACCACCGTCTCCCCGGTGGCGGCGCCCGGTACGGCCCCGGCCGCGAGGTGGGTGGCGACGAGCGGCCCGGGCAGCAGCACCCGCCCCGCCTCCTCGAACACCAACACGGCCTCCGGCAGCCCGAGTCCGACCCCGCCCTCCGCCTCCGGCAGCCGCAACGCGAAGAACCCGAGGTCACCGAGGGCCCGCCACACCCCACGATCGAGCCGCACCACCCCACCAGGCCCCGCGCCGGACCCCGACCCGTCACTCCCCGTACCGCCGTCGTCCGCCGCTGAACGTCCCGGGGCAGCACCGCCGCCCTCGGAACCACGCCCCGTTTCGCCAGCTGCGACCACTGGCCGCCCCGCGTCCGCACCGCCACCCCCGGAACGCCACGCCACCTCACCACCGATCCCGGCGCCCCTCGCACCGCCCCCGCCCGCACCCTCCGCCGCCGCCCGCAACGCCTCCCCGTCGAAGCACCGGGCCAGCGCCTCGCGCACCCCCTCCCGCAGGGCCCGCTGGTCGTCGGTCAGACGGAACCGCACGGCGGCTCACCGTCCCTTCGGCAGGCCGAGGATGCGCTCGGCGATGATGTTGTGCTGGATCTGCGACGTGCCGGCCGCGATCGTGTACGCCAGGGAGGACAGCCGGTCGAGGGTCCACGGCCGGTCCAGGTCGAGGCAGTCGGGGCCGAGCACCTCGGCGGCGGCGTCGTAGAGCTCCTGGCGGGCCTGGGAGTAGCGGAGCTTGAAGACCGAGCCGCCGGCGCCCGGCACCCCGCCCGACGCCTCCGCCGCGCTGACGTTCCACTGGGTGAGCCGCCACAGCGCCCGGAACTCCGCGTGCAGCCCGCCCAGTCGGCGTCGGAGGCCGGGGTCGTCCCAGCGGCCGTTCTTGCGGGCCTCGACGGCCAGTTCGCCCAGCACGCGCCGGCAGGCCACGACCTCGCCCGCGAACGCCGTACCGCGTTCGAAGGACAGGGTCACCATGGTCACGCGCCAGCCGTCGTTCTCGTCCCCGACCCGGTTGGCCACCGGAACCCGCACCTCGTCCAGGAACACCTCGGCGAACTCGGCCGACCCGGCCAGCGTGCGCAGCGGCCGTACGGTGACGCCCGGCGCGTCCATGGGCAGGGCGAGCCAGGTGATGCCCCGGTGCCTGGGGGCGTCGGGGTCGGTGCGGACCAACAGCTCGCACCAGTCGGCGACTTCCGCGTGGGAGGTCCAGATCTTGGAGCCGGTCACCACGTAGGCGTCGCCGTCGCGCCTCGCGCGGGTGCGCAGGGCCGCCAGGTCGGAACCGGCGTCCGGTTCGCTGAAGCCCTGGCACCAGACCTCCTCGCCGCGCAGGATCGGCGGCAGCCAGCGCTCCCGCTGGGCCGCCGTGCCCTCGGCGGCGATGGTCGGGCCGGCGTGCAGCAGCCCCACGAAGTTGGCGCCCACATAGGGCGCGCCCGCCTTCTCGGTCTCCTCCAGGAAGATCAGGCGGACGCCCGGGGCGGCGTCCCAGTGGACGCCGGCGTATCCGGCGTCGTGGAGCCGGCGCTGCCAGCCGAGGTCGTAGGCCCGCCGCCCCGGCCAGTCGCCGGGGGACGGCTGGGGCGGGAGACCGGGGAGCACCGCCGCGAGCCACTCCCGCAGCCGGGCCCGGAAGGCCTGCTCCTCGGGCGTGTCCGACAGGTCCATCAGCGGTCGAGGTCCAGGTCGAGCATCCGGATGGCGTTGCCCCGCATCAGCTTGTACACCGTCTCGTCGTCGAGGCCCCCGACGTGGTCGAGGGCGACCTCCTTGGTGTGCGGGAAGGTCGAGTCGACGTGCGGGTAGTCGGTCTCGAAGGTGGCGTTGTCGCGGCCCACCACGTCCAGGGACGCCACGCCGTGCTTGTCGCGGAAGAAGCAGCAGAACATCTGCCGGTAGTAGTACGTGGACGGCGGCTCGGGGATCGTGTCGCGCACGCCGCCCCAGGCCCGGTGCTCCTCCCAGACGTCGTCGGCACGCTCCAGGGCGTACGGGACCCAGCCCATCTGGCCCTCGGAGTAGGCGAGTTTCAGGCGTGGAAAGCGCACCAGGACCCCGCTGAAGAGGAAGTCCATCATCGAGGCCATGGCGTTGTTGAAGCTGAGGGAGGCCTGGACGGCGGGCGGGGCGTCGGGGGAGGCGGCGGGCATCTGCGAGGACGAGCCGATGTGCATGTTGACGACCGTCCCGGTCTCCTGGCAGACCGCGAAGAACGGGTCCCAGTAGCCGGAGTGGATGGACGGCAGCCCGAGGTGGGTGGGGATCTCGGAGAAGGTCACCGCCTTCACCCCGCGTGCGGCGTTGCGTCGGATCTCCTCGACCGCCAGCCCGACGTCCCACAGCGGGATCAGGCAGAGCGGGATGAGCCGCCCGCCGCTGTCGCCGCACCACTCCTCGACCATCCAGTCGTTGTAGGCGCGCACGCAGGCGAGGGCGACCTCCTTGTCGTGCGCCTCGGCGAAGGTCTGGCCGCAGAACCGCGGGAAGCTGGGGAAGCAGAGACTCGCCTCGACATGGTTGAGATCCATGTCCTTCAGGCGCTCCTTGGGGTCCCAGCAGCCGGGCCGCATCTCCTCGCGGGTGATGCCCTCCAGGGTCATCTCGTCCCGATCGAAACCGACGGCGGCGATGTTGCGCTTGTACGGGAACTTCAGGTCCTCGTAGATCCACCAGTCGGTGGGCTGGCCGTCCGGGTCCATGGTGATCCGGTACTTGCCGCCGATGTAGGCGAGTTCACCGATGCCGGCGGTCAGCGCCCGGGGGCCGCGCTCGCGGTACTTGGCCGGCAGCCAGGTGTCGAAGAGGTGGGCGGGCTCGATCACGTGGTCGTCGACGCTGATGATGCGGGGCAGTTCGGTCGCCATGGGTCCCCTCCGCCGGACGGTACTTATCTGATGCAGCGTCAGATAGCATCGCATCTGACGGCACGTCAGCCAAGGAGCAGGGGGCATCCGTGAACGAGACCCCGCACGCCCTGAGTGCGTCCGGCACGCTGTGGGAGCTGGTCACCCGCCGCGCGGCCCTCACCCCCGACCGGCCGCTGTTCCACCAGGACGGCCGCACGCTCACCTTCGAGGCGCTGCACGCCCGCGCCGAGCGGGTCGCGGCCGGGCTGTACCGCATGGGCGTACGCCCGGGCACGGTGGTCGCCTGGCAGCTGCCCACCCGCATCGAGACGGCCGTCCTGTCCTTCGCCCTGGCCCGCCTGGGCGCCGTGCAGACCCCGGTGATCCCCTTCCACCGGGACCGCGAGGTCGGCTTCGCGCTGCGCGAGTCCAGGGCGGAGTTCTTCGCGGTGCCGGGCACCTGGCGCGGCTTCGACCACGCGGAGATGGCCCGGCGGCTGGGCGCGAAGGGTGTCTTCGAGGCCTACGAGGACCTGCCCGACGGCGATCCGTCCCTGCTGCCTCCCCCGCCCCCGGACGGCACCGCGGTGCGCTGGATCTACTGGACGTCCGGTACTACCTCCGACCCCAAGGGCGTGCTGCACACGGACCGTTCACTGCTGGCGGGCGGCTCGTGCCTCGCGCACGCGCTGCGCCCCTCGGCGGACGACGTCGGCTCGATCGCCTTCCCGTACGCCCACATCGGCGGCCCCGACTACACGGTGATGCTGCTGCTGTACGGCTTCCCGGCGGTGCTGTTCGAGCAGTTCGCGCTGCCGGACGCGCTGGCGGCGTACCGCGCGCACGGGGTGACGATGGCGGGCGGGTCGACGGCGTTCTACTCGATGTTCCTGGCGGAGCAGCGCAAGCGGCCGGAAGAGCCGGTGGTGCCGTCGCTGCGACTGCTGGCGGGCGGCGGGGCGCCCAAACCGCCGGAGCTCTACCACGCGGTCGTGCGCGAGATGGGCGTGCAGCTCACCCACGGGTACGGCATGACCGAGGTGCCGATGATCACCATGGGGGCGCCCGACGACGGTCCCGAACTGCTGGCGACGACCGAGGGACGGCCGCCGGAGGGGATGGAGATCCGGATCGTGGACGGGGAGGTGCGGCTGCGCGGGGAGGCCGTGTGCCGCGGGTACCTGGATCCGAAGCAGACGGCTGAGGCCTTCGACGACGAGGGCTTCCTGCGCACCGGCGATCTCGGGCGGCTCACGGACACCGGGCACCTGGTGCTCACCGGCCGGCTGAAGGACGTGATCATCCGCAAGGGCGAGAACATCTCGGCCCAGGAGATCGAGGACCTGCTGCACCGGCATCCAGCGGTCGGGGACGTGGCCGTGATCGGGTTGCCCGACGCGGCGCGCGGCGAGCTGGTGTGCGCGGTGGTGGAACAGCCGCCGGGGGCCGAGGCCTTGACGCTCGCGGGCGTGACCGCCTTCCTGCGCGCCGAGGGGCTGTCGGTGCACAAGCTGCCCGAGCGGCTGGAGGTGGTGGACGCCCTTCCGCGGGGCGAGACCCTGCGGAAGGTGCTGAAGTACAGACTTCGCGAGCGCTATTCGGGCACGTGACCCACAGCGGGCAGGCCCCCCAGAGGCCTGGGGAACTGCGCGAACAACCACGGGCGGCCCGCAGCCGCCCGCCCGAGAACAACCCCCGCGGCGCGGACGCGTGGCCCTACTCGGGCACGGTGAAATAGCGGGCGAAGGCGGGTACGACCTCGGCTTCGCCGACCTTGCCGTCACCGTCCGCGTCGAGCGTGGCTGCGGCCGGTCCGGCGGCGTCCTCGGGGACGCCGAGGCACTGCAGGACGCGGCCGGCCTCCTCGATCGTCGCCGCCCCGTCACCGTCGGTGTCCGCGACGTCCAGGGCGGCGTGCAGGAAGGGGCGGGCGATCTCGGCGAACCGGTCGGGGTTGTCGCGCAGGCGCTTGACCGCGCCGTTGACGAACTCCTGGCGCGTGATGCGCTGGTCACCGTCGCGGTCCGCCATCCCGGCCATGCCCTGCCAGAAGGCCTCGGCGCCACCGTACAGCGCCTGCCCCTTGTCGGAGCGGGCCGTCACGCCGAACTCCTCGAGCAGCGCCTTGGCCGCCCCGTAGAAGTCCTCGCGGTCGATGTAGCCGTTGCCGTCCTGGTCGAAGGTGGCGAACCGGGCGGCGATCCTGCGCTCGTACTCGCTGCTGACCATGTCTCTTTCGGGCCGCCTTACGTCGGGTGGGGTACGTCTGCGTCGGAGCGTACGACGGAGGGAGCCGTTCGGGCGCGCGAAAACGTCACTTGTGCCAAGACCGGGGGAATTCCGGGACAACGGCGTGTCGGAACGGCGACATTCGCCGTACCGTGCGTCATCGGGCCGTCACGCGGACAGGGGTTCGCCCTCGTCGCCGAGGGCGGCGTCCACATCGCCGTACACGTCGAACAGTCTGCGTACGCCCAGCGCGCCGAGGACCCGGTTGACGTGGGACCCGTCGGCCGCACCCCGGGCGGGCAGCACGAGGCGCAGCCGGCCCTGGCAGGAACGGATCAGCCGGCGGGCCGCGATGAGCACGCCGACGCCGCTGGAGTCGCAGAAGAACACCTCGGACAGATCCAGGACGAGACAGTGATGCCCCTCGGCCACCACGTCGTGCACGCGCTGACGCAGCACCGGCGACGTCACCAGATCCAGCTCGCCCGACACCTGGAGCACGGCCCATTCGCCATGCTCGCCGCCGGTCACTTTGAAGGTCACCACCAAGCCCTTCGATCGCCAAACCGGAAGCAGACCCTACGCTTCCTTGCAGCGCGGCTGCCCAGCGGCGGTTCCCTGAAACGCAACCCGGAAAACGGATCCCCCGCGGAAGAGGCTTGATTTAGCCGACTTCGATCCTGTTCGATCCTTTTTCGGTCATGTCTGATCGGAGGACGGCGGGGTAGGCGCGAGCCCAAAGGCATTCGGTGCGAGCGCCGATGGTCCTCTACCACTTGCAGCCGCTCAGGGGGCGCACATTGCCACAAAGGGGCGTGCGCCACCGGACGTGCCGACTACATTCGAGGAGACATCGGGCACACGCTGGACAGAGTCACGGGCGCGGGACACGAGCAGGGGGGTGAGGGGGCCGCATGGCGAAAAAGGACGTACCGCCTCGCTGGGACCGCAAGATGCAGCAGCGGCTCGCCCGCGGCGAAGCGGCAGCCCTCGGTGAGCTCTACGACCGGTTCGCATCCCTCGTGCACGGCCTCGCCCACCGCGTGCTCGGCGACGAGCGCGCCGCCGACGGCATCACCCGCGAGGTCTTCATCCACGTGTGGGAGCACCCCGACTCCTACGACCCGAGGCAGGGCCCGCTGCGCACCTGGGTCGCCACCCTGACCCACCGGCTCGCCGTGCAGCGACTGCGCGCCACCGAAACCGCCGCCCTGGCCCGCGACGGCTCCGGCACCACGGAGGAACTGGAGCACAGGGTGCGCCGCGCCTCGGTCGCCGCCCGCGCCGACTACATCGTGCAGTCCATGCCGACCCCGCTGCGCTCGGCCCTGGAGCGGGCCTACTTCCAGCGCCGCGACTACCGCCAGACGGCAGCCGACCTCGGCATCACCGAGGACGAGGCCCGTCGCCGCCTGCGGCTCGGCCTGCAACTGCTCGCCACCGCCCACGACACCGAGGCACCGGGCGCACCGCCCGGATACGGGGGTGCGGTGTGAACGGGCCGGACCGGTTCGAGGCGTACGAGGACGGCGAAGGGGACTACGGCCACGAGGAAGAGGGCAACGCCCGGGACGAGAGCGGCATTCGACATGAAAGCGGCGACAGCGGGCGCGGCCTCGCCTCCCCTTCGGGATCCGGCACGCCCGACGGGCCGCGCGGACCGGGGGCAACGGCGGGACCGGGCAAGCAGAGCCGACCGGCGGGACAGGGTGGACCGGCAGGACAGGGTGGACCGGGCGAGCCGAGCGGACCGGCAGGACGCGGTGGACCGGGCAAGCAGAGCCGACCGGCGGGACAGGGTGGACCGGCAGGACGCGGTGGACCGGGCGAGCCGAGCGGACCGGCAGGACGCGGTGGACCGGGCGAGCAGAGCCGACCGGCGGGACAGGGTGGACCGGCAGGACGCGGTGGACCGGGCGAGCCGAGCGGACCGGCAGGACGCGGTGGACCGGGCGAGCAGA
>NZ_JBIBAF010000018.1:0-57473 GCF_042899705.1 Streptomyces sp. NPDC013187 | reverse complement strand
GAGCCGACCGGCGGGACAGGGTGGACCGGGCAAGCAGAGCGGACCGGCAGGACGCGGTGGACCGGGCGAGCAGAGCCGACCGGCGGGACAGGGTGGACCGGGCGAGCCGAGCGGACCGGCAGGACGCGGTGGACCGGGCGAGCAGAGCCGACCGGCGGGACAGGGTGGACCGGCAGGACAGGGTGGACCGGGCGAGCCGAGCGGGCCGGCAGGACGGGTTGGACCGGGCGAGCCGAGCAGTTCGGGTGGACCGGCGGGATCGGGCGAGTCGGACGGGCCGGCGGGGCCGGACCCGGCCGAGGCCGGTGGCGCTCCTGAGCAGGGGCGGCCGCCGCGGATCCCCATGCCCCGGGTCTCCGTCGAGGACAGCGGGCTGCCGCTGCCCGCGTCGGCGGACCCCGGTGACATGCCGGCGCCGCCCGCCCCGCCCGTCTTCGAGCACCCCGTGCTGAAAACCCTGCTCGGCGCCTGGGCGCTGGCCGCGTGCTCGGCCGAGGAGGCCACGGCCGTCGAGGAGCACCTCGGCGAGTGCGGCTCCTGCGCCGACGAGGCCCGGCGGCTGCGCGAGGCGGTCGGGCTGCTGCAACGCCCCGAGAGCCTCGACCTGGACCCGGGGCTGCGCACCCGCGTCCTGGACACCTGCCTGGAGCGGCGCCCGCCGCGCATCCCGGTACCGGAGTGGGCCGCCGCGTACGACGCCGAGACCGCGCGTCTGGACGCCCTGCTGCAGGACTTCGGCGACGCCGAGTGGCACGCGCCGGTACGGCTGCGCTGGTTCCGCTCGGACCAGTCGACGAGCCGCCGCACCACCGTCGCCGGGGTCATCGCGCATCTGCTCAGCGTCGACGGTCTGGTGGGGGTCGCGCTCGGCCTGGACGACCCGCTGGGCGACGTCCCGTCCCGGCGTCCCACGCCGGCGGCCCGCACCGAGGCGTTCTGGCGCGCCTCCCACTTCCCGCCCACCCGGTCCGTCCGGGCGCCCTGGCGGGAGCAGAGCCACAGCCTGGTGCGCACGGTGTCGTTCACGGGCGGCGGCGCCGGGAAGATGCCGGTGTCGTACGGAGACTTCGAACTTCCCCTGCGCGACGCGATGCTGGATCGCGCCTTCGAGTGCTGGGTGCACGCGGAGGACATCGCCGACGCGGTCGACTACCCCTACGACCCGCCCTCGCCACGCCATCTGCACCGCATGATCGACCTGGCCGCCCGCATGCTGCCGACCGCGCTGGCCCACCGCCGCCAGGCCGGTCTCGCCTCCCCCGCCCACCACCGCCATCTGGTCGCGGCGGGCGAACCCGGCCGCAGCCTGCGGCTGGAGATCGAGGGCTCGGGCGGCGGCGAGTGGCTGATCCCCCTCGACTCCCCCGCGGCGAAGGGCTCCGCCGAGCACGAGGTGGCGCACGTGGCCCTGGACGGCGTCGAGTTCTGCCGCCTGGCAGCCGGCCACGTCCCTCCACAGGAGGCGGCGGCAGGCCAGGTCGGAGACAGGGAGGCGATCAGAGACGTCCTGTTCGCCGCCGCTTCACTGAGCAGGATGTAGACCCCGACCGCAGGGACACGCCCCCTGGGGGCGCGGGGAACCGCGCGAACAACCACAGACGCCCCGCACCCGCCACCGAACGGGACGCCCCGGGCTCCTAGGCGAAAATCACGGTCCGCCGCCCATTGAGCAGAATCCTGCGCTCGGCATGCCACTTCACACCCCGCGCCAGCGCCTGGCACTCCACGTCACGCCCGATCGCGACAAGCCCCTCCGGCGTCACGTCATGCCCGACCCGCTCGACCTCCTGCTCGATGATCGGCCCTTCATCAAGATCAGCCGTCACGTAATGAGCGGTCGCACCGATCAGCTTCACACCCCGGGCATGAGCCTGGTGATACGGCTTCGCCCCCTTGAAGCTCGGCAGGAACGAGTGGTGGATGTTGATGATCCGCCCGGAGAGCGCCTTGCACAGGTCGTCCGACAGCACCTGCATGTACCGGGCGAGCACCACCAGCTCGACACCCTCCTCACGCACGATGTCGAGCAGCCGCCCCTCGGCCTCCGCCTTCGTGTCCTTCGTCACCGGAATGTGGTGGAAGGGGATGTTGTACGACCCCACCAGCTCGGCGAAGTCCGTATGGTTCGACACCACTCCGGCGATCTCCACCGGCAGCGCCCCGGTCCGAGCCCGGAACAGCAGGTCGTTCAGGCAGTGCCCGAACTTGCTGACCATCAGCAGGATGCGCATCTTCTGGTCGGCCCGGTTGATCTGCCAGTCCATCTGGAACGAGTCGCCGATCGCCGCGAAGCTGGCCCGCAGCTTCTCCACGGTCACCGGGGCGTCCGCCGAGAAGTGGACCCGCATGAAGAACAGTCCCGTGTCGTGGTCGCCGAACTGCTGACTGTCCTCGATGTTGCAGCCGGTCATGAACAGGTAGCTCGACACGGCGTGCACGATGCCCTTCCTGTCCGGGCAGGAAAGGGTGAGGACGTACTGGTCGGCCGGGACCGCGGCGCTGGTGGACTGCTCGTTCATGCAGGACAGGTTCCCACAAGGAACGACACCACCGGCAATCGTCCCGCAGGGCGGACCCCCGCGGAACCGCCGGGCCGCCCGGGGCGAGAGACCGCTACGCGGACCTGGTCATGATCCGCAGCACATCCAGGCTGCGCGGCGCCGCGTCCGGCTCCTCGCCGTCACTCGCGGCGAGCCGCACATGCGCGTCCCGGGCCGCCTGGACCGCCTCCGGCCACGCCTCGTGCTGGAGGTACGCAGCGACCGGCGCGTCCGGTCCGACCTGGTGCATGATCCGCAGCACCCGCAGCACGGCGGTGTCGACCAGGGCCGCCTCCTGCGAGTCGCGGAAGATCGTGCCGATGTACTTCTCGGCGGACCAGTGATCCAGCCAGGTGTCCTCGACGAGCCGGTACACCGCGTCGGTCACGTCGCCGTAGCCGTCCACACCGGCCAGCCAGACGTCCCGCTGGAACCCGGGGTCGGAGAGCATGTGCAGCGCCGAGCGCACGTTGCTGCGCCAGCGCCACCACGGCATGTCATTGACAGGCATGCCGCCCATGGTGGATGAGCGACGGCCACGACGGGAAGAGTTCTCCGAAGCTTGCACGGTCATCGATCGTACGTTCCCCTCCACATCGGTCACACCGGCCCCTGCAATTCACCTGCGCGTCACCAATTGTTGATCCGACATCACGCACGGGTTAGCCATGTGACGGAATCGTGCGGAACCATGACCGGCAGGCGACGCACCCGCAGCACATTCCTCCCCGGCCTCTTCACCCGTCACGCCAGACAAGGCCTCTTCACCGCGGGTACGGCGGTCGCGTGCGCGTCGCTCCTCGCCGGCTGCGGTGTGGTCCCCGGCACCACGGGGGGAGCCGGGGACGACACCATCACCGTCATGACCTGGGCCCCCCAGGACACCAAGGCCACCAACAAACCCGGCATGCCCGCATTCGCCCACGCCTACGCCCGCTGGATCAACGCCAAGGGCGGGATCAACGGCCGCAAGCTCAACGTGCTGACCTGCAACGACCACAACGACAGTGTGGCCGCCGCGAAGTGCGCCCGGCGGGCCGCCAAGGAGAACGTCGTCGCGGTCGTCGGATCCTACAGCCAGTACGCCGACTCCTTCTTCCCGTCGCTGGAGGGAGCGGGCATCCCCTACATAGGCGGCTACGGCATCACCAACGCCGAGTTCACCAGCCCCCTGTCCTACCCCGTCAACGGCGGGCAGCCCGCGCTGCTCGCCGGTCTCGGCAGCGCTCTCGCCGGCTGCGGGCCCGTCGCGCTGATCCGGCCCGACACCATCGCGGGCGACCAGCTGCCCCCACTGCTCGACTCCGGTCTGAAGGCGGGCGGGCACCGGGCCTCGAACGACCAGCGGGCGGCGGAGGACGCCACCGAGTACGACGACCAGGCCGAGCGGGCGCTGCGCACGACGGCCGGCGGCACCGCGGACGACGGGTGCGTGGTGCCCGCGCTGGGGGACCGCAACGGCACCTTCATGGACTCCTTCCGGCGGGCCCGTGAGGACTTCCCCGAGGTGCGGACGGCGACCGTGCTGGGCAGCGTCGACCAGACGGTGATCGACGCGACCGGCGGGGCGTCGGGCCCGTACGAGGGCGCGTACATCACCGGCTGGTACCCGGTGGCGACCGATCCGCGCTGGGACGGGATGAAGCAGGTGATCCGGGAGGAGGCCTTCGGCGACAACCGCATCGACCCCGCGGACGCCGGAGTGCAGACCACGTGGATCGCCTACACGGTGTTCCGGCAGATCGTCGAGTCGCTCGGCGACGGCGAGGTGAGTGCCGACACGGTGGCGGAGGCCCTGGACGACGGCCTGCAGGTCAGCACGGGCGGGCTCACACCGACGCTGCGGTGGCGGTTCCAGGACAAGCTCGCCGCCGTGGGCTTCCCACGCCTGGTCAACGCCGACGTGACCCTTCAGGTGGTGCGGGACGGACGGCTGGTCTCGGCCCGCAAGGGCTTCGTCGACACGACGCGGACGCTGGAGAACGCCGACGTGAACTACTGAGCGTCCCCGCCCGGTGGTTCACGCCGGCCGGGACGTTCCCGTCACAGCTGCGTCGGCTGGCGCTCGGTCAGGCCGTACTTCTTGGCGATGCCGTTCCACAGCCCGGCCGCCTTGGCCTTCTCCGCGCTGGCGACGCCGCTGGCCCGGTTGCCGGCCTGGGTCTGGCCCGTGACGCGGGCCTGGCCCTTCTTGCAGCCCTTCTTGCCGGCGGTCTGGTCGGCCCAGGCCGCGTAGTGGTTGTCGGCCGAGGCGGAGGCCTGCCAGGCCTTGGTGAGGGCGGTGGTCAGCGCGGCGTGGCCGGGCAGCTTGTCGACCTCGATGCCGGAGAGCCGGGTGACCAGCCCGCTGCGCTGCTTGGCCGCGTCCCGCAGGTTCTTCGCCGCCTGGGGGAGGTTGTCGCAGCCCTTGACGTCGGCGACCGCCTTGATCACGGTGCTGCGGCTGTTGCCGCTGTCGGCGAGCAGCTTGTCCAGCTCCACCGCCTGGGCCCGGGCCGGGTCGGCCGACGGCGAGGCGGAGCCGTCCGTCGCGGGAGCCGAGGCGGACACGGTCTTCTTGTCGCTGCCGTCGTCGTCACCGCCACCGCCACCGGCGAGCAGTGCGCCCGCGCCGACGCCGAGCACGGCGATGCCGATGCCTACGGCGGCGATGACGGGGACGCGCGATCCGGAACGGCCACCGCGCGAGCGGCCTGCGGCGGGCGGGGCGTGGGAGGGCTGAGGAACGCCGCCGTACGCGGGCTGCGGCTGCTCGATGCGGGGCATCTGCTGGGTGGCGCCGGCCGGGCTGTCTGCGCCCTGGTCGCTGCGGAAGAGGTTGTCGAACTCGGCGGGCGGCTGCTTGTTCCCGCCGGGCACCGGCGGGATGTACTGCGTCGCCTCGGCGTCCGGGTGCGAGGCCGACGGCAGCGGCCCGGCTCCCGCCCCCGCCCGGGGCCCGGTCCCGAGGTACCGCGTCGCCTCCGGGTCCTCCCCGGCAGGCCTCTCGGGCGGCAGCGCCCCCGGGGACACCGGGGGTATGTACTGAGTCGCCCCCTCGTCGGCGGCCGGCGTGACGGGCGGCAGGTACTGGGTGGCCGCGGCGGCGTCGCCCGCGACGGGCGGTATGTACTGGGTGGCGCCCTCGTCGGCGGGCGCGGGCAGGGGAGCGCCACCGGGGGGCGACCCGTACGCGCCGGAGGCGGGCGGCAGGCCACCCCCGTACGACTGCTGCGGGGCTCCCCCACCCGGAGCGCCGTACGCCCCACCGGCGGCCGGCTGACCGGCCCCGTACGCACCGGACTCGTTCTGCGGCCCGGCTCCACCCGCGGCGGGAGTGCCGTAGGCATCGGCGGCCGGCGGCTGACCGGAACCCTGCGGGTATCCGTATGCGGAGCCGCCCTGCGGCCGGCCGGCACCCTGCGGGTATCCGTACCCGGAGCCCTCCTGCGGCCGGCCGGTCCCGGGCGGGCCGGAGCCCTCCGGGGGCAGCGGGGCGCCGCCGCCTGCGGCGCCGTACGGGGCGTATCCGTCGGTGCCGGCCGGCGGCTGGGCCGTGCCGTACGGATCGGGGTTCGCCGGTGCGCCGGCGTACGGGTCCGGGGGCCGGGTGCCCTCCGGGGGGAGGGCGCCCGGGGCCTGGGCGTCCCACGCGGGCTGCTCCGGCGTGCCCCACTGCTGGGGCTGGGACTGCCAGGTCTGGCCCGGCGGCGGGGGCGGGGTCTGCTCCTGGCCGGGGCCCCACGGCCGGCCCCAGGTCTGGCCCTCCGCGGGGGCCGAGGTCTGCGGCCCGCCCGACGAAGGCGGGGCGGGCCGGCGGGCCGGGGCGTCACCCGGTCCGCCCGTCATTCCCGGCAGCAGGGGTTCGCCACCGTCGGAGGGCAGCACGATGCCTTCGCGCGCGGGGCGCGCCGAGGGCTCCTCGCCCTGTCCACTCTGCGTCACCGGGACTCCTACTTATGGGGGACCTTGTGAATCGTCGGGTCACGCTACCGGGTCCCCAGAGCCCCGTGCCACGCAGCACAGGGCCTGACCGCATGCCCTGTGAGCGCGGTAACACCGGCGGATCACGCCGCGTCGCCCATGTCACCTCCCGCGCACACCGCGGCCGTTTCCCGCATGTTCACGCATCCGCAGACCCTGTGTTCACGCAGCCGCCTGCAGGTCGAGCCGCGCCCCGAACTCCCTCACCACCGCCTCGTCCCGGTACGGCTCCAGCCGCTGCTGGAAGTCCTCCAGGTACTCCGCGCCCCGGTTGGACCGCAGCCCCTCCAGCAACTCCACGGCCTTCATGCCGGTGTTGCACGCCTCCTCGATCTCGCGCTGCTGCACCTGCGCCGTGGCCAACAGCACATATCCGATGGCCCGGCGGCGCGCCCGCGTCTCGGGATGCCCGGCCAGCGACTCCTGCGCGCACCGGGCCGCCGCCTCGGCCTGCCCCAGGTCCCGGTGGCAGTGGGCCAACTCGTCGGCGAGGTAGGCCTCGTCGAAGTGCGCGATCCACACCGGGTCGTCCCCCGCGGCCGGGTCGGCCGCCTCCAGGGCGCTCACGGCGCGCCCCGCCGAGGACTGGGCGGCGCGCACGTCGCCCATGAGGGCGTGCCCGCGCGCCTCCGCCGCCAGGAACATCGACTCCGCCCGCGGCGACACGCGCCCCCGCGCCCCCTCCTGCGCCGCCCGCGCCAACTGGGCGATCTCCCGCGGGTTTCCGAGCTGCGCGGCGAGATGGCTCATGGAGGCCGCGAGAACGTACCCGCCGTAGCCGCGGTCCCCGGCGGCCTGCGCCAGCCGCAGCGCCTGGATGTAGTAGCGCTGGGCCAGGCCGGGCTGGCCGGTGTCGACGGCCATGTACCCGGCGAGCTCCGTCAGCCGGGCCACCGCGGCGAACAGGTCCCGCCCGACCGCCTCCCGGTACGACCCCGCCAGCAGCCCCGAGACCACGCTGTTGAGGTAGTGCACGACGACCGGCCGCACATGCCCGCTGCCGTACTGGTGGTCGAGATCCACCAGCGCCTGCGTCATGGCCTGCACCGCCTGCACGTCGGACTGCCCCACCCGTGGCCCGGCCGAGCGCGAGACCTGCGCGTCGGGCGCGGAGATCAGCCAGTCCCGGCTGGGCTCGACCAGCGCGGACGCCGCGACGGAGGAGCCGGACAGGAAGTCCCGCCGCCCCACGTCACTGCGCCACAGCTCGCAGACCTGCTCGATGGCCCCCAGTACCGTCGGCGAGAACTGCAGGCCCACGCCCGAGGCGAGGTTCTTGCCGTTGGCCATGCCGATCTCGTCGATCGTGACCGTACGGCCGAGTTTGCGGCCCAGGGCCTCGGCGATGATCGCCGGTGCCCGGCCCCGTGGCTGCTGTCCGCGCAGCCAGCGCGCCACCGACGTCTTGTCGTAGCGCAGGTCGAGGCCGTGCTCGGCACCGCACATGTTGACCCGGCGGGCCAGGCCGGCGTTGGAGCATCCGGCTTCCTGGATGAGCGCCTGGAGCCGTTCGTTCGGCTGCCGGGCGACGAGCGGCCTTGCGGCCATGGCGTACCCCCTGTGGCTGCGGTGCCTGCCCACGCACCGAGTTGACGTGTCTTCCGCGGCCGAGCCCCTCACGTCCCAGCGAAAAGATCCGGCCGTGAAGATCAATGCCCCGCTCACCAGGTGAAAATGCGAGACATGTGAGGATTGCCGGGGTAACGGCTGTTGCCGGCCCCACACCTGGCTACCCAGCTCCGGCCACCGATCCTCGTGCGCGCCCCCGCACATGCATCCATGCGCCCCGGGAACAGGGGCGATGCTCTCCCCCGCGCACAGGGGCGGGCGTAACCCCTGGTGACGACCAGAGTTGTGTTCATCGTGGAAGAGACGATCGTCGGCACCGAAGCCGCTCAGATCCCGAAGCAGCGCGGGGAATCGCTGCTGGAGACCGCTGTTCGCTACGCCGAGGAGCGCCACTGGGACGTGTTCCCCGGCACCTGGCTGGAAGCCGTCGACGGCAGCCAGCGCTGCTCGTGCGGTGACGCCGCGTGTCCGGCGCCGGGGTCGCACCCGGCGCGTCCGGACTGGGCGACGCAGGCGACGGGCAGTGCGACGGTCGCGCGGCGGATGTGGCAGAAGCAGCCGACCGCGTCGATCCTGCTGCCGACGGGGCGGACGTTCGACGCGATCTCCGTGCCGGAGACGGCCGGGTTCCTCGCGCTCGCGCGGATGGAGCGGATGGAGCTGACGCTCGGGCCGGTGACGCTCACGCCCGATCGGCGGATGGAGTTCTTCGTGCTGCCGGGGGCCGGTGTGAAGGTGCCCGATCTGGTGCGGAAGCTGGGGTGGTCGGTGTCGTCGCTGGATCTGACCGTGCTGGGTGAGGGGGCGTATGTGGCTGCGCCGCCCACGCGGTTCGGGTCCCGGGGGGCTGTGCAGTGGGCCTGCCGGCCGACTCCTGCCAATCGGTGGCTGCCGGATGCGGAGGAGTTGATCTCGCCGTTGGCCTACGCGTGCGGCAGGGATCGATAGGCGCTGATTCGTCTGCTCGGTTGCCTTGTGTGGCGGCTGCGGGGTGTCCGTGGTTGATCGCGCAGTTCCCCGCGCCCCTGAAAGACCGGTGGTTGATCGCGCCCACGCGGCGGAGCCGCATATGCGACAGAGGCCCGCGCCCCTGAGAGAAGGGCGTTGCCCCGCCGTAGGGTTCTCCGTGACGGAGGGAGGCGCGGTGGGATCCAGCGCTGTGCGTGTGCAGGGGCTCTGGAAGCGGTTCGGGCAGCAGGTCGCTGTTGCCGGGGTCGATCTCGAGTTGCCCGCGGGCAAGTTCATCGGGCTGGTCGGACCGAACGGGGCCGGGAAGACCACCACCTTGTCCATGGTGACCGGGCTGCTCCGGCCCGACCACGGGACCGTCGAGGTCGTCGGGCACGACGTGTGGCGGGACCCCGTCGAGGTGAAGGCCCGGATCGGGGTGCTGCCGGAGGGACTGCGGCTCTTCGAGCGGCTGTCGGGGCGGGAACTGCTGGCGTACACCGGGCGGTTGCGCGGGCTGCCCGGCGCCGAGGTCGACAAACGGGCCACGCAACTCCTCGACGTCCTCGACCTGGCCGGGGCCCAGCACAAACTGGTCGTCGACTACTCGACCGGCATGCGCAAGAAGATCGGGCTCGCCGCCGCTCTCCTCCACAATCCCGAAGTGCTGTTCCTGGACGAGCCGTTCGAGGGCGTCGACCCCGTCTCCGCGCAGACCATCCGGGGCGTCCTGGAGCGGTACACGGCCTCGGGCGCCACGGTCGTGTTCTCCTCCCACGTCATGGAGCTCGTCGAGTCGCTGTGCGACTGGGTCGCCGTCATGGCCGCCGGGCGGATCCGCGCCACCGGCACCCTCGCCGAGGTGCGCGGGGACGCGCCTTCGCTGCAGCGGGCGTTCCTCGAACTCGTCGGCGCGCAGAGCCGGGACGCCGGGGCCGACCTCGACTGGCTGGGCGGTGGGTCGCGGTGAGCACCCCCGCGATCACCCCCGTCTTCGTCCGGCTGAAGCTGTCGCTGCTGCGCAACGGACTGCGGCAGTCCGGCGGGCGCAAGGCCGCCTACATCACGTCGGCCGTCTTCGCCCTGCTGTTCGCCGCGCTCCAGCTGATCGGTCTCATCGCGCTGCGCGGGCACGCGCACGCCGAGTCGGTGGTCGTCCTGGCGGTGGCGGTGCTGGCCCTCGGGTGGGCGGTGATGCCGCTGTTCTTCCCCAGCGGCGACGAGACCCTCGATCCCACCCGGCTGGTGATGCTGCCGCTGCGCCCCCGGCCGCTGGTAGGGGCGCTGCTGACGGCCTCGCTGGTGGGCATCGGGCCGTTGTTCACGCTGTGTCTGCTGGCCGGTTCCGTGATCGCGGTGGCGCGGGGCGGGGCCGCGTTCGTGGTGGGTGTGGTCGCCGTCGTGCTGGCGCTGCTGGTGTGCGTGGCACTCGCGCGGGCCGTCGCCGCCGCCAACGTACGGCTGCTGACCAGCCGCAAGGGGCGGGACCTCGCGGTGCTCAGCGGGCTCGTCATCGCGATCGGGGCGCAGGTCGTCAACTTCGGCGCGCAGCGGCTCGGGGCGTCGGGGCTGGGCGAGCTCGACCCGGTCGCCGAGGTGCTGCGGTGGGTGCCGCCGGCGTCGGCCGTCTGGGCCGTACACGCGGTGAGCGAGGGGTCCTACGGTCTCGCGCTCGCACAACTGGCGCTGACCGCCGGTGCGCTGGTGGCGCTGCTCGCGCTCTGGTCGCGGCATCTGACGCGGCTGATGACCTCGCCCGACGGATCCACCCTGCCGAGCGCCGAATCGGCCGCCCGGGAGCGCTCCTCGACCGGGCTGGGGAAGCTGCTCCCCGCAGGACGTACGGGCACGGTCATGGAGCGCAGCCTGCGGTATGTGTGGCGCGACCCGAAGACCAAGGCCGCCTGGGTGACGTCGCTGGCCATCGGGCTGATCGTGCCGGTGTTCAACGCCTGGCAGGGCACCGGGTCGGTGTACTTCGCGTGCTTCGCCGCCGGGATGCTCGGCATCCAGATGTACAACCAGTTCGGGCAGGACACCTCCGCGTTCTGGATGGTCGCGATGACGATCTCGTCGTCCCGGGACGCGTACGTCGAGCTGCGCGCCCGGGCGTACGCCCTGCTGCTGATCACCCTGCCGTACGCCGCGCTGGTCACCGTGGTGACGACCGCGATGCTCGGTGACTGGCGGCGGCTGCCCGAGGTGCTGGGGCTGTCCTTCGCGCTGCTCGGCGCGATGCTCGCGACCGGGGCGTGGACCTCCGCCCGCTTCCCCTACTCCATCCCGCAGGAGGGCTACAAGAACGTCGCCCCCGGACAGACCGGGCTCGCCTGGATCTCCATCTTCGGCGGGATGATGTCGGCCGCCCTGCTGTGCGCGCCCGTCATCGCGCTCACGATCTGGCTGAACGTGAGCGCCGACGGCGACGCCTGGACGTGGCTGATGCTCCCGGTGGGCACGGCGTACGGGGCGGCGCTGACGGCGGCGGGGCTGAAACTGGCCGCCCCGCGGACGGCCCGGCGACTGCCGGAGATCCTGGCGGCGGTCAGCAAGGGGTGAGACGCCCCGGGCCGGTCCGGAGGCCTCCTGTCAGTGGTCGCCCAGTGAGTCCAGGAACGGCTCGATGGCGGCGCGCCAGGCCTCCGGCTGGTCGTAGTGCACCAGGTGGCCGGCGTCGGCCACCTCCGCGTACTGGCCGCGGGGCAGGACCCGGACCATCTCCTGGGCCTCGGCGCGGCCCAGCTCGCCGTCCAGACCGCGCACGACCAGGGCGGGGCAGCGGACCTGGGCCAGCTCCTCCCAGTGCGCGTCGTACACCCACGTCTCGCGGGAGCGGAGCATCTGCTCCGGTTCGAAGACCGGGCGCCAGCCGTCCGGGGACTCGGCCATCACCTCGGCGTAGAACTCGCCACGGGCCGGATTGGGCCGCTCCACCCAGGGGTCGTCCTCGCCGAACCACTTGCGGACGTCGGCGAGTGTGGCGAACGGCAGCGGCCAGGCCTTGAACCACTGGTCCCACTCGCGCTGCGAGGCGGCGCCGAGCGCGGAGGCCCGCATGTCGCAGATGATCAGGCCGCGGACCAGGTCCGGACGCTTGGCGGCGAGCTGCCAGGCGGTCAGCGCGCCCATGGCGTGGCCGATGAGGACGACCCGGGCGAGGCCCAGCTGCTCCAGGGCGGCCTCGGCGTCGTCGACGTAGGCGTCACGCGTGAAGGCGCCCTGCGGGGGTTTGTCACTGCGGCCGTGGCCGCGCTGGTCGAGGGCGACCGCGCGGTAGCGCGCGGACAGCCAGCGGGCGGTGGACGCCCAGTGCGAGGCGCGGCCCATGAGGCCGTGCAGTAACAGCACGCCGGGCGAGCCATCCGGCGCGGTGTGCCCGTCGTGCGCCCCCTGTCCGTCCTGCGCCGGGTCGGTCTTGGGCGGGTCGCCGAACTCCCAGGCCGCCAGGCGTACGCCGCCCGTCCCGGTCACGTCGATGCGTCGCGCCATGTCTGGCACCCCCCAAGCTTCGCGCGGACCGCGGCTCCCTCGAGCCGTCCGGTCCTGTGAACCGTGTTCTGCCTGCTGTGCCTTCTGCCGTGCCGTCAGCCTTGCTGGTTGCCGTGCTCGTTGCCGTACGTGTCGGTGCAATTGTGCCGTGCGCCGCCCGCAGACTATCGAATGCGCATTCGAGGATGAGGTTCTCGCGGGCAACACCCCTCGTTCGAGTGACCACCCGCGGGGATTGATCGCCGCTGTCGAGGGGAGATCTTCAGCGGGAGGCGGACCGCTCGGGGAAACCGGTCCGAGGGGAATGACCCTGAGAGCTCGGGGCTCCGGGTCAGCACAGGGGAGGACAGGCCCCGGCGCCACATGGCGCCGGGGCCCTCCGCGTCTTCACGGCACATCCTCCTGCCCCCTCCCCGGCCGGGCGGCATCGCTGTCGAGCCGCGGCCAAGAGCCCCTCAGGTCATATGCCTCACGCGACAGCGTCGCACGGGAAGCGGACGAGCGCTGCGATTCGGCGGACTGGATGCCGGATTCGGTCCGGATCACGCCACGCCGCAAGAGCGGCATGGGGATGGGGAGTTGACCGACACCCGGACGGAGGACGGCGGACGGCGGAGGGTGCTCGCCTGGCTGGTGGACGCCGGGCTGGACGACTCAGAGCCCGTCCGCTCAGGGCCGGGCCGCTCAGGGCAGGCCCGCGCAGGACCGGTCCGCTCAGAGCAGGCCCACACAGGACCGGACCGCTCAGCGCAGGGCCGCTCAGGGCAGGCCCACGCAGGGCCGGTCCGCTCAGCGCAGGGCCGCTCAGGACCGGGCTGCTCAGCGCAGGCCCACACAGGACCGGGCCGCTCAGGACCGGGCCGCTCGGCGCAGGCCCACACAGGACCGGTCCGCTCAGCGCAGGCCCACGCAGGCCGGGCCGCTCAGGGCTTGGCGACGAACACGTGGGAGGCGATGTCCGACTCCAGTTCGGCCGCCTCGCCGCCGCTGCCCACCAGCACCCCGCCCGCCGACTCGGTCACACTCACCACCGAGCCGGGCTGCACGCCCGCCCGCCGCAGCGTGTACATCAGCTGCGCGTCCGTCTGGATCGGCTCGCCGATCCGGCGCACCACGACCGTCTTGCCCTCGGCGCCCGGGTCGAGGCTGGCCAGCGACACCATGCCCTCGTCCAGGAACGGGTCGGCACCGTCCTTCTCGCCCAGCTCCTCCAGACCCGGGATCGGGTTGCCGTACGGCGACTCCGTCGGGTGCCGGAGCAGCTCCAGGACGCGCCGCTCCACGGCCTCGCTCATCACGTGCTCCCAGCGGCACGCCTCCGCGTGGACCTGCTCCCACTCCAGACCGATCACGTCGACGAGCAGACACTCGGCGAGGCGGTGCTTGCGCATCACGCGCGTGGCCAGCCGGCGGCCCTCGTCGGTCAGCTCCAGATGCCGGTCGCTGGCGACGGACACCAGACCGTCGCGCTCCATCCGCGCCACGGTCTGGCTGACGGTCGGCCCGCTCTGGTCCAGCCGCTCGGCGATACGGGCGCGCATGGGGACCACACCCTCTTCCTCCAGCTCGAGGATGGTGCGGAGATACATCTCCGTGGTGTCGATCAGTCCGGACATACGTGCCCCTCGAATGAGATCTGCCGGAAGCTGGACGGCTCACCGGCGTGTGCGCTGGCCCTGAACCCAATTCTGCCGGATACCACCGACAACCGTGCCGCCGGAGGCGAAGCGGGGGATTATCCGGCCGCGCGCAAGGGTACGGACTCCTCCTCCGGGGACGCCTCGGTACTCGGCGCACGGCACGCACGGCCGTATTGACACCGCACTGGTCCAGACCGCACCGTGATGCGCGGCACAAGCAGCCGAGGCCAGCTTGAAGGGACCCCGTATGAGCGACCGCGCGCCGGCCGGCCAGTTCCTCGACGCCGCGATCGGCCTGCTGCGGCGGCTCCGGGACGAGGAGACCGACAGCATCACCGCGGCCGGGACGCTCCTCGCCGACACCGTCGCGGCCGGCGGCCGGCTCTTCGCCTTCGGCGCCGGGCACTCCTCCCTCGCCGCGCAGGACCTCGTCTACCGCGCCGGCGGCCTCGCCCTGATGAACCTGCTCGCCGTACCCGGTGTCGTGGGCGTCGACGTCATGCCCGCACCGCTCGGCTCCGCCCTGGAACGCGTCGACGGCCTCGCGAGCGCCGTCCTCGACAGCTCCCCGCTCCGCGAGGGCGACGCCCTGCTGATCATCTCCCTGTCCGGGCGCAACGCCCTGCCCGTGGAGATGGCCATGAACGCCCGCGCCCTGGGCGTGAAGGTCATCGGCGTGACGTCGGTGGCCTACGCCTCGGAGACGAAGTCGCGGCACGCCTCCGGTACGTATCTGAAGGACCACTGCGACCTCGTCCTCGACTCGAAGATCGCGGTCGGCGACGCGGAACTCACCCACGACGACATCCCGGCGCCCTTCGCCCCGGCCTCGACGGTCGTCACCTCGGCCCTCCTCCAGGCCGTCATGGCGACGACCGCCACCACCCTCGCCGACCGCGGCATCGAACCGCCGCTGCTGCGCTCCGGGAACGTCGACGGCGGCCACGACTGGAACACCCGGGTGATGGAGCAGTACCGCGACCGGATCTTCTACCGGTACTGAAACCGGCAGCGGATCGGCAGCGAACCGGCACCGAACCGGTAGGCGACCAAGCACGCCCCGCGGCGGGCGCCTCTCATCCCCCGCCCCGCAGCCCGCTCACTCCCCGCCCGACAAACCCGCCAGATCCAGCGCCGCGGCGATCCGTACCGCCACGTCCTCCGCGTACAGCGCGTCGGAGCGCTCGAAGGCGCTGCGGCCCGCGCCCCGCAGGAACGTCACGACGCCCAGGGTCCGGCCCCGGCTGCGCAGCACCGCGCACAGGGCGTGCACCGCGTCCGCGGGCCACTGGCGGGCCAGGGCCCACTCCCGGGCCGCCTCCGGCCCGGCCGCGCCCGCACTCGCGCGCAGGGCCCCCACCCGCTCCACGCACTGCAGGGCCGGGTGCCCCTCGGCGTAGCGGACGGGCAGGCTCGCGTGCCCGGCCAGCCGGCTCGGCCCCGGCGCGCCGGAGGGTGTGGCGGCGATCCGGACCAGCCGGACGGGCCCCTCGGCCTCCGCGTCGCTCAGCGCACCGCCGGCGACCCGGTCGATCAGCGCGTGGTCGGCGAAACCGGCCAGGGCGAAGTCCAGGTGGACCGTCGCCGCCTCGGCCGGGTCCTCGCACTCGGCCGCCGCCCGCGACGCCCGGTGCAGCTGCTGCGTACGGAAGCGCAGCAGTGATGCCTCCTGCTCGGCCTGCTTGGCCTCCGTCACGTCCTGGAACAGCCAGCCCACACCCAGCGGAACCGGCTCCTCCGCGAGCGGTGAGGCCAGCCGCAGGAAGCCGCTGCGCCAGCACCGCCGCCGCTCCCCCTCCGGCGTCCGCACACTCACCCACACCTCGGCGGGTGCCGGTGGCGCACCCTCCGCCAGCACGTGCTGCAGCGCGCTCTCCAGCTCCTCCACGCCCTGCGACAGCAACTCCCCGAGCGGCCGCCCCAGCACCGTCGTGCGTCCCGTGCCCAACGCCCGGGCCGCGTGTGCGTTCACCACGGCCGGCCGCAGGTCCACGTCCACCAGCACGACACCCCAGCCGGCGTCCTCGAACAGCGCCTCGCTCAGCGCGATCGACCGCTCCAGATCGATCTGCGCGTGCACCTCGCTGAACGCGCAGTACACACCCGCCGGCTTTCCGTCGGGCCCGCGCACCGCCGCCGACTGCGTCCGCACGAGCACCCGCCCGCCGTCCTTCGTCAGCAGGGCGAATTCGTGCACCTGCCTGCCGGGGGCGTGCATCGACGACAGCAGCCGGCCCTCGACCTCCTCGGCGTCCGCGCTGCGCACGGCCCACCCGGCCAGCCCGCGCCGCCCCACGGCTTCGTCCGCACTCCACCCGAGAATCCGCTCGGCCTCGCGGTTCCAGTGCGTCACGACACCGTCGGCGTCGAACGCGCACAGTGCCGCGTCCATCCCGTCCAGCAACGCGGCAAGCAGATCCGAACCATCCGAACTGTGCCGCTCGGGCTCGTCCGGCCCCAGCTCGTCGGTGGTCCCACTACGCCGGGAAGCACTCACCTGGACCCCCTGCAGGCTGCGTCCGCACGTACGGCACGTCGGTTCGCTCCTTGCAATCATTCAACTCGAACGTGACCCAGCACACACCGAGTTCCCACAACATTGAAGGAATCGTTGTACGGCGGCAATGCCCACGTCAACGCAACAGAAACGTTCATCCGAAGAGGTCGGCAGCCCGGCCGACTCCCCCTGCCGATCAACGACCGCACCTCACTGAAGCGCTTCCGCGGCGCGGGCCGCGGCGTCCTGGCGTCAAGGTCTCAAAAAAACGGTTGATCCGAGGCAGAACACTTTCTTAGGGTTCCAGGTACACGAGAGAGGAGGTGATCCGGCAGATGTATGGAAACCGGACGCGTGAGGTGGCTGCGGGCTAGCGGCCCGTCACCACACTCAGTGCGGTGCCGAGCCAGCGCGTGAGCGTGCAGCCGGCCCAATCTCAGGCAGTCACCCGACCCGCGAGTCGCCGGTACGTCCGGCCGGCTCCTCTCCGGAGGAACCAGACTCGCGGGTCGTCTGCGTTTTTCTGTGGTGCCCGGGGGGCGATGACGGTGGGTGGGTGGCGCGAGGACCGGATCGGGAGCGCTCTGCGGGGTGAGAACCCGGCCGTGCTGCGGAGGCTGGACTCCGGGTTCGCGGTGATCGGTGACGTGCAGTTCCTGCCCGGCTATTCGGTGCTGCTGGCCGATGATCCCGCCGTGCAGCGGCTGTCCGAGCTGCCGCGGAGCGCGCGGCTGGCGTTCCTCGCCGACATGGACCGGCTGGGGGAAGCCGTCGAGCGGGCCTGCCGGCGGGTGGAGTCGGGGTTCCGGCGGGTCAATCTGGAGATTCTCGGGAACGCCGACGCGTTCCTGCACGCGCATGTGTGGCCGCGGTACGAGTGGGAGCCCGAAGAGCTGGTGCGGAGGCCCGTGTGGCTGTATCCGCGGGAGATGTGGGGTGACGAGCGGTATGCGCTCGGGCCCGCGCACGACCGGCTGCGGGCGGCCGTCGGGGAGGAGCTGGACCGGCTCACGGGCGGGAGCGTGCGGACGGCCCCACCCGGAGTCGGGTGAGGCCGTGAGGGGGCGGGTCAGTGGGCGATGTCCTCGTAGCCCTCGATCTCGTGGGGGTTGCGGGTGCCCGGGCCCACGTAGCGGGCCGAGGGGCGGACCAGGCGGCCCGTGCGCTTCTGCTCCAGGATGTGGGCGGACCAGCCGGCCGTGCGGGCGCAGGTGAACATGGACGTGAACATGTGGGCCGGGACCTCGGCGAAGTCCAGGACGATGGCCGCCCAGAACTCGACGTTCGTGGCGAGGACACGGTCGGGGCGGCGGGCGTGGAGTTCCGCGAGGGCCGCCTTCTCCAGGGCCTCGGCGACCTCGAAGCGGGGGGCGCCCAGTTCGCGGGCCGTGCGGCGCAGGACCCGGGCCCTCGGGTCCTCGGCGCGGTAGACGCGGTGCCCGAAGCCCATGAGGCGTTCGCCCTTGTCGAGCGCGTTCTTCACGTAGGACTCGGCGTCGCCCGTGCGCTCGATCTCCTCGATCATGCCGAGGACGCGGGAGGGGGCGCCGCCGTGGAGCGGGCCGGACATCGCGCCCACCGCGCCGGACAGCGCCGCCGCCACGTCCGCGCCGGTCGAGGCGATCACGCGGGCCGTGAACGTGGAGGCGTTCATGCCGTGCTCCGCCGCGCTCGTCCAGTACGCGTCCACCGCCGCCACGTGCTTGGGGTCCGGCTCGCCGCGCCAGCGGATCATGAAGCGTTCGACGACGGACCGGGCCTTGTCGATCTCGCGCTGCGGGACCATCGGCAGGCCCTGGCCGCGGGCGGACTGGGCGACGTAGGAGAGTGCCATGACGGCCGCTCGGGCCAGGTCGGCGCGGGCCTGCTCGGCGTCGATGTCCAGCAGGGGTTTGAGGCCCCAGACGGGCGCCAGCATGGCCAGGGCGGACTGGACGTCCACGCGGATGTCGCCGGAGTGCACGGGGATGGGGAACGGCTCGGCGGGTGGCAGGCCGGGATTGAAGGCGCCGTCGACGAGGAGGCCCCAGACGTTGCCGAACGAGACGTGGCCGACGAGGTCCTCGATGTCGACGCCGCGGTACCGGAGTGCGCCGCCCTCCTTGTCGGGTTCGGCGATCTCCGTCTCGAACGCGACGATTCCCTCGAGCCCGGGTACGAAGTCGGACATCAGGCGGCTCCTCGTGATGTAAGTGACAGATGGTGTTGATGTGGGGTGGCGCGACCGAACCATGTGTCATTCAGCTGGCGAAGCATGCGCCGTCCAGTGGATCCACGGTCGGGTACGGCGACTCGCGGTCCTGGCCGGTTGCCCCTGTGATGCCCCGTACGACAGGCGGTCACCCAACCGGAACGGCACGGAAACGATATCCCCGAGTGCCACGCTTGGGGAGGGTTCACGGCACTCAGTGCCATGCAGTGACGAAGGACACCGTCCGTACGGCAAGATGACCGGGTGACCGACCGCGACGACGTCCCCTTCGACCTGGCCTCGATGCGCAAGCAGTACCGGGCCGACGGGCTCTCCGAGAGCGACCTGGCCGCGACGCCCGTCGAGCAGTTCGCGCGCTGGTTCAAGCAGGCCGCGACGGACGGCGGGCTGTTCGAGCCGAACGCCATGATCGTGTCGACGGCCGATGCCGAGGGGCGGACGAGCGCCCGTACGGTGCTGCTGAAGCACTTCGACGAGCAGGGTTTCGTCTTCTACACGAACTACGGCTCCCGCAAGGCGCGTGATCTGGCGGAGAACCCGTACGTCTCGTTGCTGTTCCCCTGGCACCCGATGGCACGGCAGGTCATCGTGACCGGGGTCGCCCGGCGCACCGGCCGGGACGAGACGGCGGCGTACTTCCGGACCCGTCCGCACGGCTCGCAGCTGGGGGCGTGGGCCAGCGCCCAGTCCTCGGTGGTCTCCACCCGCGCCGACATCGACGCGGCGTACGCGGAGCTGGCGGCCCGCTATCCGGAGGGCGAGCAGGTGCCGGTGCCGCCGCACTGGGGCGGCTTCCGGGTGGCCGCGCAGACGGTGGAGTTCTGGCAGGGCCGGGAGAACCGGCTGCACGACCGGTTGCGGTACGTGGAGCAGCCGGACGGGAGCTGGCGGGTGGAGCGGCTCAGTCCGTGAGGTTCAGAGTTTTCCCCGGTGGTTTTCCCGCGGTCCAGCCCGTGCGCGAGGTTCACAGCTTTCCCCAGACGTAGGCCGTGCGGTGACCGTCCAGAAGGGCGCGGACGCGAGCACGGAACTCGGGGGTGACCTCCGGCCAGTTCCAGAACTCGAAACCGAGGTGGGCGAAGGCGAAGTAGTCGTCGGTCCAGGTCCAGTCCGGCAGCGGGACCTGTTGGGCGCAGACCGGGCAGGGCACGTGTGCCGTCCTGTGTCGTGCCAGGTGCCGATCGCCTCACGGAACGGCGTCCACGCCTCGTCGATCATCTGCCAGTCCTCGTCGGCCAGGCGTGTCGTCGTCGAGCAGTGAGGGCAGGTCACTGCTTCGCAGTCGCCCTGGCCTCCGTGGAAGACGGTGCGGCCGATATGGACGGCGAGGCCGTCGGACGGCTCCCAGCGGGCGTCCCCCTCCGCCACGGCACGTGACCAGTTCGGTCCTGGCGGATGCCCCAGTGGCTGCCCCAGGACGCAGTCCGTGCGCTCGGCGAGGACGATGCCCTCGGCGACGAGCCAGTCGACCACACGCCGGGCGAGCCTTGGTGCCTCGTCGGCGCCCGCGTCACGGTCCACGATCGTCTGGAAGTGATCACCCATGCCGGAACCGTAAGCCCCGGCACTGACAGCCCCCTCAGCCCAGCGTCTCCTCCAGCAGTCCCGCCCACTGGGCCACCACTCGTTCCCGGCGGGCCGCGTCGTCGGTGAGGAGGTTGGCGAGGCCCAGGCCGCGGGCCATGTCGAGGAGGCCCTGGACGGTTTCGCGGACGCCGGGGAGGGATTCGTCGGCGGCGAGGAGGTCGACGGCTATGCGGTGGGTCTCGCGGCCGACGCGGGATTCGAGTTCGGTGACGCGGGGCCGGAGCTGCTCCTCGTTGGAGGCGGCGACCCAGAGGTGGAGGGCGGCGCGGAAGAGCGGGCCGGTGTAGAGGTCGACGAGGGCGGCGACGACGGCGTGGCGGTCGCCTGCCGCGCCCTCGGGGAACAGGGCGCGCAGGGCCGTGGAGCGTTCCTCGGCGACGTATTCGACGGCCGCGGTGAAGAGGTCCTCGCGGGTCGGGAAGTGGTGCTGGGCGGCGCCTCGGGAGACGCCGGCGCGTTCGGCGACCACGGAGACGGTGGAGCCCGCCCAGCCGTGTTCGGCGAGGCAGGACACGGCGGCTTCCAGGAGCCGCTGCCGGGTGGCCCGGCTGCGGTCCTGCTTGGGGACTCTCTCCGCACGGTCGACCGTGCTCACACCACCCATGCCGGATCCCGTCGTTCGAGGAAGGCCGTCATCCCCTCGCGGGCCTGCGGGGAGGAGAACAGCCGGGCCGAGAGCGCGGTCAGGTCGGCGGCGTCCCGGTCGAAGGCTTCCAGCACCCTAGCCGTGAGCAGCCGTTTCGTCTCGGCCAGGGCGTCGGGGGCGGATCTGCGCAGGCCTTCGAGGATGGGGGCCAGGGCCGCGTCGACGTCGTCCGCGCAGGTGGTGAGCAGGCCTGTCGCCCGCGCTGCCGCCGCGTCGAAGCGTTCGCCGGTGAGGTAGTAGCGGGCCAGGGCGCGCGGGTCGGTGCGGGGCAGGAGCGGCAGGGAGATGACGGCGGGGGCCACGCCGATGCGGACCTCGGTGAAGGCGAAGGTGGCCTGCGTGGAGGCGGCGGCGATGTCGCAGGCGGCCAGGAGGCCGAGGCCGCCCGCGCGGACGTGGCCGGTGACCCGGGCGACAACCGGCTTGGGCAGCTCGACGATCTGCCGCAGGAGGGCGACCAGTGCCTCGGGGTGGGGAGGGTCCTTGAGGTCGGCGCCCGCGCTGAAGGTGTTGCCGGTGTGGGTGAGGACGATCGCGCGGACGCCGGGGTCCTTGCCTGCGTCGGTGAGCGCGTCGGCCAGGTCGCCGACGAGGGCCGCCGAGAGGGCGTTGCGGTTGTGCCGGGAATCGAGGGCCAGGGTTTCCACGGCTCGTGCGCGGGTGC
This sequence comes from Streptomyces sp. NPDC013187, assembly GCF_042899705.1. Taxonomy (NCBI): domain Bacteria; kingdom Bacillati; phylum Actinomycetota; class Actinomycetes; order Kitasatosporales; family Streptomycetaceae; genus Streptomyces; species Streptomyces sp. NPDC013187. The sequence continues at coordinate 35,718 of NZ_JBIBAF010000018.1, read as the reverse complement.
GGGCGATCAGCGTCATGCGCTCTCCCTGAGCTGTCGGCGGAGGATCTTTCCGGAGGCGGCGCGGGGGACGCCGACGATGAAGGTGACGTGGCGTATCCGCTTGTAGGGGGCGACGCGTTCGGCGACGTACATCATGATCTCGGCCTCGGTGAGGTGGGCGGCGGTGGGCTGGCGGACGACGTAGGCGTGCGGGGCCTCGTTGCCGTCGTCGTCGTACCGGCCGACGACGGCGGCGTCGGCGATGCCCGGGTGGGTGAGGAGCAGGGCCTCCAGTTCGGCGGGGGCCACCTGGAAGCCCTTGTACTTGATGAGCTCCTTGACGCGGTCGACGACGAACAGCCAGCCGTCACCGTCGACATGGCCGACGTCTCCGGTGTGCAGCCAGCCGTCGGGGTCGATCATCGCGGTGGTGGCGTCGGGGCGGCCGAGGTAGCCCTTCATGATCTGCGGGCCTCGGATGAGGATCTCGCCGGATTCGCCGGCGGGGAGGTCCTTGCCGGGGTCGTCGAGGGAGACGATGCGCATCTCGGTGCCGGCGATGAGCTTGCCGACGGTTCCGGGCGGGGCGTCGTCCATGGCGTCCAGGGGGACGACGTGCGTGCCGGGTGACAGTTCCGTCATGCCGTAGGCCTGGCCGACGGGCGGCAGGCCGAGGCGCTGGGAGCAGGCGGCGGCGAGCCGGGCGTCCAGGGGTGCGGCGGCGCTGATGATGTACCGCAGGGACGACAGGTCGTACTGGGCGACGGCCGGGTGCTTGGCGAGGGCCAGGACGATCGGCGGGGCCACGTAGAGGGCCGTGATGCGGTGGTTCTGGATGGCCGCGAGGAACTGCTCGAGGTCGAAGCGGGGCAGGACGACGACGGTGGCGCCCTGTCGGAGGGGGGCGTTCATCAGGGCGGTGAGGCCGTAGATGTGGAAGAAGGGCAGCACGGCCAGGACGCGGTCGCCCGGGCCGGCGGGGATCGCCGGGTGGAGCTGTGCGAGGTTGGTGGCGATCTGCCGGTGGGTGAGCATCACGCCTTTGGGGATGCCGGTGGTGCCGGAGGAGTACGGCAGGGCCGCGACGTCCTCGGCGGGGTCGATGGCGACCTGCGGTTCGGGGGCCGCCGAGGCCAGCATGTCGATCAGGGAGCGGTGGCCGCTCGCGCTGTCGCACACGAAGATCTCCCGTACGCCGCCCGCGAGTTCGGCGGCCCGGCGGGCGACGTCCAGCAGCGGTGACACGGTGACGATCCACCGGGCCGCCGAGTCCCGCAGCTGTTTGGCGAACTCCTCGGCGGTGGCGAGCGGGTGCACGGTGGTGACGGTGGCACCCGCGCGCGTGGCCGCGTAGAAGGCGGTCGGGAAGGCGATGGTGTTGGGGCTGTGCAGGGCGAGGATGTCGCCCTTGCGGACCCCGGCCTCGGCGAGGGCGGCGGCGACGCGCCGGTGGAAGCGGTCGACCTGCTCGTAGGTGAGGGTGGTGCCGTCGGTGCCGTCGATCAGCGCCGGGATGTCGCCGAACTCGGCGGCCCGGGCCAGGACGGCGTCGTGGATGGGCAGGTCGACGGGTGGGACGTCTGCGTACTCGCTGCGGAACATGGCTGGTTCCTCCTCGCGCGCGGGCCGTCTCGGGGGTCCTCAGTACGACTTGGGCAGGCCCAGGGTCTGGTGGGAGACGTAGTTGAGAATCATCTCCCGGCTCACCGGGGCGATACGAGCCACGCGCGCGGCCGTTATCAGCCGGGCCAGGCCGTACTCCCGGGTGAGGCCGTTGCCGCCGAGGGTGTGCACGGCCTGGTCGACGGCCTTCACGCAGGCCTCCCCTGCCGCGTACTTGGCCATGTTGGCGGCTTCTCCGGCGCCCATGTCGTCGCCCGCGTCGTAGAGGGCGGCGGCCTTCTGCATCATCAGGCGGGCCAGTTCGAGGTCGATGTGCGCCTGGGCGAGGGGGTGGGCGATGGCCTGGTGGGCGCCGATGGGGGTGTTCCAGACGGTGCGGTCGCGGGCGTACTCGACGGCTTTGGCGAGGGCGTGGCGGCCCATGCCGATCGCGAAGGCGGCGGTCATGATGCGTTCGGGGTTGAGACCGGCGAAGAGCTGGAGGAGTCCGGCGTCCTCGTCGCCGACCAGGGCGTCGGCGGGCAGCCGTACGTCGTCCAGGGCCAGTTCGAACTGCTTCTCCGCGGCGTTCAGTTCCATGTCGATGGGGCGGCGGGTGAAGCCGGGGGCGTCGCGGGGGACGATGAACAGGCAGGGCTTGAGGCGGCCGGTGCGGGCGTCTTCGGTGCGGCCGACGATGAGGGTCGCGTCCGCGATGTCCACGCCGGAGATGAAGACCTTGCGGCCGGTGAGGAGCCAGTCGGTGCCGTCTTTGCGGGCCGTGGTGGTGATGCGGTGGCTGTTGGAGCCCGCGTCGGGTTCGGTGATGCCGAAGGCCATCCGGCGGGTGCCGTCCGACAGGCCGGGGAGCCACTCCTCCTTCTGGGTGTCGGTGCCGAAGCGGGCTATCACCGTGCCGCAGATGGCCGGTGAGACGACCAGCATGAGGAGGGGACAGCCGGCTGCGCCGAGCTCTTCGAGGACGATGGACAGTTCGGAGATGCCGCCGCCTCCGCCTCCGTACTCCTCGGGGAGGTTGACGCCCAGGTAGCCGAGTTTCCCTGCCTCTGACCAGAGTTGGCCGGTGTCGGTTTCACGGCCGTGGCGTTTGCCCAATGCGGCGGCGGCTTCCCGGAGGGACTTGTGCTCGTCGGTTCCGATCGTGGCCATGTGACTCCTTCGTCGTGGCTGATCGCGCAGTTCCCCGCGCCCCTAAGAGGTCTCTGTCACCACTGCCAGTAGTGCGCCCGGCTCCACCTGCTGTCCGGGGACGACGCACAGGTCGGTCAGCGTTCCCGTCACCGGGGCGGTGATCTTGTGCTGCATCTTCATCGCCTCCAGCCAGAGGAGGGGCTCGCCCGCCTTCACGGGCACGCCCGCCGTCAGACCGTCGGCGACGCGGACGACCGTGCCCGGCATGGGGGCCAGGAGGGAGCCGGGGGCGTGCTGGGTGGTGGGGTCGGGGAAGCGGGGCAGGGCGGTCAGGGCCGTGGTGTTGACGTAGACGTGGTCTCCGTAGCGGGCGACCTCGTACTTCCGCTCCACGCCGTCCACGTCGAGGATCACGAGACTGCGGTCGGCGTGCACCACCCGCACCCCGTCCGCCTCCAGGCCCTGCCGGGTGTGCCGGTAGCGGGCCTCGTACTGCTCGCCCGCCATCAGGTACCGCTTGGTCTGCGGCTGTGAGGGGACGTTGCGCCAGCCGCCGAAGCGGGAGCGGCCGTGGGCGTCGGCGAGGGCGGCGGCCAGAGGGGCGTGCGGGTCGGGGGACGGCTCAATCAGGTCCGGCAGGTGGCGGTCGTAGAAGCCGGTGTCCATGCGGGCCGCGGTGAACTCGGGGTGGCGCAGGGAGCGGACCAGGAGGTCGCGGTTGGTGACGGGGCCGTGGATCACCGCGCGTTCGAGGGCGGCGGCGAGCCTGCGGACGGCCTCCGTGCGGGTGGGGGCATGGGCCACGACCTTGGCGAGCATGGGGTCGTAGTGGACGCCGATCTCGTCGCCGTCCGTGTAGCCGGTGTCGAGGCGGACCGGCCCGGGGACGCCCAGTCGGTGCAGGGTGCCGGTCTGCGGGGACCAGTCGCGGGCCGGGTCCTCGGCGTACAGGCGGGCCTCGATGGCGTGACCACGCGCGCGTGGCGGTTCGGCGGCCAGGGGCCGGCCCTCGGCGATCCGGAGCTGCTCCGCGACCAGGTCGATGCCGAACACGGCCTCGGTGACGGGATGTTCGACCTGGAGGCGGGTGTTCATCTCCAGGAAGTGCGCCCGGCCGTCGGCGACGAGGAACTCGACCGTGCCGGCGCCCACGTAGTCCACGGCCCGGGCGGCCCGTACGGCCAGGGCGCGGACCTCCTCGTCGAGCTCCCGGGACAGGCCGGGTGCCGGAGCCTCCTCGATCACCTTCTGGTGGCGGCGCTGCAGGGAGCAGTCGCGGGTGCCGAGGGGCCAGACCGTGCCGTGGGTGTCGGCGAGGATCTGCACCTCGACGTGGCGGCCGTTCTCCACGTACGGCTCGACGAAGACCTCGCCGTCGCCGAAGGCGCTCGTGGCCTCGGCCCGCGCGGTGGCCAACTCGGCTTCCAGGTCCGCGAGTCGGCGTACGACCCGCATGCCACGGCCGCCGCCACCGGCCGCGGCCTTCACCAGAACGGGCAGGTCGGCCTCGGTGACGTCGTCGAGGGGCCGGATGCCCATGAGCTGCTTGGCGCGGGTCTTGGACGCCATGGCCTCGATGGCCTGCGGGGGCGGTCCGATCCAGCGCAGGCCCGCGTCCAGGACGGCCCGGGCGAAGTCTGCGTTCTCGGAGAGGAAGCCGTAGCCGGGGTGCACGGCGTCCGCCCCGGCCGCCAGGGCGGCCTTCACGATCAGGTCGCCGCGCAGATAGGTGTCGGCGGGCGCCTCCCCCGGAAGTCGTACGCTCGTGTCGGCCACGCGCGCGTGGAGGGCGGTCGCGTCGGCGTCCGAGTGCACAGCGACCGTGCGGATGCCCAGGTCGTGGCAGGTGCGGAAGACGCGGCAGGCGATCTCGCCCCGGTTGGCGACCAGCACAGAAGTGATCACTGAAGGTTCCTCACATCCGGAAGACGCCGAAGCCGCCGCGCGCGCCCTCGTAGGGGGCGGTGTGGATCGCGGACAGGCACAGGCCGAGAACGGTGCGGGTGTCGCGCGGGTCGATGACGCCGTCGTCGTACAGCCGCCCGGACAGGAACATCGGCAGCGACTCGGACTCGATCTGCTGCTCGACCATGGCGCGCAGCGCGGCGTCCGCCTCCTCGTCGTAGGGCTGCCCCTTGGCGGCGGCCGACTGGCGGGCGACGATCGACAGCACGCCCGCGAGCTGCTGCGGTCCCATGACGGCCGACTTGGCGCTGGGCCAGGCGAAGAGGAAGCGCGGGTCGTAGGCGCGGCCGCACATGCCGTAGTGGCCGGCTCCGTAGGAGGCGCCCATGAGGACGGAGAGGTGGGGCACGCGGCTGTTGCCGACCGCGTTGATCATCATCGCGCCGTGCTTGATGATGCCGCCCTGCTCGTACTCCTTGCCGACCATGTAGCCGGTGGTGTTGTGCAGGAAGAGCAGGGGGATGTCGCGCTGGTTGGCGAGCTGGATGAACTGGGCGGCCTTCTGCGACTCCTCGCTGAACAGGACGCCCCGGGCGTTGGCGAGGATGCCGACGGGGTAGCCGTGCAGGGCGGCCCAGCCGGTGGTCAGGCTCGTCCCGTACAGCGGTTTGAACTCGTCGAAGTCGGAGGCGTCGACGATCCGGGCGATGACCTCGCGCGGGTCGAAGGGGCTCTTGAGGTCGCCGGGGACGATGCCGAGCAGCTCCTCCGCGTCGTACTTGGGCGGCTCGGCCGGGTCCGGATCGCCGTATGCCTTGCGGTGGTTGAGGCGGGCGACCACGCGCCGGGCCTGCCGGAGCGCGTCCGGCTCGTCGACGGCGAAGTAGTCGGCGAGGCCCGACACGCGCGCGTGCATCTCGGCGCCGCCCAGGGACTCGTCGTCGCTCTCCTCCCCCGTAGCCATCTTCACCAGCGGCGGACCGCCGAGGAACACCTTCGCCCGCTCCTTGACCATGATCACGTGGTCGGACATACCGGGGAGGTAGGCGCCGCCGGCGGTGGAGTTGCCGAAGACGACCGCGACGGTGGGGATCCCGGCGGCGGACAGCCGGGTGAGGTCCCGGAAGATGGCGCCGCCGGGGATGAAGATCTCCTTCTGGGACGGCAGATCGGCACCGCCGGACTCCACCAGGCTGATGCAGGGCAGCCGGTTGGCGAGGGCGATGTCGTTGGCGCGCAGGGCCTTCTTCAGCGACCAGGGGTTGCTCGCGCCGCCGCGCACGGTCGGGTCGTTGGCGGTGATCAGGCACTCCACGCCCTCGACGACTCCGATGCCGGTCACGAGGGACGCGCCGACGGTGTGGTCGCTGCCCCAGGCGGCCAGCGGGGACAGCTCCAGGAACGGTGTGTCGGGGTCGAGGAGCAGCTCGATGCGCTCGCGGGCGAGGAGCTTGCCGCGCTTCCGGTGCCGTGCGACGTACTTCTCGCCGCCGCCCGCGAGGGCCTTGGCGTGTTCGGCGTCGAGTGCGGCGAGCTTGGCGAGCATCGTCTCGCGGTTGGCCGCGTGGTCGGGGCTGGCGGTGTCGAGCCCGGAGGTCAGGACGGTCACAGGAGTGCCTCCGGCAGGTCGAGGTGGCGGGAGCGCAGCCATTCGCCGAGGGCCTTGGCCTGCGGGTCGAAGCGGTGCCGCGCGGCGACGCCGGCGCCGAGGATGCCCTCGACGACGAAGTTGAGGGCGCGCAGGTTCGGCAGCACCTGCCGTAGGACGGTCAGCTCGCGGCTCTCGGGGATCAGCTCCCGGAACCGGTCGGCGGTCAGCTCGTGGGCGAGCCACCGCCATGCGTCGTCCGTGCGGGCCCACACCCCGACGTTGGCGTCGCCGCCCTTGTCCCCGCTGCGGGCGCCCGCGACGAGGCCGAGGGGAGCCCTGGTGACCGGCCCGGGCGGGAGCGGCTCGGGGAGCGGCGGCTGCGGAACGTCGTCGAGTACGAGAGTGTCGTGGGGCGGCGGCACCGGAACCCGCTGCCCGTCGTGGAGGACCGCCACATGGCCGACTTCACCATGGGGGACGTACAGATCCTCGAAGACCCCATAGGGCGAGCCCTTTCCGGGTGGGGCCAGCACATGGAAGCCGGGGTAGCTGGCGAGTGCCAGCTCCACGGCCGCCCCGCTCAGCGCCCGTCCGACGGCCTCCTGCTCGGGGTCCCGCACGACGAGCCGCAGCAACGCGCTCGCCGTCTCCTCGCTCGGGGCGTCGGAGCGGTCGGTGCGGACCAGCTCCCAGCGCACGTCGGCGACCTTGCCGAGGGCCGGTTCCATCTGGTCCCGCACCAGGGCGGCCTTGACCTCGATGTCGAGGCCGGTGAGCACGAAGACGACCTCGTTGCGGAAACCGCCGAGCCGGTTGCGGCCGACCTTGAGGGTGGGCGGCGGCGCCTCCCCGCGCACGCCCTCGATCCGCACCCGGTCGGGCCCGTCCTGGCTCAGCCGCACGGTGTCCAGCCGGGCGGTGACGTCCGGCCCCGCGTACCGGGCCCCGGCCGTCTCGTACAGCAGCTGCGCGGTGACCGTGCCGACGTCGACGAAACCGCCGGTGCCGGGGTGTTTGGTGATGACGCAGCTGCCGTCCTCGTGCAGCTCCGCGAGCGGGGAGCCGGGGCGGCGGACGTCGCCGTCCCGGAAGAAGGCGTAGTTGCCGCCGGTGGCCTGCGTCCCGCACTCCAGGACATGTCCGGCGACCACCGCGCCCGCCAGCCGGTCGTGGTCCTGCGGGGTCCAGCCGAAGTGGGCGGCGGCGGGCCCGGTGACCAGGGCCGCGTCCGTCACCCGGCCCGTGACGACGACGTCGGCGCCCGCCCGCAGGCACTCCGTGATGCCGAAGCCGCCGAGGTAGGCGTGGGCGGCGAGGCTGCCGGGGTGTGCGGCGGTGAGGTCGTCACCCGCGACATGCGCGACCCGCACGGGGATGCCCAGGCGGTCGGCCAACCGCCGCACGGAGTCGGCGAGTCCGGCCGGGTTGAGTCCGCCCGCGTTGGTGACGATCCTGACGCCCCGCTCGTGCGCGAGGCCCAGGCAGTCCTCCAACTGCCGCAGGAACGTCCGGGCGTATCCGGCTGCGGGATCCTTCAGGCGGTCCCGGCCGAGGATGAGCATGGTCAGTTCGGCGAGGTAGTCGCCGGTGAGGACGTCGAGTTCGCCGCCGGTGAGCATCTCGCGCATCGCGTCGAAGCGGTCGCCGTAGAAGCCGGAGGCGTTGCCTATGCGCATCAGCTCGGGGGTCACGAACCGGCCTCCTTCGGCGGGCGTCCGCTGCCCGGCGGCCCCGCGAACGCCTGGGCGATGTCCAGCCAGCGGTCGGCGTCGGGACCGTCGGCGCGCAGGGCCAGGTCGGTGCGGTGGGCGCGCTGGGTGATCAGGAGGCAGAAGTCGAGGGCGGGTCCGGTGACGCGCTGTGCGGCGTCCCCGGGGCCGTAGGTCCACAGGTCACCGGAGGGGGCGCGCAGTTCGACGCGGAACGGGTCGGCGGGCGGGGTCAGACCGTGCACGCCGTACGCGAAGTCCCGGGTCCGTACCCCGAGCCGGGCCACATGCCGCAGCCGGTCGGTGGGTGGGCGCACCACACCCAGTGCGTCGGCCACGTCCTGTCCGTGGGCCCAGGTCTCCATCAGACGGGCCGTCGCCATGGAGGCGGCCGACATGGGCGGGCCGTACCAGGGGAAGCGCGCCTTCGGCGGGGCGGCCCGCAGTGCCTCCTCCAGTGCCGTACGGCCGTCACGCCACCGGGCGAGCAGTTCGCCGGGCGGGAGTCCGGCGCCCTCCTCGGCACCCTCGTCGACGAACGAGTCCGGCGCGGCGAGCGCCTTCTCGACCAGGGTGCGGAAGCCGTCGGCGTCCGTGACGGCGAGCAGGGCCGAGCGGTCCGTCCAGGCGAGATGGGCGATCTGGTGGGCCACGGTCCAGCCGGGCGCGGGGGTCGCGAGCGACCAGCGCTGCCGGGGCAACCCGGCCACGAGGCGGTCGAGTTCCTCGCTCTCCTCGCGCAGATCGTCGATCACGGACATCGGATCGGACACGGGCGCTCCCCTCGGGGTACGGCGGTGTGCGGGGTGGTGCGGCGTGCTGAGGAGCATGGCAGCGGCGCGAGAAACAATCAAGCGTGCTTGCATGTAACGCTGATCGACCTGTTCACCGGGGCGTACGCGGGTGTGCCGGTGCCGGTGCGGGTGGTGTTCATGCTCGGGGCGCCGCTGTCGGTGACGGCGGTGGGGCTGTGGGAGCTGCGGCGTCTACGGGCGCACTACGGCATCTCGGTGCGCGGGCTGCTGGTGCGCTAGCCGTCGCCGACGGCCTCGTCCGCCGCTCTCGCCGCCGCTCTCGCCGCCGCCTCCAGCCGGTGCCGATGGGCCTCCCGCAGGGCCCGGTCGCCCGGCGGCATGCTGTCCTTGCCCGGCGTCAGGCCGACCGACCCGTCGATGAGTTCGCGCACGATGTCGGCGTGGCCGGCGTGACGGCTGGTGTCGGCGATCACGCGCACCAGGATGTGGTGCAGTGTGGCCTCCCGCCGTTCCTCGGGCCACCAAGGGACGTGACCGGTCGCGTCCAGCGGCAGCGCCCCGATCGTGCCGTCCGCGTGCTCCCACGCCCGGCGGTACAGCCCGGCGATGTCCTCGCGGGACTCGTCCGGGGTGGCCCACATGTCGGCGTTGGGTTCGGCGTCCTGCGTGTACCACCAGGGCGGTGGGTCCTCGGCGAAGAACGGCCTTCCGAACGTGTCCCCGAAGTAGCCCAGTTCCACGCCGGCGGCATGCTTGACCAGCCCCAGCAGGTTGGTGCCGGTCGGGGTCAGGGGGCGGCGGACGTCGTACTCCGAGAGTCCGTCGAGCTTCCAGAGCAGGGCGTCACGCGCGTCCTGGAGATAGCGGAGCAGCTCCGCCTTCGGGTCGGGTGCGGTCATGCGGGCAGTGTGGCACCCGGCACCGACAACCGGGCCGGGCCGACGGCCTGACCGGCTCGACAAACGGGCGGGGGCCGACAACCGGGGCCGGACCGACAGCCGGGCGTCCGACGGTCGGGCGCCCGACGACCGGGCGTCCGACGACCGGGCGCCCGACGACCGGGCGTCCGACGACCGGGCGTCCGACGGGCGGGCGTCCGTCGGGCGGTCAGCCCTCCAGGCCCGTGCTCTCCAACGCCGCCTTCTTCCTCCGCCCCGCCCCCACCTGGGTGCGCACCGCCCCCATGCTCGCCGCGACGACGAGGGCGATCGCTGCGGCCTCGGCGGCGCTGAGGGCCTGGTCGAGGATGAGGAAGCCGGCCGTCGCGGCGATGGCCGGTTCGAGGCTCATCAGGATCGCGAAGGTGGAGGCGGGCAGGCGGCGCAGGGCGAGGAGTTCGAGGGTGTAGGGCAGGACCGAGGAGAGCAGCGCGACCGCCGCGCCCAGGCCCAGCGTCACCGGGTCGAGCAGCTTCGTCCCGGACTCGGCGATGCCCAGCGGCAGGAACAGCACCGCCCCCACCGCCATCGCCAGGGCCAGCCCGTCCGCCTGCGGGAAGCGGCGGCCCGTACGGGCGCTGAAGACGATGTAGGCCGCCCACATGGCGCCGGCCCCCAGGGCGAAGGCCGCACCCGTGGGGTCGAGACCGCTGAAGCCTCCGCCGCCGAGGAGGAAGACACCGGCGAGGGCGAGGGCCGCCCAGACGACGTTGACCGCGCGGCGGGAGGCGAGGACCGAGAGGGCGAGCGGGCCGAGGACCTCCAGCGTGACCGCGGGGCCCAGCGGAATGCGCGCGACGGCCTGGTAGAAGAGGCCGTTCATCGCGGCCATGGTGATGCCGAAGACGACCACCGTGCCCCAGTCGGTGCGCGAATGGCCGCGCAGCCGTGGCCGGCAGACCAGGAGCAGTACGACGGCCGCGACCAGCAGGCGCAGCGCCACGACCCCGAGGGCTCCCGCCCTGGGCATCAGCGTCACCGCCAGCGCGCCGCCGAACTGCACGGAGACGCCTCCGGCGAGCACCAGGCTCACGGGCCCGAGCGAGCCGAGGCGGCCCGGGCCGGCCGCGGGTGCGGCGGCGCCGGTCGTGGACTGGGGTGTGGCGGTGGTCTCCGGCGTGGTCACGGGCGGGTCCTGGGCTCGGCGGGTCGGTGTCCGGGGTCGTGCGGGGTGTGCGGTGCGTACACCAGGACACACGCAACGTACATCCCGATGCACTGCACAGTCCAGGGTAATGGACTCCGTCAGGTGCGTGAACCCTTTTTGCCTCTGTCTCGTGGCGTGAGACGTCACCGCCCGGAAAGTGCGTGAGACGTCATCGCCGGGAGGGGGCCGTGAGACGTCACCGCCGGGAGAGGTAGAGATCGAACGCCTTGTGGAGCAGCCGGTTGAGCGGGTAGTCCCATTCACCGAGGTATTCCACGGCCTCGCCGCCGGTGCCCACCTTGAAGCGGAGCAGGCCCAGCAGATGGCTGGACTCCTCCAGGGTGTCGGTGATGCCGCGCAGGTCGTAAACGGCGGCGCCGAGTGCGTGCGCGTCGGTCATCATGCGCCACTGCACGGCGCTGCTCGGCTGGACCTCGCGGCGGCGGCTCGTGGAGGCGCCGTAGGAGTACCAGACGTGGTCGCCGACGGTCAGCATCGTGGCCGCGGCGAGCACCTCGCCGTCGTGGTGGGCGAGGTAGAGCCGCATCCGGTCCGGGTGTTCGGCGGTGAGCGCGCTCCACATGCGCTGGAAGTACGGCAGTGGGCGCGGGACGAAGCGGTCCCGCTCGGCGGTCTCGCAGTACAGCTCGTGGAAGGCCGGCAGGTCCTCCAGGTCGCCGCGCACGACCTTCACCCCGGCCTTCTCCGCCTTCTTGATGTTGCGGCGCCACTGCTGGTTCAGGCCGCTGTGGATGTCCTCCAGCGACCGGCCGGCGAAGGGCACCTGGAAGACGTAGCGGGGCTGCCCCGCGGCGAAGCCGTTCTCCCCGGAGGCCTCGGACTGCCGCCAGCCCATGCGGCGCAGAGAGTCCGCGACCTGGCCGGCCCGCGGTTCGTACGACGTCGCCCGCACGTCGCGCAGCCGCCGGGCGGCCGGGTCCGCGATCGCCGCCTTGACCGCGTCGGCGCTCCAGCGGCGCACCACGACCGGAGGGCCCATGCGTACCGCGAAGGCGCCCCGTCGTCTCAGGTGCGCGAGCATCGGCTCCAGCAGGCGGTCCAGGCCGGGCTCGTGCCAGTCGAGGAGCGGGCCCTCGGGCAGATACGCGAGGTAGCGCGGCAGCCCGGGCAGCCGCGGCCCGGGCAGGGGGCGCAGCAGCACCAGTCCCGCGCCGACGAGCTGCCCGCCGTCGTCGAACCAGCCGAGGCTCTCCGCCTTCCAGTCGGGCTTCACCTCGCCCCAGGAGGGGACCTGGGTGTGGCTGGCGGAGGGGCGGGCCGTGACGAACGCGAGGTGCTCGTCACGGGTGATCGGCTGGACGCGGACGCTCATGCGCGGGCTCCTTCGAGCAGCGGCCCTCGACGGGCGGTGGCTGGTCCCGCGAGCCTAGGAGCGGCCCCGTCCCTCCCCCTGCTCAGACACTCGGGTCCGCCCTCCCGTGGCCCGAACGCCTCACCTGCCGTCGCGCCCCGGGTTCTCGTCCAGCGCCTCGGCCAGCACCTCCGCCAGGTGCCTGCCCCGTACGCCCGCCAGCTGCTCCAGCTGGGTGCGGCAGGAGAAGCCGTCCGCCAGGACCACCGTGCCGTCCGGGGCGTCCCGCACCGAGGGCAGGAGTTGTTCCTCCGCGCAGGCGGCGGACACCTCGTAGTGGCCCTTCTCGAAGCCGAAGTTCCCCGCGAGGCCGCAGCAGCCGCCGCTCAGTTCGCCGGTGAGCAGGGCCGCTTCCCGCAGCCGGCGCTCGGCGGCGTCGCCGAGCACCGCGTGCTGGTGGCAGTGGGTCTGCCCGGCCACCGGGCGGGACACACGCGGCGGCCTCCAGCCGGGGGCGTGGCGCTCCAGCGTCTCCGCGAAGGTGAGGACCTTCGCCGCGAGACGCGCCGCGCGCGGATCGTCGTGCAGCAGCTCGGGGACGTCCGTGCGCAGGGCGGCCGCGCAGCTCGGCTCCAGGACCACGACCGGCGCGTCGGTCTCCAGCACCGGCTCCATCAGGTCCAGGGTGCGGCGCATGACGGCCCGGGCCCGGTCCAGCTGGCCCGTCGACACGTACGTCAGCCCGCAGCAGACCCGCCCCCGGCCTCGCAGCAGGGTCAGCGGGTCGAGCGCGACGGTCCTGCCGTCCCCCACGGGCGGTTTCGCCAGGTGCACGGTCGGCGGCAGCGCCACCCGCAGCCCGGCCGCCTCCAGGACCCGTACGGCCGCCTGACCCACGGCCGGGGAGAGGTGCTCGGTGAAGGTGTCGGGCCACAGGACGACCACGTCGCCCTGCGTGGCCGGGCGGTGCGCCCGCCGCCGCTCCCACCACCGGCTGAACGTCCGCCGGGCCACCCGCGGGAGCTCCCGCTCGGGCGCGATGCCGCCCAGCCGCTTCGCCGCCCACGCCACGGGCCGTACCGCTGCCAGGGCGTTGACCAGACACGCCGTGTGCGTGCGGGCCACCGCCCGGAGCCACACGGGCAGCCGGCCCATGGAGTGGTGCGCGGCGGGCCGGCGCCGCCCGGCGTAGTGGTGGTGCAGGAACTCCGCCTTGTACGTGGCCATGTCGACCCCGACCGGGCAGTCCGACCGGCAGCCCTTGCAGGACAGGCACAGGTCCAGCGCGTCCCGGACCTCGGTCGAGCGCCAGCCGTCCGTCACCACCTCACCGGCGAGCATCTCGTGCAGGAGCCGGGCCCGCCCGCGCGTGGAGTGCTCCTCCGCACCCGTCGCCCGGAAGGACGGGCACATGACGCCCGGGCCGGACACCGACGTCGTACGGCACTTGGCGACGCCCACGCAGCGCCGCACCGCCGCCGAGAAGTCGCCGCCGTCGGTGGGATAACCGAAGGCGACGTCGACCGGTTCGCGGGGCAGGACCGAGAAGCGCAGGCCGGAGTCGAGGGGCGCGGGGCGGACGAGCATCCCGGGGTTGAGCAGGTCGTCCGGATCCCACACCCCCTTGACCCGCTCGAAGAGGCCGACCATCTCGGCCCCGTACATCTTCGGCAGCAGCTCCGCCCGCGCCTGCCCGTCCCCGTGCTCCCCGGACAGTGAGCCGCCGTGCGCCACCACCAGCTCGGCGAGCTCCTCCGAGAAGCGGCGGAAACGGGCGACTCCCGCCCCGGTGAGCAGGTCGAAGTCGATCCGGACGTGGATGCAGCCGTCCCCGAAGTGCCCGTACGGCGTGCCGCGCAGCCCGTGCGCCGCCATCAGCGCCCGGAAGTCCCGCAGGTACGCCCCCAGCCGGGCGGGCGGCACCGCGCAGTCCTCCCAGCCCGGCCAGGCCTCGGTCCCGTCGGGCATCCGGGTCGCGGTACCGCTCGCGTCCTCCCGGATCCGCCACAGCGCGCGCTGCCCCGCCGGGTCGGTGACCACGAGCGCGTCCACGACGTCGGCGGCCCGCACGATCGCCTCCGCACGCGCGTGTGCCTCGGCCGCCGACTCCCCGCCGGTCTCCACGAACAGCCAGGCCCCGCCCCGCGGCAGCGCCACCCGGGACGGCACCAAGTCCGCCGCCATGCCCTCCACGGTCAGCGGACCGAGGGGCAGGAGCCCCGCCGCGGCCTCCGCGGCCGCGCTCTCGTCGGCGTAGGCCAGCACGGCCAGCGCCCGCGCGCGCGGCGCTTCGACGAGACGTACGACCGCCTCGGTCAGCACGCCGAGGGTGCCCTCCGAACCGCAGAAGGAGCGGGCCACGTCGGCGCCGCGCTCGGGCAGCAGGGCGTCCAGGGCGTAGCCGGAGATGCGGCGGGGCAGGTCGGGGAAACCGGTGCGCAGGCGCGCCAGTTCCCCCTCGGCCAGGGCGCGCAGCCCGTCCGGCGCCCCGGCCCAGTCCCGCCCGAGCCGCAGCCGCTCGCCCCGCGCGGTGACGACGTCCAGTTCCCGCACACTGTCCGCGGTCGTGCCCCACGCCACCGAGTGCGAGCCGCACGAGTTGTTGCCGATCATGCCGCCGAGCGTGCAGCGGCTGTGGGTGGAGGGGTCGGGGCCGAACCGCAGGCCGTGCGGGGCGGCGGCCTCCTGGAGCCGGTCCAGCACCAGCCCCGGCTGCACCACGGCCGTCCGCGCCTCGGGATCCAGGGCGACCAGCCGGTTCATGTGCCGGGTGAAGTCCAGGACGACACCGGTGCCGGTGGCCTGCCCGGCGATGGAGGTGCCTCCGCCCCGGGCGACCACGGGCACCCCGCGCTCCCGGCACACCGCGAGCACCGCCGCCACGTCGTCGCCGTCACGCGGAGCGACCACGCCCACCGGGACCCGCCGGTAGTTGGACGCGTCCATGGTCGTCAGCGCCCGGGACGTGACGTCGAACCCGACCTCACCCCGGACGACGGCACGCAGCTGTGCTTCGAGATCCGTCATGCGTCCAGGATGCATCCGGCCACCGACGGTGACGGGTCGGCTCAGCCCTTGACCGCGGAGCTGGCCACACCCTCCACGAACCAGCGCTGGAAGAACGCGAAGACGATCAGCACGGGCAGCACCAGCAGCACTCCGAAGGCGAGGATCTGGCCCCAGTCCGGGGGCTGCTGGCCCTGGAAGACGCTCATCTCCAGCGGCAGGGGGCGCACGGACGGGTCGGACACCATCAGCACCGGCCACAGGAAGGAGCCCCACTGGATCAGGAAGGTGAGGATCGCGACCGAGGCGAACACCGGCCGGGACATCGGCACGATGATCGCGAAGAAGGTGCGCCAGGGGCCCGCCCCGTCCAGCCGGGCCGCCTCCTCGATGCTCGGCGGGATCTTCTTGAAGAACGTGTGGAACTGGTAGATCGCGAAGGCGTTGGCGACGAACGGCAGCGCCTGGACGAACAGGGTGTTGCGCTGGCCGTTGAACATGTAGAACAGCGGCACCGCCACCGACTCGAACGGGATCAGCATCAGCAGCAGGACGAGGGTGAACACCGCGTTCTGCCCCCGCCACTTCAGCCGCGTCAGCCCGTAGGCCGCCATCGAGTTGACGATCAGCCCGCCCGTCACCACCACGAACGACAGCAGCACCGACACGCCCATGAACTGCCAGAAGTAGCCGGTGCTGTCGGAGTTCAGGCTGTCGAGGACGGCCGCGTAGTTGTCGAAGGAGAGGTGGGTGGGCAGGAAGCCGGACAGGCCGTTGAGGACCTCGTCGGACGGCTTGAGGCTGCCGAGGAAGAGGTAGAGCGCGGGGAGGGCGAAGACGAACGCCAGGACGCTCAGGACGGTGTAGTCGAGGACGCGGCGTACGGGCGTACGGGTCATGGCCATGGGTGGTCAGTCCTCGTTGTCGGGCCGGACGACGCGGCGCTGGACGATGGTCAGGGCGACGACGATCAGGAAGAACACCACCGTGACGGCCGAGGCCTGGCCGATGTTGTTCTGGTCGAAGGCCGTGGTCACGGCCTGGTACATCACCGTGCGGGTGGCGTCCTCGTCCAGGCCGCCGCCGCGGATGAGGATGTACACCTGGTCGAAGACCCGGAAGGACAGCACCGAGGTCAGCATCGCGACGAAGACGAGGGTGCCGCGGATGCCGGGCAGGGTGACGTGCCGGAACTGCTGCCAACGGGAGGCCCGGTCCAGCTCGGAGGCCTCGTAGAGCTCGCCCGGGATCTGCTGGAGGCCGGCCAGCAGGATGACCATCTGGAAGCCGACGCCCTGCCACACCGACAGCACGATGATCGAGCCCATCGCGGTGAGGCCGTCGCCGAGCCAGTCGAAGGCACCCCAGTTGCCGAACGTCACCACGTCCAGCGCGGAGTTGAGCATGCCCTGCTCGCTGCGGGCGAGGATCAGCCGCCAGATCACGGCCACCAGCGCCATCGGGAAGACCACCGGCATGAAGAAGAAGGACCGGAACACGCCGATGGCCTTCAGCTTGCGGTTGAGCAGGATCGCCAGCGCCAGCGCGAGGCCCGTCTGGAGCGGTACGACGACGACGGCGAAGGTCAGGTTGTTCAGCAGCGCCCGCAGGAACGGGCCGGACAGATCGGGGTCGGTGAACAGCCGCCGGTAGTGCTCCACGCCGAAGAAGGCGGGCTCCAGCGGTGAGCCGAGGCGGACGTTGTAGAAGGAGAGCACCACGGCGTAGCCGAACGGGATGCCGACGAAGGCGATCAGCCCGCCGACGGCCGGGGCGGCCATCAGCAGCCCGTGCAGCCGGTCACGGTTGCCGCGCGCGGGACGCGGGGGCTTGGCGGGGGACGCGGACGAGACGGCCTGCGCCCGGCCTCGGGCCGCGGCGTGCGCGGGTTCCACGGTTTTCACGACAGGGGTCCTCTTCCCGGCGGGGCGGGCGCGGTCGGTCCATGGTTGTGTCACCACGTCGACGGCGGCCCGCCCGGGCCGATACGTCCTGCGGGTTACGGGATCTCGTAGCCGGCGTTGTCGGTGAAGTCCCGGTCGATGGCGCGGGCGGCCTTCCGCAGGGCTTCCCCGGGGTCGGCGCCGCCGTAGATCGAGTTCAGGGCCGTGCTGAACTTGGCGGTGACGGTGGGGTATCCGGCGGTCACCGGGCGGGTGACGGCGACGCAGGAGGCGCTGATGTCGCTGTCGCCGCAGGGCTTGGCCAGCTGGTCGGCGAAGAGCTGGAGCGGGCCGCCCTTCTTGTACAGCTCGCTCTTGGCCAGGGCGGTCTTGGTGGCGGGCACCGCGCCGTTGGCCTTCGTCATCGCGCCGACGTTGGCGTCGTTCAGCAGGTAGTCCAGGAAGGTGCCGGCGGCCTTGCCGTTCTTGCTGTCGGCGCCGATGCCCCAGGCCCACGAACCCTGGCCGGTCTTGGGGCCGTCGCCGAAGTCCGGCAGCGGCAGGACGACGAGGTCGTCACCGAGGGCCTTGCTGTAGGCGGGGTAGTTCCAGTGGCCGACCCAGCTCAGCGCCACCTTGCCCTGGGCGAAGGCGTTGCCGTCGGTGTTGGGGTCGACGTAGGTCTTCCAGGACTGGAAGGTCTTCATCGCGGAGACGACCTTCGGACTGTCGAGGGCGCCCTCCGCCTTGCCGTCCTTCAGCAGCCCGCCGCCGGCCGAGAAGACGACCGGGGAGAAGCCGAAGGTGCCCCACTCGGAGGCCAGGCCGTACTGCTCGGATATGTCGAGGACCTTGCCGTCGGAGTCCTCGCCCTTCAGCGCCTTGAGGGCCTTGCCGAACTCCTCGGCGGTCCAGGCGTCGTCCACGCTCGTCGGGTACTTCACGCCGGCCGCGTCCAGCAGCTTCTTGTTGGCGTACATGCCGAGCCCGGCGTCGAACATGCCCAGGCCGTAGTGCTTGCCGTCGATCTCGCCCTGCGCCTTGATCGCGTCGGTGGCGTTGCCGAGGGTCTTGGCGGAGACGTGGCCGTCGACCGGGGCGAGCTTGCTGTTGTAGACGAAGTTCGCCATCGTCGGGCCGTCGAACTCCAGCACGTCCGGCAGTTCGGAGGCGTCGGTGGCGGTGATGGTCTTGGTGTAGTCGTTCTCGGGGATCAGCTTCAGCTCGGCCTTGACGGCGTTCTGCGAGGAGTTGAAGGACTTCACCGCGTTCTGCAGCGCGGTCGCCTCGCTCGCCTGGCCCTGGTGGGCCCAGACGCTGATGGTGCCCTTGCCGCTGCCCTCCTCGGCGGAGGTGTCGCTGCCGCCGCCCCCGCCGCCGCAGGCGGCCAGTGCGGCCAGGGGCAGCAGGGCGAGGGCCGTCAGGCCTGTACGGCGGTGTTTTCCGTGGCCGGTGATCATGGTGGTGCCTCCGAGGGCGGGTGTGCGGTGGGTTCTCGGTGGGTGCGAAACCGGAGGGGCCGGTGCGCGGACGGTGGGGCCGGGGGCGGGACCGGCCCTCCGGGGCGGACGTTCGAGGGGGCGGGTGGGGCTACCGCCGGTTGCCGTGCGGCGGGGCGGTGGTCTCGCGGAGGATGAAGCGGATGGGCATCTCGACGGGGCGCGGCGACACGGCGTCGCGTCCGTCCAGGCGCACCAGCAGCAGCCGGGCCGCTTCCCGGCCCTGGGCCGCGACCGGCTGGGCCACGGTGGTCAGCCCGACCACCTCGGACAGCTCGTGATCGTCGAAGCCGACCACGGAGACGTCCTCGGGGACCCTCAGCCGGTGCCGGCGCAGGGCGCGCAGCGCGCCCATCGCCATCTCGTCGGACTGGGCGAACACGGCGGTCGGCGGGTGGCGCAGCGCCAGCAGCTCGGTCATGGCCCGCTCACCGCCCTCGACCGTGTAACCGCCGTCGGCCTCCAGGGCGGTGTCGGGCTCGATCCCGGCGTCGGCGAGCACGTCCAGGTAGCCCTGCCGACGGTCGAGGGGGGTGGTCCAGTGCAGCGGCTCGCTGGCGCCGGAGATCATGCCGATCCGCCGGTGGCCCAGGTTCACCAGGTGCCGTACGGCGCTCTCCGCGCCGCCCCGGTCGTCGATGCCGACCACCGTGAAACCGGGCCGGGCGCCGCCGACCGTGGTCGCCAGCGGCACACCGAGGGAGCACAGGGCGGCGGCCTCCTCCGGGTCCGGGATCAGCAGGGACAGCACGGCGTCGACCCGCTTGCGGATCGGCAGCTTGGTGAAGAAGCGCTTGCGTGCCTCCGGTGAGCCGAGGTTGTACAGCAGGACGTCGTAGCCGGCGGCGCTGAAGACCTTCTCGGCAGCGTCCAGCACCGTGCCGAAGAACCAGCGGCCGACGTACGGGACGACGACGCCGATGGTGTAGGTGCGTCCGCTGGCCAGGCTGGAGGCCGAGCGCGAGGCGGTGTAGCCCAGTTCGGCGGCGGCCTCGACGATCCGGGCCCGCATCTCCTCCGACACTCCCGGACGGCCGCGCAGGGCGCGGGACACGGTGGACGCCGAGACCCCGGTGGCCTCGGCGACATCGGTGATGCTGACCGTCACGGGACGCTCCTTGATCGGGTGCGCGCCGCGTGGCCGGGGGTCCGGAGCACGTCGGCGGGAGGGGGAGTGACGAGACCGTAAACCCGCACACCTGGTTGCGCAAGCGTTTGCGTTCAGATTTACTTCGGCTGACTCTCAGAGGAACTCCCCCCAGCAAGATCACAGCGCACACGTTTGAGTGCCGCTGCCCGGCAGACAGGACCTGTCCATGCGATACGCGCCGCCCGGTCTCTGCGTGAACGACTTCGACCTCCTGCGCCACGCGGACGGCACCTACACCGTGCTGCACCTTCAGGGCCCGTGGACGGCCGAGTTCGACCACCTGCGCATGGAGACCTCGTACGGCAGGGCCACCTCCGCCGACCTGGTCCACTGGGAACCGCAGGGCACGGCCTTCGGCAACGGCCTGCCGGGCCGCTTCGACCAGCAGGCGGTGTGGACCATGCACGCCTTCCCCCACGACCCCGGCATGGCGATGCTCTACACCGCCGTCTCCGGACTCACCCCGGGCGGCTGGCCCCTCCAGTCGATCGGCCTCGCCCGCTCCGAGCGCACCGACGGCACCGGCTGGCGCCGCCACGGCACGGGGCCGGTCGTCGAGGCGGACGGCCGCTGGTACCGCACCGGCGAACGCATGGGCTGGCGCGACCCCTTCGTCGTACGGGACGACGAGTCCGACGGCTGGGTCATGCTGGTCTGCGCCGCCGACGCCTCCCTGCCCGTCGAGGTCAGCGGGTGCGTCGCCTGGGCGACCTCCGACGACCTGGAGCACTGGACCGTCCACCCGCCGCTGGTCTCCCCGGGCGACGTCGACGAGTTCGAGTGCCCGGTCCTCGAACGCCTCGACGACGGCGGCTGGCTGCTGCTCGGCTCCATCGGCGCCACCTGGGGCTTCGAGGCGTGGACCGCTCCGCGCCTGCGCGGCCCCTGGACCCGCCGGGGCCCGCTCGGCCCGACGGGCGCGTACGCCCCGCGCGTCGTCGCCGCCCCCGACGGCTCGCGCGTCGTGCTGCACACCACCCCGCGCCGCGTCGGCCTCAGCGACACCGGCGAGCGCTGCCGCGGCATGCTCGCCCAGCCCAAGTCCCTTGTCGTACCAGCGGATTCGGCACCCCGCCTGGAGTGGTGGCCGGGCCTGGACCCCTGCCTCGGCGAGGAGACGTACGACGCCCCGCTGCACGCGGTCGGTGACGTCGCCCTCTCCGGCCGCACAGAGATCACCCTGCGCACGCATGTCTCCGACGGGGACCGGCCCGCGCTCACGGTCGGCTGTGACGGCAAGGACCTCTGGGTCACCGGCCCCGACGGCACCCCGCTCGGCGAGACCCGCCTGCCGGAACCCGCCGCCTCGCTGCGCATCCTCACCGTCGGTGAGTACGTCGAGGTCTACGCCGACGGCGTCTTCGTCCTCACCACCCTGTGCTACTCCGGCCGCCCCGCTCCCTGGACGGCCACCACCGAGGGCGGGACCCGCCCCGTCGCCGTCCACCCGCTGCGGCTGCCGGACCCGCACCGCGACGACGCCTCGGCCGTCTGGCCCGGCCCGCCGGCGCACTGACCTGTCCACATCCCGTCTCACCCGACGGACGACGTTTCGCCCACGTTTCTGGAAACGGCTACGCTCCCCTTCGTGGCTGAGATCCAGATTCCTGCTGACATCAAGCCCGCCGACGGTCGATTCGGCGCTGGCCCCTCCAAGGTGCGGGTGGAGGCGCTGGACGCCCTGGCCGCCACCGGCACGTCCCTGCTCGGCACCTCCCACCGTCAGGCCCCCGTCAAGAACCTGGTCGGCCAGGTGCGCGAGGGCATCAGCGAGCTGTTCCAGCTCCCCGACGGCTACGAGGTGATCCTCGGCAACGGCGGCTCCACCGCGTTCTGGGACGTGGCGACCCACGGCCTGATCGAGAACAAGTCGCAGCACCTCAGCTTCGGCGAGTTCTCCTCCAAGTTCGCCAAGGCCGCGAAGCTCGCCCCGTGGCTGGCCGAGCCGGACGTCATCTCCGCCGACCCGGGCACCCACCCGGAGGCGGTCGCCGAGGCGGGCGTGGACGTCTACGCGTTCACCCACAACGAGACCTCGACCGGTGTCGCCATGCCGATCAAGCGCGTGGCCGGTGCCGACGAGGGCTCCCTGGTCCTGGTGGACGCCACCTCCGGCGCGGGCGGCCTGCCCGTCGACATCGCCGAGACGGACGTCTACTACTTCGCCCCGCAGAAGTCCTTCGCCTCCGACGGCGGCCTGTGGATCGGCGTCTTCTCCCCGGCCGCGATCGAGCGCGCCGAGCGCATCCACGCGTCCGGCCGTCACGTCCCGGAGTTCTTCTCGCTGCCGACGGCGATCGACAACTCCCGCAAGAACCAGACGTACAACACGCCGGCCCTCGCGACCCTCTTCCTGCTGAACCAGCAGCTGGAGTGGATCAACGGCCAGGGCGGCCTGGACTGGTCGGTCAGGCGCACGGCGACCTCCGCCCGCACGCTCTACGGCTGGGCCGAGGACATCAAGTACGCCAACCCGTTCGTCACCGACCCGGCCAAGCGCTCGCAGGTCATCGGCACGATCGACTTCACGGACGAGGTCGACGCGGCCGCCGTCGCCAAGGTGCTGCGCGCCAACGGCATCGTCGACACCGAGCCCTACCGCAAGCTCGGCCGCAACCAGCTGCGTGTCGCGATGTTCCCGGCTATCGACCCGGCGGACATCGAGGCGCTCACCAAGTGCGTCGACTACGTGATCGAGAAGCTCTGACCTTCTCGCATACGTGACCGAGGGGCGCCCCGCACATGCGGGGCGCCCCTCGCTCGTGCTCAGGCCGGTCGTGCGCCCGGGGTGTCCGGCGTCGAGTGCGCCACCCGGAACCCCACGTCGTCGATCCGGAACGTCGGATGGCTCCGGCGGCGCACCGAGGCGCGGCAGCTCCAGTGCTCGTCGGACCAGCCGCCGCCCCGCAGCACCCGGTAGGTCCCGTAGACCTCGGCGTCGTAGAGGTCCCAGCACCAGTCCCAGCTGTTGCCCAGCATGTCGTACAGGCCCCAGGCGTTGGGCTGCTTGCCGCCCACGGGGTGGATGCGGTCGTACGCGTTGCCGCGGTACCAGGCGATCTCGTCGAGCTCGCCGTAGCGGGGGCCGGTGCCGCCGGCGCGACAGGCGTGTTCCCACTCGGCCTCGGTCGGCAGCCGGTAGCCGTCGGCGGCGGTGTCCCAGCCGGCCTCCCCGCCCCCGGGCCGCACCTCGTACGCGGGGGTCAGGCCCTCGCGTACGGACAGGGCGTTGCAGAACCGTACGGCGTCCCACCAGGACACGCCCTCGACGGGCAACCGGTCCCCCCGGGCCGCGCTCGGGCGCTCGCCGGTGATCTCGGCGTACCAGGCCTGTGTGACCGGCACCGCCGACATCCGGAACGACGCGACCTCGACCGACCAACTGCGCTCGGTCCGCCGGTCGGACAACGTGACGGACCCCGCCGGCACGGTCACCATGTCGCTGTTCATGCACTCCCCCATGACCGGACACCTTAGGGGCGCCCGGCGAGTATCGCCGGGCGCCCCCTGTGTCGTCCTGTCAGGCCTGGGTCAGCGAGGCGCTCAGCGCCCGGACCCCAGAATCCCCCGCAGGCCCTCACCCACCGCCGCGACGGCGGGCCGCAGCGTGCTCGGCGACTTCTGCGCCGCCGGCTGCGGCTTCGGGTCGGCGGTCTTCTTGCAGACCGCGTCGGCCACGCCGTTGCCGTGCGGGACCTTGCCGTTGGTCAGGTACGTGGCGAGGTGCTTGTCGAGGCAGGCGTTGCCGCTCAGCGTGATGCCGTGGTTGCCGCCGCCCTGCTCCACCACCAGGCTGGAGCCCTTCAGCAGCCGGTGCATGGTGACACCGCCCTGGTAGGGGGTGGCCGCGTCGTCCGTCGCCTGGAACAGCAGCACCGGCGGGAGCTTGCTGTTGGAGACGTTCACCGGCTTCAGCGACTTGGTCGGCCAGAACGCGCACGGCGCGTTGTACCAGGCGTTGTTCCAGGCCATGAACGGGGCCTTCTCATACACGGCCCAGTTGTCCTTGCGCCACTGCTTCCAGTCGCGCGGCCAGGACGCGTCACGGCACTGCACGGAGGTGTAGACGCTGTAGCCGTTGTCGCCGGAGGCGTCGATCGCCGCGATGTTGTCGTAGGCCTCGACCAGCGCGGCGGTGTCGTGGTTGTTGACGTAGGCCGCGAACGTCTGGGCGAGCGTGGGCCAGTAGCCGTTGTTGTACCCGCCGGGTATGAAGATGTCCTCCAGCTCGGAGGCGCCCACCTTGCCGCCCGCGGGCTTCTTGGCCAGGGCCGCCCGCATGGCGTACCACTTGGCCTCGATCTTCTTCGGGTCCGTGCCGAGCTTGTACGTGGAGTCGTACTTGGCTATCCACGCCATGAGCGCCTTGTGACGCTTGTCGAAGGCGTAGTCCTGCTGGATGTTGTCGTCGTACCAGACGCCGGTCGGGTCGACGATCGAGTCCAGCACCAGGCGCCGCACCCGCTCGGGGAACAGCTTGGCGTAGACCGCGCCCAGGTAGGTGCCGTACGAGTAGCCGAAGTAGTTGATCTTCGATGCGCCGAGGGCCTTGCGGATCGAGTCCATGTCCTTCACGGCGCTGACCGTGTCGATGTACGGCAGGACGTCCTTGTACTTCGTGCCGCAGGCCTGGGCGAAGGACTTGGCGCGCGCGAGGTTGGCCTTCTCGAGCGCCGGGGTGCTGGGTACGGAGTCCGGGCGGACCGGGTCGAAGTAGCCCGGCTTGCAGTCCAGGGCGGGCTGGCTCTTGCCGACTCCGCGCGGGTCGAAGCCGATGACGTCGTACTGGGCGGCGACGGCCTTGGGCAGGGAGGACGCGACGAACTCGGCCAGCGACAGGCCGCTGCCGCCGGGACCGCCGGGGTTGACGAGCAGCGGGCCCTGGGACTTCGACGCGGTGTGCGGCACGCGGGAGAGAGCCAGCGTGATCTGCTTCCCCCGCGGCTTCGCGTAGTCGAGCGGCACCTTGACCGAGCCGCACTGGAGCGTCGGGGTGTCGTCCGTCCCGCACTTCTTCCAGGTGATCTTCGCGGCGGCGGTCGTCAGGGCGGTGTTCGCGGAGTGTGACGCGCTGGCGTTGGCGGGGACGGCGGTGAGTGTCCCGGCCAGGACGACCGTGGCGCCGCACAGTACGGCTGCGCTTCTTCTCATGGAGTTCTCTCGCAACGGTGAGGGGGGTCGGGCCCGTGAGTGACACGGGCCGTGCCGCATCGTTTCGGAAGAGCACGCCTCACACGTACGCATTCGACCAAGACTTGACCGAATCGAGTCATAGCCAGTTCTCAGACACCCCTCTGAAAGGGTGAGTTCTGACCATTCCGGACAGGCCGCGCTGCCCCGGGTACGCCCGGCGAGCACCGGGCGTACCACCTCAGGCCGCGATCACGTCGCCGTGCACCGAAGGCTCGGCACGCTCCCGCCCCCGGGCGCGCCGCCCAGCCCGAAGCTCGCGGAACCCGCCGCCGGCACACTCCCGTTGTGCGCGGCGTTGACCGCCGTGACGGTCACCCCGCTCTGGGTGTGCGACGCGTTCCACATGCTCGTGACTTTCTGGGAGCCGCTCCAAGTCCAGGTCACCTGCCAGGACTTCAGCGGCACGGTGCCCGTGTTGGTCACCTTCACCTCGGCGTTGAAGCCGCCGCCCCAGTCGCTGCTCACGGTGTAGGCGGCGGTGCAGGTGGGCGTGGGGTCACCCGGCCCGCCCGGGCCGGGTCCCGTGCCGCCGCCTCCGAAGCCCGGGGCCTTGATCGGCGCCAGGTACGCGTCCTTCACCGTGTCCACGGTCTGCCAGTCGTCCTTCAGGATGCCGCCCGTGTCACCGGAGTTGGGGTTCCAGGACCAGAACGTCCAGTGGAAGCTGTCGGTGCCGTACGTCGACGTCGAGCGCAGGTACTTCACCAGCTCGGACAGCCACTTCTGGTCCACCGAGGGGTTCAGTGTCGTACCGAACTCACCGAGCCACACCGGGGCGATGTTCTGCTTGAAGATGTAGCCCCAGTACTTGTCCCAGATCCCCGGCATGTTGGCGGGGAAGGACGGGTCCGTGAACCAGGACTGCTGGGCCACCGACGTCGCGTAGTCGTGCGCCGAGTACACCAGCCGGTTCGAAACGTCCAGCTGGACCGGGTACTGGGCCACGCCCATGAGGTTGCCGCCCCACCAGATGTTGTTGCCGTTGAACGACTGCACGCCCTCGACCATGATCAGCAGCTCGGGGTTGACCGACAGCACAGCGTTGCCCGCACGCTGGGCGGCCAGGCGCCAGTCCCGGGAGGTGTCGCCGCAGCCCCAGCAGGCCGGGTCGTGGGGCTCGTTGTGCAGGTCGATGCCGACCACGGTGGAGTTGCCCTTGTAACGCGTCGCGAGGGCCTTGAGGTTGGTGATCCACGTCGACTCGGGGACCGACGCCGTGTACCAGAGGGCCGACTGCCCCGCCGCGTCCGGGCGGTGACGGTCCAGGACGACCTTGAGGCCGGACTGGCCCGCGTAACCCACGATCCTGTCCAGGACCTGGAGCGAGGTCAGCCCGCGCAGGTCCGCGTTCTTGCCGTCGTGATTGATGCCCTCCGGCACGGCGCCGGGCTTGAGGATGTCGTCGCTGTAGGGCACGCGAAGGGTGTTGTAGCCCAGCGACCTGATCTGGTCGATCATGCTCTTGTAGTCGCGCGTCCACAGGCCGTGGGCGACGCGGTTGGCGGTCTCGAAGCCGAACCAGTTGATGCCGGCGATACGGACCGGCTGCCCGGCCGCGTCCAGGATCTGCCGGCCGCTGGTGTGCCAGTAACCGGCACCGGCGGCCTCGGCGGTGACATCGGCTCGTGCCGACTGCACGCCGGCGAGCGGTAACAGGAGCGCCGCGGCAACACACAGCGCTCTGCGCAGACTGCGGACCATGTGGCTGCTTCCTCTCGGGTTCCTCGGGATGAGGGGGAGGCACGGCACCCGGAACGATTGGGAGCGCTCCCATGGCACCGCGCACCTCCCAGAGAACTGACGGAACATGAGCACGTCAAGACTCTGGGAGGTGCGCGTCCGCTCCGGCCGCTATCGGCTCAGCTTCCTGAACCGCCGTACGGCCAGGGGCAGGAAGACCGCCGTCAGGATCACCGGCCACACCGCGGCCATCAGCAGGGCGTGCTCCTCCACCCAGGAGTCACCGCCCCCGACCGGCGTCCCGAACAGCTCCCGGCTCGCCGCCGCCGTGGAGGAGATGGGGTTCCAGGCCGCCACCCAGCCCAGCCAGTCGGGCATCAGCTGCGGGGCGACGAAGATGCTGGAGATCATCGTCAGCGGGAAGGCGACCGCGAACAGGCCGCCCGCCGCCTCCGGGTTGGGCACCAGCAGGCCGAGCCACACACCGATCCAGATCAGCGCGAACCGCAGCCAGAGCAGGAGTCCGAACGCGGCGAGGAAGCCGAAGCCGCCGTCCGGGCGCCAGCCCATCGCGAGGGCCGTCAGCATCATGATCGCCAACTCGGCGCAGGCCATGATCAGATCGGTGATCCCCCGCCCGGCCACCACGGCCGACGAGGCCATCGGCATCGAGCGGAAGCGGTCGATGACGCCCTTGGTGGAGTCGTAGACCACGACGGTCGCCGTGTTGATGAAGCCGAACGCCATGGTCATCACGAACATGCCCGGCATCAGGAAGTCCTTGTAGTCCCCGCCGCCCGGCACCGTCATCGCGCTGCCGAAGACATAGCCGTAGAGCAGCACGGAGAGGATCGGGAAGCCCAGCTGCCAGGCGATGTTGACCGGCTGGCGCTGGTAGTGGGTCAGACCGCGGCGGACGATGTTCCAGCAGTCGGCGAGCAGCCAGTACGTGCCGCTCCGAGTGCTCGGGGTGCTCAGGTCGGTGGCACTCACGCCGTGGCCTCCTTCTCGGTGCGGTGTCCGGTCAGGCGCAGGAACACGTCGTCGAGGCTCGGCCTGCGCAGCCCGATGTCCTCGACGCGGACGCCCTCGTCCTGGAGGGTCCGTGCGACCTCGGTGAGCGCGGTAACCCGGTCGGTGACCGGGGCGTGCACGCGCAACTCCGTCTCGTCAGCCTCGGGTTCGCCGTCCGTGACCCGGGCGACGACCTTCACCACGCGCTGGATCTCGGACCGCTCGGCGACCACGACTTCGATACGGTCGCCGCCGACCAGGTTCTTCAGTCCGTCCGGGGTGTCGTCGGCGATGGACCGCCCCTGGTCGATGACGGTGATGCGGGAGGCCAGTCTGTCGGCCTCCTCCAGGTACTGCGTGGTCAGCAGCACGGTCGTGCCGCCCGCCACCAGCGCCCGCACGGAGTCCCAGACTTCACCCCGGCTGCGCGGATCGAGACCGGTCGTCGGCTCGTCGAGGAAGAGGACGGCCGGGGCGAGGATCATGGACGCGGCGAGGTCGAGGCGGCGCCGCATGCCGCCGCTGTACTTGCCCACGCCCTTGTCGGCGGCATCGGTCAGGTCGAACTGCTCCAGCAGCTCGGCCGCCCGGAGCCGGGCCCGCCTGCCGCCCAGGTGGAACAGGCGGCCGAACATCTCCAGGTTCTGCCGGCCGGTGAGCACCTCGTCCACCGCCGCGTACTGGCCGGTGAGCCCGATCCGGGCCCGGACCTCGCGCGACTGCCGGACGACGTCCAGCCCGGCGACCTTCGCGCTGCCCCCGTCCAGGCGGATCAGCGTGGACAGGATACGGACGGCGGTGGTCTTGCCCGCTCCGTTCGGCCCGAGCAGACCGTGCACCGTTCCCTCGCGCACCTCCAGGTCGAAGCCGTCGAGAGCCCGTTTCTCGCCGTACCTCTTCTCCAGCGCCTCGGCCCGCACCGCGTATCCGTCCATGCCGCCCCCTCCCGTGCGTTCGCGCCCCGTCGGCCCAAACTGAGTACAGCGTACCTGATTACGCGTACGCCGTACCCAATTTTTTCGCGGGGACCTAAGCTGGACTCCATGACGAGCGGCACGAGTGGCACGAGCGGTACGGAAACCAGCGGCAGCGGCGACATCGCCCGCACCCTCGAACTGCTGTGGGACACCGGCCGCCGCCCCAGCCGGGGCCCCAAACCGACCCTGACGCTGGACCGGATCGTGGAAGCGGCCATCCAAGTGGCGGACACCGAGGGGCTGGAGGGCCTCTCCATGCGCCGCGTCGCCGCCGAACTCGGCACCGGCACCATGTCGCTGTACCGGTACGTGCCCGGCAAGGGCGAGCTGCTCGACCTCATGCTGGACCGGGTGCAGCGCCCCGCCGAGAACCCGGCCGGCCTCGGCGACGGCGGCTGGCGGGCCGCCCTGGAGGCACTGGCCCGTGCCACGCTCGCCCTCTACCGACGCCACCCCTGGCTGCTCCAGGTCAACCAGTCCCGCCCGATCCTCGGCCCGAGCGCCCTGGACGGCATGGAGAAGGTGATGACCCTGATCCGTCCGATGGGACTGAGCGATCCCGAGCTGGTCTCCGCGATCATCATGATCGACGGGTATGTCGTAGGGGCCGCGCGCACGCAGCTGTACGAGCGGGAGGCGGAGCGGCGGACGGGCCTGACGGACGCCGAGTTCTGGCAGGCGCAGGTACCGGTCCTGGAGAAGGTGATGGCCTCGGGCCGCTACCCGGTCATGGCGTCGCTCTCCGAGGACGCCTTCGGCACGGACTTCGACCACTTCGAGTTCGGTCTGCAGCGGATCCTGGACGGGCTGGAGGTGCTGGTGGAGGGCCGCGGGAACCGGGTGTGAGTGGTTGCGGCACAGAAAGTGCCGAAACGCGAACAGCAGACGGCCGGGCCCGGTCTTTCCCGTCCGTGGCGAAGCCCGCCGCCTCGAACTGACGTCGTCCACGACCAGCTCGATCAGTTCGTCCTTGTTGGCCACGCGCCGGTAGAGGGAGTTGGCCGCAGCGTTCAGCCGCGTGCCGAGCTTGCGCATGCTGAGCGCTGCGGTTCCCTCCAGATCCAGCGGTTCGGTCGCAGCGGCCACGATCTGCTCGCGGATCAGCTGTTTACCTGCGGACGGCGCGTACGGGTCCACACCGATGCGATCGGCTTTCCGTAGGTCGGCATACCTCCTTCGTCCCTGCTCGGCCCTCGACTACTCATCCACCGCGGCGCACGCTGTACGCATCTTGCGCACGGCGTTTAAGCATGCGTACAGTGTTCGCGTCGCGAGAACACCGTACGCATCGGACAGGGGCGAGCATGTCGACAAACGTGAGCTGGAACGAGCAGGGCAACTGGAACGCCACGGGCCAGTGGGGGACCCGGGGATCGACGGGCCGGAAGCTGGACCTCGCCCACTGGCAGGCCCGGCTCGACGAACTGCGCGCCAGGCACCACGTCCCGGCTGCGTCGCTGGCGATACTCATCGACGGGGCCGTGCACGAGCTGGCCAGCGGTGTGCTCCACCGCGGAACGGGCGTGGAGGCGACGACCGACTCGGTCTTCCAGATGGGCTCGATCGCCAAGGTCTACACCGCCACCCTGATCATGCAGCTCGCCGATTCGGGCCAACTGGACCTGGACGCACCGGTCGTGGACGTACTGCCGGAGTTCTCGGTCGCCGACCCCGAGTTGACCAGGGCGATCACCACACGCCAACTGCTCAGCCACACAAGCGGCCTCACCTGCGACTTCACCTATGACAGCGGGCGCGGCGACGACTGCCTCGCCAAGTACGTCGAGGCCGCGAAGGGCGTGGCACTCGACTGCCCGCCCGGCGAGGCGCTCTCGTACAGCAGCATCGGGTACAACGTGCTCGGCCGCATCATCGAGGTGCTGACCGGCAAGGTCTGGGACGAGGCACTGAAGGACCTGCTCCTCACACCGCTGGGCCTCGACCACACGATGACGCTGCCCGAGGAGGCTCTGCGGTTCCGCGCAGCGATGGGTCACCTGGGCGAGCCGGGCCAGGACCCGGACCCGGCGCCGTCCTGGGACCTGATGCCGCGCTCGGCGGGCCCGTACGGCCGGGTCATGGCCACGGCCGGGGACCTCGCGCGGCTCGCGCGGATGCACCTCGCGGGCGGAGTGGCGCGGGACGGTGCCCGGATACTCTCCGAGGAGACCGTCGCGCTGATGCAACGCCGGGTCGTGGATTCTCCCGACAAGTGGTCGGTGAGCGCGGATGGTTGGGGCCTGGGGTGGACCCTCTACGACTGGAACGGCATCCAGGGCTACGGCCATGACGGCGCCTCCATCGGGCAGTACGGCTATCTGCGTGTCGTCCCTTCGGCGGGCGTCGCGATTGCCCTGCTCACCAACGGCGGCGGCGCGCGTGAGCTGTACGCCGAGCTCTACCGAGAACTCCTCGCCGAACTGGCCGGGGTGACGATGCCGGACGCCTTCACCCCACCGGCCGAGCCCCCGGTGGTCGACTTCGCGCCGCTCGTCGGCACGTACCGACGCGAGGGCGTGATCATCACCGTGACCGAGCGGGACGGTGCGGGGCGCATGGTGTACGAGTTCGTCGACGGTATGAAGGACTTCTCCGAACCATTGGAGATCGAGCTGGTGCCGGTGACGGAACGGGTCTTTGCCGGTACGGGGGTGGGCGCGGCGTTCAGTGAGGGCCACATGCCCGTGATCTTCTCCGAGCTGCTGGACGGCACGGGGTGCGTGTACATCGGGATGCGCTGCGGCCCCAAGGTCGCATAGCGCGCCGGACGTCAGTCCTCCTCCCCGTCGTCTTCGTTGGCGTCGGGGTCGCGGAAGGGGCGCAGGCCCTGGCTGGGGCCGCTGTACTTGGTGTTGAACAGGTCAACGGCACTTCCTGCACCGCAACCACTCACACCCGGGAACGCTCGGTGACGAGCGTCGAGGAGCCAGGCCGCGACCTCAAAGCGCCGCCCGCCCAGGGCCTTTCACGGAGACGGCCTAGCGCCGGCGCCTCAGCCCCCGCAGGGCCAGCACCGCCACCAGTACCGCACCCGCGACGATCGCCCCCGTCTTCAGGTTGCCGCTCAGCCCGCCTCCCCCACCGTCGGACGTGGCCGAACTCCCGCTCCCGGAAGGCGCGTCGGACCCGTCATCGCCCGGCGCGTCCTGCGGCTCCACCGGGCTGTCCGCGCCCTCGGCGCCGTACATCAGCTTCTTGCCGTCCGCGGTGTAGGTGACGGACTCCCCCTGCCCCAGGAAGGGCACGCCGAGGCGCTCCTTCTTCTTGATCTTCCCGCCGTTCCAGTCGTAGGCGATCGCACCGAAGTAGCTGCGTACGACGAGGTGTTCACCGTCCGGGGAGAGCGTGGCGTCGGTGGCCTCGAGGTCGGGGACCGCGGCGATCGGGCGGAAGAGGTTCGTCCCGGACGGGGAGAGCCGCGCCGGGCCCTCGTACAGGTGCCCGCCCTTCTCGTTCTTATCGACGATGTAGACGCGGCCGGTCTTCGGGTGTACGACGAGCGACTCGGCGTCCCGCGCGCCGTCGGAGTACTTCACGACGTACTGCGTGGCCTTGATCGTCTGGTCGCGCAGGTTCTTCGGCTCGGGCAGCCGGTAGATCCAGACGTACGGCCAGGTGCCACCGAGGTTGTCGCCGATGTCGCCGACGTAGATCTGGCCGTCCGGTCCGATGGAGATGGCCTCGACGTCTCGCGGGCTGCCCACGCCGGACATGGTGATCGTGGCGACCGTCTCGCCCGTCGCGCTGTCGACGGCGTAGAGGTACGCCCCGTCGTCGCTGTCGTTGTGCGTCCAGTAGATGCCGGGGTGCTGCCGCGAGGCGGCCAGGCCGCTGGACTCGGTGATGCGCGGGTCCTTGATCGTGAACTTCTCGTCGCCGTCGGCGGCGGAGGCGGGCACGGCGAGGGCGCCCGTGAGGAGGGCCGCGGCGAGCAGGGCGAAGGGTCTGCGCATGCCCCAAGCCTGCCATCCGGCCCGGCGGTTCACCGGCGTAACGGATCACAGCCCGACGGCGCATGTGAAGCGGTTCACACCCCGTCGGCCGTCGAGATCGTTCATCATGAGCGGATGCTCAGGTTCATGCCCGTCGGCGACTCCATGACGATCGGAAGCACGGGCGACCACACGTGGCGCTACCGGCTGTGGCAGCACCTGTGCCGTTCCTACGGCAGCCCCTTCACCCTCGTCGGCCCCCGCGAGACGCTCTACGACAAGCAGGCCGAGGCCCCGGTGTCGTACGGGTACGCCGAACCCGACTTCCCGCGTGCCCACCTGGCCGGCTGGGGCGAGGGCTGGCAGCACATGGCGCCGCTGATCGGCGACGCGGTGCGGTCGTGCCGCGCCGACGTGCTCCTGGTCTCCCTGGGTCTGATCGACCTGGGCTTCTACACGAACGCCGAGCAGACCGCCGAGAACGTCCGGGCCTTCACGGCCGAGGCACGGGCGGCGAACCGGCGCGTGGGCATGGTGTGGCTGCCGGTGACCCCGAACGTGCGCGCCCAGTCGGACACGGCCTTCGCCGGCGAGGTCGCCCGCTTCAACGAGCTGCTCGCCAAGACGGCCGCCGACCTCGACGAGCCCGGCTCTCCCGTCCTCCTGGCCTCACCCCCGCCCTCGTACGACGTCGCCACCGACACGTACGACGGCACCCACCCCAACGCGAGCGGCGAGCACAAGATCGCGGCGGCTTTCGCGGAAGCCATGCACCAGGGCTGGGACCTGGCCGGGCCGTACGAGGAGTAGCCCCGGACGAACGGGAAGGCGCACGCGCAGCCATATTCGTGCTTGCTTGGAGCGCACTTCAAGACGTTGGCTTGGACCCCATGGAGTACACGCAGCTCGGACGCACGGGACTCAAGGTCAGCCGGCTCGTTCTCGGCACGATGAACTTCGGTCCGCAGACCGACGAATCAACCAGCCACGGCATCATGGACGCCGCTCTCGACGCGGGTCTGAACTTTCTGGATACGGCCAACGTCTATGGGTGGGGTGAGAACAAGGGCCGCACCGAGGAGATCATCGGAACTTGGTTCGCCCAGGGTGGCGGGCGGCGCGACAAGGTCGTCCTCGCCACCAAGGTGTACGGGAACATGGCGGGCGACGGGGACGTCTGGCCCAACCACGACAAGCTCTCCGCGGTGAACATCCGACGGGCCGTCGACGCCTCCCTCAAGCGGCTGCAGACCGACTACATCGACATCTACCAGTTCCATCACATCGACCGGTCGACGCCGTTCGAGGAGATCTGGCAGGCGATCGACGTCCTGGTCCAGCAGGGCAAGATCCTCTACGCGGGGTCGTCCAACTTCCCCGGCTACAAGATCGCCCAGGCAAACGAGACCGCCGCCCGGCGCGGCCGCATGGGCCTGGTCAGCGAACAGTGCCTCTACAACCTCGCCGAGCGGCGCGCCGAGATGGAGGTCGTCCCGGCCGCCCAGGAGTACGGGCTCGGCGTCATCCCGTGGTCGCCGCTGCACGGCGGTCTGCTCGGCGGTGTGCTCAAGAAGGAGGTCGAGGGCAAGCGCCGCGCCTCCGGCCGCGCGGCCGACGCGCTCAACGACCCCGCCACCCGCGCGCAGATCCAGGCCTACGAGGACCTGCTCGACAAGCACGGCATCGAGCCCGGCGAGGCCGCCCTGGCCTGGCTGCTCACCCGCCCCGGCGTGACCGGCCCGATCGTCGGCCCGCGCACCGCCGAGCAGCTCGCCTCCGCGGTCCGCGCGTCGGAGCTGGAGCTGTCCGAAGAGCTCCTGACCGGCCTGGACGAGATCTTCCCGGGCCCGGGGCCCAGCCCGGAGGCCTTCGCCTGGTAGCACCTGGAGGGCGGACGCCCTTCCTTTGAGGGGCGCGGGGAACTGCGCGACAAGCCCCCACCGGCCCGCAGCCGGAGAAACGGCCGTCCGCAGTCCCCCGTCGCCCTACCTCCCCAGCACGGAAGCCAGGGCGACGACGAGGAACATCAGCACGAGCACACCGGCCATGATCCGGTTGCGGGTTTTCGGGTCCACGACACCGAGCCTAACCGGCTCCCCCGAGCGGCCAGCGACCGACCGCCTCGTACCGGGGCTGCTCCCCCGGCACGCCCGAGGTCGGCAGATTGCTGCGCACCAGGCAGAGCTCCCGCACGGTCCAGGTCCGGCCCGTGAACCCCGCGAGGGCGTCCAGGAAGGGCCGCACGTCCCCCGCCGCCCGGCTCCGCGCCACGGTCAGATGGGCCTTGTACCGGCGGTGCTCCCCCATCGGCACCCCCGCCTTGCGCGCAGCCGCCTCGGCCCGCTCGGCCAGCAGCCGGAGGGCCGCCAGGTCACCCTCGGCCCCGGCCCACAACGCTTTCCCGTGCCCGAACTGGCCCCCACCCCGCACGGCGAGCGAAAACGGCTCGGTACGGCGCGCGGCCCGCTCCAGCCGCTCCGACAGCTCGGGGACGAGCCCGTCGTCGACCTCTCCGTAGAACGCGAGGGTGAAGTGCCAGCCGGGACGGCCGGTCCAGCGCATGCCGTCGGCGCCGGGCAGTCCGCGCAATTCGTCGACCACGGCGCCGAGTTCACGACACACCTCGTCCGGGGGCAGCACGGCCGCGAAGAGTCTCATGGGCCCAGCCTGGCACCATGAGGCCATGCGGATCACCATCCGGGACGGCGGGCCCGACGACATTCCCGCGATACTCGGCATGCTCGACAGCTGCGTGGAGTGGCTGGTCTCCCAGGGGCGCACGGGGCAGTGGGGGACGCGGCCCCTGTCGCAGAGCCCCAAGACGGTGGAGTCGGTCCGCCGGTACATGGCGGAGGGCAGTGTCTTCATGGCCGACGCCGACGGCGTCCCCGCCGGCACCCTCACCCTCACCGACTCGGCGGGCGCCTACCTGTCCCACCTCCCCCAGCCCGGCGAACCCGAGCGCTACATCCACTGGCTCGCCTCCGACCGCCGCTTCAAGGGCCACGGCGTGGGCAGCGCCCTGCTCACGCACGCCGCCGAGGAGACCCGCCGGGCCGGCGTCTCGCTCCTCCGCGTCGACTGCTACGCCGGGGACGACGGCAAGCTCGTCCGCTACTACGAGTCCAACGGCTTCACCCGCACCGAGGCCTTCACGGTCGGCGAGAACGACTGGCCGGGGCAGTTGCTGGCCCGGCGCGTCTAGGGCCTGTCGTTTGGATCATGCCGGCGTCGCGGGGCGTGGCACGCACATCTGCCGCGTTGTCGTCGGTTGTCAACTCCCCCACGCTCGGC
>NZ_JBIBAF010000017.1:48352-199547 GCF_042899705.1 Streptomyces sp. NPDC013187 | reverse complement strand
GCCGAGCGTGGGGGAGTTGACAACCGACGACAACGCGGCAGATGTGCGTGCCACGCCCCGCGACGCCGGCATGATCCAAACGACAGGCCCTAGCGTTTCACCGCGCACAGCAGCCCGTCGCCCACCGGCAGCAGTGACGGCACCAGCTCCTGGCTCTCGCGCACGGCGCGCAGCAGCTCCCGCAGCCGCAGCACCTCCGTGGGCTGCGGACCGGAGTCAACCGTCCGGCCGTTCGCGAAGGCGCCCTCGAAGACGACCAGCCCGCCGGTGCGCAGCAGGCGCAACGATTCGGCGAGGTAGTCCATGACCTCCAGGCGATCACCGTCGCAGAAGACCAGGTCGTAACCGGCGTCCGCGAGGCGGGGCAGCACGTCCAGGGCGCGGCCCGGGATGAAGCGTGCCCGGTTGCTGGCGAAGCCGGCGGCGCGGAAGGCCTGACGGGCGAACTGCTGGTGCTCCGGCTCGGGATCCACGGTCGTCAGAACACCGTCCGGCCGCATACCGTGCAGGAGATGGATCCCGGAGACACCACAGCCGGTCCCGATCTCCGCGACGGCCTTCGCGTCGACCGACGCGGCCAGCAACCGCAGCGCGGCGCCCGTGCCGGGCGTCACCGAGCGCAACCCTGCCTCGCGGGCCCGGTCCCGGGCCCAGTGCAGCGTTTCGTCCTCGGCGACATAGGCGTCGGCGAACGCCCAGCTCGTCTGCCGGTTGCCGGTAATGACCCTCTCCTGTCCCCGTGAATGCCTGGGCGTGACTGTATCCGTTGGGCACGGGAACCCGCAGATGGGACCGGTCGTTTAAAGGGACGAGCGAACGGCGTGGGCCGGGACGGGGGGACGGGCAGTGGATCAGGACGCCGAGCCAGGGCCGACGCAGCAGTACGAGGCGTATCAGCCCAGATCAATTTCTCGTAAAACCACTTATCCGGTCCTAACGGGCGAGGTGGCTATGGTAGGGGCTCCACTGGACACCACCAGAGCTGACAGGGGAGGTGCGGCTGCGCCTGTGGATCGCGGAGGAGTGTTCCGGCGCCTCCTCGGACCGGCAGGCAGGCCGACATCTGTGAACGACACCGCTGCTGACCACAGTCACGCCGCTGACTTGCCCCAGACCGCGACCTTCACCACCGACGCGGACGGGCAGGCGTGGACTCCGCCCACGTGGGAGGAGATCGTCAGCACGCACAGCGGCCGGGTCTACCGGCTCGCCTACCGTCTGACCGGCAACCAGCACGACGCGGAGGACCTCACGCAGGAGGTCTTCGTCCGCGTCTTCCGCTCCCTGTCGACCTACACGCCGGGCACCTTCGAGGGCTGGCTGCACCGCATCACCACGAACCTCTTCCTGGACATGGTCCGCCGCAAGCAGCGCATCCGCTTCGACGCGCTCGGCGAGGACGCGGCCGAGCGCCTGCCCAGCAAGGAGCCCACGCCGCAGCAGATCTTCAACGACGCGCACTTCGACGCGGACGTCCAGCAGGCCCTCGACACCCTCGCCCCCGAGTTCCGCGCCGCGGTCGTGCTGTGCGACATCGAAGGACTGTCGTACGAGGAGATCGCGGCGACCCTCGGCGTCAAGCTCGGCACCGTCCGCTCACGGATCCACCGCGGACGCTCTCAGCTGCGCAAGGCTCTCGCGCACCGCTCCCCGGAGGCGCGCGCCGAGCGCCGCTCCTTCGTGCCCCGTGTTCCCGCCCTGGGAGGAGGGGGCGCGAGCGCGTGAGCGGATCTCGGCCGAAAGCCTCCGAGGGTCACCTCGCAGAGCAGCATCTGGGAGACCGACTCTCCGCCCTGGTGGACGGAGAACTCGGTCATGACGCGCGTGAGCGCGTACTGGCGCACGTGGCCACCTGCCCGAAGTGCAAGGCGGAGGTGGACGCCCAGCGCCGGCTGAAGAACGTCTTCGCGGAGGCGGCCCCGCCGCCCCCCTCCGAGAGTTTCCTGGCCCGCCTGCAGGGACTACCCGCGGGCGGCGGCCCGGACGGTGAGATCACACCGCCGGGCGGAGCAGGGCTGCCCGGAGGGCTGTCCGGACGGTTCGGATCGTCCGGGGCGTTCGGTGTGAAGCGCGGCGAGCGGTTCGAGTTCGGGTACGCCCCGGCCCGGCCGCACCTGCCCGTGGTGCCCACGTCCCCGGGCGGAACCCCCGGCCTTCCCTCCGACACCGGAGGCCCGCTGCCCGGCCACCGGGGCCTGCCGTCGGAGAGGGGCTTCCGCATTCACGACGTGGGCCGGCACGACGGCGACCGGTCGTCCTCGCGGCTGCGATTCGCGTTCGTGGCAGCCGGTGCCGTGTCCCTGGCGGCGATCGCGCTGGGCGGCGTCACCACCGGCACCCCGGCCGACGCGGAGGCCCGCGGTGGCCAGGGCACGGGGAGCAACGTCACACCGATGCGCACCCAGGGCACCGGCGCCGCGACGCCCGAGTCCCAGCGCCGCCGGACGGCGCCGCAGCTCGGGCAGGTGCACGGCGAGAGCATGCTCGGCCGCGCCCCGGTCGCCCCGACCGAGGTCTCGGCCCCGCTGCTGCCCGGAGTGCCGTCCCCCGCCCGGCACCACGCCTTCCACGCGCTGACCGCCCCGGTGGTCGCCGGAGCCGCCGTCATGTCCCCGTTGATACGACCGCTCGAGGCGGCCACTCCCGCCGCCCTGACCTCGTGGTCCGCGGTCCCCGAGATCACGGCCCCGCTGCTCGCCGTGCCTCTCGCGGACCCGACCTCGTCCCCCTCCGCCCCCGCTTCCTCGCGCACGGCTCACTGACCGGCCTCTGCGCACCGGCCCGCGAACCTGATTGAATCCGGGGGTTGTCGCCCGCGGCCCAGGTGTGGCCGGGCGCCGGTTCGAGTAGGAACTGCGGCCATCGCGACGAGCCGTGCCGCGGCTGTGGGGAGAGCATGAACGAGGGGAAGCCCACGAAGGCGAAGTGGTGGAGCCGTCCACGGTCGCAGGACCCCGCGGAGCAGCCGGAGGGTCCGGACCAGGTCGTGGCGGAGGACCCGGGAGGGAACGGTGTGCACGGGCCGGCGACGGCTCCGACCGGCCCCGACGGGGACTTCGAGCTGCCCCGTCCGGCGCCTCGGCCCGACGGGGACGGCGACTACGAGTTGAGGCGCCCCGAAGCGGTACCGACCGAGAGCGCCGGAGAGCCGACGGCGTCGGCGCCCGGGCCGGCGGAAAACGATGACGGTGTTGTCGCGTCCGCCCCCGGGGCGACCGATGCCGGCGATGGCGAGGTCGGCCCGGCCGCCCCCGGCGAAGCCCTTGCCCCGGCCGCCTCTGGCAACGCGTCTACTCCGGCGGTCCCCGGCAACGCCTCTCCGGCCGCCCCCGGCGAAACCCCGGCCCCGGCCGCCCCCGGGGCGACCCTCGCCGAGGGGGCCGGGCAGGCCGCTGCTCGCGTCCCCGCTGCCAGGGAGGTCGAGCAGGGCGTTCCCGTCGCCCCGGTCGCACCCGCCGGGGCTGTGCAGGATGCTCCCCGGCCGCTGCACGACCCCGACCCGTACAGCACCCCGCCCTACGGCGAACCCGGCCCCTGGGCGCCCGCGCCGCCCGTCCAGCACCCGGCGACGATCCCCGGGCAAGGTATGGCGGCACCGGGACAGCCGACCGTGCTGGGCACCCCCGCCGTCCCGTCGCCGCCCGAGCCGCACGGCGCACCGTCCGCCCCGGCCACCGGCCACCCCGCGCCCTCCGCCCACCCGTCGACCGAGATGCCGCACCCCGGTGCGCCCGGTGCCCTCGGCGACCCCGCGCCCGTGCCGGCCGCCCCGGTCCACACCGGCGCTCCAGCACCCGCTCCTGACCCCTGGCAGCGCTACGACCCCTGGGCGGCCCCCGGTCTCGCCGGGGGACAGGAGGGGCCCTTCCAGCAGAACGGCGCCGCCGTACTCAGCACCGAGCAGCGGCGCAGGCGGGGCAGGACGTCCCTCGTGCTCGGTGCCGTACTGCTCGCGCTCGTGTCCGGGGGCCTCGGCGGGGCCGTGGGGACGTATCTGGAGCGCAACGGGGGCGTCGGGACCGTCGAGCTGCCGCAGGCCGGGAAGGAGGCCTCCGCGCGGGACGCCGACAGCGTGGCCGGGATCGCCGGACGGGCCCTGCCCAGCGTGGTCACGCTGCACGTCAGCGGCGCCGGCGAGCAGGGCACGGGCACCGGCTTCGTGCTCGACACCTGCGGGCACATCCTCACCAACAACCACGTCGTGCGGCCCGCCGGATCCGGTGGCGAGATCACCGTGACGTTCAACGGCGGGCAGACCGCGAAGGCCGAGGTCGTCGGCCGGGACAGCGGCTACGACCTCGCCGTCGTCAAGGTGAAGGGCGTCAGCGGACTCACCCCGCTGCCCCTCGGCAACTCCGACAACGTGCAGGTCGGCGACCCGGTCGTGGCCATCGGCGCCCCCTTCGACCTGGCCGGCACGGTCACCTCCGGCATCATCAGCGCCACCCAGCGGCCCATCACGGCCGGCGGCGAGAAGGGCGACGGCAGCGACGTGTCTTACGTCGACGCGCTGCAGACCGACGCGCCCATCAACCCCGGCAACTCCGGCGGGCCCCTGCTCGACGCCCGGGCCCGGGTCATCGGCATCAACTCGGCCATCCGCTCGGCGGACAGCGGCTCCACGCAGGACAGCGCCCGGTCGGGTTCGATAGGCCTCGGCTTCGCCATACCCATCAACCAGGGCAAACGCGTCGCCGAAGAGCTGATCAACACCGGGAAGGCCACCCACCCGGTCATCGGCATCACCCTGGACATGGACTACACGGGCGACGGCGCCCGCGTCGCCGCCGAGGGCAGCGAGGGCGGGGCGCCCGTCACCGCGGGCGGTCCGGGTGCCCGGGCGGGGATCAAGTCGGGCGACGTCATCACGGAGGTCGACGGCGCGCGGGTGCACTCCGGCGAGGAACTGATCGTCAAGACCCGGGCGCACCGCCCCGGCGACCGGCTGGAGCTGACCGTCGAGCGCGGCGGCAAGGAGCGCACGGTCTCGCTCGTCCTCGGCTCGTCGGATGGCTGAGACATGAGGTCCGGGCCCGGGAAGGGCGTCCCATCAGGCCTCACAACGGACCGACAAGGCAAACAATCGGGAAAGCGCTCACACCTCCCGCACTCGGAGGTCCCGGGACAGTACCGGTCGGACAGGATCGCCGGGTACCGTGGATCCGGCCCGGACCACGGCAAGACCCGCACCGACCACGAGGGCCGAGGACCGAGGACATCGCTAGGAGCTTCAGGTGTTCAATGACATAGGACCACTCGAGCTGGTGACGCTCATCGTCCTTGCCGTGCTCGTCTTCGGTCCGGACAAGCTCCCCAAGGTCATCCAGGACGTGACACGCACGATCCGGAAGATCCGTGAGTTCTCGGAGAGCGCCAAGAACGACATCCGGGAGGAACTCGGCCCGGAGTTCAAGGACTTCGAGTTCGAGGACCTCAACCCCAAGACGTTCATCCGCAAGCAGCTGGACAACGAGGACCTGGGGCTCAAGGAGATCCGCAACGGCTTCGATCTGAAGAAGGAGATGGCCGAGGTCACCGACGCCGTCCACAGCCGTGACTCCGACACCTCCTCCGCTTCGTCCGCGGGTGCCGCCGGTTCGTCCGGTGGTCGCATCGACATGACGAAGAAGCCCGAGACGCCCGACCCCGACGACCGGCCGCCCTTCGACGCGGACGCCACCTGAGGGACACGCCCAGGGGCGTACGCCCCGGGTGGCGTGACGCGTTTCATACTCCGGTCGGGCTGTCTACGGCCTGAACGGGGCGCCCGTGCGGCCCATGCGCCGGGCGGTTTCCCTGCTGCTCGCAGCGGTGTGGCTATGCTGCCGAGTTGTTGTGCGGACCGTGACGAGTACGCCCGAAGGGGGGCGGGCCGTACCGGTCCGACTAGAGCGAGGAGGCGTCCGGGCACATGGAGACGACGAGTCGGGCTGTCGCGCAGACGCCGGCCGCGGAGGGCGGACAACAGGCCCCCTTCGCCCGGCGTACGGTCGACGACTACCTGCGTGCGCCCTTCCCGTGGTACGGCCTCGACGAGGCCTTCACGGGACCGCGCCGGCTGATGCAGGTGGGTACGACGGCCGACGGGACCGTGGAACACGGGTCGATCGGGCACGGGGACGAGCCCACCATCCGCAACGAGCATGCGGCCGGGGGCGATCAGGACGCCAAGGAGAAGTTCGCGGTCGTCGTGACCGTGGCGGCGAATCCCTCACGGCGCACGGCGGACGGAACGGGGCTGCTGGAGGCCACGTCGGTCTCCTCCGCGGCGTGGCTCGCGGGCGTCGGACTGCTGTCCTTCACCTGGCCCGGGCAGATGGACCACGCGCTGCGGGACGACTGGCTGGAGCAGCAGACCGAGACGGCGTGGGTGCTGGCGGACGATCTGGACGGGGCCGACTGGTCGACGCTGTCCCTGCCCGTGGACGGGGTGCCGACGGTGTTCCACTACCGGGAGTCGGAGTTCGGCTGGGTGCTCGCCGGGTCGACCTCGGCCGGGGTGCATGTCGGGGCGTACGGCAGGGGCATGAGTGCGTATGGGCTCGGGTTCGCCGTGGTGAAGGACATCGCCGCGTACGCGTGAGTTCCCTGGGGCGCCGGGTTTTCGGCGCCCCTTCGCCGTGATGCCTCGGTCCTTGGGCGACTGCGGGCACGTCGTGGCTTGTCGCGCAGTTCCCCGCGCTCCTGGGTCCGCCGCCCTCGGGGCGTCTCCATCAGAGGGGCTTTTCGATCAGAACTTGTTCCTCGGGGTGATCCCCAAGGACAGGCCCGACAGGCCCCGCTGGCGTCCTCCGAGCTTGCCCGCGATCGCACGGAGGGCAGAGCCCGCCGGGGAGTCGGGGTCCGTGAGGACGACCGGCTTGCCGTCGTCGCCGCCCTCGCGCAGGCGCACGTCGATGGGGATGCTGCCGAGGACCGGGACGTTCGCGCCGGTCGTGCGGGTCAGGCCGTCGGCGACCGTCTGGCCGCCGCCCGTGCCGAAGACGTCGACCATCTCGTCGCAGTGCGGGCAGGGCAGACCGGACATGTTCTCGACCACGCCGACGATCTTCTGGTGGGTCTGCACGGCGATGGAGCCCGCGCGCTCGGCGACCTCGGCCGCCGCCT
Organism: Streptomyces sp. NPDC013187; assembly: GCF_042899705.1. NCBI lineage: Bacteria > Bacillati > Actinomycetota > Actinomycetes > Kitasatosporales > Streptomycetaceae > Streptomyces > Streptomyces sp. NPDC013187. The sequence goes on along the minus strand of NZ_JBIBAF010000017.1, from coordinate 192,440 downwards.
GCTGCGGGGTCGTCACGACCAGGATCTCGGCGTTCGGGACCAGCTGCGCGACGGAGATCGCGATGTCACCGGTGCCGGGCGGCAGGTCCAGGAGCAGGACGTCCAGGTCGCCCCAGTAGACGTCCGCGAGGAACTGCTGGAGGGCGCGGTGGAGCATCGGGCCGCGCCAGACGACCGGGGCGTTGCCCGGGGTGAACATGCCGATGGAGATGACCTTCACGCCGTTCGCCGACGGCGGCATGATCATGTTCTCGACCTGGGTGGGACGGCCGTCGGCGCCCAGCATGCGCGGCACGGAGTGGCCGTAGATGTCGGCGTCGACGACACCGACCTTGAGGCCGTCGGCCGCCATCGCCGCGGCCAGGTTGACCGTCACCGAGGACTTGCCGACGCCGCCCTTGCCGGAGGCGACCGCGTAGACGCGGGTCAGGCTGCCCGGTTTGGCGAAGGGGACCTCGCGCTCGGTCTGGCCCCCGCGCAGGGCGGACGCCAGCTCCTTGCGCTGCTCGTCGCTCATCACGTCGAGGGTGACGTCGACGCGGGTGACGCCCTCGACCGCGGAGACCGCGTCGGTCACACGCTGCGTGATCGTCTCCCGCATCGGGCAACCCGAGACCGTGAGGTACACGGTGACCGCGACCGCCCCGTCCGCGCCGATCTCCACCGACTTGACCATCCCGAGTTCGGTGATGGGCTTGTGGATCTCGGGGTCGTTCACCGTCGCCAGTGCCTCGCGCACCGCGTCTTCCATAGCCATAGGACGATGGTACGGCGCCGTACCGGTGCCTAGGAAAGCGTCTCAGCGGTCGTCTGCGTCACGTCCCCGTGACCGTTCCGCCGGGAATACGACGGGGTCGTGACGGTGGCCGTTCTGCCGTTCCTCCATCTCCTTGACCATGTCCTGCAGCTCCGAGCGGATCCAGTCGCGGGTGGCGACCTCGCCCAGGCCGATGCGCAGGGCGGCGATCTCCCGCGTCAGGTACTCGGTGTCCGCGATCGACCGCTCGTTCTGCTTGCGGTCCTGCTCCAGATTGACCCGGTCCCGGTCGTCCTGCCGGTTCTGCGCGAGCAGGATCAGCGGGGCGGCGTAGGAGGCCTGAAGGGACAGCATCAGGGTCAGGAAGATGAACGGGTACTCGTCGAAGCGCAGATCGCGCGGGGCGAGGCTGTTCCAGGCCACCCACAGGACGATGGCCGCCGTCATCCAGACCAGGAACCGTCCGGTGCCGAGGAAGCGCGCGATGCGTTCCGAGAACCGTCCGAAGGCCTCCGGGTCGTACTCCGGCAGGATCCGGCGCCGGGGCACTCCCGGCTGGTCGAGGCGGGTGCGGGGCCGGGAGGCCGCTGTGGCGCCCGCCGGGCTGCGCTCGCGCACCGTGTCGCGCTCAGGAACCATCGGTCGCCACCTCCTCGTCCAGGTGGAACTCCGTCTCCCGCCAGTCCTCCGGGAGCATGTGGTCGAGAACGTCGTCCACGGTCACCGCGCCCAGCAGCGATCCGGCCTCGTCGACCACGGGCGCCGCGACCATGTCGTACGTGGCGAAGAACCCGGCGATGGCGGGCAGCTCCGCCTCGGGGTCGAGCGGCTGGAGGTCGGTGTCCACGATCGAGCTGACCAGGGACGGTGGTGGCTCGCGCAGCAGGCGCTGGAAATGAACCGTGCCCAGGTACTTGCCGGTCGGGGTCTCGTCGGGGGGCCGGCAGACGTAGACCTGGGCGGCCAGGGCGGGGGACAGGTCGGCGTTGCGGACGCGGGCGAGGGCGTCGGCGACGGTGGCGTCCGGGCGCAGCACGATCGGCTCGGTGGTCATCAGACCGCCCGCCGTGCGGTCCTCGTACGACATCAGGCGGCGCATGTCGGCCGCGTCGCCGGGCTGCATCAGGCTCAGCAGCCGCTCCTGCTCGTCCGTCGGCAGCTCGCCCAGCAGGTCGGCCGCGTCGTCGGGGTCCATGGCCTCCAGGACGTCGGCGGCGCGCTCCTCCTTCAGCTTGCCGAGGATCTCGATCTGGTCGTCCTCCGGCAGCTCCTCCAGGACGTCGGCGAGCCGGTCGTCGTCGAGTGCGGCGGCGACCTCGGCCCGGCGCTTGGCGGAGAGGTGGTGCAGGACGTTGGCCAGGTCGGCCGGGCGCAGCTGCTCGAAGGTGGCGAGCAGGCTCTCGGCACCCTGCCCCTGCTCCTCCAGGGAGAACCCCGTGACGGCGGTCCACTCGACGGTCAGCGCCTCGCCCTTGGCCCGCCGGAAGGCGCCGCCCTTCCTGCCCTTGCGGACGAAGACCCGGTCGATCTCCCACTCCCGGCGGGCCGGCAGCTGATGCACCGACAGGTCCAGGACGGTGACCTCCTCCCCGGTCTCGGTGAGCGTCACGCGCCGGTCCAGCAGCTCCCCGAAGACCAGCCGCTCGGTGGGCCGCTGCTCGAAACGCCGCACGTTGAGCACGCCGGTGGTGATGATCTGGCCGGACTGGATGGCCGTGACCCGGGTCATCGGCAGGAAGATACGGCGACGGGTGGCGAGTTCGACGACGAGGCCGAGCAGCCTCGGCGGTCGCTGTCCCACCCGCAGCATGACGACGAGATCGCGCACCCGCCCCACCTGGTCGCCGGCTGGGTCGAAGACGGCGACACCTTGGAGGTGCGATACGAAGATCCGGGGGGCGCCCGCTGCCATGGCCGCGGCTCCTTTTCGTGCGGGGTGGTTCGTGGTGGCTGTCGGTGTGACTGTTTTTGTGCCTGCGTCTTCCGAATTGCCCGCTCGGGTGGGCTTCAGGCTAGCCCGTCCTGATCGGCGACGCGTCGGCGGCCGGTCCGGACGCACCGGCTCCGATCCGCCCGTACGACCCCGGTACCCTGCGGTACGCCGTTCAGGTCTCCCGTCAGAGAGGCAGCCCCACCTGTGACTCCGATTCGCCAGAGCCGCAGCCGCAGTGCCGCACTCGCCGGCGCCACGTGCGCCCTGCTCGTGACGGGAACGGTACTCACCGGCTGCGCGGAGGATCCGAACGAGGGCACCAACGGGGTCGGCAGACTTCCCGCCGCCAAGATCCAGGGCAAGACCCGGTCGGCCGCCGAGTCCGCCGGGGCGGTCCGGGTGCACGGCAACGTCGTCAGCGGCGGACGGACGTACGCGCTCGACATGCGGCTGAAGGACGACGGCGGCGACGGTTCGGTCACCAGCAAGGGCGCGACCTTCAAGCTGCTGCGCATCGGCGAGCAGCTCTACGTCAAGGCGGACGCCGAGTTCTGGACTCACGGCAGCGGCCAGGGCGGGAGCGGCAAGGCGGACGCGGCGGCGGCCTCCAAGCTCGACGGCAAGTTCGTGAAGGTGCCGCAGGGCGATCCCGCGTACAAGAAGTTCAGCGGTTTCACGGACAAGGCTCTCCTCCTCGACGGTCTGCTGACACTGCACGGGACGCTCGCGACGGACGGCCACGACGAGGAGGCGGGCGTCCGCACCATCCGCGTCACCGGTGACAAGGGCTCCGGCGGCACCCTGGAGGTCTCCCTCGAGGGCAAGCCGTACCCGCTGCGCCTGGAGCGGGCCGGCGGGGCGGGCACCCTCACGTTCTCCGCCTGGGGCGAGGACTTCTCCCTCCGGGAGCCGGAGAGGAACGAGACGGTGGACTACGGCAAGCAGCTGCCGTCGTCGTAGGCGGGTCAGGTCCGTTTGCGCTTCTTCAGCAGCAGGCGGGGCAGCCCCGCCGGGACCGGTCGGCGGGTGATCGCCGGGGACGGCAGGGGAGGCTCGGACAGCGAGCCGTCGGGCAGGGGCGCCGTCGCGCCCGTCGGTTCCAGGCGCAGCACCCGGCACTCGCGGGCCCAGCGCTCGGGCATGGCCTCGCCGTCGGGCGCGTTCAGCCGTTTGCCCTTGAGCTCGGCGACCGCCGTGCCCCACGCCTCCGAGCCCGGGGCGAGCTCCGTGACCCGTGCGGTCCAGGTGGCCAGCCGGCCGCCCTTGTCCTTGCTGCGGACCGTCACCTTCGCCTCGGCGCCGTCGGCCAGCCCCGGCAGCGGCTGCTCGCCCGGCCCGTCGCCGACCAGACACGCGGCACCCTCGTGCCACACGTGCCACAGCGCACGCGCCGGGCCGTCGGGGCCCTGGACCCAGACGAGGCCGGACTTCTTCGTGGCCTCCTCGACGAGGGCCTGGTCGAGCAGCTCGCTTGTCATGGGCCCCAGCCTAACGAGGCCGCTCACAGCCATCCGTTCCGCTTCAGCGTGCGGTGGATGCCGAGGCAGACGACCACGGTGAAGCCCAGGATCACCGGGTAGCCGTAGCGCCAGTGCAGCTCCGGCATGTGGTCGAAGTTCATGCCGTACACGCCGCACACCATGGTCGGCACGGCGATGATCGCGGCCCACGAGGTGATCTTCCGCATGTCCTCGTTCTGGGCGACGGACGCCTGCGCGAGGTTGGCCTGGAGGATGGAGTTGAGCAGCTCGTCGAAGCCGAGGACCTGCTCCTGGACCCTGGCCAGGTGGTCGGCCACGTCCCGGAAGTACTTCTGGATGTCGGGGTCGATCAGCCGCATCGGCCGCTCGCTCAGCAGCTGCATCGGCCGCAGCAGCGGCGACACGGCCCGCTTGAACTCCAGCACCTCGCGCTTGAGTTGGTAGATACGGCCGGCGTCCGAACCGCGCGGTGAGCCCTTGCGTCCCGGCGAGAACACCTCGGTCTCGACCTCGTCGATGTCGTCCTGCACCGCGTCGGCCACGGCGATGTACCCGTCGACGACGTGGTCCGCGATGGCGTGCAGCACGGCCGAGGGGCCCTTGGCGAGCAGCTCGGGGTCGTCCTGGAGGCGGTGCCGCAGAGCCCGCAGGGAGCCCTGCCCGCCGTGCCGGACGGTGATGAAGAAGTCCCGTCCGGTGAAGCACATGACCTCGCCGGACTCGACGACCTCGCTGTTGGCGTCGAGCTGGTCGTGCTCGACGTAGTGGATGGTCTTGAACACCGTGAAGAGGGAGTCGTCGTAGCGCTCCAGCTTGGGCCGCTGGTGGGCCTGGACGGCGTCCTCCACGGCGAGCGGGTGCAGCCCGAACTCACCGGCGATGCCGGAGAATTCGGCCTCGGTCGGCTCGTGCAGGCCGATCCACACGAAACCCCCGTCGCGGCGCGCCAGGCGCACCGCCTCGTGCGGGGTCAGAGCGGTCTCGGTCTCGACGCGGCGGCCGTCCCGGTAGACGGCGCAGTCGACGACGGCGGTGGCCGTCGCCGGGTTGCGGGTGGCGTCGTAGGTGCCGCCGTCCTTGCGCAGCGAGACACGGGACGGACGGACCACGGCGCGCAGGTCGCGAATCATCGACATGGCGGGCTCCTTCGCGGGCGGGCAACGAAAGGCGCCGGCGACGACGGGTGGAACCACCCGGAATGAGGACGTTGTGACTGCGGATGTTTGGCACGTCCACAAAGCGGGGAGCACCGCACCGTCGCGGTGGCGAGCTTCGTTACTGATTCAGCTACTGAGGCAGATCAGGAAAAACGAAACGAAGCGCTCTTCCGCGGTGAAGCGAGTGCGAGAGGTGGCAGCCGGAGAGACAGAGCAGCTACATCAGCGGCGGGAGAGCGTGGTGCTACTGCACGGTCGACTTCGATCCATTGCAGCCCCACCTCCTCCGGCCGGTCCCTCGTAAGGGAGTTCCTTCGGCGTCGGGGCTTGATCGCGACGCTTCTGCGTGCTGCCCCGAACCACCGGGCAAGAGTAGCAGCCGACACAACTGTCAAGGTGCTGCTTTGCCCGCTACTGGCGAGTTCTATGCTCGCCGCATGGCAGATGTTCTCCCTCTGGTCGAAGCCCGGTTGCGCAGCGCCCTGGGCGAACCGGACGCGCGCGCGGCGGTCACCTTCCTGGGCACGGACCGCATCGAGGTGCTCCGGTTCCAGGAGGGCGGCATCGTCCGCTACGCCTCGCTCGGCATGTCCGCGCACCCCATGACGGACCCCACGGCGGTGGTCGCCGACCCGGTCAAGGGCCCGCGTGCCGAGCTGGTCCTGTCGGTCCGTGCCGGGATCGCCGACACCGACAAGGCCCTCCGGCCGCTCGCCGTCCTCGCCGCGTCTCCCCAGGTGGAGGGAGTGGTCGTGGCCCCCGGAGCGTCCCTCGACGTCGGTGAGCCGCTGTGGCCGGGCGCTCCGTTCACCTCGGTCCTGGTCGCCGAGCCCGGCGGCCTGGTCGAGGACCTGGAGCTCGACGAGCCCCTCGACCCCGTGCGGTTCCTGCCGCTGCTGCCGATTACCCCGAACGAGGCCGCGTGGAAGCGTGTGCACGGCGCGCAGGCGCTTCAGGAGCGGTGGCTGAACCAGGGGACGGACCTCCGGGATCCGTCCCGGAAGTCCGTCCCGCTGGAGTGAGGAAGCTCACCAAACTCCGGCCGTGCCACGTCAGTTGGCGAAGACGGCGACGCCGTCCTCGGTCGCGTGCTGCGGCTCCAGCTCTTCTGCCTCGTTCATGAGGGCCTTGCGCCGTACGACGACCACGGCCGCGCCCACGACCGCGGTGACCGCCGCGACCACGAACGGGATGTGGATGTCGGTCCACTCCTCGATCTTCGGCGCGAAGTAGGGCGCTGCCGCCGCCGCGAACCAGCGCACGAAGTTGTAGCCCGCGCTCGCCACCGGCCGGGGCGCGTCCGAGACGCCGAGGGCCAGTTCGGTGTAGACGGTGTTGTTCACGCCGATGAAGGCGCCGGACAGGATCGTGCAGACGACGGCGGCCGTGTGCGAGCCGTAGCCGAGCACGAGGACGTCGGCCGCGAGCACGACCAGCGAACCGCCGAGCACCTTCAGGGAGCCGAACCGCTTCTGGAGCCGGGGCGCGACGATCACCGAGAAGACGGCGAGCAGCACACCCCAGGCGAAGAACACCGCACCCGACTTGTACGGGCTCATGTTCAGCACGAACGGCGTGAAGGCCAGCACGGTGAAGAACGTGTAGTTGTAGAAGAACGCCGAGACCGCCGCGGAGGCGAGGCCGCCGTGGCCGAGGGCCTTGAGCGGGTCCAGCAGTGAGGTCTTGCGGGCCGGCTTCGGCTGCTCCTTCAGGAACACCGTGATGCACAGGAAGCCGACGGCCATCAGGAACGCCGTGCCGAAGAACGGGTAGCGCCAGCTGGCGTCGCCGAGCAGGGCGCCCAGCAGCGGGCCGCAGGCCATGCCGAGACCGAGGGCCGACTCGTACAGCAGGATCGCCGCGGCGCTGCCGCCGGCCGCCGCGCCGACGATGACCGCGAGGGCCGTCGAGACGAACAGCGCGTTGCCGAGGCCCCATCCGGCCCGGAATCCGACCAGTTCGCCGACGGATCCGGAGGTGCCCGCGAGCCCGGCGAACACCACGACGAACGCGAGGCCGAGCAGCAGCGTCTTCTTCCCGCCGATCCGGCTGGAGACGAAGCCGGTGACCAGCATCGCGACGGCGGTGATGAGGAAGTACGAGGTGAAGAGCAGGGAGACCTGGCTGGCCGTGGCGTCGAGGCCTTGGGCGATGGACGGCAGGATCGGGTCGACGAGCCCGATGCCCATGAAGGCGACGACCGAGGCCCCGGCGGTCGCCCACACGGACTTGGGCTGCTTCAGGAGGCCGCCCGCTCCGGCGTCGAAGGTGTCCATTGCGTGCTCCCTTTCCCGAGAGGAGATGGTTGGCATATACACATACTAAGTTAGCCAGACTAACTAATGCAAGCTACATCTAGTGCTGATGGTGAAGGCTTCCGTCCGGATGGGTGATCGTCCTTGACGCGGCGGGGCGCGGGTAGGACCGTGGGGCCCTATGAGGGGCGAACCCAGTTGCCCGAAGTGTGGTGGCCGGGTCAGGGCTCCCGGCCTCTTCTCCGACTCGTGGCAGTGCGATGTGCACGGCACCGTCCATCCGGTGCAGCCCGTGATACCGCCCAGCGTCGACGCCCTCAACGTCGTGGTGCACCGGACCCGGGTGCCGCTGTGGATGCCGTGGCCGCTGCCGGTGGGGTGGCTGTTCACGGGGGTGGCCTGCGCGGGGGACGACCGCACGGGCGGCCGCGCCACCGCCGTGGCCTGCACGGGACCCGGGCCGCTCGGCGGAATGGGTGAGCTGATCCTGGTGGCCGAGGAGCTCGGGGTCGGGCTCGGGGCGCGCTACGCGGGCATGGACGGTCCCGACCCGGGGCCGCACATGAACGTCGAGAAGCCGCCGCAGGCCAAGGTGCTGGCCGCCGGGCGCCCCACGCCGCTGTGGCACGTGGCCGGGGCGCCGGGCGACCGGGCGGTGTTCGCGGGAGAGGCGCTCGGGATGTGGCTGTGGGCCGTGGTGTGGCCCGAGCAGTCCGGGCTGCTGATGTACGACGAACTGGTGCTGGCGGATCTCCGCGAGGCGGGGGCCGAGGTGGAGCTGGTGCCTTGTGGGGCGTTGTCGCCACGTCTGCTTCAGCCGTAGTGCGCCTGCGGGGCCTACGGGGCCTACGGGGCCTACGGGGCGTAGGGGGCCTACGGGGTCTACGGGGCATACGGCGCCTAGGGGGTGGGGGTTCCGTGCGTCGGCGGCCGCGGACTCTTGTGGCTGGTCGCGCAGTTCCCCGCGCCCCTTCGGGGGCGTGCGGTTCCCGGCGCCCTGTGGGGTCGTGATGTAGGGGGCGCCGACCGGGTTCAGGTGTGACATCGGGTGTCGAAAATGCGGTTATCCTTGAGCAGCCCTGTTCGTGCCGTCTGTGTCTGGAGCTCGTGTCGTGCGTATCGATCTGCACACCCACTCCACCGCTTCCGACGGCACGGACTCGCCCGCCGAGCTGGTGCGGAAAGCCGCTGCGACCGGGCTCGACGTCGTCGCGCTCACCGATCACGACACCACGCGCGGGCATGCCGAGGCGATCGCCGCGCTGCCCGAGGGCATCACGCTGGTGACCGGGGCCGAGCTCTCCTGCCGGATCGACGGCATCAGCATGCACATGCTGGCCTACCTCTTCGATGCCGAGGAGCCGGCGCTGCTCGCCGAGCGGGAGCTGGTCCGGGACGACCGGGTACCGCGCGCCCAGGGCATGATCGCCAAACTTCAGGAGCTCGGCGTGCCCGTGACCTGGGAACAGGTGGCACGGATCGCCGGCGACGGGTCCGTCGGGCGCCCGCACGTGGCGAGCGCGCTCGTCGAGCTGGGTGTCGTGCCGACCGTGAACGACGCCTTCACGCAGGACTGGCTGGCCGACGGCGGCCGGGTCTTCGTGGAGAAGCACGAGACCGACCCCTTCGAGGCCATCCGCCTGATCAAGGGCGCGGGCGGGGTCGCGGTGTTCGCCCACCCCGGGGCGAGCAAGCGGGGGCTCACGGTGCCGGAGGCCGCCATCGCCGAGATGGCCGCGGCCGGGCTGGACGGCGTCGAGGTCGACCACATGGACCACGACGCGGACACACGGGCGCGGCTGCGGGGTCTGGCCAAGGAACTCGGGCTGCTCGTGACCGGGTCATCGGACTACCACGGCAGCCGTAAGACCTGCGTGCTCGGGGAGTACACGACCGATCCCGAGGTGTATGGGGAGATCACGCGGCGGGCCTTCGGGGCGTTCCCCGTGCCGGGGGCCGGCGGGGCCGTCTGAGGTTTTTTCCGCTCCAGGACTCCTGCCGGGCACCAGGCGCTGTTCGCCGTGCCCACCCGTTCCTTCCCCAGTGCCTCTAGGGCCTGGGGATCCCGACGGAACGCCTGCCCACAGCGGTCTCGGTACGCCGTGTCCGCCGCTCCACCCTTACCGCAAGGCCATCACGCTCATGTTCGACCTCGCCGTCTTCGGCTCCCTGTTCCTGACCCTCTTCGTCATCATGGATCCCCCGGGGATCACACCGATCTTCCTCGCCCTCACCGCGGGCCGGCCCGGCAAGGTGCAGAAGCGGATGGCCTTCCAGGCCGTCTGCGTCGCCGGTGGCGTGATCACCGTGTTCGGGCTGCTCGGCCACCAGATCCTCGACTACCTGCACGTGTCCGTGCCCGCGCTGATGATCGCGGGCGGCCTGCTGCTTCTCCTGATCGCGCTGGACCTGCTCACCGGCAAGACCGACGAGCCGAAGCAGACCAAGGACGTCAACGTCGCCCTGGTGCCGCTGGGCATGCCGCTGCTGGCCGGCCCCGGGGCGATCGTGTCGGTCATCCTCGCCGTGCAGAAGGCGCACAGCGTGGCCACGCAGGTGTCCGTGTGGGCGGCCATCCTCGCCATCCACGTCGTGCTGTGGCTGGTGATGCGCTACTCGCTGGTGATCATCCGGATCATCAAGGACGGCGGTGTGGTCCTGGTGACCCGCCTGGCCGGCATGATGCTCTCCGCGATCGCGGTGCAGCAGATCATCAACGGCGTCACACAGGTGATCCAGGGGAGCTGACGGTCCCCGTCAGGTCCGCAGGACGCCGCGGATCTCCCGGGCCGCCTTGGGGTGGCCGAGGTACTCCTCGATCTTGTGGGCGCGATCGCGGCCGTTGGAGACGGCCAGCTGGGTGAGCTTCCCCCACCGTTCGTCCTCCAAGGGGCAGCCGATGGCCACCGCGTCGGTGGGGCACCAGACGTTCACCCAGTCACGCACCCTGGGCGGCTGGTGCGGGCCGTGAGCGAGGAGCCGCTCGTTGACGCCGTCCAGGCCGAGCGGGCTGCCCGCGGTGACCAGCAGGACGGGGTCGAGGCCGTCCGGGAGCCGGGTCAGGAGGTCCATGCCCACGACCGTGCCCAGGCTGTGCGTGACCAGCACCAGCTCGCCGCCGGTCGGCATCGTCTCCATCACGCTGTCCAGCACCGCCTGCCGCACGGCACCGTCACCGAGGTACAGGTCGACGTCCCGCAGGAACGTGGCGATGGTCCACTCGTCCAGGTCGGACCTGGCGGCCAGCCAGCTCAGCGGCCGGTGCAACGCCCCGGCCAGGCCCGAACCGAACCCTTCCGTGGCCGCCGGCCCGTTCTGAGGCATGCCTGCCCGGGCGGCCGCCTCGTAGAGCAGCCGCTCGTAGGAGCCCGTGGGTGACTCCGCCGCGAACACCTCGGCTGCGGCGGCGGCGCTCACCCGGTCGAGGCCGATGGGCTCCGCCGTGCTCTCCCTGCCGCTCACGAGGTCGTGCAGTCTCGTGCCGTAGAACGGGAACCACACGTCCTCCGGGTCGAGCGTGGGCAGGGACGCGAGGGTGAGTCCGCGGTTCAGACCGGCCGTCCAGGACAGGCGGAGTTCGTCGGGGTACTTCTCCTGCTGGTCCCGGCCGTGCAGGAAGACCAGGTGCTGGCGGCCGCCGAAGGCCGTGCTGCGGGCCCGGAGCCCCACCCTGGGCCGCAGGATCCCGGTCCCGTTCTCGGTCATGGGGACCGTCGCCCGGGCCCCGGGGACCGGTGGGGTGGTGACGCCCGGTACCGCGCTCGTCCGCTCGGGCTGGGACCCGGGGGCCGCTGCGGGGACGGCCGGTGCGGTGGTCATGGCCTGGTCCAGGCCCGCGTCCGGGCCCATCTCGGCCAGCAGGGCGCGCCGCCCCGGGTCGAGGTCCAGCCCGGCCAGGTGCTTGAGGATCGAGCTGATCCGGACGCCCTCGTTGGCGACCCACTCGATGGCGTCGTCGCCGTCGCCCTGCTGCCAGGGCCGGCCGTCCTTGCGCAGGACCCGGCCCTGGTCGTCCTTCTTCGGCACGCCGCTGTGGTGCAGCGCCACGACCTCCCACTGGTCGTTGAAGACGGGGGAACCGGAGTTCCCCGGCTCGGTGTCGGTCGTGTAGTGCACGAAGTCGTCGAGGCGGACCAGCACCGCGTTGTCACGCAACGCGATCTCCTTCAGCCGCCCCGAGGGATGGCCGATGATGTTCACCTTCTCGCCGAGCACCAGCTTGCCGGTCTGCACGCTCAGCCGGTTCCAGCCGAAGATCTCGCCCGGCGTGGGGCCGTCCACGGTGGGCGCCAGCGCCACGAGGGCGAAGTCGAGCCGCCGGTCCGCGGCGAAGAACGTCTGCGGATCGAGCTCCATCCGGACGACGGTGTCGGGCAGGTTGTCCGCCGTGACCTGGGCGTTGAACTCCGCGAAGCAGGTCCGGGCGAAGCTCTCGTCGGGCAGGACGTGGTGGTTGGTCATCAGCAGCCGCGGCGAGACCAGGAAGCCGGTGCCGTGCGGCAGCTCGCGGCCGTCGCGCCGCCGGATGATCCGGGCGACCGTGGCCCCGGCCCTGACCCCGCGCGGCAGGAAGCTCCAGGCCTGCAGCTCGTTGGACAGGTCGATGATCCGCTCGTTCGCGTCGGGCAGGTCCATGGCCTCGCGGTGGATGTCGGCCACCACCGCCGAAGGCGACAGGCCGCCCCGGTCGAGGATCCGGTCGGCGCGGACGGCCAGCGCGTCGGGGGAGTCCGGGAAGCGAACCCCGGCCGCCAGCCGGCCCTCGACCCGCTCGCGCTCCGGGGTGGAGTCCTCGTAGCGCCGCGCGGCCTCGGCGGCGGCCTGCTGGTGCAGTTCCTTGTGCGCCCGGTCCGTCACCGACATGTCCCACCGTCCTGTTCTGGTTCGCACGGCCCCCTCAGCCAGTACGCCCCCGACCAGGGAGGCCCGCAACAGCGGAGCCCCCGCACGGCTGATGCCGGGCGGGGGCTCCGAAGCGTGGGAGATCTGCGCGCGTTATGAGGCCGTGGTCTCGGCCGGGCGGATCCACAGGCGCTGCCCGATGGCGGCGGCCTGCTGAACGATGCGGTTGACGGAGGCGGCGTCCACAACGGTCGAGTCCACAGGTGTGCCGTCGACGTCGTCGAGTCGCATGATTTCGAAGCGCAAGGGCTTCTCCCTTCGTCTGGTCATCCTCCTGAGGAGAACTACTTGAGTGAGTGGCCCACCAGGCTGCGGCGCTCGGTGTTCCATATGGGTCAACAGGGCTGCATGGTTCAAACATTCCCTACGCTAAGGAAATTTTTCGAACATCTAATTACTGAGTCGTAAGAGTGTCGTTACGGGACCGACCGGGACCGGTTGTGTTCGCAGCGTGACCGCCGGGACAATGGAGGCGATGAACGACGACCTCGCGGCCCTCAGCGCCCGCATCGACCGCACCAACGAGCTGCTCCAGCGCATGCTCGCCGAGGTGGCGAAGACGCCCTCCACCCACGCGATCTTCGTCGATGCCGGGTATCTCTACGCCGCCGCCGGCCGCCTCGTCGCCGGCACGGAGGACCGCCGCGCCTTCGACGTGGACGCCGAAGGCCTGATCGACGCGCTCATCGACAAGGCCCGCACGATCTTCGCGGACAGCCGGCTGCTGCGGGTCTACTGGTACGACGGCGCCCGGCGCCGCATCCACACGGCCGAACAGCAGATCATCGCGGAACTGCCGGACGTCAAGGTGCGGCTCGGCAACCTCAACGCCAACAACCAGCAGAAGGGCGTCGACTCACTCATCCGCTCCGACCTGGAGTCCCTCGCACGGCACCGGGCCATCAGCGACGCGGCCCTGCTCGGCGGCGACGAGGACCTCGTCTCCGCGGTGGAGGCGGCCCAGGGGTACGGCGCCCGGGTGCACCTCTGGGGCATCGAGGCGCCGGAGGGCCGCAACCAGGCGGAGCCCCTGCTGTGGGAGGTCGACAGCCAGCGCACCCTCGACCTCGACTTCTTCAAGCCCTACGTCTCCCGCCGCACCGCCCCCGCCCACGAGACGACGGCGGAACGGCCCACCCGTGAGAACGTGCGGTTCGTGGGTGCGCAGATCGCGGCGAAATGGCTGGCGGCACGCGGCCGGGACACACTGGTGGAGCTGCTGCCCGGGCACCCGTACCTGCCGGGCTCGGTCGACCAGGACCTGCTCGTGGAGGCGGAGAACCTCCTGCAGTACTCGCTGCGCGGCCAGGCGGACCTGCGGCGGGCGCTGCGGGACGGCTTCTGGGAGCACCTGCGGACGCAGTACTAGGCGGTCCCGGGAGCCGCGGGCAACCGGCCCTGTCCGAGGCCGTCCCAGAAGTCCGCGAGGGCGTGGGCCGTCGGCAAGGGCCGGTCGGCGTTGGGCGAGTGCTCGGCTCCCGTGATGACCGTGCGTTGCGCGTCCAGCCGCAGGGCCATGTCGTCGAGGATCGCCACCGGCCAGGTGTCGTCGTGCGCGCCCGACAGCACGTGGAACGGCAGGGGCACCGTGGCGAGTTCGGCCACGCGGTCCGGCTCGGTGCACAACTGACGGCCGGTCGCGAGCAGTTGGGCAGGGCTGTGGCCCAGCCAGCGGCGGCGCAACTGGTCCTGGTCACCGAGGCCCCGGGCGGGCCCGCCGACCTCCTCCGGCGGCCCCATGGCCTGGATGGCCTCCCACACCTGTGCCATCGACAGCACGGCGAGCGCGTCCCGGAGCAGCTTCACGCGCTGCTGCTGGGAGACGGAGATCTCCGCCGGGCCGGACGAGACCAGGGTGAACGACACGAAGGGGGAGTGGTCGAGCAGCACGGCCGCACGGGCGATCTGCCCGCCGAGCGAGTGACCCACGAGGTGCACGGGTCCGCCCAGCGCCTCGGCCTGCGCGAGCACGTCCCGCGCCAGTTCCCGCTGGGCGTAGGCCGTCTCGTCGTGCAGGGGCCCGTCCGACTCGTGCTGCCCCCGACCGTCCACGGCGACGACCCGGTACCCCCGCTCCGCGAGCGGCTCGTGGAGCAGCCTAAAGTCCTCCTTGCTCCCGGTGAACCCGGGCAGCATCAGCGCGACTCCCCTGACCTCCGCACCCGGCTTCGGCGACGAGTCGACGACGGCGAACTCGCCGCGTGAGGTGCGCAGGGGGTAGGCGCGGGCGCCCGGGGGCGGAGGGAAGGCGGGGTGGCTGGTCACGGGGCGAGGGTAGCGGGTGCGGCCGACCGCGCGACCCGGACGAACGTGGCCGACCCGGTTCCCTGCCGGGGGGCTGTTGTGGTGGCGTTCTGGCCTTTGTGAGGCGTTTGGGGGTGGGGTCGGACTCGTTGCTGGGGGAATGCCGAGGGCCGGGTTCCCTGCTGGGGGCGGGCTGTTGGGGTGTGTCTGGCCTTGTGGGCGCGTGGGGTGGTGGGTCTGGGGGTGGGGTCGGACTCGTTTCCTGGGTGAACGCCGACGGCCCGGCCCCCCTGTGACAGGGGCCGGGCCGTCGCAGAGGGACGTGTCAGCCCTCCGTGGGCTCCGCGGCGGCCGTGGCCTTGCGGGTGCGGCGCGCCCTGGGCTTCGGCTCCGTCGCGTCCTCGGCAGCGGCAGCCGTGGCGGCCGCGGCCGTCTTGCGCGTGCGGCGCGGCTTGGCGGCCTCGGGCTCCTGATCCGCCTGGGCGGGGATCTCGGCCGGCTCGGCGGCCTTGCGGGTGCGGCGGCGCGGCTTGGCCTCCGTACCCTCGGCCGTGTCGACCGCGACCTCGGCCGCTGCGGCCGCCTTGCGCGTACGGCGCGGCTTGGCCTCGACGGCCTCCGCGTCCGGCGTCGCGGCAGCCGTCTTGCGTGTCCGGCGCGGCTTGGCCACGGCGGCCTCCGGCTCCTGGGTCGTCTGGGCCGGGATCTCGGCGACGGCCGGGGCCGTCTCGGCGGCCTTGCGGGTCCGGCGGCGCGGCTTGGCCTCCGCGCCCTCGGCCGTGTCGACGGCTTCCTCCGCCGGAGCGGCGGCCTTGCGGGTGCGACGCGGCTTGGTCTCCGCGACCTCGGAAACCTCGGCCGGGGCCGCGGCCTCGGCCGCGGTCTCGGCGGTCTTGCGGGTGCGGCGGCGCGGCTTGGCCTCGGCGGCCTCCGCCGTGTCGACGGCGGCTTCGGCCGCAGCCGCCGCCTTGCGCGTACGCCTGGGCTTGGCCTCGGCCGCCTCGACGGCGCCCTCCGCGCCCGGCGCCGCAGCGGCCGTCTTGCGGGTGCGGCGCGGCTTCGCCTCGGTCCCCTCGGCCGTGTCGACACTCGCCTCGGCCTTCACGGCCGTCTTGCGGGCGCGGCGCGGCTTCGCTTCGGTCGGCTCCGGAGCGGACTCGGTGGACCCCTCCACCGCGTCGACGCTCGCCTCCGCCGTCGCGGCCGTCTTCCGTGCGCGGCGCGGCTTGGTCTCCGCCGCCGCCTGAGGCGTGGACTCGGTGGTCCCCTCGGCCGTGTCGAGCGCCGACTCGGCCGCGGACGCCGCCGTGGTCTTGCGGGTGCGACGGCGCGGCTTGGCGGCGGCCCCGGGCTGTGCGGCATCCGCGGCAACCGGAGCCTCGGCGACGACCGCCGACTCCGTGACCGCCGGCTCCGCGACCGGCGTCACCGCGGTCTCGGTCTCCACCGCCGACGCCTCCGAACGGCGCGTACGGCGCCGGCGCGGCTTCGCGGCCGCCTCAGGGGCGTCCGTGGTCGTGCCCTCCGCCGTCGCGACGGCGCTCTCCGCCTGCTCGGACGCGGCGGTCTCGACCGCCGCGGCCGGAGAGGGCTGGGACTGGGCCCCGCCGCGGGTACGGCGACGGCGGCGCGGGGTGCGCGGAGCCGTCACGGCGTCCGCCTCGGCGGCGCCGTCGGTGACGGTGGTGCCCGGCGCGGTGGTGCCCGGCGCGGTGGTGCCGACGGACTCGGGAGCCCCGTCCACCGTGGCCCCGCCACGGGTACGGCGGCGGCGACGCGGCGTACGCGACGACCGCTCACGGTCGGCCGAGCGGGACTCGTCCCGGTCACCTCGGCCACCTCGCCCGTCGCGTCCGTCGCGTCCGCGCGGCTTGCGGCCGCCCGGCTCGCCCAGGTCCTCCAGCTCCTCCGCGTCCAGCCCGGCGCGCGTGCGCTCCGAGCGCGGCAGGATGCCCTTCGTCCCCTCGGGGATGCCGAGGTCCGTGTACAGGTGCGGAGAAGTGGAGTACGTCTCCGGCGGGTCGTTGAAGCCCAGGTCCAGCGCCTTGTTGATCAGCTGCCAGCGGGGGATGTCGTCCCAGTCGACGAGCGTGATCGCCGTACCCTTCGCACCCGCACGGCCGGTACGGCCGATGCGGTGCAGGTACGTCTTCTCCTCTTCCGGCGACTGGTAGTTGATGACGTGCGTGACGCCCTCGACGTCGATGCCGCGGGCGGCGACGTCGGTGCAGACGAGCACGTCCACCTTGCCGTTGCGGAAGGCGCGCAGCGCCTGCTCGCGGGCGCCCTGGCCGAGGTCGCCGTGGACCGCGCCGGAGGCGAAGCCCCGCTGCTTGAGCTGGTCGGCCAGATCGGCCGCGGTGCGCTTGGTGCGGCAGAACACCATGACCAGCCCCCGGCCCTCGGCCTGGAGGATGCGCGCGACCATCTCGGGCTTGTCCATGTTGTGCGCGCGGTAGATGAACTGCTTCGTGTTGGCGACCGTCGCGCCCGCGTCGTCCGGGGAGGTGGCGCTGATGTGCGTGGGCTGCGACATGTAGCGGCGTGCGAGACCGATGACCGCGCCGGGCATGGTGGCCGAGAACAGCATGGTCTGGCGCCGCACCGGCAGCATGTTGATGATCTTCTCGACGTCGGGCAGGAAGCCCAGGTCGAGCATCTCGTCGGCCTCGTCGAGCACCAGGCACTTGACGTGCTTCAGGTTCAGCTTCTTCTGCCCGGCGAGGTCCAGGAGCCGGCCCGGGGTGCCGACGACCACGTCGACGCCCTTCTTCAGGGCCTCGACCTGGGGCTCGTAGGCCCGGCCGCCGTAGATGGCGAGGACGCGCACGTTGCGTGCCTTGCCGGCGGTCAGCAGGTCGTTGGTGACCTGCGTGCACAGCTCGCGCGTGGGGACGACGATGAGCGCCTGCGGGGCGTCGGTGAGGTCCTCGGGCTCGGCGCGTCCGGCCTCGACGTCGGCGGGGACGGTGACGCGCTCGAGCAGCGGGAGGCCGAAGCCCAGCGTCTTGCCGGTGCCGGTCTTGGCCTGGCCGATGACGTCCTTGCCCGACAGGGCCACGGGGAGCGTCATCTCCTGGATGGGGAAGGGGGTGATGATGCCGACGGCCTCAAGGGCTTCGGCGGTCTCGGGGAGAATTCCGAGCTCTCGGAACGTAGTCAGGGTGCTGCCTCTTCTGTGTGGGCGGCGCGAGGCGAGCGCGGGGGTCGTGTCAACCGTGCCGGGGACGTCGGCTGCCTACGGGCGGGCCGTAGAGCACGGGACCGCGCCGACGCTCTAGCGCTCGTGCCGCTGAGGGTGTCCCCCTCCGGGTCTCGTACGCACTGTGGCGGACGGCCGGGGAGGGCTGTCGGGTCGGAGCCGATCGGGCCACCGACCGGGCATCCTCATACGTGCGGCCTGTCGAGGTACGTCGACGTACCAGCAGGCGCATTACCACCATACCCCGGAATCGCGCACATGCGATGGCCGATTCGGTCACGTAGTCGTCGTCACAGTGATTGACCAGGGCCTTACGCCTCCCGGCAAGCGGGTTATTGTGCGCTTCATGACGAGCTCTGACAAGCCTGAGAACGCCTCGGACACCGCCGCCGCCGAACCCACCTCAGTCGCCGCCCGGGACTGGGCGACGGCCTCCGCCGACCCGCAGTACCGCGCCGCGGTCGTGGATCTGCTCGGTGCGCTCGCCTACGGGGAGCTGGCGGCGTTCGAGCGGCTCGCGGAGGACGCCAAACTGGCGCCGACACTGGCGGACAAGGCGGAGCTGGCGAAGATGGCGTCGGCGGAGTTCCACCACTTCGAGAGGCTGCGCGACCGGCTCGCGGAGATCGGGGAGGAGCCGACGAGCGCGATGGAGCCGTTCGTCGCCGCATACGACGGGTTCCACAAGCAGACGGCCCCCTCGGACTGGCTGGAGGGCCTCGTCAAGGCCTACGTCGGCGACTCCATCGCCAGCGACTTCTACCGGGAGGTCGCCGCCCGGCTGGACTCCGACTCCCGCGACCTGGTGCTGGCCGTGCTCGACGACACGGGGCACGGCGGCTTCGCGGTGGAGAAGGTGCGGGCCGCGATCGAAGCCGACCCGCGCGTGGGCGGGCGGCTCGCGCTGTGGGCACGGCGGCTGATGGGTGAGGCCCTGTCGCAGTCCCAGCGGGTGGTCGCCGACCGGGACGCGCTGTCGACCATGCTGGTGGGCGGTGTCGCGGACGGCTTCGACCTCGCGGAGGTCGGCAAGATGTTCTCCCGGATCACCGAGGCCCACACCAAGCGGATGGCCGCCCTGGGGCTGGCCGCCTAGGACCCGCCGTCCGAAGCGGGCCGGCTGTGGGGCGTTGCGCCTCTCAGCCGATCCGGGCCCCGCGACGCCGGGATGATCCGGCCGGAGGGGGCCCAGCCGCCCTTCGGCCGATCCGCGTCCTCACCAGCGCCACCATCGGCGGCCCGTCACGCGGTCGCCGATCGGCGGCGCAGTCTTCCCGCGGGGCGCAGCAGCAGTGACAGTGAGGCCACCGAGACGATCACCGCGCCCAGCAGGACGAGCAGTACATGTCCGGCCTCCAGTGCGCTGTGCATGACGAACGCCCCGAAGAGGGCGCCGGCGACTCCGGTCGACAGCACCAGGGAGCGGGCCGGGAGACGGTGCGGCAGGCGGTGTGTGGCCGCCCACGCCAGAGCCAGGCCGAGAATCGCGGAACTCAGCGCTTCCAGGAGCATGTCGGGGTCCCTCCCACACGGCCGGCCTGCCCAAATCGGTCGTAGCCCGTCTTACCCCTGACCTGCGGAATCCAATCCACCCCTGTGGGCGACTTGTGTGCCATCCGTGGAGGAACCGGTGCGCCGCAAGGGCAAGCCGAGGGCTACGCGAGAGGGGTGTCCGAGAGAGGGCGACGCAAACGGGGCGGGTCGGCGGTGATGCAAACGGGGCGGGTCGGCGGTAACGCAAACGGGGCGGGTCGGCAGTAATGCAAAGGGGGCGGGTCGGCCGAAGCCGTCCCGCCCCGCTCCACGCGTGCGCCTACAGCGCGCCGAAGCCCACCTTGCGCGGGGCCGGCTCACCGATCTCGACGTAGGCGAGACGGTCGGCCGGGACGAGGAGCTTGCGGCCGTGCTCGTCCACGAGGCTCAGCAGCTGCGACTTCCCGGCCAGTGCCTCGGCGACCACGCGCTCGACCTCCTCGGCAGTCTGACCGCTCTCCAGAACGATCTCGCGGGGCGCGTGCTGCACGCCGATCTTGACCTCCACGGCTTTGTCCCTCCGACGGTCAGTGATGTGCGCGACCTTCCGCGCCGTACGCAGCACACATTAGCCCGGTGAGGGGACGTACATGCTCCGCCCGAGAACGCCACGAGCGAACATCGGGCGGGAACAAAGGCGCCCCTCAGTGCTGCGGCTGGTCCATGCCGTGCAGCGGGAAGCCCGCGATACCGCGCCATGCCAGGGAGGTGAGCAGCTGCACGGCCTGGTCCCGGGGCACGCTGCGGTCGCTGTGCAGCCAGGACCGCGCCACCACCTGGGCGAGGCCGCCCAGGCCCGAGGCCAGCAGCATCGACTCCGCACGCGAAAGGCCGGTGTCCTCGGCGATGACGTCGCAGATCGCCTCCGCGCACTCGTTCGTGACCTTGTCGACGCGCTCGCGTACGGCGGGTTCGTTCGTCAGGTCCGACTCGAAGACCAGGCGGAAGGCGCCGCCGTCGTCCTCGACGTAGGCGAAGTAGGCGTCCATCGTCGCCCGGACGCGCTGCTTGTTGTCGGTCGTCGACGCCAGCGCGTTCCGTACGGACTGGATGAGCGACTCGCAGTGCTGGTCCAGCAGCGCGAGGTAGAGGTCGAGCTTGCCCGGGAAGTGCTGGTAGAGCACCGGCTTGCTGACGCCGGCACGCTCCGCGATGTCGTCCATCGCGGCCGCGTGGTAGCCCTGGGCCACGAAGACCTCCTGGGCGGCACCCAGGAGCTGGTTGCGTCGGGCACGGCGTGGCAGGCGTGTGCCCCGCGGGCGAACCGCCTCTGTCTGCTCGATGGCTGTCACGCCGCCTCCCATAGTCGTCCACGTGCGGATCTGGCCGCGTCGCCATCGTACTTTTCGGTAACCCCGGTGTGCGCGGTGAGAGCGCAGAATTTCACGGACCGGACGGATGCGAAAGCGGTTGCGAGGGTTTTAAACAGGGTCAGAGCGGGCAAAAGGCTGCCTCTTTCCTGTTCTGTGGAGCGGTTCGTCGCCCGTCGGCGGCGAGCGTTACCGGTAGGCGAGCGTCACCGGTAATCGTCTTCGTCGAGCGAGACGATGCGGGCCTGCTCCACCAGGTCCGCCTCGTTGGCGCGGTCCGGGTCGACGCCGGTCAGCGGGTCGTCGCGGTCCGGCGCGATGTCCGCCTGCTGCTCGACCGCGTCGACCTCGGGCGCCTCGACGTCGAACTCCTGCGCCTCCGGCGCATCCTCGGCCTCGAACGTCTCCGGGTCGGTGGGGTCTACGGCCATGGTGGGCTCCCTTCCTACGAACGTCCCTGGGAATGCAGGGGCCACACGCGGGTGCCCTCTGTACGAGCCTAGGAGACACCCGATCCGGACGCTATGCGATCCGCGTCCGGGACGTGACGCAGTGCTGCTTCCGCCGACTGCCGCCCCTCTTGTCCGGGTGCCTGCTCTTCCGCTTTCTCAACTGGCCGATTCCTGTGACGGCGAACACAGGCGAACACATGAGTCACTGCGTGATCGTCTCGTAACATTGCCGCATGTCTTCGACCGAGCTGCCGTTCGTGCCGCCCGCCAATGTGCTGCCCAAGGTGGGGACCGTCCGGGTCGCGGAGGGTGAGCGGCTGAGGTCGGTCGAGCTGCCCGGCGTCACGCTCACGATGCGGTCGAGGCCTCCGGCGCGCGAAGGGCTGCCTCCCGCCCTCTTCGTGCACGGGCTCGGCGGTTCCTCGCAGAACTGGTCGGCGCTGATGGCCCTGCTGGACGAGTCCGTCGACGGCGAGGCCCTCGACCTGCCCGGCTTCGGCGACTCCCCGCCACCGGACGACGGCAACTATTCCGTCACGGGGCACGCGCGCGCGGTCATCCGTTACCTCGAGGCCTCCGGGCGCGGCCCCGTGCACCTGTTCGGGAACTCGCTCGGCGGCGCCATCGCCACCCGTGTCGCCGCGGTTCGACCCGATTTGGTCCGTACGCTGACGCTCGTGTCGCCCGCTCTGCCGGAAATCCGAGTGCAGCGCACCGCCGTGCCCACGGGGCTGCTGGCGGTGCCCGGTGTCGCCCTGCTCTTCACCCGGCTCACCCGGGAATGGACGGCGGAGCAGCGGGTCCGTGGCGTGATGGCGCTGTGCTACGGGGACCCCGGGCGGGTGACGCCGGAAGGATTCAGCAACGCCGTCCAGGAGATGGAGCGGCGGCTGCGGCTGCCGTACTTCTGGGACGCGATGGCGCGTTCCGCGCGCGGGATCGTCAACGCCTACACACTGGGTGGCCAGCAGGGGCTGTGGCGCCAGGCGGAACGGGTCCTCGCGCCGACCCTGCTCGTCTACGGCGGCCGCGACCAGCTCGTCGGCTTCCGCATGGCCCAGAAGGCGGCCCGGGCCTTTCGGGGCTCCCGGATGGTGACGTTGCCCGATGCGGGCCATGTGGCGATGATGGAGTACCCGGAGACCGTGGCCATGGCCTTTCGGGAACTGCTCGAAGAAGCGGGCGAGTTGGGCACGCAGCGGGCCGAGCGGGCCGAGCGGGCCGAGCGGGCCGAGCGGGCCGAGCGGGCCGATAAGCCGGATGCCGACGGCGCCGCCGTCGACGAAGTGGGCACCGACGAGAGCATGGGGGGCTGAGGCGCGACGTGGGACGCCACAGCCGCCGCGGACCGGTCGTCAAGGACGACGGCGCGGACACGACCGCAGCGCGAGACGGCCGGACCGGTGCAGCGCAGGGTCAGAGGCCGGGCCAGGGCAAGGCGCCGGAACCCGCCCGCGGAGCCAGGACCGCGCCGCCCGGCGCACCGCAGGGCGGCGGGCCGTCGCAGGGCTCGCGCAGGGTGCCGGGGCCGAGGCCCGCGCCGACGGACGGAACGCCGCCGCACGGCACCCCGCCGCACGGCATGCCACGCCTGCCCGACGGCTGGCACCCCGAGGGCACGCCGGCCCAGGGCGTGCCACGACTGCCGGACGGCACGCCCGTACGGGGAGTGCCCCGCCTTGCCGAGGGCGCACCCTCACGTGGCGTTCCGAGGCGGGGCGACGGGACTCCGGCGGGGGATGTTCCCCGGTTGCACGACGGCACCCCCGCCCACGGCACCCCCGCCCACGGCTTCCCGCGAGTTCGCGGTGGGCATCCCGAGCAGCGGGAAGCCGGAGGCGGCTGGGGTGAGTCGAGGGGGGCCGGCGGGGGGACCGCCGGTGTAGGCGTACCCATACCGCGGCAGCGCCGGGCCTCCGTGCCCGGGCCGCGGCAGGACTACATCGATGCCTTCGTCGACGAGGAGGACGACGTTTTCGCGCCCCGTACGCCCGCCTCCGCGCACGCCGCGGACGCCTACGCCTCCGTCGCGGACTGGAACGTCGGCAGCCCTGCCGACTCCGGGTCCGGTGATGACGACGCGGGGCCCACGGGCACGCCCGCGCCGGGCAGGGGCGGCAAGGGCCGGGCCTTCACCGGCATCGCGGCCGCGGCCGTGACGACCGTGCTGGCCGTCATCGTCGCCGGTCAGGTCGCCGATGAGCACGGCGCCGCCGGCGTGCAGTCGCAGTCCGCCACCGATCAGGCCCGTGACGTCCGGGACCCCGCGTCCCGCGCGGACGGCCGGGCGCCCGCCCCCCAGGCCAAGCTGCTGACGTACGACGAGAAGATGAGCAGGACGTATCCGCTCGGCGCCACCTTCAAGGGCTCCGGGAGGTTCGACGCGGTCCCCGGCATCGCCGAGGCGCCGGGTGCCGGGCAGAAGTACACCTACCGCGTGGACGTGGAGCAGGGCCTCGGCCTCGACGGCGCGCTGTTCGCCGAGGCCGTGCAGAAGACGCTCAACGACCAG
This sequence comes from Streptomyces sp. NPDC013187, assembly GCF_042899705.1. Lineage (NCBI taxonomy): Bacteria > Bacillati > Actinomycetota > Actinomycetes > Kitasatosporales > Streptomycetaceae > Streptomyces > Streptomyces sp. NPDC013187. Next base: position 168,702 of record NZ_JBIBAF010000017.1, on the reverse strand, counting down.
CGCAGCTGGGCCCAAAACGGCGCGCGCTCCTTCGAGCGCATCTACTCCGGCAAGCCCGACTTCGTGATCACCCTGGCCAGCCCCGGCACGACCGCCGACTGGTGTGCCAAGTCGGGCCTGGACACCACCGTGGACAACGTCTCCTGCGACTCGGCAGCGACCGAGCGCGTGATGATCAACGCCTACCGGTGGGCGCAGGGCTCGGAGACCTACGGCGACAGCAAGATCCACGCCTACCGGCAGATGCTGATCAACCACGAGGTCGGCCACCGCCTCGGCCACAACCACGTCACCTGCGACAAGGACGGGGACCTGGCCCCGGTCATGCAGCAGCAGACCAAGTTCCTCGACCACGACGGCATCCACTGCCGTGCCAACCCCTGGCCCTACCCCGGGAGTTGACCGGCGTCGCAGGCGGTGTGGCGCGGCTCGCGTTGACATGCTCTGAAAGTTCGTTCATATTTCTGGGCATGTCGCCCCGTCACGTCTCCGTTCGCGCAGCCATCGAGCTGGCGCTCATCGGCGTGACCCCGCTCTGCGTGGCCGACATCCACTGTTGCTGACGCCCGCCCCCGGCGCGCGTCGCTCACTCTCCCCGTGACCCGGTCACGGTTTTCCCGACGGCTCGGCGCCGGGCAGACGTCTGTCTTCTTTCGTCTCACCCTTCGTCTTTTCGTCTCGCGATACGAGAACTCGTGATCCCGGGACTCCTTTCCGAGAGGTCGTCATTCCGATGCGCCAACCGTCCGTCACAGCGCGCCGCGTGGCCGCGGCATCCGTCAGCCTGGTCCTGGCAGCGGGTGCCGCCGCCTGCGGGCCGAAGGACAACGATGCCAAGGGCGCCGGCGGTGACTCCACGCCTCACAAGGGCGGCACGCTCACCGTGCTGAACGCCACCCCGCAGCAGGACTTCGACCCGGCCCGCCTCTACACCTCCGGCGGCGGCAACGTCCCGTCCCTGGTCTTCCGTACGCTCACCACCCGCAACCGAGAGAACGGCGCCGCCGGCGCGAAGGTCGTCCCCGACCTCGCCACCGACACCGGGCGTCCCAGCAAGGGCGCGACCGTGTGGACGTACACCCTGAAGAAGGGCCTGAAGTACGAGGACGGCACCCCGATCACCTCGGCCGACATCAAGTACGGCATCGAGCGCTCCTTCGCCCCCGAGCTGTCCGGCGGCGCCCCCTACCTTCGGGACTGGCTGGTCGGCGCGGCCGACTACCAGGGCCCGTACAAGGACAAGAAGGGCCTCGACGCGATCGAGACGCCGGACGAGCGGACCATCGTCTTCCACCTGAACAAGCCCGAGGGCGAATTCCCGTATCTGGCCACGCAGACGCAGTTCACGCCCGTCCCGAAGAGCAAGGACACGGGCACCGAGTACGAGGAGCACCCGGTCTCCTCCGGGCCGTACAAGGTCGTGCGGAACGAGAACGACGGTGAGCGGCTGACCCTGGAGCGCAACCCGCACTGGTCCGCCGCGACCGACGCCGAACGCAAGGCCTACCCGGACAGGATCGACGTGCGGTCCGGGCTCGACTCCTCCGTGATCAACCAGCGGCTGTCCGCGTCCCAAGGGGCGGATGCCGCCGCGGTCACCACGGACACCAACCTCGGCCCGGCCGAACTGGCCAAGGTCACCGGCGACAAGGACCTCGCCTCCCGTGTCGGCACCGGGCACTTCGGCTACACCAACTACGTCGCGTTCAACCCGACCGTCAAGCCGTTCGACGACCCCAAGGTGCGGCAGGCCATCTCGTACGCGATCGACCGGTCGTCGGTGGTGAACGCCGCGGGCGGGTCCGCGCTGGCCGAGCCCGCCACCACCTTCCTGCCGAACCAGAAGTCCTTCGGCTACACGCCGTACGACCTCTTCCCGGCGGGCAAGGCCGGCGACCCGGCCAAGGCCAGGGAACTGCTGAAGCAGGCCGGTCACGCGAACGGCCTCACCGTCACGCTGACGCACTCCAACGCCAAGGACTTCGAGACCAGCCCCGAGATCGCGACCGCCATCCAGGACGCGCTCAAGAAGGCCGGCATCACGGTCAAGCTGCAGGGACTGGAGGAGAACGACTACTCCGACAAGATCCACGACGTGAAGTCCGAGCCCGGCTTCTTCCTCGCCCATTGGGGCGCCGACTGGCCCTCCGGCGGTCCGTTCCTCGCCCCGATCTTCGACGGCCGGCAGATCGTCAAGGACGGCGCCAACTTCAACACGGGCCTGCTGAACGACAAGTCGGTCAATGCCGAGATTGACGCGATCAACAAGTTGACGGATCTTGACCAGGCCGCCAAGAGGTGGGGTGCACTGGACAAGAAGATCGGCGAGAAGGCCCTGACCGTGCCGCTGTTCCACCCCGTCTACAAGCGACTGGTCGGCAAGGACGTCAAGAACGTCGTGATCAGCGACTGGACCGGCGTGCTGGACATCTCCCAGGTCGCGGTGAAGTGACGCCGTGAGTGAGGCACTTCTCGCCACAGAGGCGGCCGGGACGGACACCACCGTCCCGGCCGCCTCGGGGGCCCGTCAGTTCTGGCGGCGGCTGCGAACGCAGCACGCCGCCCTCGTCGCGGCCGGAGTCGTCGCGCTGCTCGGCCTGGTCGCGCTCGCCGCGCCGCTGCTCGCCGCCCTGGAAGGCCAGGACCCGACCACCTACCACCCCTCCCTGGTGGACTCCGCGCGCGGCGGCGTGCCCATCGGGCCCCTCGGCGGAGCGAGCGCCGACCACTGGCTCGGCGTCGAACCGCAGACCGGGCGGGACCTGTTCGCGCGGCTGGTGTACGGCGCACGCGTGTCCCTGGGCGTCGCCCTGGCGGCGACGGTCGTACAGGTGGCCCTCGGGATCACCCTGGGCGTGGCGGCCGCACTCGGGAAGCGATGGGTTGATCAACTGTTGAGCCGGTTCACGGACGTCGTCGTCGCCATGCCGCTCATGATCATGTCGCTGGCGCTGCTCGCGATCGTCCCGGCGAGCTTCCCGCGGCCCGTGCTCGTCGCGCTCGTCATCGGCCTGATCAGCTGGGGCAACATCGCCCGGATCGTGCGGGCGCAGACGCTCACCCTCAAGGAACTCGACCACGTCGCCGCGGCCCGGCTCAGCGGCTGGGGCACCTGGAGCATCGCCCGCCGCGAACTCCTGCCCGGGATCGCCGCGCCCGTCATCACGTACGCCGCGCTGCTCGTCCCGATGAACATCACCGTCGAGGCCGCGCTGTCCTTCCTCGGCGTGGGGGTGAAGCCGCCGACGCCCTCCTGGGGGCAGATGCTCACCAGCGCCGACGTCTGGTACCAGGCCGCCCCGCAGTACCTGCTGCTGCCCGCGGGCGCCCTGTTCGTCACGGTGCTCGCCCTCACGGTCCTCGGCGACGGCGTGCGCACCGCCCTCGACCCGCGCGCGGCCTCCCGGCTGCGCGTCGGGACGGGACGCAGGCGGGAGTCGAAGGCGGACGAGGGAGGCACGGCATGAACGGCCTCACCGGCTTCGTCCTGCGCCGCGCGGTCGGCGCCGCCGTCACCCTGTTCGTCATCTCGGTGATCGTCTACGTCGTCTTCTACGCCACCCCCGGCAACGTCGCCCAGATCACCTGCGGTCCGCGCTGCTCACCGGAACAGGTGCACCAGGTGGCCCGGCAACTCGACCTCGACGACCCGTTGTTCGTGCGGTACGGGCATTTCCTGCAGAGCCTCGTCGCCGGCCAGGACTACTCGACGGGTACGTCCGTGCAGCACTGCTCCGCACCCTGCCTCGGCCTGTCGTACCAGAGCGACCAGCAGGTCACGCAGCTGATCCTGGCCAAGCTCCCGGTCAGTCTGTCCCTGGTGGGCGGGGCGATGGTCATCTGGCTGGTCCTCGGCGTGGGCACCGGTGTGCTCTCCGCCTGGCGGCGCGGCCGGTTCTCCGAGCGGGTGCTGACCGGCATCACCCTCGCCGGCACGGCCACCCCGGTCTTCGTCATCGGCCTGGTCCTGATGATCGTCGTCTGCGGGGAACTGCAACTGCTGCCCTTCCCGCAGTACGTGGCGCTCGGCGACGACCCCGAACAGTGGGCGTGGAACCTGCTGCTGCCCTGGTTGTCGCTCGCCCTCATCGAGGCCGCTTCGTTCGCCCGGCTGACCCGGGCCTCGATGCTGGAGACGCTGGCCGAGGACCACATCCGCACCTTCCGCGCGTACGGCGTCGGCGAACGGTCGATCGTCGGGCGGCACGCACTGCGCGGTGCGTTCGCCCCGGTCATCGCGCTGAACGCCAACAACGTCGGGTCGGCGATCGGCGGCGCGGTGCTCACCGAGACGCTGTTCGGCCTGCCCGGCATCGGCCAGGAACTCGTCCATGCGGTCAACGTCGTCGACCTGCCGGTCGTGGTCGGCATGGTCCTGGTCATCGGATTCTTCGTGGTCCTCGCCAACGCCGTCGCGGACGTCCTGTACGCGGTGGCCGACCGACGGGTGGTGCTGACATGAGCCTGGTCGACGTGACGGGCCTGCGCGTGGAGTTCGGCGCGCTGCGTGCCGTCGACGGCCTCTCCTTCAGCCTGGATGAGGGCGCCGCCCTCGCCCTGGTCGGCGAGTCCGGCTCCGGCAAGTCGACGGTGGCATCCGCGCTGCTCGGCCTGCACCGCGGCACCGGCGCGCGGGTGGAGGGCACGGTCGAGGTGGCCGGCACCGACGTGCTGCGCGCCTCCGACGAGGAACTGCGGCGGCTGCGCGGCGGACGGGCCGCCATGGTGTTCCAGGATCCGCTGTCCTCCCTCGACCCGTACTACGCGATCGGCGACCAGATCGCCGAGGTGTACCGCGTGCACGCGCGCGTGTCCCGGCGGGCGGCACGCGCGCGTGCCGTGGAGGTCCTCGACCGGGTGGGCATCCCGGACGCCGCCCGACGGTCCCGGTCGCGGCCGCACGAGTTCAGCGGTGGCATGCGCCAGCGCGCCCTGATCGCCATGGCGCTCTCGTGCGAACCCCGGCTGCTGATCGCCGACGAGCCGACGACCGCCCTCGACGTGACGGTCCAGGCCCAGGTCCTCGACCTGCTGCACACGCTGCGTGAGGAGACCGGCATGAGCCTGCTGCTCGTCACGCACGACGTCGGCGTCGCCGCCGAGAGCGTCGACGAGGTGCTGGTGATGCGGCACGGCCGGGCGGTCGAACACGGCCCGGTCGGCGACGTGCTGGGCGCACCGGCCCAGCCGTACACCCGGGAGCTGCTGGCCGCGGTCCCCCGGCTGGACGCGCCGCGGAAGGCCGCGACGGACCCTGCGGAGGTCGTTCTGGAGGCGACCGGCCTCAGGCGTGATTTCGGGCGCGGAAAGCGGGCGTTCACGGCCGTGGACGACGTGTCGCTGGTTCTGCGCCGCGGCGAGACCCTCGGGATCGTCGGCGAGAGCGGCAGCGGCAAGACGACCCTCGGGCGCATGCTCGTCGGGTTGCTGGAGCCGACGACGGGATCGCTGACCTTCGAGGGCCGTCCGCACACCGGGGTGAACCCGGCCGTGCAGATGGTCTTCCAGGACCCGGTCTCCTCCCTCAACCCCCGCCGCAGCGTGGGCGAGTCCATCGCCGACCCGCTGCGCGCACGAGGTGAGCGGCAGGAGGGGCGCATCCGGGAGCGCGTGGGCGAACTGCTGGAGCGCGTGGGGCTCGAAGCGGCGCATTACGACCGCTACCCCCATGAGTTCAGCGGCGGGCAGCGCCAGCGGGTCGGCATCGCCCGGGCCCTCGCGGCCGACCCACGGGTCATCGTCTGCGACGAGCCGGTCTCGGCCCTCGACGTCACCACCCAGGCCCATGTGGTCGACCTGCTGGCGGAGCTGCAGCGTGAACTGGGGCTCGCGCTGGTCTTCGTCGCGCACGACCTGGCCGTCGTCCGCCAGGTCAGCGACCGGGTCGCGGTGATGCGGGGCGGCAGGATCGTCGAGGAAGGGCTCGTCGGGGAGGTGTACGAGTCGCCGCGCGACCCCTACACCAGGCAGCTGCTGGCCGCCGTACCGGCGCTCGATCCGCAGGCCGCCGCGCGACGCAGGGCGCAGCGACGCGAGCTGGCCGCGGCGTGACGCCGGGATCTGCTTCGGGAGTTGCCGCGGTATGACGCCGCGATCGGCTTCGGGAGTTGCCGCGGCATGCCGTCGCGATCAGCGTCGGAAGTCGGCCGCGGCATGACGATCTGTGTCCGCTTGATCTCCTAGCGCGACAGAACGCGACCCGCACGGGAAAGTTACGACCGTTCACCCCTTTTGGTGGTGCGACGGACAACCGTCCGTCGCACCACCACCTTGTCCGCATACGTTCGTCCCGCTGCGAGCCGCCGGGCAACGGCGGCTCCTCACACGGGAGATCGGGGGTGCACACGTGCGCATCGGACTGCTTACCGAGGGTGGCTACCCGTATGTGAGCGGTGACGCCAGGCTCTGGTGCGACCGGCTGGTGCGCGGGCTCGCCCAGCACGAGTTCGACGTCTACGCGCTCAGTCGCAGCGAGCACCAGGAGGACGAGGGCTGGGTCCCGCTGTCACCGAATGTCCGCCGGGTGCGCACGACGCCCCTGTGGACGGCCGAGGACGACGAGGTGGTGCTCGGGCGCCGCGCACGCCGGCGGTTCACCGAGCACTTCGGAGAACTGGCCGCCGTGCTGTGCGGGGGGCCTGGGGGAGCCTCCCCTGCCGCCGGGGGCGTCCCAAACTCTGCCGGGCTCTCCGGGAGTGCGCCGACCCTTGAGGCGGACCGTTTCGCCAACGCCCTGTACGGGCTCGCCGAACTCGCCCGCGAGGAGGGCGGACTGGCGGGAGCACTCCGGTCGGAGGCCGCCGTACGCACCCTGGAACGCGCCTGTCGTGCGCCCGGCGCCCATCGCGCGGCACGCGAGGCGCGCGTACCGGATCTGCTCACCGTCACCGCGCATCTCGAACGCGCCCTGCGCCCCCTCTCTCTCGACTGGTACGAGGACGACGGGCTCGGCGCGGTCGACCTCTGTCACGCCGCGTCCGGCGGGACGGCGGTCCTGCCCGGCCTGCTGGCCCGGCACTTCACCGGCGTGCCCCTGATGGTGACCGAATACGGCGTGCGCCTGCGGACGCACTACCTCACCGCCCCGGACGCCCCGCCCGCCGTACGCTCCCTGCTGGCGGCCTTCCAGGGGCGGCTCGCGGCAGAGGCCTACGGTCGGGCCGAGGTCGTCACCGCCGGCAATACCCACACTCGCCGCTGGCAGGAGCGCTGCGGTGCCGACCGCCAGAAGCTCCGCACGGTCTACCCCGGCATGGAGGCCCGGCCCTTCGCCGAGGTGGGCGAGTCCCCGGACTGCGCGGACCCGGACACGCTCGTCTGGGTCGGCCGCGTCGAGCCCGCCAAGGACCTGGTCTCGCTGCTGCACGCCGTCGCGGAGGTGCGCAAGCAGGAGCCGAGGACGCGGCTGCGCGTCGTGGGTGCTCCCGCCGGCCCCGAGGGCGCGGCCTACCTCGGCCACTGCAGGACGCTGGCCGCCCAGCTCTTCCCCGACGAGGCCGAGGGTCCGCACGCCGACGGCGACAATCCTGTGTCCTTCGAGGAGATCGGCGGCCCCGAACTCCCGTCCGTCGCCGACGCCCACGCCTCGGGTGCCGTGACCGTGCTGTCCAGCGTGGTCGAGGGCTTCCCCGTCGGCCTCGTGGAGGCCATGCTCTGCGGGCGCGCGACGGTGTCGACGGACGTCGGCGCGGTCGTGGAGGTCATCGGCGGCACGGGGCTCGTCGTACCGCCGCGCAATCCGCGGGCGCTCGCCGACGCGTGCGTGGCGCTGCTGCGCGACCCCCAGCGCCGTGCGCGCCTGGGCGCCGCCGCTCGCGCCCGCGCCCTCGAACTGTTCACGGTCGAGCAGAGCATCGAGGCATTTCACGGCATTTACCTGGAGATCGTCTCGCACGCGCCCGTTCGCCGTGTCCTCCTCGACGGAGCGGGGGCACCACTGCCGTTCGCGGTGCCCGCCGAGGCCCACGTACCCGTCCGCTGGACCGCCGCATCACCCCGCCTCACCGCCGCCCGCAGCGGCCCCGACCGGCCGGCGGGCAGACCCGTCCGGGCGACCACGCCCGCCCCCGCCCCGGAGAGTGCGTGATGAGTGACTTGGGCGAACTGGACCGTCCGGGAAGCACCTCGCGTCGGGGCGCTGCCGACCCGGTCAAGGCGCTGATGCACCGTCACCGTGAACTCTGTGAGCGCGCGGTGGACCCCCTGGAGATCGCCGCGGGACTGGAGGCGCACGGCATCACCGACCGGACCGCCGCCCGCTTCCGCCACCGGGACGTCTTCTCCCTCGCCGAGGAGATGTACGCGCGGGTCTCACGGGACAGTGACACACCCCTGCCCGCCCCGCCCGCCCCTCCCCGGGTGCGCGCCGACTGGGTCCTTCTGACCCTCCTGCCCGGTGCGCTGTGCACCGCAGCCGTGACCGCCGTGCACCTCACCCATGGGCAACCGCGTCTGTTCGCGGCCGCGGCGGGCGCCCTCGCCGTGGCCCTGGGACTCCGCGCGGCCCTGCGCCGAGGGCCCTTGAGCAGGACCGACAGAGACCGGCCCGGGCCGCGACCCGGCACAGGCGCCGGCAGGACCACCCCGTGGACCCTGTGGCTCGTCCTCTACGCCCTCCTGGGCAACGGCCTGCTCCGCAACGCCCTCGCCGGAGGCCCCGACACCCCGCCCACCGGCACCCCCAACGGCCCCTGGCCCCTCACCGCCGCCCCCGTCCTGGCTCTCGCCCTGGCCTGCGCACCCGCCGCCTGGATCGCACACCTCCTCACCGTGCGCGCCCGCCGCAAACTCGCCTCCAGCCGCGGCCTGGAGGACTTCACCGCCGCCGTACGCCCCCTCCTGCTCGGCGCGTTCGCCCTGTTCCTGGGTGCCCTGGCAGCCCTTCTCGCCCTCTGCGGGGCAGTCCTCGGCGAGCCAGGGGCCTCCGCTCAGGCCCTCGCCCTGGGGGCGCTCCTGTTCCTGGCCCGCCTCCTCACCACGCACGGCTTCACCTATGCCCCCGCCGTGGTCCTCACCGCGACGGCCACGGCAGAGGCGGTCGCCCTCGCCACGGTCTTCGCCTCCCGCCTCCCCGGGCTCGGCTTCCTGGCCACCCCCGTCGAAACCCTCGTCACCACCTGGGGCGCAGGCAGCGTCCCCACCCTCGCCTGCGGAGCGGCGGCCCTGGCCCTGCTGGTCCACACGACCCGCAAGCTCACCCGGGCCTCGGCCCACGCACCGTCGGAGCCCGCGCGGTGACCGCCGCCGACACCGCCTGCGGCCGCGGGCGGCATTCGCCCCGTCCCATCCCCTCCTTTCCCTTTCTTCCGTCCTTCCCTCCCTTCCTTTCCGCCTCGAGGAGAACCCGCATGACCACCCACCCAGGAACCCCGGCGACGCGGGGAGCCGCGCGATGAGAGTCCTGCTGATCGGAGCCAACGGCTACATCGGACGCTTCGTCGCCGACCGCCTGCTCGCCGACCCGGCCGTGCAGCTCACCGCTCTCGGCCGCGGTGACGACGCCGACGTCCGCTTCGACCTCGCCTCGGGCAGCCCCGGCGCCCTCACCCGCTTCCTCGACGCGGTCCACCCGGGTGTCGTCGTCAACTGCGCCGGCGCCACCCGCGGCGGTGCCCGCGAGCTCACCCGCCACAACACCGTCGCCGTGGCCACCGTCTGCGAGGCCCTGCGCCGCAGCGGCTGCGGAGCCCGGCTGGTGCAGATCGGCTGCAGCGCGGAGTACGGCCCGAGCCAGCCCGGCTCCTCCACCGCCGAGGACGCGGTGCCCCGGCCCGGCGGCCCGTACGGCGTCAGCAAACTCGCCGCCACCGAACTGGTCCTGGGCTCCGGCCTGGACGCCGTCGTCCTGCGCGTCTTCTCACCGGCCGGGCCCGGCACCCCCGCCGGCTCCCCGCTCGGCCGTCTCGCCGAGGCCATGCGCCGCGCCATGCAGTCCGGCGACGGCGAGCTGAAACTCGGCGGGCTCGGTGCCCAGCGCGACTTCGTCGACGTCCGCGACGTGGCCCGCGCCGTCCACGCCGCCTCGCTCTCCGCCGCGCAGGGCGTCATCAACATCGGCTCCGGCCGCGCCGTGCGCTTGCGCGACGCCGCCGCGGTCCTCGCCCGCGTCGCCGGATACGGCGGCGCCCTCCACGAACTCGACGGGCCTCCTGGCGCCCTTCGCACGGCCATCGGCCACCCCCGCCCCGACCCGGACCACGCGCCCCCCGTCGCATACCCGTACCCGGACGGCTGCGGCAGCTGGCAGCAGGCCGACGTGCGCACCGCGCGCGACCGGCTCGGCTGGCGTCCCCGGATCGGCCTCGAGGAGTCCCTTGCCGACATCTGGATGGAGGCGGCATGCCGCATCTGACCAGATCCCGGCGGAGCACTGCGGGCACGGAACTCCGCCCCGGCGTCGGGGTGCCCGGCTACGCACATCCCCTCCTCGCCCCCACCGAATGGGGCGAGCTGACCCGCCCCGGCACCCCGCTGCACTGGGTGGTCCTCAACGTGGCCGACGGTCCCGGCGCGCGCCCCGACCCGCACTGCCTGGCGGCGGCCGGCCGCCTGCGCAACGCGGGCATCCGCGTCCTCGGCCACCTCGACACCCGGTACGGCACCCGGAACTTCGGCGAACTGATCTCGGACGCCCACCGATTCGTCGACTGGTATCAGATCGACGGCTTCCTCCTGGAGCGCTGCCCGGCCGACCACGCCGGGCTGCCCGAGATCCGCCGCACGGTCGCCACGCTGCGCGTGATCCGTGACCCTGCCCACATCGTCCTCGGCCACGGCATCCACCCGCACCCCGGCTACGTCGAGCTCGCCGACCAACTGGTCACCTTCTCCGGACCCTGGAGCGACTACCGCTGGTCGCAGGTGGCCGAGTGGACCGCCGACCACACCCCCGAGCGCTTCTGCCACTTCGTCCACGGCGTGCCCCGCCCCCACCTGGCCGAGGCGCTCCGCATCGCCCGCTGGCAGGGCGCCGCGACGGTCTGGATCACCGACCACACGGACGGGGGCGGTCACATCGACCCCTGGGAGGCCATGCCCGGCTACTGGGACGAATTCGTCTCGCGTGTCGGAACAGGTGTCTCGGAATGAAAAAGCACATGGCACTGTTACGGGGAGAACAACCGTAGTGATTGACCGACCAACGGAGTCCCCGTGTCGCTGCCACCCCTGGTCGAGCCGGCTGCCGAGCTCACCGTAGACGAGGTCCGCAGGTACTCCCGCCACCTGATCATCCCCGACGTCGGGATGGACGGGCAGAAGCGGCTGAAGAACGCCAAGGTGCTGTGTGTGGGCGCCGGCGGCCTGGGCTCGCCGGCGCTGATGTACCTGGCCGCCGCGGGCGTCGGCACCCTCGGCATCGTGGAGTTCGACGAGGTCGACGAGTCGAACCTGCAGCGCCAGATCATCCACAGCCAGGCCGACATCGGCCGCCCCAAGGCGGAGTCCGCCCGCGACAGCGTCAAGGGCATCAACCCGTACGTGAACGTGATCCTTCACGAGGAGCGGCTCGAGGCCGACAACGTGATGGACATCTTCAGCCAGTACGACCTGATCGTCGACGGCACGGACAACTTCGCGACCCGCTACCTGGTCAACGATGCCTGTGTGCTGCTGAACAAGCCGTACGTCTGGGGCTCGATCTACCGCTTCGACGGCCAGGCGTCCGTCTTCTGGTCCGAGCACGGCCCCTGCTACCGCTGCCTGTACCCGGAGCCCCCGCCCCCCGGCATGGTCCCCTCCTGCGCCGAGGGCGGCGTCCTGGGCGTGCTGTGCGCGTCCATCGGCTCCATCCAGGTCAACGAGGCCATCAAGCTGCTCGCCGGCATCGGTGACCCGCTGGTCGGCCGACTGATGATCTACGACGCCCTGGAGATGCAGTACCGCCAGGTCAAGGTCCGCAAGGACCCGAACTGCGCGGTCTGTGGCGAGAACCCGACCGTCACCGAGCTCATCGACTACGAGGCCTTCTGCGGCGTCGTGTCCGAGGAGGCCCAGGCGGCGGCCGCCGACTCCACGATCACTCCCAAGCAGCTCAAGGAGTGGATCGACGACGGCGAGAGCATCGACATCATCGACGTCCGTGAGCCGAACGAGTACGAGATCGTCTCCATCCCGGGCGCCCGGCTGATCCCGAAGAACGAGTTCCTCATGGGCACCGCCCTGGAGAGCCTCCCGCAGGACAAGAAGATCGTCCTGCACTGCAAGACGGGTGTCCGCAGTGCGGAAGTCCTCGCGGTGCTGAAGTCCGCGGGCTTCTCGGACGCGGTGCACGTCGGCGGTGGCGTGATCGGCTGGGTCAACCAGATCGAGCCGTCCAAGCCGGTGTACTGAGCCGTATCGAACTACGGAGCCGAGCCGGTCCACTGAGCCGTATCCGGCCTCCCTCTCCCTGCGGCGGGGGCTTCGGGCACCACGGGTGTCCGAGGCCCCCGCCGTCGTCATGAGCAGACCTTGCCGTCCTCCGGCACCGAACCGTCCAGCAGGTACGCGTTCACCGTGGAGTCGACGCAATCGCTCCCACTGCCGTACGCGCCATGCCCCTCGCCCCGCCAGGTGAGCATCACTCCGACACCCTTGCCCAGTTCGTCGGCCATCCTGCGCGCGCCCTCGTACGGGGTGGCCGGGTCGCCGGTGTTGCCGACCACCAGGACCGGTGCCGCGCCGGGGGCGCTCACTTCCGGGGTGTCGTGCTGTCCGGGCACCGGCCAGTCGTGGCACCAGCCGGCCGTGTCCCAGCCGAGGAACGTGCCGAAGACCGGGGAGATCTTCTCGAACCGGGGCAGCAGCCGCTTCGTCTCGGCCACCGTCGGCCGTTGCCGGTCGTCCAGGCACGATATGACCCGCTGGGAGTGGGTCGTCGTGCCGTAGCGCCCCGAGGGGGCACGTTCGTTGTAGCGGTCGGCGAGGGTCAGCAGCTCCGAGCCGTCGCCCTGCTCGGCCGCGTCGAGGGCGCTGGTCAGCGTCGGCCAGCTGTCCTTGCTGTACAGCGGCAGGATGATGCCGGTCACCGCGAGGGCCTGGGTCAGCCTCCGCCCCGGCAGGCCCGCCGGGAGGGGGCGGGCGTCGATCCGCTGCAACAGGGCCGCGATCTTCCGCGTGCCCTCCTGGCGGTCCTGGCCGGTGGACTCGAGGTAACTGTTCAGCGCGCGCTGGAAGCCCTTCGCCTGGTTCTGGGCGTGGCCCACGGTGTCCGCCCCGGGGTCGACGACCGCGTCCAGCGTCATGCGCCCCACCTTCTTCGGGAACAGGTGGGCGTAGGTGCTGCCCAGTTCGGTGCCGTAGGAGATGCCGAAGTAGTTCATCCTCTTGTCGCCGAGGACTTCACGGATGCGGTCCATGTCGCGGGCGGAGTCGGCGGTCGAGACGTGGGCGATGAGTTTGCCGGCGTCCTTCCGGCAGCCCTTGCCGAAGTCGGCGGCGTCCTCCAGGTACGCCTTCTCCTCGGCTGGGGTGTCCGGGGTGAGGTCCACCGACTCGGCGGCCTGGATCTCCTTGTCGCCCCGGCAGCGGACCCCCTCGCTCGCGCCCACCCCGCGGGGGTCCCAGCTCACCAGGTCGTACCGCTCGCGCAGTGAGGAGACGGTCGGGGCGTACGACGGCATCATCGACACGCCCGAGGCACCCGGGCCGCCGAAGTTGAACAGCAGCGACCCGACCCGGTCGCCGCCGCGCGCCTTGGCGCGGATCAGCCCCAGACCGATCGTCTCGCCGTCCGGCTTCGACCAGTCCAGCGGCACCTTCAGCGTCGCGCACTGCCAGTCGCTGCTCGGCGCGGGGCCGTCGGCACCGGCCTCGCAACGCCCCCAGGACAGCCCGCTCCGGTCGTCGTCGGACGGACCGCCGCTGCAGCCCGCGGCCAGCAGGGCCGATGCGGCCGCCAGAGCGGTCCACCGAACGAAGCGCGTCATTGCCCATCCCCCCTCGCAGGCCGTCCGCTTCGTGCCGCGGATGGCGGTCCGGCCATGGTAGGCACATCCCGCGTCTACCGTCTCAACCTGTGGATAACCCTTTGACCTGCGGTTTTGTGGGTTTGTGGGTTCGCGAGAGCGCTGAGGGCGTCAGGTGCAGACGGTCCCCGCCGGCGGCACCTTTCCGTCCAGCAGATAACCGTTCACCGCGCCCTGCACACACGGGTTCTTGCTGTCGTAGGCGCCGTGACCCTGCCCCCGGTAGGTCAGCTCGATGCCGACACCCTTGCCCAGCGCGTCCACCATCGCCCTCGCGCCCTCGTACGGAGTGGCCGGGTCACCGGTGTTGCCGACGACCAGGATCGGCGCCGAGCCCGGAGCGCTGACGTCCGGGTGGTCGGCCGCGCCCGCCACGGCCCAGTCGGTGCAGCCGATCATGCCCCAGGCCCAGGAGTCGCCGAACAGTGGGGACGCGGTTCGGAACTCGGGCAGTTTCCGCTCCACGTAGGAGGTGTCGTAGCGCGATTTGGTATCCGCGCAGCTGATCGCGGTATGGGCAGCGGTCGAGTTGTCGTACTCGCCGTTCTCGCTGCGCCCGTTCAGCGAGTCGGACAACAGCATCAGGATGCTGCCGTCACCGTCGTAGGCCTGCTTCAGGCCCTCGGTGAGGGTCTCCCACAAGTCTTGTGAGTACAGCGCTTGCACGATGCCGCTCGTTGCCGCGCTCTGGGTCAGTTCGCGCGGGAAGACGCCCTGGATCGGCTTGTGGTCGAGGTCTTTCAGCAGCGTGTCGATGCGGTCCGTCACGTTCCGCGCGCTGTCGCCGATGGGGCACTCCTCGGTCTTCGACACGCAGTCCGCGGCGAAGTTTTCGAGCGCGAGCTGGAAGCCCTTGACCTGCGCGAGCGAGCCCTGTTCGGAGTTCAGGGTGGGATTCACGACGGCGTCGAACACGACGCGGCCGACCCGCTCGGGGAACAGATGGGCATATACGCCGCCGAGTTCCGTGCCGTAGGAGAAGCCGAAGTAGTGCAGCTTGTCGTCGCCGAGGACCTGGCGCATGAGGTCCAGGTCACGGGCCGCGTCGGTGGTGCGCACATGGGGCAGGAGCTTCTCGGAGTTCTGCTCGCAGGCGTCGTTGAATTCCTTGGTGCTGTCCACGAGCCGGCGGCGTTCGACGGCGTCGTCGGGCGTGGCGTCCTGCTGGAAGTACGCGTCGAGCTGCTGGTCGTTCTCGCAGAGGACGGGGGCACTGCGGCCGACTCCGCGTGGGTCGAAGCTGACCAGGTCGTAGCGGGTGCGCAGGGTTTCGAAGCCGTCTGCGGAGCCTGGCAGGGTGGTGACGCCCGAGGCGCCGGGGCCGCCGAAGTTGAAGATGAGCGAGCCGATGCGTTCGCTGTCGTCGCCGGTGGTCCTGACTCTGATCAGCTCAAGGCCGATCGTGTCGCCCTTGGGGGTGCCCCAGTCGAGCGGGGCCTTCATGGTGGCGCACTGCCACTCGCCGCCGTCCGGCAGGGGAGAGGGCGGGGCGCCCCCGCCCTGGGCCTCGTCCGGGGCCGGACAGGCCTTCCAGCTCAGTTCCTGCCGCGTCACGTCCGCGTCCTGGGCGTCGTCGCCGCAGCCCGCCAGCACGCTGGACAGCAACACGGCGGAGGCGGTCAGGGCGGCGGCGCGCAGCCGGAGGAGCGTTGGCATGGTTCCATCCTGCGGCGGTCCCGGACGGGGCGCGCGGGACGCGGGCCGTACGAGGTAAGAGGGCTGGGTGAGGCGAAAGGGCCTGCTCGCCGGGCCGACGGCGCTGACGAACCCGCGCCCGGTCCGGTCGGGTCGGAGGGCTGACGAACCCGCCCCGAGCCCGGTCAGAGGACTGACAAACCCACACCCGACCCACTCGGGTCGGAGGGGTTGACGAACCCGCCCCGCTCCGCTCGGGTCAGAGCGCCTGCTTGCGTGTGAGGTGGTTGAAGGCCAGCCAGCCCGGCAGGACGGGCAGCCACAGCGTCAGGAGGCGGAACAGCAGGACCGCCGGTGCCGCGACCTCCTTCGGGAGCCCGACGGCGATCAGACCGACCGTCAGGGTCGCCTCGACCGCGCCCACACCGCCGGGTGTCGGTGCCGCGGAGCCGAGGGCGTTGCCCGCGAGGAAGACGACGGCGACGCTGGCGATGCTGATCGAGGTGGAGTCGTCGCCGAACGCGCGGATCGACGCGTCCAGGCACATCACGAAGCAGGCTGTCAGCAGCAGCATGCCGCCGATGCCCGTGACCAGCTTCTGCGGCCGCTGAAGCACGTCCAGCATGCGCGGCACGACACCGGCGAACAGCGACCGCACGCGCGTGACGACGAACTTCCGCAGGAACGGCACCGAGGTCACCACGAGCACGAGGACCGCCACCGTGAGCAAGCCGGCGATGACCGTCCGGGACGGCGACAGCGACGGCGTCTTCTCGGTGCCGGTCAGATAGCCGAAGGACAGCAGCATCAGGATGTGGCAGCCGAGCCCGAACAGCTGCGACGCGCCGACACTCGCCACCGCGAGCCCCGGCCGCACTCCCGCGCGCTGCAGGAAGCGCGTGTTCAGCGCGACACCGCCGACGGCCGCCGGGGCGACGATCTTCACGAACGACCCGGCGACCTGGGCCGCCACGGTCCGCACGAACGGAACCCGCTCGGGTACGAATCCCAGCAGGGCCATCGCCGCGGCGACGTAACTGCACATCGAGAACAGCACGGCCGCGGCGACCCAGCCCCACTCGGCGTTCGCGATGAGCGGTCCGAACTCGATGTGCGTGAGCTGCGTCAGCAGGAAGTACGCGCCGATCGCGCCGGCGATGAAGCTGATCAGCGTGCGCGGACGCACCCGCTCCAGGCGCGCCGGCTCGACGGGGGCCTGCGGCCTGATCCGCAGCACCGCGTGCCGGATCTGCGTGAGCAGGTCCTCCTCGCGCGCCTCCTCCACAGCCTCGTCGATCGCCCGCTTCTCGGCCCGCTGCTCCGCCCGTACGGCCTTCTTGTCGGGTTTCTCCAGGACGGGCCCGGACTCGTCCGCGTGCTCATCCAGGCGGGCCTGCTTGGCCAGCCGGGAGGCCTCCAGTACCGCGTCGCGCTCGCGCTGTGCCCGCTCCCGGGCCAGTCTGCGCAGCGTCGCGCGCGTGGAACGGCTGAGCGCGATGGGCTGGAGCATCGGCAGGCAGTCCGCCACCGCGTCCGGACCGAGCACGCTCACCGCAGAGGCCACCGCCCGCTCGGCGCCCACCCGCAGGCCGAGCGTCACCAGCAGCTGGGAGGTGTCCATGCGCAGCAGCAGATCACCGGCCGCGATCTCGCCGACGCGCAGGTCGGTGAGGATCACCGTGCCTGAACGATCGACCAGGATCGCGTCGCCCACCAGCCTGCGATGCGCGATACGCCGCGACTGCAGCGCCTTCACCTGGTGCCAGGTGTCGCGCAGCAGGTCGTCGGTGATCTCCTCGTCCGGCAGCGAGTCGAGGGTGTGTGCGCCGCTGTGCTCGTAGACGAGCATCACCGCGTCGGGGCCGAGCTCGGAGGTGGCGATCAGTTTGGGTGCGTTGGCGCCGGCCGCGATGGCCGCGTACGCCAGCAGCGCCTCCTGCTCCAGAGCCTGACGCAGCGACTGGAGGCTGCTGCGGGTGGCGAAGCCGCGCAGGGTGAGGTTGCGCCACGCGCGGTAGAAGAAGCCCTGGGCCTGCTGCTCGCGGTCGACGACCGTCACGTCCAGGGGCGGGCCGTCCTCAAGAGTGACGAAGTAGCGCCGCCCCCGGTCTCCGGTGTCCGGGTTGTCCGAAGTGTCCTCTCGTGACGCGCTGACCGGGCGGAAGCCGACGGTCCGCAGGCCGGCCATCAGCGTCTGCCCCGTGGGCCGGACGTTGGGCGAGCCGACCGCGTACAGCGTGCCGTAGGCCACGGTCCAGCCGATCAGCACCGTCAGAATGATCGAGAACGGGGTCGTGTACCCGGTGACGAGCATCGAGAAGGCGTCGAGGAGCAGCACGACCCACAGCACCGCTCGCCATCTCGGTCTGCGGGACATGCCGACGGCCGTCATATAGGCGATGACCGGGGCGAGGTATCCGTGCACAGGGTCGGTCAGCGCGTGGATGTCGCCGGGAGAGGGCTGGGTGAGCGCCTCCTGGATGGAGTCGGGGGCGGCCCGGGCGACCCACAGGTCCGTGGCGAGGGTCACGCCGTGCGCGAGGACCGCCGCGAGGACGCCGTCGGCGATGCGTAGCCCGTCCCGCTTGATCAGCCGCTCGATGGCGAAGGCGACCGGCACCAGCAGGATGGCGATGCTGGAGGCCAGCCCCGCGATCTTGATGAGCAGGTCGGGTGCCTGCCCGGTGCCCTTGTTGATGTCCTGTTCGAGGCCCGAGGTGGTGCCGTGCGCGAACGCGGCGATCCCGATCAGGAGCGCGACGGCGAGCACACCCACCAGGAGACGCATCAGGTCGGACGGGCGGTGCACGCGCGCGGGGAGGAGCGGTTCGTCGCCCTCCACCTCGTCGATGTGTGCGAAGTCGGATTCCTCGGCGGCCGCGCGCGTCTTCTTCGCGGCCCCCTTCGGTCCGTCGTCCGGAGTGCCCGGGCGCGACGACGCGTCAGAGATGCCCTCCGTGTTCTCGGGGTGCGCACCCTGCTGCTTCATCGTCTCTTCTTGGTCTCGTATCACCGGTCACCGCCCGCACGATGGTGGCATGCCGCACCGGCACATGGGGCAATCAGGGTGCACATGCGGGGGCGGACAGTCTGCCCGATGGGCCACCGCCCGGTGGGGGAAACGCTCCGGAGCGCGCCCGGCCCGTTGTCGGTGGGGTGGGGCAGGATGGGGCGGATGAGTGAGCAGAGGAGCCCTGAGGGGGGCCGGTACGAGGACGAGCTCGCGCAGGCGCTGCCCGAGTTCGCCGAGCGGGTCCTCGACGTCGCCGAACTGATCCCGGCGGGTCGTGTCATGACCTACGGGGACGTCGCCGAGTGGCTGGAGCAGGGCGGCCCGCGCCAGGTCGGCCGTGTGATGGCGCTCTACGGCGGAGCCGCTCCATGGTGGCGGGTCGTCCGCGCGGACGGCGTCCTGCTGCCGGGGCACGAACAACGGGCGCTCGGCCACTACCGGGCGGAGGGCACGCCCCTGAAGGAGGCGAGCCGCGCCGCCGAGGGCCACCTGCCGCGCATCGACATGAGACGCGCGCGGTGGGACGGCGGTGATCGCGCGGAGGGTCACACCTGACAGCTTCCGCCATCGGACGTCCGCCCGTGTGACCCGTGATCCGTATGGGGGAATCGGGGCACACCGGGGGCATGACGTACGTTCGTGAGGCAAGGGGCATGAGCGCCACGAGTGCCGTGAGTGGTCGGTGGGAAGAAGGGGAAGGCCTGCTTCCGCCTGACTCATCGGCGTAGCGTCGGCTGCGCGTGCCCCCGTCACCCCGCGGTCACCGCCCGCCACGCGCGGCGGCCCGTCACCCAGCACTTCCAAAGAACCGGCGAACCACGTGAGCTCCTCTTCCTCCACCAGCGGCCTGTCGCACCCCCGGGTGCGGTGGGGGAGCCGTGGCGCTTACCGACTGGTGCGTACCCCTCCTGCCCGCATGGACCCCCCTCTTCTGGACGCCTCGCAGCGCTCCGTGGTTGACCACAGGGCCGGTCCGCTGCTCGTCCTAGCAGGTCCGGGCACCGGCAAGACCACCACCCTGGTCGAGTCCGTGGCCGAGCGCGTCGCCCGGGGAGGGGACCCCGAGCGCGTCCTGGTGCTCACGTTCAGCCGCCGGGCGGCCGTCGAACTGCGCGACCGCATGGCCCTGCGGACCGGCGCCGCCCGCGCCCCCCGGGCGACCACCTTCCACTCGTTCTGCTACGCCCTGGTCCGCGCCCACCAGGACAGCGACCTGTTCGTGAACCCGCTGCGCCTGCTGTCCGGACCCGAGCAGGACGTCTCGGTGCGGGAGCTGCTCGCGGGCCAGGTCGACCTGGAACGGCTCGGGCTCGCGCACGTGCGCTGGCCGGACGAGCTGCGCGCCTGCCTGACCACCCGCGGCTTCGCCGACGAGGTCCGCGCGGTCCTGGCCCGCAGCCGTGAGCTCGGCCTCGGCCCCGACGCCCTGGACGCCTTCGCCCGCCGCACGGGACGGCCCGACTGGCGCGCCGCGGCCGCCTTCCTCGCCGAGTACCTCGACGTGCTCGACCTGCAGGGCGTGATCGACTACGCGGAACTCGTCCACCGCGCGGTGCTCCTCGCCCGCCGTCCCGAGGTGGCGGCGTGGCTCGCCGCCCGGTACGACGCCGTCTACGTCGACGAGTACCAGGACACGGATCCCGCTCAGGTGCGGTTGCTGGACGCCCTGGCCGGCGGCGGCCGCACGCTCGTGGCCTTCGGTGACCCCGATCAGTCGATCTACGCGTTCCGGGGCGCCGACGTGAACGGCATCCTGGACTTCCCGCACGCCTTCCCGCGCGCGGACGGCCGCCCGGCCCCCGTCTCGGTGCTGCGGACGTCCCGTCGCTCCGGTGCCGGCCTGCTGGCCGCCACCCGGCTCCTCACCCAGCGCATGCCCCTGACCCGCCTGCCCGCCGAGAAGGTCCGCGCCCATCGCGAACTCGCCCCGGTGCGCGACGGCGGCCGCGTCGAGGTGTACACGTACCCGACGTCCGGGACGGAGCTGGACAACATCGCCGACATCCTCCGCAGGGCGCACCTGGAGGACGGCGTCCCCTGGAGCGAGATGGCCGTCCTGGTGCGCGCCGGTTCCCGCACCATCCCGACGCTCCGCCGCGCCCTCTCGGCGGCGGGCGTCCCCGTGGACATCGACGGCGACGATCTGCCCTTGCGGCAGGAACCGGCGGTGGCACCCCTTCTGACGGCGTTGCGGGCGGTGGCCGCGGCGGAGGCGGGCCCCGTCGAGGAGCCTCAGGCCTCCGATGTGTCTCCCGAGCCTGTGGGCCCCGGGCATGCCCCCTCATCCGAGGTCGCCCCTTCCGTGCACCGGGGCACCCGCTGGCTCGACACCGAAACCGCCCTCACCCTCCTGACCTCCCCCCTCGCGAGCATGGACGCCGCCGACCTGCGCCGCCTCGGCCGCGCCCTGCGTGACGAGGAGCGCGCCGCCGGCAACCCGCTGCCGCCGCCCTCCGACGTACTGCTCGCACAGGCGCTCGCCGAACCGGAGCGACTCGCCGTGCACGACCCCACGTACGCGCGTGGCGCCCAGCGCCTCGGCGCGCTGCTGCGCAAGGCCCGCGAGCGCCTGGCCGGCGGCGGCACGGCCGAGGAGGCGCTGTGGGACCTGTGGCAGGGCACACCATGGCCCGCGCGGCTGGAACGGGCCGCACGCCGGGGTGGCGCCGCCGGACGCAACGCCGACCGCGACCTGGACGCCATGTGCGCCCTGTTCGCCACCGCCGCCCGCGCCGAGGAGCGCACCGGCGGCCGGGGCACCCTCAACTTCCTGGCCGAGATCGACGCCGAGGACATCGCCGCCGACACCCTCACCCGGCGTGCCGTACGCCCCGACGCCGTCCGCCTGATGACCGCGCACCGCTCCAAGGGCCTTCAGTGGCGCCTGGTGGTCGTCGCGGGCGTCCAGGAGGGCCTGTGGCCCGACCTGCGCCGCCGCGGCTCCCTCCTGGAGGCCGACCGCATCGGGCGCGACGGACTCGCGGAACCCCTCACCCCCGGCGCGCTGCTCGCCGAGGAGCGCCGTCTGTTCTACGTGGCCGCCACGCGCGCGCGTGAACGCCTCGTCGTCACCGCGGTCAAGGCACCAGCCGACGACGGCGACCAGCCCTCCCGCTTCCTGGCGGAACTCGGCGTCGAACCCAAGGACGTCACCGGACGCCCCCGCCGCCCGCTGTCCGTCGCCGCGCTCGTCGCCGAACTGCGCGCCACCACGGTCGACCCGCGCGTCTCCGACGCTCTCCGGGAGGCCGCCGCGCACCGCCTGGCCCGGCTCGCCGCCCTCGCCGACGAGGACGGCCGCCCCCTGGTGCCGTCGGCGCACCCCTACCGTTGGTGGGGCATGTTCGAGCCGACCGAGTCCAAGGTGCCGCTGCGCGACCGCGACCAGCCCGTGGTGCTCTCCGGCAGCGCCCTCGACCAACTGGCCAACACCTGCGCCCTCCAGTGGTTCCTCGGCCGCGAGGTGAAGGCCGACGCGCCCGCGACGGCCGCCCAGGGCTTCGGCAACGTGGTGCACGTCCTCGCCGACGAGGTCGCCTCCGGGCACACCCCGGCCGACCTCGGCGTCCTCATGGAACGCCTCGACTCCGTGTGGAACGCGCTGGCCTTCGACGCGCCGTGGAAGTCGGCCCAGGAGAAGGACAACGCGCGCGTGGCGCTCGAACGGTTCCTGCAGTGGCACGTCATGAACCGCACCGGCCGCACCCCCGTGGCCAGTGAGCACGACTTCGACGTCACCCTCGAAGCGGGCGACTACCAGGTGCGCATCCGCGGCCAGATGGACCGGGTCGAGGCGGACGGCGACGGCCGCGCCTACGTGGTCGACTTCAAGACCGGCAAGCAGGCGCCCGGTTCCAAGGAGGTGGAGCGCCACCCGCAGCTCGCCGTCTACCAACTGGCCGTCCGCGAGGGTGCCGTCGACGAGGCCTTCGACGGCGTACGTCCCGAACCGGGCGGCGCCGAACTCGTCCACCTCCGGCAGGGGGCGGCCAAACGCGACGGCGGCGAGAGCCTGCCCAAGGTGCAGGCCCAGGAGCCGCTGGAGGGGGAGTGGGTCGGCGACCTGCTCGCCACCGCCGCCGGCAAGGTCCTCGACGAACGCTTCACGCCGACCGCCGGGCAGCACTGCACGCACTGCGCGTTCCGGGCCTCGTGCAGCGCGCGCCAGGAGGGGCGTCACGTCGTCGAGTGAGGTATCGCACCACCCGTGCTGACCTGCGCTTCTTCCTCCCCTGAAGGCCGGTGCGGCCGGCAGTGTCAGTGGCCGCCGCTAGCCTTTCGATGTGCCCGCCCGTATCACCGATCCCGAACAGCTCAAAGAGCTCCTCGGCATCCCGTTCACCCCGGAGCAGACGGCCTGCATCACCGCGCCGCCCGCCCCGCAGGTGATCGTGGCCGGAGCCGGCTCGGGCAAGACGACGGTGATGGCGGCCCGCGTGGTGTGGCTGGTCGGTACCGGCCAGGTCGCCCCCGAGCAGGTCCTCGGCCTCACCTTCACCAACAAGGCCGCCGCGGAACTCGCCGAGCGCGTCCGCAAGGCGCTGGTGAAGGCCGGCGTGACCGACCCGGACGCCATCGACCCGGACAACCCGCCGGGCGAGCCGGTGATCTCCACGTACCACTCCTTCGCGGGCCGCCTGCTGACCGACCACGGCCTGCGCATCGGTCTCGAGCCCACGTCCCGGCTGCTCGCCGACGCCACCCGCTTCCAGCTCGCCGCGCGCGTCCTGCGCGAAGCCCCGGGGCCCTACCCGGCCCTGACCCGCTCCTTTCCCGACCTCGTCGGCGACCTCCTCGCCCTCGACTCCGAACTCGCCGAGCACCTCGTACGCCCGGAGGCACTGCGCGCGTACGACGCCGAACTGCTGCTGACCCTGCGGGGCGCCAAGCTCAGCAACGCCGACCTGCGCAAGGTCCCCGACGCGGCCGCCGCCCGGCGTGAACTCGCCGAGCTGGTCACCCGCTACCGGGCCGCCAAGCGCGAGCGGGACCTGCTCGACTTCGGCGACCAGATCGCCCTGTCCGCCCGGCTCGCCGGTGTCCCCGAGGTGGGACGCCTGCTGCGCGACGAATTCCGGGTGGTCCTGCTCGACGAGTACCAGGACACATCGGTCGCCCAACGCGTCCTCCTGGCAGGACTGTTCGGCGAGGGGACCGGCCACCCGGTCACCGCCGTCGGCGACCCCTGCCAGGCGATCTACGGCTGGCGCGGCGCCTCCGTCGCCAACCTCGACGACTTCCCCGAGCACTTCGCCCACGCCGACGGCCGCCCCGCGACCCGCCAGGCGCTCAGCGAGAACCGCCGTAGCGGCGGCCGCCTCCTCGACCTCGCCAACGGCCTCGCAGAGCCCCTGCGCGCCCTGCACGCGGGCGTGGAGGCCCTCCGCCCCGCCCCCGGCGCCGAACGCGACGGCGCGGTCCGCTGCGCCCTGCTGCCCACCCACGCCGAGGAGATCGACTGGGCCGCCGACTCCGTCGCCCACCTCGTGCGGACCGGGACGGCACCGGGCGAGATCGCCGTGCTGTGCCGCACGGCGACCGACTTCGCCGAGATCCAGGGCGCCCTGGTCGCACGGGACGTCCCGGTCGAGGTCGTCGGCCTGTCCGGGCTGCTGCACCTGCCCGAGATCGCCGACCTCGTCGCTGTCTGCGAGGTCCTCCAGGACCCCGGCGCCAACGCCTCCCTGGTGCGCCTGCTCACCGGCCCCCGCTGGCGCATCGGCCCGCGCGACCTGGCCCTCCTCGGGCGGCGTGCCCGGCTCCTCGTGGCCCACGCGCGCGTGGCGGACGACGACGACCAGGACCGCCGCCTCGCCGAGGCCGTCGAAGGGGTCGACCCGTCCGAGGTGATCTCCCTCGCGGACGCCCTCGACACGTTCCTCGAGACACCGCTGGACGGCCGCGGCGACGACGACGGACTGCCGTTCTCGCCCGACGCGCGCGTGCGTTTCGCCCGGCTCGCCACCGAACTGCGCGAGCTGCGCCGCTCCCTGGCAGACCCGCTGATGGACGTCCTGCACCGCGTCCTCGCCGTCACCGGCCTGGAGGTGGAGCTGTCGGCGTCCCCGCACGCCCTGGCCGCCCGCCGCCGCGAGACCCTGTCCAACTTCCTGGATGTCGCCGCCTCCTTCGCCGCCGGCGACAACGAGGCCACCCTGCTCGCCTTCCTCGGCTTCCTGCGCACCGCGGCCCAGTACGAGAAGGGGCTCGACAACGCCCTCCCGGGCGGCGACAACACCGTGAAGGTGCTCACCGCCCACAAGTCCAAGGGCCTCGAGTGGGACGTCGTGGTCGTCCCCGGCCTGGTCACCGGCACCTTCCCCAGCAGCCAGGGCCGCGAGAAGTGGACCTCCCAGGGCAAGGTCCTGCCGCACGGGCTGCGCGGCGACGCCGACACCCTGCCCGACGTGGCGTCCTGGGACGCCAAGGGCCTGAAGGCCTTCCACGAGGCCATGAAGGACCACCAGCACACCGAGGAACTCCGCCTCGGCTACGTCACCTTCACCCGGCCCCGCTCCCTCCTCCTGGGCTCCGGCCACTGGTGGGGCCCGACCCAGAAGAAGCGCCGTGGACCGTCCGCCTTCCTCCAGGCCCTCTACGAGCACTGCGAGGCCGGGTACGGCGAGATCGAGGCCTGGGCGGACGAACCCGCCGAGGACGAGGAGAACCCCGCCCTGCACCAGGCGACGGCCGGCCAGGTCTGGCCCCTGCCCCTGGACGAGACGGCCCTGGCCCGCCGCCGCGCGGCCGCCGAGACCGTCCTGGCCCACCTGGAGGACCTCGCGTCCCGGGAGGACGACGGGCATCCCACGGCCACGCACGACCCGGACGACCTCGCCGATCCGGAGTGGCCGCCGCCCCCCGAGGAGGACGAGCCTCCTTACGAAAACCCTCTGCACGAAGAACCGGATCCGTTCGACGAGGAGCCCTTCGACGAGGAGTCCTTCGAAGAGGACCCGTTCCACGAGGCCCCCCTCGCCAAGGACCCCGTCGCCAAGGACCCCGTCGCTGAGGGTTCCGTCGTCGAGGACCTCTACCGAAGTGCCTCCCCGGAAGACCCGGCGGCCGGTGACGCCCGGGCCGCAGCCCGCCCCACCGTCCCCCACCAGGCGGCGCCACCGGAACTCCGGGCCGCCCGCCCCCAGCGCGAGGCCCCCGAGCCCTCGGCCCCCCGTCGCCGGGAGCACCCACACCTCACCCCGGAGGAAGCCCGCACCATCGCCTCCTGGGACCGCGACCTCGACGCCCTCACCGGCGAACTCCTGCGCGCCCGCGACAGCGTCACCGAGGTCCCCCTCCCGGCGTCGCTCTCGGCGTCCCAGCTGCTGCTCCTCGCCGCCGACCCGGACGGCCTGGCCCAGGAGCTGGCCCGCCCCATGCCCCGCCCGCCCCAGCCCGCGGCCCGCCGCGGCACCCGCTTCCACGCCTGGGTCGAGGCCCGCTTCGAAGAACTCATGCTGCCCATGCTGGAACCGGAGGAACTGCCCGGCAGCGAGGCCGAGATCGCCGACGAACGGGATCTGGAGGCCCTCAAGGAGGCCTTCGAGCGCACCGCGTACGCGCACCGCACGCCCTACCGGGTGGAGGCTCCCTTCCAGCTCGAGATCGCCGGCCGGATCGTCCGGGGCCGCATCGACGCCGTCTACAAGGAGGGCGCCGGGGACGAGGCGACGTACGAGATCATCGACTGGAAGACCAACCGTTCCCGTACCGCCGACCCGCTCCAGCTCGCCGTCTACCGCCTGGCCTGGGCCGAGCAGCGGGGCGTGCCGCCGGAGTCGGTCACGGCCGCGTTCCTGTATGTGCGCAGCGGGGAGGTCGTGCGCCCGGAGCTGCCGGACCGCGCCGCCCTGGAACGGCTGCTGCTGGACGACCCGTCCGACGGGGAGGCGGCTGCCCGGATGAGCGCGCGGACGGCGACGGGGTCCGGTGAGGAACCGCACTCCGAGGACGTCGGTGCGGGCCGATAGGCTCGTGACCATGAGCCAGACCCCGGACAGCGTCGTCCGTACGTACATCCAGCAGCACCGCGCCGCCTTCCTCGACGACCTCGCCGAGTGGCTGCGCATCCCGTCGGTGTCCGCCCAGCCCGACCACGCGCCCGACGTACGACGCAGCGCCGACTGGCTCGCCGCCAAGCTGAAGGAGACCGGATTCCCGACCGTCGAGGTCTGGCCGACCCCGGGCGCCCCCGCGGTCTTCGCCGAGTGGCCCTGTGACGACCCGCAGGCGCCCACGGTGCTGGTCTACGGCCACCACGACGTGCAGCCCGCCGCCCGGGAGGACGGCTGGGACAGCGAACCCTTCGAGCCGGTCGTCCGCGGCAACCGCCTCCACGCGCGCGGGGCGGCCGACGACAAGGGTCAGGTGTTCTTCCACACCCTGGGCGTCCGCGCCCACCTCGCAGCCACCGGACGCAGTAACCCGGCCGTGCACCTCAAGCTGATCGTCGAGGGCGAGGAGGAGTCCGGGTCCCCGCACTTCCGGGCCCTGGTCGAGCAGCACGCCGGGCAGCTGGCCGCCGACGCCGTGATCGTCTCCGACACCGGCATGTGGTCCGAGGACACCCCCACGGTGTGCACCGGCATGCGTGGCCTCGCCGAATGCGAGATACGCCTGCACGGACCCGACCAGGACATCCACTCCGGCTCCTTCGGCGGCGCGGTGCCCAACCCCGCGACGGCCGTGGCCCGCCTGGTCGCCGCCCTGCATGACGAGCACGCGCGCGTGGCGATCCCCGGCTTCTACGACGGAGTGGTCGAACTCACCGACCGCGAACGCGAACTCTTCGCCGAACTGCCCTTCGACGAGCAGCAGTGGCTGCGCACGGCCAAGTCGAACGCCACCCGGGGGGAGACCGGCTACACCACCCTGGAGCGGATCTGGGCCCGGCCCGCCGCGGAGGTCAACGGCATCGGCGGCGGCTACCAGGGCCACGGCAGCAAGACGATCATCCCCGCCTCCGCCATGGTGAAGCTGTCCTTCCGCCTGGTGGCGGGCCAGGACCCCGGCCATGTGGAGAAAGCCGTCCGCGCCTGGGCCGAGCAGCAGGTGCCGCCCGGGATCCGCTGCGACATCACCTTCGGCGGAGCCACGCGCCCGTGCCTGACGCCGCTGGACCACCCCGCCCTCCAATCGGTCACCCGCGCCATGAGCCGTGCCTTCGAGCAGCCGGTCCGCTTCACGCGCGAGGGCGGCTCCGGCCCCGCTGCCGACCTCCAGGACGTCCTCGGCGCCCCGGTGCTGTTCCTGGGCATCTCCGTCCCCTCGGACGGCTGGCACGCCCCGAACGAGAAAGTCGAACTCGACCTGCTCCTCAAGGGCGTCGAGACCACCGCGTACCTGTGGGGTGACCTCGCCGAGAACTGGCGCCATGAGCCCTGAGCAAGCCGTTCCGTCCGGGCCGGCCACGCGCGCGGGGCACACTGGAAACGCCGCCCCGCACCCGCCCGAGCCCGCCGGACCCGGTCGCCCCCAAGCCGTACGTCCCGCTGAACCGCCCGCCGAACCCGACCGTTCCACCGGGGAGTTGGAAGCACCCGTGACCACCTGGACCGACCACAACGCCGACCGCCCCATCTCGCTCACCGCCCCGAGCGGCATCGACCGGGCCGCCCACCACCGGCTCGACGAGGCCTGGCTCGCGGCGGCATGGAGCCACCCCACGACGCGCTGCTTCGTGGTCTCCGGCGGGCAGGTCCTCATCGACGAGACGGCGGACGGGCGCACCGAACTCGTCATGACCCCCTCCTTCGAAGCTCCCCTCACCGAGGCCCACCGCTACTTCCTCGGTATCGACGGGGACGGTGTCAGCTACTTCGCCCTCCAGAAGGACTCCCTGCCCGGACGGATGGACCAGTCCGCGCGCCCGGCCGGCCTGCGCGAGGCGGGCGCCCTGCTGTCGGCCCGCGACGTGGGCCTGATGGTCCACGCGGTGGGGCTGGAGAACTGGCAGCGCACGCACCGTTTCTGCTCACGCTGCGGCGAGCGCACCGTCATCGCCGCGGCCGGACACATCCGCCGCTGCCAGGCCTGCGGCGCGGAGCACTACCCGCGCACGGACCCCGCCGTGATCATGGCCGTGACCGACGAGGACGACCGCATCCTGCTCGGCCGCCAGGTGCACTGGCCCGAGGGCCGCTTCTCGACGCTGGCGGGCTTCGTCGAGCCCGGGGAGGCCATCGAACAGTCGGTGCGCCGCGAGGTCCACGAGGAGGTCGGCATCAGCGTCGGCCAGGTCGAGTACGTCGCCAGCCAGCCCTGGCCCTTCCCGTCCAGCCTCATGCTGGGCTTCATGGCCCGGGCCACCTCGACCGAGATCGAGGTCGACGGCGACGAGATCCACGAGGCCCGCTGGTTCTCCCGCGAAGAGCTGCACGCCGCCTTCGAGTCGGGTGAGGTGCTCCCGCCCTACGGCATCTCCATCGCGGCCCGCCTGATCGAACTCTGGTACGGCAAGCCGCTCCCGACGCGGAGCGTCCTCTGACCTCGTCAGCGTGGCCGTCCCCGCTATGAGAGAAGGCGGCCCCTGAGCTTCCTCAGGAGCCGCCTTCCCCGTACCAGGCACAGGGTGACTAGGCGCCGATCTTCTGCTTCACCTGAGCGAGCGAGGGGTTCGTGAGCGTCGAGCCGTCCGGGAACAGGACGGTGGGCACCGTCTGGTTTCCGCCATTCGCCTTCTCCACGAACGCGGCGGACTCCGGGTCCTGCTCGATGTTGATCTCGGTGTACGCGATGCCCTCGCGGTCCATCTGGCTCTTCAGCCGGCGGCAGTAGCCGCACCACGTGGTGCTGTACATCGTCACAGTGCCCAGCATGTCTCTCGTGCTCCTTCGGTGGCTCGGGGCGGGTGGTCGCAGTGGGGGAACGTATGTGAAAGGTCCACCATTCCCGTGCCCCGGATCCGGCCCGACGTGACGCCTGCCGCATCGGTACGACTATCAGTGCCCGCCTGTGGACAACCGGCGCGGCCGTCTCGCGGGACCTGGCAGCATGGCGGTGTGACAGCAGCAACGCACTCCACCCTGTTCCCGCAGGTACCGGACTCCGCCGACGCCGTGCTCGAAGGGCTCGACCCCGAGCAGCGCGAGGTGGCCACGGCCCTGCACGGTCCGGTGTGCGTCCTGGCGGGCGCGGGCACGGGCAAGACCCGGGCGATCACCCACCGCATCGCCTACGGAGTGCGCGCAGGCATCCTGCACCCCACCAGCGTCCTCGCCGTCACCTTCACCGCCCGCGCCGCCGGAGAGATGCGCGGCCGGCTGCGTCAGCTCGGCGCCGCCGGCGTCCAGGCGCGCACGTTCCACTCGGCCGCCCTGCGCCAGCTGCAGTACTTCTGGCCGAAAGCGATCGGCGGCTCCATGCCCCGGCTCGTCGACCGCAAGATCCAGCTCGTCGCCGACGCGGCGGCCGCCTGCCGCATCCGGCTCGACCGTGGCGAGCTGCGGGATGTCACCGCCGAGATCGAATGGTCCAAGGTCACCCAGACCGTCCCCGCCGACTACGCGCCCGCCGCCGCCAAGGCCGGCCGTGAGTCTCCCCGCGATCCCGCCGAGATCGCCCAGCTCTACGCGGCCTACGAGGACGTCAAGCGCGAGCGGTCCGTCATCGACTTCGAGGACGTCCTGCTGCTGACCGTGGCCGTCCTGCAGGACCGGCACGACATCGCGGAGCAGATCCGCGCTCAGTACCAGCACTTCGTGGTCGACGAGTACCAGGACGTCAGCCCCCTCCAGCAGCGCCTGCTCGAACTGTGGCTGGGCGAACGGGACAGCCTGTGTGTGGTCGGGGACGCCAGCCAGACGATCTACTCCTTCACCGGAGCCACCCCCGACCACCTGCTCGACTTCCGCACCCGCCACCCCGGTGCCACCGTCGTCAAGCTGGTCCGCGACTACCGCTCCACCCCCCAGGTCGTCCACCTCGCCAACGGCCTGCTCGCCCAGGCCCGGGGGCGGGCCGCCGACCACCGCCTGGAGCTCGTCTCCCAGCGCGCCGCGGGGCCCGAGCCGGTCTACACCGAGTACACCGACGAGCCCGCCGAGGCGGAAGGCGCGGCCCGCCGGATCCGGGAGCTCATCGATTCGGGGGTCCCGGCCTCCGAGATCGCGATCCTCTTCCGCACGAACGCGCAGTCCGAGACCTATGAGCAAGCACTCGCCGACGCCGCGGTGCCCTACCAGCTGCGCGGCGCCGAGCGGTTCTTCGACCGCCCGGAGGTGCGCAAGGCGGGCATCGCCCTGCGCGGCGCGGCCCGCTTCGGCGGCAACGACGCCCTTCTCGACGATGTCGTCGACCTGCCCTCGCAGGTGCGTGCCGTCCTGTCGGGAGAGGGCTGGACGCCCCAGCCACCGGCCGGTTCCGGTGCCGTGAGAGAGCGCTGGGAGTCCCTGGCCGCCCTGGTGAACCTGGCCCAGGACTTCGCCGCCGCCAAACCGGGCGCCACCCTGGCCGACCTCGTCGCCGAACTCGACGAACGAGCGAGCGCCCAGCACGCCCCCACCGTGCAGGGCGTCACCCTCGCCTCCCTGCACTCGGCCAAAGGCCTGGAGTGGGACGTCGTCTTCCTGGTGGGTGTGGCCGAGGGCATGATGCCCATCACCTACGCGAAGACGGACGAACAGATAGAGGAGGAGCGCAGGCTCCTCTATGTCGGGGTCACCCGCGCGCGCGAACACCTCCATGTCTCCTGGGCGCTCTCCCGCTCGCCCGGCGGCCGCCCCAACCGCCGTCCCAGCCGTTTCCTCGACGGACTGCGCCCGGGCTCGACGGCCACCACGGGCCGTGCCGGCTCCGGCGGGGCGGGCGGAATCGAGCGCGGAACTTCCGGAACCAGGGATTCCGCCCCGAGGCGGACCCAACGAGTTCCCGCCCGCTGCCGGGTCTGCGGCCGCACGCTGACGGACCCGGGCGAGATGAAGCTGATGCGCTGCGACGACTGCCCCTCCGACATGAACGAGGGCCTGTACGAGCGGCTGCGCGAGTGGCGGGCCGACCAGGCACGCAGCAGCGGCCAGCCCGCCTTTTGCGTGTTCACTGACAGGACGCTGATGGGGATCGCCGAGTCCGCCCCCGACGACGAACGCGAGCTCGCCCGCATCCCGGGCGTCGGGATGCGCAAGCTCACCCGCTACGGGGCCGACGTACTGGCCATCTGCGCAGGCCAGTCAGGCGCGGAGAGCCGAGATCAGGACTGACACGAACTCGTCGAAAAAATAGTTTGCGCATGCCCCAGCAATCCCCATAGGTTCTTAGGCACGAGAGCAGCGGCCTTCTCGGAGGCCCTGATTCCGTGTTGTACTTGCATATCCGTCGGACTGGTTCACCCAGTCCCCCAAGACGCCGAGAGGAGGCGAGTCCAGTGATCAGCATCAACACCAGCTCCGTCAGCATCGTGAAAATGACCGATCGCTCGGCCGTCTCCGCGTGCAAGCTCGGCGTTTCGAACCTGGGCACCGGTCTGTCCGGCATTCGTGCCGTCCTCCCGGCGTCCTCCTCCGTTGCTCCCGCGGGCCTTCCCGTCCGTGAGCGCAGTGAGCGACCGACCAAGGCACTGGAAGCGGCAGTAAAGGCACAGGCGCAGGCCTATGCCTTTACGGCGACCGGTGCCGGATTCCGGAAGCAGACGACGCAGCACCACCAGATGTGGGCCTTCCGTGGGCCAGAACCCTGGAGTGATCCAGCCTGATCGCCGATCAGGCCGGCGCCTTCAGGGCCGCGGAACCCCATCCGGGATCCGCGGCCCTTCTGTTTGTCCCTGAACAGGGATGACGGACCGAAGGAGCCTCGGGACAAGAAAAGAACCCGGTACCACCACCCCCCGGCCAACAGGCCGGAACGACCTGACGAGGAAGCCGAACCGTGCAACTCGAAGCGCACGCCCCGTCCGTACCGCCTTCCGACACGATCCCCAAGCCCGGCTCCACGGAGGACCCCGCCTTGACCCCGCTCACCGCGCTCACCGCGCTCGACGACGCCATCGAGAACCTCGGCGTACCCGTCCCGTGCCGTTCCTACGACCCGGAGGTCTTCTTCGCCGAGTCGCCCGCGGACGTCGAGGACGCCAAGTCCCTCTGCCGCACCTGCCCGCTGGTCGAGGCCTGCCTCGCCGGCGCCAAGGAGCGGCGTGAGCCCTGGGGCGTCTGGGGTGGCGAGCTGTTCGTCCAGGGTGTCGTCGTCGCCCGGAAGCGGCCGCGTGGCCGCCCGCGCAAGAACCCGGTCACGGCATGAACACCGCAGGAACGATCGACCGCCCCTTCACGCACGACCCCCAGAAGCAGGCCCCGATGAAGCCGTCCACTGACGAGCCCGCCGGCTCGGCGACCCAAGACTTCCCCATCAACGGCGCGAAGGACTCGCGTCAGAACAGGACCCGAGAGATGCAACTCATCCCAGAAGCCATGGCTCGCGCGCATATGCGCGAGCGACTGCAAGAGGCGGAGCGGGATCGCCTGGCCGTGCGCCTGGCGTCCGCCCGCCGGATGCAGCGCAGGGCGGAGCGCGCCTCACTGCGTGCCCGCCGGGCGCTCGCCATGGCGGTCATGCAGTAATCCGCTGCACCTGAAGCGGTGCTTTCCGGCCCATACGACCGGGCTGCCACCGCCGACCTCGCACCGCGGGGGCCGATCCGTACCGAACGGATCGGCCCCCGCGGCCCGTTGCCCACCCGAAAGAGTGCACGCACGGCGCCTACCTGGTCTGCGGGTGGCGCCCGCCTGCGCGCGCTGCGGCACCGTGGCCGGAGTGCTGACCGAAGGCGCACCCCTCACCTGGACGTACTCCGTGGAGGACGGGGCCCTTCGCCACTACTGCGAGACTTGCTCCCGGGAGAACCTCAGGTCCATCGAGGGGCGCCTGGACGCGGACCGGTGGTGAAGCCCGCGGTGGGCACTCAGGCCTGCGCCACCGCCTCCTCGCCGTCCGCCGGATCCTCGGGGACGAACCCGGGCAGCCACTCCTCCAGTTCCTCGCGCAACCGCACCGTCGCCCCCAGTTGGCACAGCACGCCGATCGTGCTCAGCGTCACCCGGTGGATCAGCAGATAGGACGGGGGCAGGTTGAGCTGCTTGCCGAGCTGGTAGGCCGGGGAACGGGGGTCGGCGATCCGCGCCGCCTGACTGCGCATCCAGCCCCGGGTGAAGGTGAACTCCTCGACCTGGGCCGGCTCGATGATCGGCAGCAGGTAGTCCATGACGGCGTCCGGGTCCAGCTCTATCGTCTCCTTGACGAACCCTTCCGCGCAGAGAAGCTCGTAGACCGCTTCGGCCTCACCGTCGAGGGTCATCCGCAGGGACTCGCCGATGGTGGCCGGCAGGCCCCCCGGGAGCCGGTCGACCGTGCCGAAGTCCAGCACGCCCAAGCGCCAGTCGTCCTCCCCTTCCGGGCCGCCGGGCAGGAGCCGGAAGTTGCCCGGGTGGGGATCGGCGTGCAGCAGGCCCGTGCGGGCGGGGCCGGAGAACAGGAAGCGGGCCAGAAGCTGACCGGCGCGGTCGCGCTGTTCCTCGGTGCCGTCCGAGATGATCTCCGACAGCGGGATGCCGTCCATCCACTCGGTGACCAGGACCTGGTCGGACTGATGCACCACCTGCGGCACGACCACGTCCGGGTCGTCCGTGAACTCTTCCGCGTGGGCCTGCTGGGCCTGGGCTTCCAGACCGTAGTCCAGCTCCTCCGAAACGCGGTCCTTCAGCTCCGTGATCAGGGGCTTGATGTCCATGCCGGGAATCAGCGGACCGAGCAGACGGGAGAATCGGCTCAGCTGGTTCAGATCCGACAGCAGGGCCTCGCCGGCGCCCGGGTACTGCACCTTGACGGCCACCTCGCGGCCGTCGTGCCACACCCCTCGGTGGACCTGGCCGATCGAGGCCGCCGCGGCGGGCTTGTCCTCGAACTCCAGGAACAGCTCGTGCCAGCCCTCGCCGAGCCGCTCCGCGAGCACCGCGTGCACGGTCCGGGTCGGCATGGGCGGCGCCGCCTCCTGGAGCTTGGTCAGCGCGGCCCGGTAGGGGCCGGCCACCTCCTCGGGCAGCGCGGACTCGAAGACGGACAGGGCCTGGCCGAACTTCATCGCCCCGCCCTTCAGCTCACCCAGCACCTTGAACAGCTGGTCCGCCGTGCGCTGTTGGAGTTCGCGGCCGACGAGCTCGGCGGATTCACCGACGATCCGCTTGCCGAATCCCCAGGTCGCCCGCCCGGCGATGCCGAGCGGGAGCGCGGCGAGCTTGGCGGTCCGGGTAACCGCCTTCCGGGGAAGATCAGACATGCGCCCTCCAAGTCCCAGCCGGCCGCTCCGCCTCTGCCTCACGGCACTGCTCCGACGGCCGTTGCACAGCCATTGTCTCGTGTGACTCCCCGTCCTCCGAGGGGTGCTCCCCTTTTCCTCTCTTCGCCGCAGCGCACGGGCATGCCGGATGCGCCCGGACCGGCCGCGTACGCCAGTGGAGATCCGGGACGGAGCACTCCCAGCGTGCCCCGGCGCTGGAGGGGGCCCGGCCATCCAGGAAAGCGAGTGCGTGGGCGGCCGCGAGTCCGGCCACGGCCGTGGCCAGTGTCAGATCACAGGGCGGCACCTGCCGCTGCTTGCCGGAGCGCCACTGGGCGACCATACGCGGCCAGGCGGGGTCCCGGTCGACGCGGTCCTCGTGCAGGCATCCTGCGCATCCCGTCTCGCCCGGCAGGACGAGCGGACCGACCACGCCGGTGCCTTCCACGACACCGGCGTACAGATGGGGTGTACCGGAGGTCATCAGCGGCTCTGCGGCGGCCGGGTCGGGCGCGTGCACGGCGACATCGTCCCGCGGGGCGAGGACCACCAGCGAGAATCCCGGATCGCCGTCGTCCGGGGACGTCTGCGCCGTCACGCGGCGCGGCGGCCGGTCGGGGGCAGCCCGTCGCACGGCACGGCGGGCCGACTCGTCCCTGCGGTCGCCGACCGCATCCGGGGGAAGCCCGCCCGGCGCGACGTCCCACGGCTCCACACGGCCGCCGTCGATCACGTCCACCCCGCCCACGCCGGCCCCTGACAGGAGGGAGGCCAGCACGGCACCCACCCGGCCCGCGCCTCGCACCTGCACGCGCTGGGAGCGTCGCGCGGCCAGCTGCCCGATCGCGTCGCCGGGGGTCGATGTCGTCAGGGAGAGGGAGGCCAGGTCGGGGCGCAACCGGTCGAGGACCTCCTTCTTCTTCCGTAGCGCGTCTGCGGCCGGCCCGCCGCCGCGGGCGTCGTCCAGCAGTCCGGCCCGGGCGAGCCCCCGCACCAGCTTGTCGACATGACCGTCGGGCAGGTCCATGCGGCGTCCCTCGTCGCGGAGCAGCTCCAGCCCCCGCGTGCCGTTCAGCAGGTCGAGGAAGCTGCCCGTCGCCAGGTCCATCGGGCCGAGCGTCATCGCGTGCGCCGGTGTCATCCCGAACTGCACGGTGTTGAGGTCGCGCCAGCCGCGCCTGAGCGCGGGTTTCACCATCGGATGCATGACAGGCCCCCCGTGTGCCGTAGATCGTCCCCGTACGCCGGTGGAGCGAGCGTGCAGGCCCTGGCCGGTCGCGCCGGGGCCGGTCGCAGGCAGGGCCTGTGCGCAGGCCTGACCCGAGCGCAGGGTCGCCCCCGCGGGCCGAACCCGGGCGCGGAAGCGGTCCTGGTCCCGGACCGGCCCCGCCCTCGCTTCGCCGACGAGATCCAGCATGCCCAAACCCGCCGCCGACTGCTGAAAGTTGTCCACAGGAGCGGGCATTCGTCGTACAAATCCGCTGCCGGATCGCGCCCATCCCGGCTGCCGGATCGCGCCTATTCCGGCGGCCGGTCGCGCCTATCCCGGCTGCCGGGTCGGACCAGTCCCGCGGCCGGGTCGCAACAGTCCCGCAGTCGGGGGCGCCAGTCCCGCAGTCGGTTCGCACCGGTCCCTAGGCCGGTTCGCACGGCCGCCCACGCGACCCGGCGACCGTGCCGTACAAATCCGGCAACCGGGTCGTACCAGTCCGGCGGCCGGTAGGAGCGGCGGCACCGAAGCGTCCCGGAGTCGGGACTTCCCCGTGTGCAGCGGGTAACGTCGGGGCGTGCCCGCCGACCCACTGCACCGCGCCGGAACCGCACAGCGCAGCACGACGAGCCAGCCGCCGAGCGGCTCAAGGGCGAGCGCGATCGAGGTCCGCAGGAGCGCCCGCCGACGCCGAACGGTCTCCGCGTACCGCGAGGGTGATCGCACCGTGGTTCTCATCCCCGCCCGGATGTCCGAGGCGGAGGAACAGCGCTGGGTGACCGTCATGCTCGACAAGCTGGCCGCCCAGGAGAGCAAGCGGGCCCTCGGCGACGCCGAGCTGACCGAGCGGGCCCGGCGTCTTTCGGACCAGTACTTCGCGGGCCGGGCCCGGCCCGCGTCGGTGCGCTGGGTGACCAACCAGAACACGCGCTGGGGTTCCTGCACCCCCGCCGAGGGCAGCATCCGCCTCTCGCACCGCCTCCAGGGCATGCCCGAGTACGTCGTCGACTACGTCCTCGTCCACGAACTCGCGCATCTGCTCGTACCCGGGCACGGACCTCGCTTCTGGGAACTCCTGGAGGCCTATCCGCGCACGGAAAGGGCCCGGGGATACCTCGAAGGCGTGGTCGCCGCCGAGCGGTTGCCCCACGCACCCGGCACACGGGGTGACGGCCCCGCGGGGTGACCGGCCGCTTTCCGCGAGCGAACAGCCGATACGGGTGGGCGGGCGTTGTGTACCGGCTCTGTACCGACCTCGTCCGGTGTCCGAGTTTGCCGTTAGCCTAGCGCGACGCAATCACGTTCTGGATGGGGGACGGTCGTTACGCATGGCCAGGGAATTCCAACGCGGCCACAAGGCCAGGATCAGTGACCTCACCGCGGGTACCGATCTGTACGTAGGTGTACAGATCGCCGGCCCCGGGCTGAGCTTCGACATCAGCTGCTTCGGCCTCGACGCCGACGAACGGCTCTCTGACGACCGGTACTTCGTCTTCTTCAACCAACCGAAGTCCCCCGAGGAGTCCATTCAGCTCCTGGGCGCCCAGGCGGGCGACACGGAGTCCTTCCGGGTGACGCTCGACCGGATCCCGTCGCAGATCCAGAAGCTGTCCTTCACGGCGACGATCGACGGCGCCGGCCAGATGTCGCAGATCGCCTCCGGCTACATCCGTATCGTCGCGGGCGGCGAGGAGGTGGCGCGCTACTCCTTCAACGGCTCGGAGTTCTCCACCGAACGGGCCGTGATGCTGGGCGACTTCTACCTGAAGGACGTCTGGCGGTTCGCCGCTGTCGGGCAGGGCTTCGACGGAGGTCTGGACGCGCTGCTGAAGAACTTCGGCGGCGAGGTCGCCGAGGAGGAGACACCGGTGCCGGCCCCGCAGCAGCCGCAGCCCGGCGCCGCGCCGGGCTTCGCACCGCCCGCGTTCGGTGTCCCCGCCACGCCGGAACCCGCGCCGACCCCGGCGCCTGCGGCGCCCCCGGCCCCCGCGCCCGCGGCGCCTCCGACCCCCAGGCCCCAGCCGGCCGCGCAGGGCTTCGCGCCACCGCCCGGCCCCACCTCACCTCCGGCCCCGGCGCCCCAGGTGCACGCCGCCCCGACCATCGCCGCGCCCTTGCACACCCCGCCCGGCGGCTCCCCGGTGTCGCCTCCGGCCCCGGCGCCCGCGCCGTACGGCCAGCCCGGCCAGCAGCCCCCGCAGTACGGACAGGTCCCCGGCCAGACGGCCCCGCCGCCTCCCGGCTACGCCCAGCCCCAGGCACCTCATGCACCCCAGGCGCCCCACGCCCCGGCCCCGCCCCCCGGCTACGGCCAGCCCACGCCGCCCCCGGGCTACGGACAGCAGCAGCCGCCGTTCGGACAGGCACCCTACGGAGCCCCGCAGGGCGCCCCGCAAGGCGCGCCCCAGGGCCCCGGCGTGTCCGCCGCGCTCCAGCAGTTCAAGGAGACCCCCACCGGGCAGCGCTGGACGCAGCAGACCAAGAAGCTGGTCCGCGTCGACCTCGGCATCGGCGGACAGCCCGTGCTGGCCCGGCAGGGCAGCATGGTGCTCTACCAGGGCAAGGTCGACTTCAGCTACAAGGGCGCCGGCTTCTCCGGCCGGATCGTGGGCAACGCGACCGGCCAGGAGATGCAGCTGATGCGCTGTACGGGGCAGGGACAGGTGTTCCTCGCCGAGAACTCGACCATGCTGCACCCCTTGGAGCTGCAGGGCGACGCCGTCTGCGTCTCCGCCGAGAACGTCCTCGCGTTCGACGAGAGCCTCACGTACGAGGTCCGCCGCATCGAGGGCCACGGCATCCCCGGCGGCGCGCTGTTCACCATGCAGTTCCAGGGCACCGGCACCATCGTCGTCAAGACGCACGGCACGCCCGTCGTCCTGCCCGTCACCCCCACCACGTTCGCCGACTGCAACGCCGTGGTCGCCTGGTCGGCCGCCGCCCAGGTCGTCGTCTCCAGCCAGGTGCGCATGCGCCGCAACGCGTACCCCGGCGACACCGGGGAGAGTGTCAACCTCCAGTTCCGGGGTGCGCCCGGCAACTTCATCGTCGTCCAGCCGTACGAGGTCTGAGGGAGCCCGTCATGACACAGCAGCTCGCGGGCCACGCCCCCGCACCCGTCACCGCCCGCATGGAGAACCACGGCAACCACATGCTGAAGGTCGCCATGCAGACCGGGAACGACCTCCTCGCGCGTGTGGGGTCGATGGTCGCCTACGAAGGGTTCGTGCAGTACGAGCCCAACCCGCCGGCCGTGCGCCAGATCGCCAAGGACTGGATGACCGGCGAGGGCGCGCCCCTGATGAAGTGCTCCGGCGACGGCCTGCTCTACCTCGCCGACTACGGGGCGAACGTCGTCGTGATCAATCTCAACGGCGACGGCATCTCCGTCAACGCCACCAACCTGCTCGCCTTCGACGCCCACCTCACGTGGGGCGTGGAGCGGGTCAAGGGCCTGGCGAAGTTCGCCGGGCAGGGCCTGTGGAACACCAAGATCTCCGGGCAGGGCTGGGTCGCGCTGACCTCCCGGGGCAAGCCCATCGTCGTCGACTGCGGAGGCGGCGAGGACGAGACCTACGTCGACCCCGACGCGCTCGTCGCGTGGTCCCCGAACCTCAAGGTGAAGGGCAAGCGCAGCTTCCGGGCGCAGTCGCTGATCGGCCGCGGCAGCGGCGAGGCCTACCAGATGGCCTTCTCCGGTCAGGGCATCGTCGTCGTCCAGCCCAGCGAGGACAGCACCGACCGACTCCGGGTCCGGGGCTGAGGGGGAGTCACACGTCATGCAGAGCCCGATTTTCGCCTACAACGAGCAGCAGACCCAGGAACGCTGGAGCCTGCAGAACAAGCAGATGCTGCGCGTCACCCTGGAGGGCCACGACGACGTCCTGGCCCGCAAGGGCACCATGGTCGCCTACCAGGGCCTCGTCGAGTTCGACGCCGAGTTCCAGAGCAACCAGCAGTCACGCGCGCGTGCGCAGACCGGGGAGGGCCTCGACCTGATGCGCTGCCACGGGCAGGGCACGGTCTACCTCGCCAACCTCAAGCAGCACGTGCACGTCATGGACGTGGACCAGGACGGCCTCACCGTCGACAGCAGCTACGTGCTGGCGATGGACTCCTCCCTGCACCACGAGGTCATCGCCGTGGACAGCCTGTACGGCATCTCCGGCTCGGGGAAGTACCAGCTCAACATCACAGGCCGGGGCAAGGTCGCCCTGATGACCTCCGGAATGCCGCTGCTGATGCAGGTGACGCCCGACAAGTACGTCAACTGCGACGCCGACGCGATCGTCGCCTGGTCGACGAGCCTGCGGGTGCAGATGCAGGCCCAGACGCACTCCTCCGGGGTGTGGCGGCGCCGCGGCAGCACGGGCGAGGGCTGGGAGCTGAGCTTCATGGGCACCGGCTTCGCGCTGGTCCAGCCGAGTGAGCTGCTGCCGCCGCAGGGCGCCCAGATCGGCTCGGGCCTCGCCGCGCAGTATGGCATGGGCCAGCAGGGGGCGCGGGGACAGAACCAGGGCAACGTCTGGAGCTGAGCGCTCCGCGGGTTCGGCCGAGTCGGGTTCCGGGGCTGTGCGGTCTCGCCCGGGCCGCGGGCCGTCCGTGCTTGCTCGCGCAGTTCCCCGCGCCCTGACGGGGCGCAGCCCACTGCCAGGATCGAACGTGAGGGGCGGCCGCATGAGCGGTCGCCCCTCACCGATGTTCAGCCCCCGAGCCTCGCTCGGGTCGCCGCCAGCAGCCGCACGACCGACTCGTCCGCCACCTCGGCCACCTCGTCGTAGCCGAACCAGCGCACGTCGAGCGACTCGTCGCTGATCGCGTGCGCGGCGTCCGGCGGTGCCACGACCGCGTACTGGACGTCGAAGTGGCAGTGGCACGGCGGCGGAATCGGATGCCGGTCCAGACGCACCGGACCGCCGGGCAGCAGGGTGAGCCCCGGGACGCCGGACTCCTCCGTCGCCTCGCGAAGGGCCGCGTCCGCCAGGGACGCGTCGCCCGGCTCGCAGTGGCCGCCCATCTGGAGCCACATCCGCAACTTCTTGTGGAGGGTCAGCAGCACCCGCCCGCCCTCGGGGTCGATCACCAGGGCACTCGCTGTGATGTGGCCCGCGTGGCAGGCCTTCCACAGACCGTCCGGGTGCTCCGCCAGGTGGTCCAGGTAGGCCTGGCGCAGCTCCGTCTGGTCCTCGTACCCCTTCAGCACGAGGACCGCGTCGTCATGGAGGCTCACCCGGCGTCGTCGCCCCTGTTCTCGCCCTCGCCGCCGTCCTTCTTCTTGAGGTCGGGCTTGTCCGCCGCCTCGCCGAGCATCTTGTCCAGCTCGGAGAAGTCGATCTGCTCGCGGTGCACGAAGCCGTCCGGGTCGTCCAGGTCCGTCGCCGTCGGCAGCATGTCCGGGTGGTGCCACAGGGCGTCCCGGCCGTCGACCCCGCGCGCGTCCGTGAGCGAGGCCCACAGGCGGGAGGCGTCCCGCAGGCGGCGGGGGCGCAACTCCAGACCGATCAGCGTCGCGAACGTCTGCTCGGCCGGACCGCCCGACGCACGACGGCGGCGCAGCGTCTCGCGCAGGGCGTCGGCGGACGCCAGGCGGGGCTTCGCGGCGGCGTGGACCACCGCGTCCACCCAGCCCTCCACGAGCGCCAGAGCCGTCTCCAGACGGGCCAGGGCGGCCTTCTGCTCGGGCGTGTCCTCCGGCTGGAACATGCCCTGCTGGAGGGCATCCTGCAGCTGCTCCGGGTTCTGCGGGTCGAACTGACCGACCACGTCCTCCAGCTTGGCCGTGTCGACCTTGATCCCGCGCGCGTAGCCGTCGACAGCGCCGAAAAGGTGCGAGCGCAGCCACGGCACGTGCGCGAAGAGGCGCTGGTGGGCGGCCTCGCGCAGAGCGAGATACAGCCGCACCTCCTCCTGGGGGACGCTCAGGTCCTTGCCGAACGTCTCGACGTTCACCGGCAGCAGCGCGGCCTTGCCGGCCGGGCCGAGCGGCAGGCCGATGTCGGACGAGCCGACGACCTCGCCGGCGAGCACGCCGACGGCCTGCCCGATCTGCGTGCCGAACATGGCGCCGCCCATCGAGCGCATCATGCCGATCAGCGGGCCGGCCATGGCCTGCATCTCCTCCGGCAGGACGTCGCCCATGGCGGTGCCCACGCGCTCGGCGACCGGGTCGACCAGCTCCTTCCAGGCGGGCAGGGTGGCCTCGACCCACTCCGCGCGGCTCCAGGCCACCGCGGAGGCGGCGCCGGAGGGCAGGGACGTGGCGTCGTCGAGCCACAGGTCGGCCAGGCGGACGGCTTCCTCGACGGACTTGCGGTCGGCGGGACCGACGCTGGCGTCCTTGGTGCCGTCAGGACTGCCCTGGGAGACCGTCTGGCGGGCGATCTGCTTGGCCATGTCCCAGTTCACCGGGCCGCCCTCGTAGGAGAGCATCTGGCCCAGCTGCTGGAACGCGGCACCCAGGTCGGTGGGGTTCAGCGACCCGAACATGGCTGCGAACGGATTGTCCGCACCGGGGCCGCCAGGGCCACCGGGGCCTGAGCCGAAGCCACCGGCTCCGGGCAGGCCGCCGAAACCGAACGGGTTGGCCGGTCCCTGACCACCACCGCTCTGCTGGTCCTTCTTCTTGCCCTCGTCGCCGTCGTCCGGCTCCTCCGGCGGAAGGCCGAATCCGAATGGGGTGTCACTCACGGGATTCCTCGGCTGGTAGGGCCGCCGGTTCTTTCCGGCGGCACGGCTGCCCGACAACACCACCCAGCGTAGACACCTGGGGCGGATCGGGCCTCGGTGCTTCGCCGACTGACGGCCTGCGGCAGGATGGATGCCACCTGGTACGCACGCGTCGGACGCGCTCGTACTGAAGACAACCGCTGGAGACGCCCGGTGAGTTCCCCAGATCCGCAGGTTCGCGCAGCGCGAAACCAGTCAACCAGTTCCGCGAGCCCCGCCGCGCGCGGACCCGTCGTCGCGGTCACCGGCGCCGCGTACGGCGTCGGAGCCCTGCTCACGGAGCAGCTGGCCGCATCCGACGAGGTCAAGCAGGTCGTCGCCATCGACGAGCGGCGCGGCGAGTGCGCGGCGGCCCAGTGGCACATCCTGGACGTACGGGATCCGGCCATCGCGGACAAGCTGCGCGGGGCGGACGTGGTGGTGCACCTGGCGCTGGATCTCGACCTGGAAACCGACGCGGCCGCCCGAACGGCCTACAACGTACGGGGGACGCAGACCGTCCTGACGGCCGCCGCGGCGGCCGGAGTGCACCGGGTCGTGCTCTGCACCTCGGCGATGGTCTACGGGGCGCTGCCCGACAACGAGCTGCCGCTGTCGGAGGACGCCGAGCTGCGCGCCACGGCCGAGGCGACGGGCGTCGGCGACCTGCTGGAGATCGAACGGCTGGCACGGCGCGCGCCCCGGGCGCACCCCGGGCTCAATGTCACCGTGGTCCGGCCGGCCGTGCTGGTGGGAGGTACCGACACCGCACTGACCAGGTACTTCGAGTCGCCCCGGCTCCTCGTCGTCGCCGGGTCGCGGCCCGCGTGGCAGTTCTGCCACGTCGAGGACTTGTGCAGCGCGCTGGAGTACGCCGTTCTGGAGAAGGTCGACGGGGAACTCACCGTCGGCTGTGACGGCTGGCTGGAGCAGGAGGAGGTCGAGGAGCTCAGCGGGATCCGGCGGATGGAGCTGCCGTCGGCGGTCGCGCTGGGTGCGGCGGCGCGACTGCACCGCATCGGG
Source organism: Streptomyces sp. NPDC013187 (assembly GCF_042899705.1). Classification (NCBI taxonomy): domain Bacteria; kingdom Bacillati; phylum Actinomycetota; class Actinomycetes; order Kitasatosporales; family Streptomycetaceae; genus Streptomyces; species Streptomyces sp. NPDC013187. The sequence goes on along the minus strand of NZ_JBIBAF010000017.1, from coordinate 124,909 downwards.
CTCACACCCTCCCCGGCCGGGGACCTGGCGTACACGATGTACCCCTGGGTGGTGAGCGGCAGTCGGCTGCACGACGCCGGGTGGCGGCCGCAGTACACCAACGAGGAGGTGCTGGCGGAACTCCTGGAGGAGGTCTCCGGCCGGCACACGGTCGCCGGGCGGCGGCTGGGCCGCAAGGACGCGACGGCCGCGGGTGCCGCCGGCGCGACGGTGGCGCTGCTGGGTGCGGCGGCGGTGGTGCGGCGGGCGCGGAAGGCCCGGCGGCGGATCTGAGGGACGCCGGTGCGGGAACGCAGCGGAAGGCCGCCCCTGTAGGAGGCTCCAAACGCGTACGCGCGCGTGCCGGTCGATAGCTCTATTCCGTGCCGTCGGTCGTGTGCGGCACGATGGAGGCATGGCAACCACGAACGATCACCCCGGTGAGCAGACCGCGCAGGAACCGATCAGGCTGATCGGGATCCGGGACTCGGCTCTCTCCCTGGACGAGGTGTTCCGGGCCGTAGGGGACGACGCGGCCGGAGGCACCGCGCTCTTCGTGGGAACCGTGCGGAACCACGACGGGGGTGCCGATGTCGACGAGCTGGGGTATTCCTGTCACCCCAGCGCCGAGGCCGAGATGCGGCGCATCGCGGAGAAGGTCGCCGCCGAGTTCCCGGTGCGGGCCCTGGCTGCCGTGCACCGCGTGGGGGACCTGCGGGTCGGGGACCTCGCCGTGGTCGTCGCCGTCTCCTGCCCGCATCGCGGAGAGGCGTTCGAGGCCTGCCGGAAGCTGATCGACGACCTCAAGCACGAAGTGCCCATCTGGAAGCACCAGAAGTTCTCCGACGGCACCGAGGAGTGGGTCGGCGCGTAGCGCTGTCCTTGAGGGGCGGTGGTCGGGTGACGGGAGGGCCGGTGGCCGCCCGCTGATCCCGTAAGCCCGGTCGCTGATCCCTGCGGTCGCCTTCCGGTTGCGTAACCGCACCCCTGGCGTGAGCGTTGTCACTGCGGATCGTTAATCTGCTGATCAGTCAGTTGCGGATGCTCAAAGGGGTTGGAGGTCGGCATGGCGGCGCTCGCCTGGTTGCTGATTCCGCTTGCGGCTGCCATCGGCGCGGGTCTCTGGGGCAGTTGGGCCCACCGGACCCGCAAAGCCCGCAACGACGGGCCGGAGCTCATCGGCTACGCCCGCTTCTGCGAGGCCATGGAGAAGCCCCGCCCAGGTGCCTGACGGCCCAGGAACCAGCAGGTCACAAGCGTTGCAGTGCAGGGCCGCCCCGGACGGGCGGCCCTGACGGTGCGCTGACAGGACCGTCCCGTACTGTCGACTCATGCCACGCCGCACCGCGACGATGCTCGCCTCCACCCTGATGCTGATCGCGCTCCTGTGCGCGGGAGTGTTCATCCCCGTGCCCTATGCGGAGATGTCCCCGGGGCCGACGGTGAACACGCTGGGCGATCACGACGGCGAGCCGGTGCTGCAGATCGCGGGCAGGAAGACCTATGCGACCAGTGGCCATCTGAACATGACGACGGTCCGGGTCACGAGCGCCGACTACCGGATGAACCTGGTCGAAGCCGTCTACGGCTGGCTCGCGCACGACAACAAGGTCGTGCCGCACGAGACGCTCTACCCGGACGGCAAGACCGAGGAGCAGTCCACCCAGGAGAACGCCGAGGAGTTCAGCCAGTCCCAGGAGAGCGCCAAGGTCGCGGCCCTGAAGCAGCTGGACGTTCCGGTGAAGTCCTGGGTGATCGTCTCCACGGTCGTCAAGGGATCCCCCGCCGAGGGCAAGCTGCACGCGGGGGACGTGATCAAGGCGGTCGACGGTACGGCGGTGAAGGAGCCGGCCGACGTCGCGAAGCTCGTCACCAAGCACAAGCCGGGCCAGGAGGTCCGCTTCACGATCGTGCCGGCCAAGGAGCAGGTCGCCGCGGAGAAGGAGAAGCGGACGCCGACCAGGACGCAGGACATCACGATGACCACCACGACGTCCGACGACAGCGGTGAGAAGCGCGCCATCGTGGGGATCTCCGCCGGGACCGACCACACGTTCCCGTTCACCATCGACATCAAGCTCGCGGACGTCGGCGGGCCGAGCGCCGGACTCATGTTCGCGCTCGGCATCTACGACAAGCTCACTCCGGGCAGCCTGACCGGGGGCGCGTTCGTGGCCGGCACCGGCACGATCGACGACGCCGGCAAGGTCGGGCCGATCGGTGGCATCGAGATGAAGACCGTGGGCGCGCGGGCCAAGGGCGCGAAGTACTTCCTCACGCCCGCCGACAACTGCGCTGCCGCCGCCAAGGACACCCCCGACGGTCTCACCCTGATCAAGGTGGGCACCATCAAGGACGCCCTGGGGGCCCTGAAGGACATCCGCAGTGGGGACACCGCGGATCTGCCGAAGTGCGGTAGGTAGCCGGAGGACCGAGGGCCCGGAAAGCCGGGTCCCGCGGTCCTCGGCGGTCGCTACTCCTCGAACGTCGCCGCCAGCGCCTCCGCCAGCCCCGGGACCAGGTCGGAACCGGTCAGGACCTCGGTGGGGGAGTCCTTCTCGCGCAGCCGCAGGGCCGACTCACGCGTGCCGTCGCGCAGGACCGCGACCGTCATACGGACCTCCTGGCGGTCCGGGTGGTCCGCCACCCACTTGGTGAGGGCGGCCTCGCTCAGACCCTGCGGAACCTGCGCCTCCGCGGACGGCGGCAGCATCAGGCGCTCCACGGCGAGGGCGCAGCCGACCACCGCGTCGGGCCAGGCGATGGTGGCGAGGAACTCGTCGAGCGGCTTGCCCGTTGGAACTTCGTCCTGCTCGATCGGGGTGAGGCCGGAGTTCTCCGACTCTTCGCCCAGACCGAGCCGGTCCGCGAGTGAGGGTTGGTCGGCTCGCAGCCGTGCCGTGTCGACGAGGGCGAACAGGCGGGCCGGCTGGTCCCAGCCGAGGCCGGAGACGTACTCGTCGATCTCGAGTACGGCCCGGGTGAGCGGGTTCGCAGCCATGGGAGTGTTGGACATGGTCACAATCCTGCCTCGTTCCCGGCCGGAATCGGGAACCGAGTAAACGGTGAGTAAGTTGCATAGGTGGGGGCCCACGATCACGGGGGCCACGTACGGTCCGTGAAGACGCGGGCCTGACGAATCAACAGCGAACTTCGAGGTGCGCACCTTGGCTTTCCAGATGCCGGACCGCGGCGGAGGCCCTTCGGGGCCGCGGATCAGAGTGGGCCGCCCGTCCCGGCGTGTCCGGACCCTGCTCATGACGCTGGGCGTCCTGGCCGTTCTCGGCATGGCGTTCACCATGTTCGCGGGCTTTTGGACGGACTGGCTCTGGTACCGCTCGGTGAACTACTCCTCGGTCTTCACCACCACCCTGTGGACCAAGATCGGGCTCTTCTTCGTCTTCGGCCTGCTCATGGCCCTCGCCGTCGGCTTCAACATCTGGCTGGCGCACCGGCTGCGGCCGCCGCTGAGCGCCATGTCGATGGAGCAGCAGAACCTCGACCGCTACCGGATGGGCATCGCGCCCTACAAGAAGTGGCTGCTGTTCGGGATCACCGCCCTGGTGGGCCTGATCGCCGGCGCGTCCGCCTCCGGCCAGTGGCGGACGTGGCTGATGTGGGTCAACGGCGTGCCCTTCGGTGAGAAGGACCCCCAGTTCAAGCTGGACGTCGCCTTCTACGCCTTCGACCTGCCCTGGTACCGGTTCCTGCTCGGCTTCGGCTTCGCCGCCGCGATCCTGTCCGTGATCGCCGCCGCGCTCACCCACTACCTCTACGGCGGGCTGCGCGTCACGAGCCCGGGCGCCCGCGCCACGGCGGCGGCCACCGGGCACCTGTCGGTGCTCATCGGCATCTTCGTCGCCCTCAAGGCGGTCGCGTACTGGCTCGACCGGTACGGACTCGCGGTGAAGTCCAGTGACTTCCGGGCGACCGACAACTGGACGGGCCTGAGGTACGTCGACGCCAACGCCTACCTGCCGGCCAAGACGATCCTGTTCTGCATCGCCGTCATCTGCGCGCTGCTGTTCTTCGCCACCATCTGGCGGCGCACGTGGCAGCTGCCCGTGATCGGCTTCGGCCTGATGGTGCTCTCCGCGATCCTCATCGGCGGTCTGTACCCGGCGATCGTGCAGAAGTTCCAGGTGCAGCCGAACGAGCAGGCCAAGGAAGCGCCGTACGTAGAGAAGAACCTCGAGGCCACGCGCAAGGCGTACGGCATCGACGGCACCAAGGTCACCGACTACTCGGGCACGAGCAAGACCGAGGACAAGACCACACTGCGCGACGACGTCCCGTCCACGGCGAGCATCCGGATCATGGACCCGAACATCGTCTCGCCGACGTTCCAGCAACTCCAGCAGATCAGGAACTACTACGCGTTCCCGACCAACCTGGACGTCGACCGCTACGCCAAGGACGGCAAGGACCAGGACACGGTCATCGGTCTGCGTGAGCTGAACCTCGCGGGCATCCCGAAGAAGAACTGGATCAACAACCACTTCCGTTACACGCACGGCTACGGAGTGGTCGCCGCCGAGGGCACCAGCGCCGACGCCCAGGGCCGCCCGAACTTCACCGAGTCCGACCTGCCCTCCGAGGGCGACCTCGGCACGTACGAGCAGCGGATCTACTACGGCGAGAAGACCGACACGTACTCGATCGTCGGCGGCCCCCAGAAGGAGATCGACTACTCCGACGACAACGGCGAGAAGACCACCAGCTACAAGGGCGACAGCGGGGTCAACCTCTCCAACCCGGTCAACCGGGCCGCCTACGCGGTGGCGTTCGGGGAGCCGCAGATCCTGTACTCCGGTGCCATCGGCGACGGTTCGCGGATCCTGTACAACCGCACGCCCAAGGAGCGCGTCGAGGCGGTCGCCCCCTGGCTGACCATCGACGGCGACGCCTACCCGGCGGTCGTGGACGGCCGGATCCAGTGGATCGTCGACGCGTACACGACGACCAACGGCTACCCGTACTCCTCGCGTACGACCCTGGGTGACACCACGGCCGACTCGCTGACCGCCACCAACGACAACCGCGCGGTGGTGGCCCAGCAGAACCAGGTCAACTACATCCGCAACTCGGTGAAGGCCACCGTCGACGCCTACACGGGCAAGGTCAAGCTCTTCCAGTGGGACACCAAGGACCCCGTCCTGAAGACCTGGATGAAGGCCTTCCCGAACACGGTGGAGCCCAAGAGCGACATCTCCAAGTCGCTCATGGACCACCTGCGCTACCCCCAGGACCTGTTCAAGGTCCAGCGGGAGCTGCTCACCCGCTACCACGTGAAGGACGCCACGACGTTCCTCAGCGGCAGCGAGGTGTGGCAGGTGCCGGACGACCCGACGAACCGGTCGGGCAGCGCGGTGCCGCCGTACTACCTGAGCATGAAGATGCCCGACCAGAAGGCGCAGGCGTTCTCGCTGACGACGACCTTCACGCCCAACGGCCGGGACAACCTCAGCGCGTTCATGGCGGTCGACGCCGAGGCGGGCACCGGTGACTACGGCAAGATCAGAATCCTGAAACTGCCGACGAACACCACGGTCAACGGACCCAAGCAGGTCCAGAGCCAGTTCAACTCCCAAGAGGACATCGCCGAGTCCATCAGGCTCCTGAGAGGCGGCGACTCCGAAGTCGAGTACGGCAACCTGCTGACGGTGCCCCTCGACGGAGGGCTGCTGTACGTGGAGCCGGTCTACGTCCGCGGTGGCGGTCTGAAGTACCCGCTGCTGCGCAAGGTGCTGGTCACCTACGGAGGCCAGACCGCCTTCGAGAACACCCTCGACGAGGCCCTCAACAAGGTCTTCGGAGCGGACGGCCCGACCACCGAGCCACCGGACGAGGGCGATACGACGCCACCGCCGACGTCCGACAACCCGACGGTCCAACAGGCCCTGCAGGATGCCCAGAAGGCGTTCGACGAGGGTCAGGAGGCCCTGAAGAAGAACGACTGGGAGGCGTACGGCAAGGCGCAGAAGGACCTTGAGGACGCCCTGCGGCGGGCCGAGGACGCACAGTCCGAGGCGAGCCGGACGGGCGGTTCCGGGGGCGGCGAGAGCAAGCCCGGCGACAAGCCGAGCGGCAGCCCCAGCGGCAGTCCCAGCCCGAAGCCGAGCAGCTAGCGCCCTGGCCTGGTCAAATGCCCACCCCGCGCCGTGATACGGTTGTGAACACAACGGCGCGGGGTGGAGCAGCTCGGTAGCTCGCTGGGCTCATAACCCAGAGGTCGCAGGTTCAAATCCTGTCCCCGCTACTGAAGTCGCGATGTCCGAGTGACGGAGCGGCACCGAAGGCCCGGATTCCACAGTGGAATCCGGGCCTTCGTGATGTGTGAACGCATGTGCTGGCGCAGGATGTGGCCGCGCCGCCGGGGGGAGTTGGGCAATCTGTGTTTGACTTGTCTCTCTGTGGGCATGTCGACAAAACGCTGAAGTGACCTCACTGGCTGCGGTATACCAGGTGTACCCAGGTTGCAGGTGGTGCGACGATGGACGTTATGGGGGACAAGGCAACTCTGTTCGAGACAGGGCGTTTTGTGCAGCCTTCCAGCCGGGAGGACACCGAGACCCCGGACGAGACCGGGGAGATCGCCGACGAGGCGGCCGAGGAGCTGCGTCAGCGGCTCGCCGCCGAGGCCGGCGACGTCGAGGCGATGAGTGTCCTCGGCGCCATGCTGCTGCGCCGTGGTGACCTCGACGGTGCCGAGCCTCATCTGCGTGCCGCCACCGCCGCGGGCGACCGGGCGGCCGCCAACAACCTGGGGGTTCTCCTCCACCAGCGGGGGTACGCCGACGAGGCCGCCGGATGGTGGCGGATCGCCGCCGTCGCCGGATCCACGGCGGCTGCGCACGCCCTCGGGCGGCACCACCGCGAGCGCGGCGACGAGCCCGCCGCCGAGTACTGGCTGCGCCAGTCCGCCGAACAGGGCCACACGCTGGGCGCGTACGCGCTCGCCGATCTGCTGGAGCACCGCGGTGATGCCGGGGCCGTGCAGTGGATGCGGGTCGCCGCCGAGCGCGGGCACCGGGAGGCGGCGTACCGGCTGGCGCGGGCGCTGGACCGGCAGGCGGCGCGGGAAGCCGACGGCGACGACGGTGTCCAGGCACCCGAAGAGGCCGAGCAGTGGTACCGGCAGGCTGCCGCGCGCGGCCACCGGCGGGCCGCGCTGCAGCTCGGGACGATTCTGGAGCGGCGTGGCGAGCTCAAGGAGGCCGGGCGCTGGTACCTGACCTCCGCCAAGGACGGGGAGGCGCGCGCCGCGTGTGCGCTCGGCTTCCTGCTGCGCGACGCGGGCGACACCGAGAACGCCGCCGTGTGGTGGCTGCGGGCCGCCCAGGACGGCGACGGCAACGCGGCGAACGCGCTGGGGGCGCTGCACGCGGAGCGGGGCGAGACCCAGACCGCCGAGCGGTGGTACCGGGCCGCGATGGACGCGGGTGACGTGAACGGCGCGTACAACCTCGGTCTGCTCTGTGCCGAGCAGGGGCGCACCCCGCAGGCCGAGCAGTGGTACCGGCGCGCGGCCTACGCCGGGCACCGGGAGGCGGCGAACGCGCTCGCGATCCTGCTGCTGCGGGGCGGTGACGAGACGGGCGCGGAGCCGTGGTTCTCCAAGGCCGCTGAGGCCGGGAGCGTCGACGCCGCCTTCAACCTCGGCATCCTGCACGCCGGGCGGGGTGAGGAGCAGGCCGCGCTGAGCTGGTACGAGCGTGCCGCCGCCGCGGGGCACACCGAGGCGGCGCTGCAGGTCGGCATGGCGAGACTGCGGGATGGTGACGAGCAGGAGGCCGAGCGGCACCTGCGGTGCGCGGCCGGGGGCGGGAGCGCCGAGGCCGCGTACCGGCTGGCGACCGTGCTCGACGCGCGGCGGCCGCCGGAGCCCGCGCACGAGCTCGGGGAGCCGGTGCACCGGCGGAGCGAGTGCGAGGAGTGGTACGAGCGGGCGGCCTCCCAGGGGCACCGGCGTGCGCAGGTGCGGGTCGGCATGCTGGCGGCGGCCCGTGGCGATGTCGTCGAGGCTGCTCGGTGGTACCGGGAGGCGGCCGAGGGCGGATCCCGCAACGGCGCGTTCAATCTGGGACTGCTGCTGGCCAGGGAAGGGAGCGAGCCCGAGGCGGCGGTGTGGTGGACGCGGGCCGCTGACGCCGGTCACGGGCGGGCGGCGTTGCGGCTGGCCCTGGTCTACGCGCGTCGGGGTGAGCTGGCGGAGGGGCAGCGCTGGGCCGACCGGGCCGTGTCGCTGGGCCCGGCGTCCGTCGCCGAGAGGGCGGAGCGGCTCAGGGACGCGCTGCGGCAGGAGCTGTCCGCGTGAGGCGTTGCCACTGGGCCGGCGGGGCCGCCGGGTAATGGATTTGCATCCGTCCTCTGCGGTGACGTAACGTTGCATTCACCGACGCGGGGTGGAGCAGCTCGGTAGCTCGCTGGGCTCATAACCCAGAGGTCGCAGGTTCAAATCCTGTCCCCGCTACTGAAGGCCGAGGGCCGGAATCCGAAAGGGTTCCGGCCCTCGGTGTTTCCTGCCTTCGCGCGACGATGGCAGCAGTGAGCCCCGGCACTCATGGTGCCGGGGCTTTCGTGTTCCGTGCGGGAGGGCTAGGCGGCGGCGCAGTTCGGACACACGCCGCGGTACGTCACCTCGACGTCCGAGACCGTGAAGCCGAAGCGTTCGGTGTCGGGGAGGTCCGCCAGCGGGTTGCCGGTGGGGTGGACGTCGCGGATCGCGCCGCACTGGGCGCAGACCAGGTGGTGGTGCGGCTGGTGGGCGTTCGGGTCGTACCGCTTGGCACGCTGGTCCGTGGAGACCTCGAGCACCTCGCCGAGGGTCACCAGCTCGCCCAGCGTGTTGTAGACGGTCGCCCTGGAGATCTCGGGCAGCTTGGCGACGGCCCGTGCGTGGACCTCGTCGGCCGTCAGATGGACGTGTTCGCCGTCGAGGACCTCAGCCACGACACGCCGCTGCGCGGTCATCCGCCATCCGCGTCCGCGCAGCCGTTCCAGAAGGTCACTCATAGCCACCAGCCTAACAGCAAAAGAGACCAGGTCCCGAACAGGTGTGAGTTTAGATCCCTCCTTTGTTTAGACATTGTCTACTGGCGCGCACGACGCCGTCGAGCGGGCGAGCGGCGCTTGCGTCGGGCGGACGAAAGACCGCGGCAAGCGGCTGGAGGTCGCGGTCCGGGCCCTGTGTGGCTGAACTCCGGCGCTGGACCGCTTCCGGTGACGGACGGGCCGGGGTCCCTTTCCGGGGCCGGCCCGTCCGCGCCGCTACGCCGGAACCCGCTGTCGTGCCGGTGCCCAGCAGCGGATGATGTCGCGGACCGACACGATGCCGGCGGGTTCGCCGCCGTCCAGCACGATGAGGTGCCGGAAGCCGCCGTGCGCCATGGCGCCCGCCGCCTCCTCCAGGGTCCAGGCCGGGGCGGCGAACACGACGTCGGTGGTGGTGTGGGCGTGGGCACGCTCCGTGTCCGGGTCCTGGCCCAGGCCCACGGAGTTGAGGATGTCGCGTTCGGTGAGGATGCCGATGCCGCCGGCGTCGGGGTCGTGGACCACCGCCGCCCCCACCTTGCGCGCGGACATCAGCGATGCGGCCTGGCGCAGGGTGTGGGTCGGGCCGATCGTGAGGACGACGGTGCTCATGGCGTCACGGACGAGCATGGATGGAGCCACCTCCTGGGAGTCTCCCCACCGTTCGTTCACGGTTTCACAAGTTCACAAGTGGGGGGACTCTCAGAGTGGCAGGCAAAGGGAGGGTCAACAAGGGGGCGCTCGGTAACAACGGGGGGCTCAGTAGCGCTGGTTGAGATACCCCAGGAGTTCGTCGTGCAGCAGGCCGTTCGACGCGGCCGCGTTGCCGCTGTGGGGGCCCGGGCGGGCGTCGAGGCCCGTGAAGGTGCCGCCGGCCTCCGTGACGACGATGGCCGTGGCGGCCATGTCCCAGAGGGACAGCTCCGGCTCGGCGCACATGTCGACGGCGCCTTCGGCCACCATCATGTACGGCCAGAAGTCGCCGTACGCGCGCGTGCGCCACACCTCGCGCGTCAGGTCCAGGAAGCCGTCCAGGCGGCCCTGTTCCTCCCAGCCACTGAGCGAGGAGTACGCCAAGGACGCGTCGGAGAGCTTGGAGACGCGGGAGACCTGCAGCCGGGACGCCTTGGTGAGGCTGCGGCCGGAGAACGCGCCGTGGCCCTTCGCGGCCCACCAGCGGCGGCCGAGGGCGGGAGCGGAGACGACACCGACGACGGGCTGGAAGCCGCCCTCCCCGGCTTCCATCAGCGAGATGAGAGTGGCCCACACCGGCACGCCGCGTACGTAGTTCTTGGTGCCGTCGATCGGGTCGATCACCCAGCGGCGGGGGCCGGTGCCCTCGACGCCGTACTCCTCGCCGAGGATCGCGTCTCTGGGGCGGGCGCGCTGGAGCTGACCGCGAATGAGCTCCTCTGCGGCCTTGTCCGCCTCGCTGACCGGGGTCATGTCCGGTTTGGTCTCGACCTTGAGGTCGAGGGCCTTGAAGCGGTCCATCGTCGCGGCGTCGGCGGCGTCGGCGAGGACGTGGGCGAGACGCAGGTCGTCGAGGTAGTCGGGCATGCAACGAACCTATCTGCCGAGGTGGGGGTGGGGCTACCGGGGGTTTGTGACGGTGCGGGAGGGGATTGGACGAGGCCGGGCGCGAGGCGCGGGGTCAGTGATCCGGACTCGGCTCCTCGGCGCCGCCCGGAGTCGGCCCGGGCTTGGTGTGGAGGATGTCGCGTGCCTGCTCCGCGGCGCGGGCGGTGCTCTCGGAGACGAAGTCGAGGAAGCGGGCGACGTTCTCGAGGCGGGTGGCGGCCAGGGTGCCGGGGCCGAGGACGCCGACGCCCTGCCGGGCGATGTCGACGACCTGGGCGATGGACCGGGCGCTGGCCATCATCGACTGGTACCAGACGTCGTCGTCGACGACGTAGCGCTCGCGGCGGCCTTCGTCCGCCTCTCGGCGGACGAGGCCCTGGCTGTCGAGGAACGCGATCGCCTTGGAGACGGACGCCGGACTGACCTGGAGCCGCTGGGCGAGTTCGGACGCGGTGAGGCTGCCCGAGTCGGTCATGCAGAGGCAGGCCATCACCCGGGACATCATCTTGGGCATGCCCGACCCCATGAGGACGGTGGTGAACGTCTCCTCGTACTCGCGCACGGCCTCGACGTCCCGCCCGTCGGTCCGCGGGGGTGACATCGGGTCCCGCGGTGCGGCCTGCTTGCGGCGCGTACGCCGTTCCGTGGCGCGATGGGCGAGGTCGGCGCGGTAAGCGGTGGGGCCGCCGTTGCGCATGACCTCGCGGGTGACCGTCGAGGTCGGGCGGTCGAGACGTCGGGCGATCTCCGCGTAGGCGAGGCCGTCGGCCAGCCCCAGTGCGATCTGCTGGCGTTCCTGCTGGGTGAGTCTGCCTCCCGGCATCGTGCCCTCCTTCGTGCTGCGCGATGTCCGCACCATAGCGTTCACCGGCATTTCATTGCAACGGACTGGATGATTCTGTTGCGTTCGACGGCAAGCTCGTTGCAATGATTTCTCGGCTTTGACCTGCATTTATTTGGAGTGCATGCAACGAATGCGTTGTCTGTTTCGTGAATGCAACGTAGCTTTTCCATCGTTGGAAACGACGCACCGCAAGAATCCAAGGAGAGCAAACGATGCAGAAGTTCGACACCCCCGCCACCGTCTCGGCCGTCCTCGACATTCCCGCCGGACGCATCCGCCTGATCGCCGCCGACCGGACCGACACCACCGTCGAGGTCCTGCCCGCGGACGCGTCCCGGAGCCGTGACGTGAAGGCGGCCGAGCAGATAGAGACCGCCTACGCCGACGGCGTCCTGCGCGTCACGGCCCCCGCGGCGCAGAACCGCATCCTCGGCCACTCCGGATCCGTCGAGATCACCGTGCAGCTGCCCGTCGGCTCCCACGTCGAGGCGAAGGCCGCCGCCGTCGAACTGCGTGGCGTCGGACGGCTCGGCGACGTCGTCTTCGAGGCGGCGCAGGGCTCGGTCAAGCTCGACGAGACGCGCAGCGCCCGCCTCACCCTGCTCGCCGGCGACATCGAGGTCGGCCGCCTGGGCGGCCCCGCCCAGATCAGCACCCAGAAGGGCGACCTCCGCATCGCCGAGGCCGTGTGCGGCACCGTCGCGCTGCGCACCGAGCAGGGCGACATCTCGGTCGGCGCCGCCCACGGCGTCTCCGCCGCCCTGGACGCCGGCACCGGCTACGGCCGCATCCACAACACCCTCAAGAACAGCGACGGCGCCGCCGCCGGCCTGACCATCCACGCGACCACCGAGCACGGCGACATCACCGCCCGCAGCCTCTAGCAGCCCGCAGCCTGCCCTAAGGAGCACCCCTCATGACCGACCTGGCCATCGCGGCGAACGGGCTGCGGAAGTCCTACGGCGACAAGACCGTCCTGGACGGCGTAGACCTGGCCGTCCCGGAAGGGACGATCTTCTCCCTGCTCGGGCCGAACGGCGCAGGCAAGACCACCGCCGTCAAGATCCTCTCCACCCTCATCACCGCCGACGGCGGGCAGGCCCGGGTCGCCGGCCACGACCTCGCCGCAGACCCGCAGGCCGTACGCGCCGCGATCGGAGTCACCGGGCAGTTCTCCGCGGTCGACGGCCTGATCACCGGCGAGGAGAACATGCTCCTCATGGCGGACCTGCACCACCTGCCCAGACGCGAGGGACGCCGCGTCGCCGCCGAACTGCTGGAACGCTTCGACCTCACCGACGCCGCCAGGAAGCCCGCCTCCACCTACTCCGGCGGCATGAAACGCCGCCTCGACATCGCCATGACCCTGGTCGGCGACCCCGGCATCATCTTTCTCGACGAACCCACCACCGGCCTCGACCCCCGCGCCCGCCACAACCTGTGGCAGATCATCCGCCAACTCGTCACCGGCGGCGTCACCGTCTTCCTCACCACCCAGTACCTGGAGGAAGCCGACCAACTCGCCGACCGCATCGCCGTCCTCCACAACGGCACCCTCGCCGCCGAAGGCACCCCCGACCAGCTCAAGCGCCTCATCCCCGGCGGACACATCCGGCTCCGCTTCACCGCCCCGGCCGCCTACCGCACCGCCGCCGCCACCCTCGCCGACGCCACCCGCGACGACGACTCGCTCACCCTGCGGCTCCCCAGCGACGGCAGCCAGCGCCACCTGCGCACCCTCCTCGACCGGCTCGACACCGCCGGCATCGAGGCGGACGAACTCACCGTCCACACCCCCGACCTCGACGACGTCTTCTTCGCCCTGACCGGTGGCACCGCCGCCGGCATCCCCGACCAGCCCAAGGAGAACGCCCGATGACGTCCCTCGGCCTCGCCCTGCGCGACTCCTCCACCATGCTGCGCCGCAACCTGCTCCACGCCCGGCGCTACCCCTCCCTGACCCTGAACCTCCTGCTCACCCCGATCATGCTGCTGCTGCTCTTCGTCTACGTCTTCGGCGACACCATGAGCGCCGGCATCAGCGGTGGCGGTCCGGACCGTTCCGCGTACATCGCCTTCGTCGTCCCCGGACTGCTGCTGATGACCATCGGCAGCACCACGATCGGCACCGCGGTCTCCGTCTCCAACGACATGACCGAGGGCATCATCGCCCGCTTCCGCACCATGGCGATCCACCGCGGGTCGGTGCTGATCGGGCACGTCCTCGGCAGCGTGCTGCAGGCGGTCGTCAGCGTGGTGCTCGTCGGAGCCGTCGGTGTGGCCATCGGCTTCCGCTCCACCGACGCCACCGTCCTGGAGTGGCTCGCGGCCTTCGGCCTGCTCGTCCTCTTCGCCACGGCGCTCACCTGGATCGCCGTCGGCATGGGCCTGGTCAGCCCGAACGCCGAGGCGGCGAGCAACAACGCGATGCCCCTGATCCTGCTGCCGCTGCTGTCCAGCACCTTCGTCCCGCTCGACGCGATGCCGGGCTGGTTCCAGCCGATCGCCGAGTACCAGCCCTTCACCCCGGCCATCGAGACCCTGCGCGGCCTGTTCCTCGGCACCGAAATCGGCCACAACGGATGGCTCGCCCTCGCCTGGTGCCTGGGCCTGGCGGTGCTCGGCTACTTCTGGTCGACCTCGAAGTTCGACGGCGACCCGAGGTAACCCCCGTGACCACGCGGGCCGTGTCCCGCGAACGTCCCACCCCAGGGCGGCGTACACCGACAACCCGTCGGAGTGCGCCGCCCCTTCGCATGCGCGGGCGGAGGACCGGCCCACAGGTCAACGCCCCGCGCTACAAGGCCGAAACGCGCCCCCGTGCGTGCCCGCGAACCCTTGACAGTGGTTCCACGCACGTCAAATCTGGGCGCAGAGCCGCTCGCCCCAAGGGGAGGCGAAGATGCCTGCAGCGCGGGAATCTCTACTGGACGCCGCTTACACGGCGCTGGTGCGCCGGCCGTGGTCCGCCGTACGGATGGTGGACGTGGCCGCGGCGGCCGGAGTGTCCCGGCAGACGCTCTACAACGAGTTCGGCAGCAAGGACGGTCTCGCCCGGGCACTCGTGCGGAGAGAGGCCGACGGATATCTCGCGGGGGTGGACCGTGCCCTCGCCGGTCACAGCGATCCGTGCGACCGGCTCACCGCCACCGCCGAGTGGACCGCCTCGGCGGCCCGGGACAACGTCCTCGTCCGCGCCATGCTCACCGGCTGCTGGAGCGAGCGGCTGCCCGCCCCGGCCCTGACGGCCGTACCGTCCGGCTCCGCCGTACCGGCCCAGCGCCGAGCCGACGGGCCGCTGCCCTCACCCGGCGACTTCGTCGCCCTCGTCCGCGACCGGGCCGTCACCCTCCTGGCCGGCCCCGCCACGCCCAGGTCCGACACCGCCGACCTGGCCCGCTCCTGCGAACTCGCCGTCCGGCTCGCCCTGTCCTGCGTGGCCGCACCGCCCGGCGAGGGCGGCGTCGCCGACCTGGTCCGCAGCGCCCTTCCCCGGCAGGCCGGCTAACGGGGCGTCAGTGCGCGGACCCCGACAACTGCAGCCCGATCACACCGGCGATGACGAGAGTGATCGACACGATCTTCAGTGCCGACACCAGGTCGCCCAGGAACACCATGCCGTAGATCGCCGTTCCCGCCGCCCCGATGCCGGTCCACACCGCGTACGCGGGACCCACATCGAGTCTTCTCAACGCGAGCGTCAGCAGTCCGAAGCTGCCGAGGGCGAAAACGCAGAACGCGATCGTCGGCCAGAGCCTGGTGAAGCCGTGCGACAGCTTCAGACACACCGCGAAGCCGGTCTCGAGCAACCCGGCCACGATGACCAGCAGCCACGCCATGAGTCGTCCTCCCGTATCCCACGTTCAGTGACCGCTTCATCAATCTCAGCGCGCTCGTCAGGCTTTGGCCAGGCTCGCATCCGGCTTGGGTGCGATTATGCACTTACCGCCCGCACGCCAGGACAAACAACGCGGAGGTCAGTCGCCTTCCTTGCGCTCCCGCGTGGCCAGCAGCCGCCGCAGCGAGTACAGCCGCGCGGGATCCGCGTGCCCCTCGGCCACCCACGCGTCCAGCGCGCAGTCCGGCTCGTCGTGGCTGCACGCGCGCGGGCAGCCCTCGGTGCCCGGCTCCAGGTCGGGAAAGGCGTGGATGACCCGGGAAGGGTCCACATGGTTGAGGCCGAAGGACCGCACGCCCGGGGTGTCCACGACCCAGCCGTCGTTGCCGGACAGCGGCAGTGCCAGCGCCGAGGTGGTGGTGTGCCGGCCGCGGCCCGTCACCGCGTTCACATGCCCGGTCGAGCGCCGCTGCTCCTGCGGCACCAGCGCGTTCACCAGGGTCGTCTTGCCGACACCGGAATGGCCGACGAACGCGGTGATCTTGCCGTCGAGCTGCTCGCGCACCCGGGCGACGGCGACCCCGCTCTCCAGTTCCGCCCGGCTGGTCACGACGTAGGGGATGTCGAGGTCGCCGTACAGCTCCAGCAGCTTCTCCGGCGGCGCGAGGTCCGACTTGGTCAGTACCAGCAGCGGATCCAGGCCACCGTCGTAGGCCGCGACCAGACAGCGGTCGATCAGCCGGGGGCGGGGCTCGGGGTCGGCGAGGGCGGTGACGACGGCCAGCTGGTCGGCGTTGGCGACCACCACACGCTCGAACGGATCGTCGTCGTCCGCCGTGCGCCGCAGGACCGAGGTGCGCTCCTCGATGCGCACGATCCTCGCGAGTGAGTCCTTCTTGCCCGTGAGGTCGCCCACGATGGCAACGCGGTCGCCGACCACCGCCGCCTTGCGGCCCAGCTCGCGGGCCTTCATCGCCATGACCACACGGTCCTCGACGAGGCAGGTCAGGCGGCCCCGGTCGACGGTGAGGACGAGGCCCTCGGCGGCGTCCTCGTGTTTGGGGCGGATGTTCGTCCGGGGCCGGGTGTTGCGGCGGCCCGGACGGGTGCGGATGTCGTCCTCGTCGGTGTGCTTGCCGTAGCGGCGCATGACGTGATCCCTGTGTCCTACGCCCCGAGCATCCCGGTCCACAGGTCGGGGAAGTCGGGCAGGGTCTTGGCCGTCGTCGCCACGTTCTCGATCCGCACGCCCTCCACCGCCAGCCCGATGATCGCGCCGGCGGTGGCCATGCGGTGGTCGTCGTACGTGTGGAACACCCCGCCGTGCAGCCGGCGCGGGCGGATGTGCAGACCGTCGGCGGTCTCCGTGACGTCGCCGCCGAGTTCGTTGATCTCCTTGGTCAGCGCGGCCAGCCGGTCCGTCTCGTGCAGCCGCAGATGGGCCACGCCGCGCAGGGTCGACGGGGAGTCCGCGAGGGCCGCGACCGCCGCGATGCCCGGTGTCAGCTCACCGACCTCACCGAGGTCGACGTCGATGCCGTGCACCGAGCCGGAGCCGGTGAACACCAGCCCGTACTCGGTCAGTTCGCAGGAGCCGCCCATCTCGGTGAAGATCTCGCGCAGCCGGTCACCGGGCTGCGTGGTGCGGGAGGGCCAGTCGGGGACGACGACCTTGCCGCCGGTCACCAGAGCCGCCGCCAGGAACGGCTGGGCGTTCGACAGGTCCGGCTCGACGACCAGGTCCCGGCCGAGCAGGGCACCCGGCGAGACCCGCCAGACGTTCGGCTCGCCGCCCGACTCGGGCGTGTCCACCTGGGCGCCGACCGCGCGCAGCATGTCGACCGTCATGCGGATGTGCGGCATGGAGGGCAGCGTGGCGCCGGTGTGGCGGACCTCGACGCCCTGGTTGAAACGGGGGCCGGACAGCAGCAGGGCGCTCACGAACTGCGACGAGGAGGAGGCGTCGATGGCGACCGTGCCGCCGTCCAGGGCCCCGCTGCCGTGCACGGTCAACGGCAGCGCGCCGCGGCCGTCGTCGTCGATCCGGGCGCCGAGCTGACGCAGCGCGTCGATGACGCCGGTCAGGGGACGCTCGTAGGAACGGGGGTCGCCGTCGAAGTGGACGGGGCCGTCGGCGAGTGCGGCCACCGGCGGCAGGAACCGCATCACCGTGCCGGCGTTGCCGACGTCGACCGTGGCCGGGCCGCGCAGGCCCGTGGGGAGCACCCGCCAGGCCTCACCCGTGCCGTCGGGGCCCACGCCTTCCTCGATCTCGATGCCCATCGCCCGCAGCGCGCCGGCCATCAGCAGGGTGTCGCGGGAGCGCAGGGGGCGGCGCAGCCAGCCGGGCTCCGAGGCGAGGGAGGCGAGGACCAGAGCGCGGTTGGTGACCGACTTGGACCCGGGCACGTGGACCGTCGCGTCGACGGCTCCGCTCGCGTGCGGGGCGGGCCAGAGGGCGGTGTCTGCGGTGTTCGGGGCCATGGCCCCACTTTATAAGGAGGCCGTCCTCCGAGTGCGGCGCCGTTGGGGCCGGTCGCGCCCGCGCGGCGCGGCCGCCCCATCGGCACAGCCCCCGCGCCTTGGGTGATGCCGCCCCTCCGGGGCGCGTCACATCTCCAGCAGCCAGCGTCCCCCGCCGATCAGCGAGCACAGCGACACCGCGTGGAACAGGAAGAACCACAGCCCCGCCGGTACGTGCGTCAGCCGCGACAGCTGGTCGGCGTCCGAGTCCCCGGCGCCGCCCCGGGCCCGCTTCGCCTGGAGCTCGAAGGCCGGGCGGACACCGCCGATCAGCAGGAACCACACCACGGCGTACGCGAACGCCGCCTGGACCTGGGGGCCGGCCAGCCACGACACCAGCACGAACAGGCCGCCGGTGACGAGCATGGTCAGGGCGCCGTAGGCGTTGCGGATCATCACGAGCATGGCGAGCAGCAGGGCCGTCGCCAGCCACAGCAGGAGCGTGATCCGGCCGGAGCCCAGCAGGGAAGCCCCGCCGAGGCCCAGCAGGGGCGGGGCCGTGTACCCCGCGGCCGCGGTGAGGATCATGCCGATGCCGTGCGGCTTGCCCCGGCTGACGGTCAGGCCGCTGGTGTCCGAGTGCAGACGTATACCGGTGAGGGTGCGGCCGGTGAGCAGGGCCACGAGCCCGTGACCGCCCTCGTGGGCGATGGTGATGGCGTTGCGGGAGATGCGCCACAGGCCGTGCGGGACCACCACGGCGAGCGCGGCGCCCAGGGTCGCGATCACCACCCACAGATCGGGGTCGGGCTGCGTACCGGAGACCTCGTCCCAGAGGGAGGCGAGCGAGGCGGTTGCGGTGCTGTCCATGTGTGGCGTCGGCTCCCTTGGGGCGGATGGGATCTGGCAGTCTGGCACGTATGTGCGGACGATATTCAGCGAGTCGTAGGCCAGAGGATCTCGCGGGAATCTTCGAGATCGAGAAGTGGGAGCCCGAGGAGAGCTTCGAGCCGGACTACAACGTGGCGCCCACCAAAGAGGTCTACGCCGTCCTGGACCGTCCTCTGAAAGACGCGGACGACCCGCGGCCGGTTCGGCAGCTGCGCACACTGAAGTGGGGGCTCGTCCCCTCCTGGTCGAAGACCCCCGAGGGCGGTGCCCGGATGATCAACGCCCGCGCGGAGACCGTCCACGAGAAGCCGTCCTACCGCCGTGCCTTCACCTCCCGGCGCTGCATCCTGCCCGCCGACGGCTACTACGAGTGGGTCACCGGCACCCAGGAGCGCGAGCTGGAGGTGGAGGGCAAGAAGAAGCGCCCCCGCAAGCAGCCGTACTTCGTGACACCGGCGGACGGGTCGGTCTTCGCGATGGCCGGGCTGTACGAGTTCTGGCGTGACAAGACGCTGCCGGACGACCACCCGCAGGCCTGGTGGGTGACCTGCTCGGTCATCACCACGGAGGCCGAGCAGAGCCCGCTCGCGGTGTCCCCGGCCGACGGGCCCCGGGCGCTCGCCGAGATCCACCCCCGGATGCCGCTGATGCTGACGCCCGACCGCTGGGACGCCTGGCTGGACCCGTCCCGCACGGACGCCGACGAGCTGCGCGAGCTGCTGGCCCCGCCGCCCGGCGGGCTGATGCGTGCCTACCCGGTGGCCACCGCCGTCAGCAACGTCCGCAACAACGGGCCGGAGCTGCTGGAGGAGCTGGAAGGGCCCGAAGAGGGCACACTCTTCTGACGTGACGAACGTGATGACCGTGACGACCGTGACGACCGTGACGACCATGACGAACATGACGACGTGACTAACGTGAAGAACGTGACGGAAAAGACGCAGGCGGCCGGCGTGACCAGCGAGACCGTCGAGACCGGCGCGGGAACCGCCCGCATCACCTGGCACCGGGCGAAGAAGGCCAGGCTGGTCCTCGCCGTCAGCCATGGCGCGGGCGGCGGCATCGAGGCGCGCGACCTGACGGCCCTGGCCGAGGTCCTGCCCGCCCACGGCGTGACCGTGGCCCGCGTGGAGCAGCCCTGGCGGGTGGCGGGGAAGAAGCTGGCGCCCGCGCCGAAGACGCTGGACACCGGCTGGCGGGGCATCTGGCCCGCGCTGGCGAAGTCCGGACTACCGGTCGTCTCCGGCGGGCGCAGTGCCGGGGCCCGGGTGGCCTGCCGCACCGCCGCCGAGCTGGGCGCCCACGCCGTGCTCGCGCTCAGCTTCCCGCTCCACCCGCCGGGCAAGCCGGAGAAGTCCCGGGCCGGGGAACTGCTGGGCTCCGGGGTGCCCACCCTGGTCGTGCAGGGCGGCAACGACCCGTTCGGGAAGCCGGGGGAGTTCCCCGACGGGGAGTACGAGCTCGTGGAGGTCCCGTACGGGGATCACGGCTTCGCCGTGCCGAAGCGTGCGGATGTCTCGC
This sequence comes from Streptomyces sp. NPDC013187, assembly GCF_042899705.1. Lineage (NCBI taxonomy): Bacteria > Bacillati > Actinomycetota > Actinomycetes > Kitasatosporales > Streptomycetaceae > Streptomyces > Streptomyces sp. NPDC013187. The sequence goes on along the minus strand of NZ_JBIBAF010000017.1, from coordinate 104,759 downwards.
AGGAGGAGGCCGTGGCGGTCATCACGGACGCGGTCGTGGAGTGGGCCGGGTCACTCGGGTAAAGCTTCGGGAATGCCGGGGCGGCGATCACTGTTGTGCGGGACGTACGTGCTGGAGACCAGCACCGACGTCGTAGGAGAGGGAGTCCGCCGCATGGGTTCGACCATCTGCCCGACCCGCAGCAGCCGCGCCGACCTGGACTGGACGGTGCTGCACGCGGCCAAGACCGCCCCTGTTCGGGCGGCGGGCGGACCGGATCGTCGTCTATCCTCCGATTCGGGTGAGACCGGTCTCGGTCTCACGAGAACACTCGAGGAGGTGGGTCCGGTCACTGGGACCGACGCAGGGACCGAACACGGCCAGGCGGAGCAGCCCGAGGGCCAGGGCGGCACGGGCACGGAGACGGCCGCGGAGCGCAGTGCGCGCTTCGAGCGGGACGCGCTCGAGTTCCTCGACCAGATGTACTCGGCCGCGCTGCGCATGACGCGCAACCCGGCCGACGCCGAGGACCTGGTGCAGGAGACGTATGCCAAGGCGTACGCGTCCTTCCACCAGTTCCGCGAGGGCACCAACCTCAAGGCGTGGCTGTACCGGATCCTCACCAACACGTTCATCAACTCGTACCGCAAGAAGCAGCGCGAACCTCAGCGCTCCGCGGCCGAGGAGATCGAGGACTGGCAGCTCGCCCGCGCCGAGTCGCACATGTCGACGGGTCTGCGCTCCGCGGAGTCGCAGGCGCTCGACCACCTGCCCGACTCGGACGTGAAGGAGGCGCTCCAGGCGATCCCCGAGGAGTTCCGCATCGCCGTCTATCTCGCGGACGTCGAGGGGTTTGCCTACAAGGAGATCGCCGACATCATGGGGACACCCATCGGTACGGTGATGTCCCGGCTGCACCGGGGCCGCCGTCAGCTGCGCGGCATGCTGGAGGACTACGCCCGTGACCGCGGGATGGTGCCGGCCGGTGCCGGAGAGTCGAACGAAGCGAAAGGCTCGGGGTCATGAGCTGCGGAGAGCCGCACGAGACGGATTGCAGCGAAATCCTCGATCATCTCTACGAGTTCCTCGACCGTGAGATGCCGGACTCGGACTGCGTGAAGTTCGAGCACCACTTCGAGGAGTGCTCGCCCTGCCTCGAGAAGTACGGGCTCGAGCAGGCCGTGAAGAAGCTCGTCAAGCGCTGCTGCGGGCACGACGACGTACCGGGCGACCTGCGGGACAAGGTCATGGGGCGGATCGAGCTGATCCGCTCCGGCCAGGCCGTCCCCGAGCAGGACGTCACGGCCTCCTCCGCCACGCCGCGGGAGTCCTGACACTCCTGCGCTTTTCAACTACCCCACCTCTGCGCGGGTAGTCACCCTCGAACACGTCACTCGAACGTGCGAATCCGCGGGTTATCGGCCCGCGGAGCCCCCTGCCGCCGTCCTAGGCTCCGGGCCTGACGGACCTGGCCGGGGGGAGGGGCTCATGGAAGCGGTACCGGCACGGGCACGGGTCTACATCGCCTGTGTCGTCATGGCCGCGCTGCTCTGCCTGTTGCCGCAGCCGGGCACCCACACCACCTGGTGGGCGGTCGTACTGCTCGCAGGGCTGTACGCCGGATGCGAGCGCGTCGCCCGGTCCCGGTTCGTGGGGATCTCCCATCCGGCCGGGACCTTCTACCCCGTGCTGCTCGCCGGGGCCTTCCTGCTGCCGGCGCCCGCCGCGGCGCTGGTGGTCGTGCCCGGCGCGCTGCTCTCGCAGGTCGGTCAGCGTCCCGTGGCGCTGCGACGCGTCTGGCGGGCCGCCCAGCTCGTCCTCGGGGTGTGGGCCGCGGCCAGGACCCACCGGCTGCTCGGCGGGCCGCACGCGGTCGCGGCGGGCGACGTCCCGTACGCCCTCGGGCCGGCCGGGGCGGCCGTGCTGGCGTTCTGCCTGGTGCTGGCGCTGCTCGACGGCGGGATCCTGGCCATGGCGGAGCGGGTGCCGGTGCGGCGGGCCTGGCGGGGGCTGGTGGCGCGCTCGCTCGCACCGATCGCGGTGCACGGCCTCGCCGGGCTGATGATGGCCGTCCTGTGGCGCAGCCCCTACGGGCCCGTCGCCGCGCTGCTCGTGCTGCTGCCCATGTGCGTCTCGTGGTGGGCGTTCGCGCAGTACCACCGGGAACGCGCCGCCCATCAGGCGACCATCCGGGCGCTGGTCCAGGCCGTCGACATCAAGGACGGGTACACCCGCGGGCACAGCGAGCGGGTCGGGCAGGCCTCCATGATGATCGCGCGCGAGCTGGGCATGGCCGACGAGCGCGTGGAGGTGCTCCGCTTCGCCGGGATCCTGCACGACGTCGGCAAACTGGGGGTGCCCACCCGGCTGCTCAGGAAGGACGGGCCGCTGACGCCCGAGGAGCGGCGGGTGATCGAGCTGCACCCCGAGTACGGGCACGAGATGGTGCGCGGCATCGGCTTCCTCGGCGAGGCCCGCGCCGCCGTGCTGCACCACCACGAGCGGCTGGACGGCAGCGGCTACCCCTACGGCCTGGTGGGCCGTCAGATCCCCGAGTCCGCACGGGTCGTGGCGGTCGCGGACGCCTTCGACGCCATGACCTCCACCCGCAGCTACAGCAGGGCCCGGCCCGTCGCCGTGGCCCTGGCCGAGCTGGAGCGGTGCGCGGGCAGCCAGTTCGACCCGGTGATGGTCGCCGCTCTCGTCGAAGCCGTCGGGCGGACGGGATGGCACCCCGCGGTGACCGCCGACGACGAGGAGACCCGCCCACCACGGGTGCCCCCGCCCGGCGCACCCCTGTCCAGCCGCCCGGGGGCCCACCGATGAGCGCGTACCGGCCGCCGACGCTCCTCACCCTCGTCCACGCCTGCGCCGGCCTCTTCGCCGCCGGCTCCCTCGCCGTCACTCTCTACGACGGCCTCGAGGAACGCCGGGTCGCCCTCGCCTTCGGCATTCTCGTCACCGTCGGCGAGCTCACCCGGCGCAACGGCGCGCGGGTGCGGGAGCCGGCACCGCTCGGAGCCGCCGCCGCCCTGTCCTACGCCCTGCTCGGCGAGGCCGGCGGACGGGCCACCCACCACGGCCCCACCCAGGTCGTCGCCGTCGTCCTCGCCGCCTCGCTGCTCGGCAGCGTCCCGCACATCGCCCGCGGGCAGGGGCCCACACTCGACCACCTGGCACGCCGCGTGCTCACGGTCGGCTTCGTCGCCGTGTGCTTCCAGCCCCCGTACAACCGGGGCATGTTCGACGACTGGGGCGGCCCCGCCTACGCCCTGCTGCTGCTCGCGCTGCTGTCCCTGACCGCGCTGTGCGACGCGGTGCTCGCCGCCGCCCTGGCCCACACCCGCACCGGCTGGCCGTTCGGACCGGTGCTGCGGGACGAGCTGCGGGCCGTGTGCGGCATCGGGGCCGCCGTCATCGCCACCGGGGCGGTGATGGCCCTCGCGGTCGCCGTCGTGGGGCTGTGGGCGCTGCCCGTCTTCTCCGTGCCGCTGCTGCTCGCCCAGATGTCGTTCCGCCGCTACGCCGCCGTCCGGGCGACCTACCGGCAGACCATCGCCTCCCTCGCCCGGGCCACCGAGGTCGCCGGTTACACCCCCTGCGGCCACGCCCGGCGGGTCGCGGCGGTCAGCAAGGCGGTCGGGCGGGACCTGGGGCTGACCGGGCCCGAACTGGCCGTACTGGAGTACGCCGCGCTCATGCACGACATCGGTCAGCTGAGCCTCGTCGACCCGGTGCCGGCGGGCGCCACCGCCGCGCTGCCCGCCGCGGAACAGCGGCGGATCGCCCTGCTCGGCGGGGCCGTCGTCAGGCAGACGGGCGTCGACGAGGCGGTGGCCGTGGTCGTGGAGCGGCAGGCCGATCCCTACGCCGAGCAGCCGCTCGCCGCGCGAATCGTGCGGGCCGTGAACGCGTACGAGGAGAAGTCCAGGGAAGGAGGGCCGGGCGGGCCGCTGAAGGCGCTGGAGGAACTCCGGCTCGCCACCGCCGGGACGTACGCCCCGGAGGTGGTGGAATCACTGGCCCGGGTACTGGCAAGGAGCAGTCTGACCCTGCCCGTGGCTGGGTAACCCATGGGTAATGAGCGCCCTCGAGGCCGTACGTGGTTGGATGCGAAGGAGAAGGTGTCCGGGGGCTCGAAACACAGCTACGGCCAGCCCACCGCACGGAACTGGCAGGCGGGAATCGTGAGGATCTTCGGCAAGGGACGGCACCGGCCCTCCGCCTCCTGGCGGCAGGCCACGGACCGGGCGTTCACCCTCATCGGCGACGGCCGGTACGAGGACGCAGGCGCACTGTTGACACGTGCCGCCGATCTGGAGCCCTGGCTTTCCGAGTCCTGGTTCAATCTCGCGCTGCTGCACAAGTTCCGGCACGACTGGGAGCAGGCGCGGGCGGCCGGACTGCGGGCCGTGGCACTGCTCGACCGGGACATGGGCGCGCCCGACTGGTGGAACGTCGGCATCGCGGCGACCGGGCTGCAGGACTGGCCGCTGGCCCGGCGTGCCTGGCAGGCCTACGGGCTGCGGGTGCCGGGAGCGGCCAACGACTCCGGTGAGCCCCTCGGCATGGACCTCGGCAGCGCGGCCGTACGGCTGTCCCCGGAAGGGGAGGCCGAGGTCGTGTGGGGCCGGCGGCTGGATCCCGCGCGGATCGAGGTGCTGTCCATTCCGCTGCCGTCGTCGGGGCGGCGCTGGGGCGAGGTCGTCCTGCACGACGGTGTGCCGCACGGGGAGCGGACGACCGCCGCCGGGCACACGTACCCGGTGTTCGACGAGATCGAGCTGTGGGCGCCCTCGCCGGTGCCGACCTGGGTGGTGCTGCTGGAGGCGGCGACCGAGTCGGACCGGGACGCGCTGGAGCAGCTCGCGGCGGACGCCGGGTTCGCGGCCGAGGACTGGTCTTCTTCCGTGCGGTTGCTGTGCCGGATGTGTTCCGAGTCCCGTATGCCGTCGGACGAGGGTGACGGAGAGCACCTCGACCCGCACGATCACAGTGAGCCGGGGCATCCCGGGCCGCTGGGGCATCGTACGGACGGACAGCTGTGGGTGCCGGAGCGGGAGTGCGGCTTGGCTGCGCCGGCGTCGCTGGTTCGGGGGTTGCTGGACGGGTGGGTTGCCGACAGTCCGGATTCTCGGGATTGGCGGGATCTGGAAGAGGTCTGTTAGCGCCGTCGCCGGGTGCGGGTGCGTCGTGGTCGTTTGCGCAGTTCCCCGCGCCCCTGACGGGGCGCCTTCCCCGTACCCTGTATCAGCATCCCGGGTTGGATTTGTTCAGGAAGGCGTACGGACGTCATGGCTCAGCAGGACACCGATCAGCAGCGTGCGGGCGTGCTCCCCGTCGATGACGAGGGGTACGTGATCGACACGGAGGACTGCGAGGAGCGCGAGGCGGCCTGGCGGGAGCGGGGGACCTCGCGGCCGATCACGGTGGTCGGGAACCCGGTGCTGCACAAGGAGTGCAAGGACGTCACCGACTTCGGCGACGACTTCCAGCAGCTCGTCGCGGACATGTTCGCCAGCCAGCGCACCGCCGAGGGCGTGGGCCTCGCCGCCAACCAGATCGGCGTCGACGCGAAGGTCTTCGTCTACGACTGCCCCGACGACGAGGGCGTCCGGCACACCGGTGTCGTCTGCAACCCCAAGCTCGTCGAACTGCCCGCCGAGAAGCGCCGCCTGGACGACAGCAACGAGGGCTGTCTGTCGGTGCCCACCGCGTACGCCCCGCTCGCCCGCCCCGACTACGCCGAGGTGACCGGGCAGGACGAGAAGGGCAACCCCATCCGGGTGCGCGGCACCGGATACTTCGCTCGGTGTTTGCAGCACGAGACGGACCACCTGTACGGCTACCTGTACATCGACCGGCTCTCCAAGCGCGAGCGCAAGGACGCCCTGCGGCAGATGGCCGAGAACGAGCCCCGCTACCCCGTGGTGGCCAACGACTGAGACCTCGGCCTCACCAGCGGCACGGCGTCTGTTCGGGATTCCCATCCGGAACAGGCGCCGTTGCTTGTGCCGTTCGTCTGTCCGTCGCGCGTTCGATCGCTTCTGCTCGCCTGGCGATCCACCGGTAGTCACACACCGGGAGGTTCCCGGCACTGTGGGGTAGTGAATGAAGCAAATGCGTTCCCAGAACGGTCAGTTGTAGTGCTGAATGGGATGAGCGGGGTATGCAACGGCGCACGCCCGGCACGAAGGGAGGGGCGCCCGCGCCAACTGGCGGCTGAGAGGGGTTAGTTCGTGCATGCTTTGTCACAGGGCACCACATCGACACCGGCCAGGATCGCGGTTCCACCATCGCTCTCTCTTCCGGTGATCGAGGCGGAGTTTCCCCGGCAACTCCACCCGTATTGGCCCAAGTGCCAGGAGAAGACCCGGGCCTGGCTGCTCGAAAAGCGGCTCATGCCGGCGGACAAGGTGGAGGAATATGCCGACGGCCTTTGCTACACCGACCTCATGGCCGGGTACTACATCGGCTCCCCGGACGAGGTCATGCAGGCGATCGCCGATTACAGCGCGTGGTTCTTCGTCTGGGACGACCGTCACGACCGCGACATCGTGCACGGCCGTCCCGTCGCCTGGCGGCTGCTGCGGGACCGGCTGCACTCGGCCCTCGACTCCCCCCGGGAACACCTGCACCACGAGGACCCGCTGGTCGCCGGGTTCGCGGACAGCGTGCTGCGGCTGTACGCGTTCCTGCCTCAGACGTGGAACCTCCGGTTCGCCCGGCACTTTCACGCGGTGATCGACGCGTACGACCGGGAGTTCCACAATCGCACGCAGGGCATCGTCCCGACGGTCGAGGAATACCTTCGGCTACGCCGGCTCACCTTCGCCCACTGGATATGGACGGACCTGCTGGAGTCGGCCGCCGGCTGTGAACTCCCCGACGCCGTACGGAAACACCCGGCGTTTCGGCGGGCGGCGCTGCTGAGCCAGGAATTCGCCGCCTGGTACAACGACCTGTGCTCACTCCCGAAGGAAATAGCGGGTGACGAGGTGCACAATCTCGGAATCAGTCTCATCACCCATGAGGGGCTGACTCTGGAACAGGCGGTCGTGGAAGTGCGGCGCCGTGTCGAGAAAAGCATCACCGATTTCCTCGACGCCGAGCAGGAATCCTTACGATTCGCCGACGACCTCGCCGACGGCACCGTGCGGGGAAAGGAACTGAGCGCCGCCGTGCGGGCCTGCCTGAGCAATATGCGGAACTGGTTCAGTTCCGTCTACTGGTTCCACCACGAATCCGGCCGGTACATGGTCGACAGCTGGGACGACCGGTCCACGCCCCCGTACGTCAACAACGAAGCGGCAGGTGAGAAATGACCGTCGAGTCTGTGAAGCCCGAAACCCCGCCGGCCGTGGAGCTGCGGGAGCCGCCCCGGGCGGGCGGTGGCGTCCCGGTCCTCGGGCACGGCTGGAAGCTGGCGCGCGACCCCTTGGCGTTCATGTCCCGGCTGCGCGACCACGGCGAGGTCGTGCGGCTGAAGCTCGGGCCGAAGACGGTGTACGCGGTCACCACCCCGACCCTGACCGGCGCCCTGGCGCTGAGCAACGACTTCATCATCGCCGGGCCGCTGTGGGAGTCCCTGGAAGGCCTACTCGGCAAGGAGGGCGTGGCCACGGCGAACGGCCCGCGGCACCGGCGTCAGCGGCGCACCATCCAGCCCGCCTTCCGGCTCGACGCCATCCCCGCCTACGGCCCGATCATGGAGGAGGAAGCCCACGCGCTCACCGAGCGCTGGAAGCCCGGCGAGACGATCGACTGCACCTCCGAGTCCTTCCGGGTGGCCGTCCGCGTCGCGGCCCGCTGCCTGCTGCGCGGCGAGTACATGGACGAGCGGGCAGAACGGCTGTGCGTCGCCCTCGCCACCGTCTTCCGGGGGATGTACCGGCGGATGGTGGTCCCGCTCGGACCGCTCTACAACCTGCCACTCCCGGCCAACCGCGAATTCAACCGGGCATTGGCCGATTTGCATCTCCTGGTCGACGAGATCGTCGCCGAGCGCCGGGCATCCGGTCAAAAGCCGGACGATTTGCTGACGGCATTGCTGGAGGCGAAGGACGACAATGGCGACCCGATCGGGGAACAGGAGATCCATGATCAGGTCGTCGCGATCCTCACCCCCGGCAGCGAAACCATCGCCTCCACGATCATGTGGCTGTTGCATATGCTCGCGGAGCACCCCGAACACGCCGACCGGGTGCGCGACGAAGTGCAAGCCGTCACCGGTGGGAAGCCGGTGGCATTCGCAGACGTCCGAGGACTCAGGCACACGAACAATGTCGTGGTCGAGTGCATACGTTTGAGGCCCGCCGTGTGGATTCTGACGCGCCGGGCGGTGCGGGACACGGAACTCGGTGGATACCGCATTCCGTCCGGGGCGGACATCATCTACAGCCCCTACGCGATCCAGCGCGACCCGAAGTCGTACGAGCGAAACTTGGAGTTCGACCCCGACCGCTGGCTTCCGGACCGGGTCAAGGACATCCCGAAGCACGCCATGAGCCCCTTCAGCGTGGGCAACCGCAAGTGCCCGAGCGACCACTTCTCGATGGCCATGCTGACGCTGATCACGGCGGCGCTGGCCACCCGGTACCGCTTCGAGCCGGTGGCGGGGTCGAAGGACAACACGCGGGTGGGGATCACGCTCCGGCCGCACGACCTGCTGGTGCGGCCGGTCGCGCGGTGAGCGGGCCGTGCCTCAGGCCGCTTCGGGGCCTCTGAACGTGCGCCGGTAGGCGTTCGGGGTGGTCCCGATCACCCGGACGAAGTGGTGGCGCAGGGCGGCCGCGTTACCGAACCCTGTTCGACCGGCGATCGCGTCCATGGTCTCGTCCGTCGCCTCCAGCAGCCGCTGGGCCAGCAGCACGCGCTGGCGCAGGATCCAGCGGTAGGGCGTCGTGCCCGTCTCCTGCTGGAAGCGGCGGGCGAAGGTCCGCGGGGACATGAGGGCGCGGTCGGCCAGCTGCTCGACCGTGACCTCCTCGTCCAGGTGCCGCTCCATCCACGCCAGCACCTCACCGATCGTGTCGGCCTCGGGAAGCGGGAGCGGACGCTCGATGTACTGGGCCTGGCCGCCGTCGCGGTGCGGCGGCACCACCATCCGCCGGGCGATCTTGTTCGCGACCTCGGTGCCCTGCTCCTTGCGCACCAGGTGGAGGCAGGCGTCGATCCCGGCGGCCGTGCCGGCGGAGGTGATCACGGGGTCCTCGTCGACGTAGAGCACGTCCTGTTCCACGACCACGCGCGGGTACCGCCGGGCGAGGTCCTGGGCGTGCTTCCAGTGCGTGGCACAGCGGCGGCCGTCCAGCAGCCCGGCCGCGGCCAGCACGAAGACGCCGGAGCAGACGCTCAGCACCCGGGCACCGCGGTCGACCGCGCGGCGCAGGGAGTCCAGCAGCTCCGGGGGGAAATCCCGGTACGCGTAGGTGTGGCCGGCCGGCACGGCGATCAGGTCGGCCGTCTCCAGCCGCTCCAGGCCGTGCTCGGCCTGGAGCGAGAAGCCCGAGTTCATCCGCAGCACCGGGCCCTCGGCCGAGGCGACGGCGAAGTCGTACACCGGCAGGCCTTCGTCGCTCCGGTCGGTGCCGAAGACCTCACACACCACACCGAGCTCGAAGGGGTTCACGCCGTCGAGGAGGGCGACGGCCACGTTCTGCAGCATGCGTCCAGTGTGCCTCGACCTTGGCAGTAATTCGAGGGTCTACGGCAGTACTGCCACTGACGGTAAGGAGTCATCAGCGCGACAGTGGTGTCCATGAACACGAACCAGACAGAAGCACTGATCGGACTGACCGCCACCTTCGGGATCCTGGTCCTCCTGATCCTCCCGTCCGTGATCGGCCTGCTGCGTGACAGGCGCATCGACCGTCAGATCAGGGAGGCCCAGGAGGCCCGCGAAGAGGTGCCGGCTCAGAAGTCCTCGTCCAGGTCGACGGTGCCCTCCACCGCCACCTGGTACGCCGAGGGCCGCCGCTCGAAGAAGTTGGTCAGCTCCTGAACCCCCTGGAGCTCCATGAAGGAGAAGGGGTTCTCGGAGCCGTACACCGGGGCGAAGCCGAGGCGGGTCAGCCGCTGGTCCGCCACGCACTCCAGGTACTGCCGCATCGACTCGGTGTTCATGCCCGGGAGACCGTCACCGCACAGGTCGCGCGCGAACTGCAGCTCGGCCTCGACGGCCTCCCGGAGCATGTCCGTCACCTCCTGCTGGAGCCGGTCGTCGAAGAGCTCCGGCTCCTCCTTGCGGACGGTGTCGACCACGTCGAAGGCGAAGGACATGTGCATCGTCTCGTCGCGGAACACCCAGTTGGTGCCGGTGGCCAGGCCGTGCAGCAGGCCACGGCTGCGGAACCAGTAGACGTACGCGAAGGCGCCGTAGAAGAACAGGCCCTCGATGCACGCGGCGAAGCAGATCAGGTTGAGCAGGAAGCGGCGGCGGTCGGCCTGGGTCTCCAGCCGGTCGAGCTTGTCCACCGAGTCCATCCACTTGAAGCAGAACGAGGCCTTCTCGCGGATGGACGGGATGTTCTCCACGGCCGCGAAGGCCGCCGCGCGGTCCTCCGGGTCGGGCAGATAGGTGTCGAGCAGCGTCAGATAGAACTGGACGTGCACGGCCTCCTCGAAGAGCTGCCGGCTCAGGTACAGCCGCGCCTCGGGGGAGTTGATGTGCTTGTACAGCGTCAGCACCAGGTTGTTCGCGACGATCGAGTCGCCCGTCGCGAAGAAGGCGACCAGCCGGCCGATCAGGTGCTGCTCCGCCGGTGACAGCTTGGCCAGGTCGGCGACGTCCGAGTGGAGGTCGACCTCCTCCACGGTCCAGGTGTTCTTGATGGCGTCCCGGTAGCGCTCGTAGAAGTCCGGGTAGCGCATGGGGCGCAGGGTGAGCTCGAAGCCGGGGTCGAGAAGGTTCTGGGTGCTCATTACTGGCAGGCCTCGCAGGACTCGGGGTTTTCCAGGGAGCAGGCGACCGCTTCGGGGTCCGGGGTGGCCTGCACGGGGACGGTGGCCTGTGCGGCGCGGGCGATCCGGGTCGCCGGGCGCGAGCGCAGGTAGTACGTCGTCTTCAGCCCGGACTTCCAGGCGTAGGCGTACATCGAGGAGAGCTTGCCGATGGTCGGCGTCTCCAGGAACAGGTTCAGGGACTGGGACTGGTCCAGGAACGGGGTCCTGGCCGCCGCCATGTCGATCAGGCCGCGCTGCGGGATCTCCCACGCCGTGCGGTAGAGGGCGCGCACGTCCTCGGGGATCCAGGCGAAATCCTGCACCGAGCCGCTGGCCTCGCGCAGGGCCTCCCGGGTGCGGGCGTCCCACACGCCGAGCCGCTTCAGCTCGTCCACCAGGTAGGAATTGACCTGGAGGAACTCGCCCGACAGCGTCTCGCGCTTGAACAGGTTGGACACCTGCGGCTCGATGCACTCGTACACGCCCGCGATGGAGGCGATCGTGGCCGTGGGCGCGATGGCGAGGAGCAGCGAGTTGCGCAGGCCGGTCGTGGCGACGCGCTCGCGCAGGGCCGCCCAGCGCTCCGGCCAGGTGAGCTCCACGTCGTAGTGGTCGGGGTGCAGCACGCCCCGGGCCGTACGGGTCTTCTCCCAGGCCGGGAGCGGGCCGTTGCCCTCGGCGAGGTCGGCGGAGGCCTCGTAGGCGGCGAGCATGATGCGCTCGGCGATGCGGGTGGACAGGGCCTTGGCCTCGGGCGAGTCGAAGGGCAGGCGCAGCTTGAAGAAGACGTCCTGGAGGCCCATCGCGCCGAGGCCTACCGGACGCCAGCGGGCGTTGGAGCGGCCCGCCTGCTCGGTCGGGTAGAAGTTGATGTCCACGACCCGGTCGAGGAACGTGACGGCCGTGCGGACGGTCTCGTCCAGGCGCTCCCAGTCGATGTCGCCGTCGGCCACGAACGCGCCCAGGTTCACCGATCCGAGGTTGCAGACCGCCGTCTCCCCGTCGCTGGTGACCTCCAGGATCTCCGTGCAGAGGTTGGAGGAGTGCACGACGTGGCCCGGCTCGGCCGTCTGGTTGGCGGTGCGGTTGGCGGCGTCCTTGAAGGTCATCCAGCCGTTGCCGGTCTGCGCGAGGGTGCGCATCATCCGGCCATACAGCTCGCGGGCGGGCAGCGTCTTCTTCGCGAGGCCCTGCGCCTCGGCCGCCCGGTACGCGGTGTCGAACTCCTCGCCCCACAGGTCGACCAGCTCGGGCACGTCCGAGGGGGAGAACAGCGACCAGTCGGCGTCGGTGTTCACGCGCCGCATGAACTCGTCCGGCACCCAGTGCGCGAGGTTCAGGTTGTGCGTACGGCGGGCGTCCTCACCGGTGTTGTCCCGCAGCTCCAGGAACTCCTCGATGTCGGAGTGCCAGGTCTCCAGGTAGACCGCGGCCGCGCCCTTGCGCCGGCCGCCCTGGTTCACGGCGGCGACCGAGGCGTCCAGGGTCTTCAGGAACGGGACGATGCCGTTGGAGTGGCCGTTGGTGCCGCGGATCAGCGAACCGCGGGCCCGGATGCGGGAGTACGCGAGTCCGATGCCGCCCGCGTGCTTCGACAGCCGGGCCACCTGGTGGTACCGGTCGTAGATCGAGTCCAGCTCGTCCTTGGGGGAGTCGAGGAGGTAGCAGGACGACATCTGGGGGTGCCGGGTGCCGGAGTTGAACAGGGTGGGGGAGGAGGGGAGGTAGTCGAGGCGGCTCATGAGCCCGTAGAGCGCCGCGACCTCGTCCAGTGCGCGCGTGGTGTCGTCCTCGGCGAGGCCGCTGGCCACCCGCAGCATGAAGTGCTGGGGCGTCTCGACGACCTTGCGGGTGTGCGGGTGGCGCAGCAGGTAGCGGCTGTGCAGCGTGCGCAGGCCGAAGTATCCGAAGCGGTCGTCGGCCGCCCGGTCGATCAGCGCGTCGAGACGGGCCGCGTGGACGCGCACGAACTCGGCGGTCCGGTCGGCGATGAGGCCCTCGCGGTGGCCGACCGCGACGGACTCGCTGAAGGACGTGACGCCCTGCGAGGCGGCCTCTTCGCGGATACCGATGGTCAGCAGCCGGGCGGCCAGCCGGGAGTAGGCGGGGTCCTCGGAGATCAGGCCGGCCGCGGCCTCCGTCGCCAGCTCCCGCAGCTCCCGCTCGTCCGCCTGCGCGGACCGGCCGCGCAGCGCGGCGGCGGCGACCCGGCCGGAATCGGCGTCGGGGAGGTCGGCGGTCAGCTCGGTCAGGGTCCGCAACAGCGCGGCGCCGGGGGCGTCGTGCTCTTCTTCGGCGGCTGAGACCGGTTCGGCTGGCGCGATGGTCACGTGGGGCTCTCCCTCGCTCGGCACGGGGGCCTCGTCGAGGGCAGGGGGCAGCACACGAGCGCACGCGGCGTCGCGTCCACCGGCCCATTCCACGAGGCCCGGACGTCAGGGCACACCGGCCGGGTGGCCGGGCGCGCTGTCGGCAGGTCCTCGGACTGACTCTCGTGCGGTGCGGTTCCGGAAACAGAGCGGTTCCGGGAACAGACATGCACAAGTACACCGTTGCGGGACAGTTCCGGATTCGCACCGGATTCCCCTGCGGCGACAGCGAGCATGAGCATACATCTTGTGCCGGGTTCGGATGGCACCCCCAGATGTTGTGTCGCGCTGGTTTCAGAGCGTCAACTCATAGGTGAGAAGAGTGATGCCCGTCAGCTCCGGGACCGGGTTCCGGTCACGCTCGGGTGCGCGGGTGGAGCCCAGCCGTCCGCAGATGCGGTGGGCCGTGTGCGGGGTGCGCCGGGTCGACAGCACGACGCTCCGGCAGCCCGGGGTGGCACGCGCCCGGTCGAGGCATCAGCACGTCCGCGGCGGCGGCTCTTCCGGCGGCGTCCCGCAGCACGTGCGGGTACGGGTCGTCGCCCTCGCCGAAGTGAGTGTGTACGACAGCGGGCCGCCGTTGTGATCTCGGCGGCCCGCTGCGGTTGTTGTGTGGTTGTTCGCGCCCACGCGGCGGAGCCGCATCGTGATGCAGCCCCGCGCCCCTAGGCCGGCACGCTCACGCCGCGCTCAATGGCTCGTCCCCGCCGTCGCGGGCGGGAGCTCCACCTGGACACCGGGGTCGCCCGCGTCCGCCGTGTAGTCCTCCGGCTTGGTCTCGTCGACACCGTCGGGGGCCTTCAGAGCCCTCAGGACGAAGGTCAGGACCACCGTCACCACCACGTTCAGGACGAACGCCGTGAGGCCGATGTAGCCGATCTCCCCGATACCCGGGATCTCCTTCGCGGAGCCGCCGAAGTGCTTCTGCGTCGGGGAGGCCACGCCGTAGGCGGCGACCGTGCCGTAGACCATGCCGACCGCCCAGCCCGCGAGCAGGGCCCAGCGGTGGAACCAGCGGGTGAACAGGCCGCCGACCAGGGCCGGGAAGGTCTGCAGGATCCAGATGCCGCCCAGCAGCTGGAAGTTGATGGCGACCGTCTTGTCCATGGTGAGGACGAAGGCGAGGGCGCCGACCTTCACCAGCAGCGACACCAGCTTGGAGACCTTGGTCTCCTGCGCGGGAGTCGCGTCCGGCTTGATGAAGTCCTTGTAGATGTTGCGGGTGAAGAGGTTCGCGGCCGCGATGGACATGATGGCCGCCGGCACCAGCGCGCCGATGCCGATCGCCGCGAACGCCACGCCCGCGAACCAGTCCGGGAACATCGTCTCGAACAGCTGCGGGATCGCCAGCTGCCCGTTCTGCACCTTGATGCCGGCCGCGATGGCCATGAACCCGAGCAGCGCCAGCAGACCCAGCATCAGCGAGTACAGCGGCAGGATCGTGGTGTTGCGGCGGATCACCTCACGGCTCTTCGAGGACAGCGTCGCCGTGATGGAGTGCGGGTACATGAAGAGTGCGAGGGCGGAGCCCAGCGCCAGCGTGGCGTATGTCCACTGGCCCGGCTCGGCCGGTGTCAGCGCACCGCGCGGCGCGCCCGTCGCCGGGTTGGTCTGGCCGTACGCCTCACCGGCCTTGGCGAAGATCTCGTCGAAGCCGCCCAGCTTGATCGGGATGTAGATGATCGCCACCGCGATGACGATGTAGATCAGCGTGTCCTTCACGAACGCGATGAGCGCGGGCGCCCGCAGACCCGACGAGTACGTGTACGCCGCCAGCACGCCGAACGCGATCAGCAGCGGCAGGTCCTTGATGAACCAGTTGGTGTTCTCGCCGCCGCCGACGCCCATCACGTCCAGCACGGCCTGGATGCCGACCAGTTGGAGCGCGATGTACGGCATCGTCGCCAGGATGCCCGTCACGGCCACCGCAAGCGACAGGCCCTTCGAGCCGAAGCGGCCGCGTACGAAGTCGGACGTCGTGACGTACCCGTGCTTGTGGGACACCGACCACAGGCGGGGGAGGAAGGTGAAGATCAGCGGGTAGACCAGGATCGTGTACGGCACCGCGAAGAAGCCGGCCGCGCCCGCCGCGTAGATCGCCGCCGGCACGGCGACGAAGGTGTACGCCGTGTACAGGTCGCCGCCGAGCAGGAACCAGGTGATCCAGGTTCCGAACGAGCGGCCGCCCAGGCCCCATTCGTCCAGGCTGTGCTCGTTCTCGGCCTTGCGCCAGCGCGCGGCCAGGAAGCCCATGACCGTGACGGCCAGGAAGAAGAAGATGAAGACGCCGAGCGCGACGCCGTTCACGCCGTCCTTCACTGCGACGCACCGCCCTTCGCGGCCGAGCGGGCGCGCTGGTCACGCTGCCACAGCTTGTAGGCGATCATCGTCAGAGCGGTGGAGATCAGCACCCAGGCCATCTGGTACCAGTAGAAGAACGGGATCCCGATGAAGGCCGGGTCGGTCTTGGCGTACGAGCCGACCCACAGCATGGCCACGAAAGGCGCTATGAGGCAGACGGCGATGACGACGCGCACGGGCGTCACCACCGGCCCTCTGCTGGCTCCCGGTGCTTGCGACATCAGGCGGCTCCGTCCCCTTGGTGATCACCTGTGGCGCAGGCAATCTAGGTCAGGGTGACACGGGAACGGAACCCCTCGTCCGCAATGCGGTACCCAACCGAAACCAGGCGTCAGCAGCGACGGAAGCCCTGCGGTGCGGTCACTCGGCGGGCCGCTTCAGCCGGGCCACGAACTTGTACCGGTCCCCCCGGTAGACCGACCGCACCCACTCCACCGGCTGTCCGTCCCGGTCCAGCGAGTGCCGGGAGAGCATCAGCATCGGCAGCCCGACGTCGGTGCCCAGCAGACCGGCCTCGCGCGGGGTCGCCAGCGATGTCTCGATGGTCTCCTCGGCCTCCGCGAGACGGACGTCGTAGACCTCGGCCAGAGCCGTGTAGAGGGACGTGTACTTCACCAGCGAGCGCCGCAGCGCCGGGAAGCGCTTCGCGCTGAGGTGCGTGGTCTCGATGGCCATGGGCTCGCCGTTGGCCATGCGCAGCCGCTCGATGCGCAGCACGCGTCCGCCGGGCGTGATGTCGAGCAGCCCGGCCAGCCGGTCGTCGGCGGTGATGTAGCCGATGTCCAGCAGCTGCGAGGTGGGTTCGAGGCCTTGGGCGCGCATGTCCTCGGTGTACGAGGTCAGTTGCAGCGCCTGCGAGACCTTGGGCTTGGCGACGAAGGTGCCCTTGCCTTGGATGCGCTCCAGCCGGCCCTCGACGACCAGCTCCTGCAACGCCTGGCGCACGGTCGTGCGCGAGGTGTCGAACTCCGCCGCCAGCGTGCGCTCGGGCGGGACCGGCGTGCCGGGCGCCTGGGTCTCCGTCATGTCGAGCAGGTGCTTCTTCAGGCGGTAGTACTTGGGCACGCGCGCGGTACGGACGGGCACCCCGTTCTCGTTCTCCGCACTGCTGACGTCGGTGCTCATGCTCCGCCTTCCGGCTCGGTCCGCCGACACGATCCCACTTGTATACCGTCGGCGCCTCTTTTGGTCTAGTCCACCATTCACTGTGGTCTACCCGCAGTATGCCGTGTCCGGCTCAGGTTTTCGCTGGCTTCTTACTTAAAGGTTCCTGCATATGTAGGTCGCATAACGGCTGGTCAGGGCCGTATCAGGGCCCTTGACAGGCCTTCTGGTCTGGTCCAAGCTCCCCGGTACTGGTCTACACCATTGGTCCAGGCCCGGCCCCACGTTCACTGCGGGGAGCCAGGGGGGTTGTGGGATCCCTGAGGAGGGTGGCGTGAAGCGCAAGCTGACAGCCGCGATCGGAATCGCGGGCATGATGGTCTCCATCGCGGCATGCGGGGGCGAGGGTGGCGGGGGCTCCGACAAGGGCGCGGACGCCAAGGAGCTGACCGTCTGGCTCACCGTCGACGCCCAGAACAACTGGCCCGCACTGGTGAAGGCCGCCGACGCCGCGGTGCAGAAGAAGCACCCCGGCCTCAAGATCAACCACGAGTACTACGGCTGGCCCGACAAGAACGCCAAGCTCGACGCCGTCCTCGCCACGGACAAGGCGCCCGACGTGGTCGAGATGGGCAACACCGAGATGCTCGGCTACATGGTCAAGGGCGCCTTCGCCCCCCTCGACCAGGCGAAATTCGACAACTCCGACGCCTGGCTGGACGGCCTGAAGGCCTCGGTCACCTACGAGGGCAAGATTTACGGCGTCCCGTACTACGCCGGCGGCCGCGTCGCCAACTGGCGCAAGGACGTGGCGGCGTCCGTCGGGGTGAAGTCGACGCCGAAGACCTATCAGGAGCTCACCGCCGCCCTGGACAAGATCCAGAAGAAGCGGGGCGACAAGTTCAGCGCCTGGTATCAGCCCACCCGCGACTGGTACGCGGCCATGTCCTTCGTCTACGACGCGGGCGGCGCCATCGCCACCGAGTCGGGCGGCCGGTGGAAGGCCTCCCTCTCCTCGCCCGAGTCCCTCAAGGGCCTGAAGGAGTTCAAGAACGTCGTCGACTCCTACATGCACGGCGACAAGACCAAGGACGAGTCCGACCGCTACATCGTCTACGGCCAGGGCAAGTCCGCCATGATCTTCGCGGCCGCCTGGGAGGGCGCCACCGCCGAGGACCCGAAGAACGACAAGAGCGGCAAGCTCAAGGGCAACCTCGAGAACTTCGTGATGCCCGGCCCGTCCGGCAAGAACATGCCCGTCTTCCTGGGCGGCTCCGACCTCGCCGTGCCGGTGAAGTCCGACGCGCAGGCCCTGGCCGCCGAGTGGATCAACGCGTTCACCGGTTCCTCCGGGCAGAAGGGCCTGATGGCCAAGGGCAACCTGCCCAACAACAAGACCGACCTCGCGACGCTCAAGAACGACCCGAAGACGGCCGTCCCCGCCACCGCGGCCGAGTCCAGCTGGTTCGTCCCGATGGCACCCGGCTGGGGCCAGGTCGAGAAGGCCCAGGTCCTGCAGACCATGCTGCAGAGCATCGGCACCGGCAAGAAGTCCGTCGAGGCCGCCGCCAAGGAGGCGGACGCCGCGATCGACAAGGTCATCAACACCAAGTGACCTGAGCGCGGGGCTCCCCGGCATGCGGAGCCCCGCCGTCCGAACGACCTGAGGGACCGCCGAGGAGCGCGCGATGAGTGCCGCAGACACCCACATCCCTGCCAAAGTGCCGCCACCGCGGCAGGCACCCCCGCCACCCCCCGACAAGCGGCGGCCCCGCAGGCAGCGCACGTCGGGCGGCGCCTCCGTCCCCTGGCTGCTGCTCGCGCCCTGCCTGCTGATCCTCGCCCTGGTCATGGGCTATCCGCTGGCCCGCCTGGTCACCCTGTCCTTCCAGAAGTTCGGGCAGTCCCAGCTGTGGGGCTTCCAGCCGGCCGAGTCGGTCGGGTTCGACAACTTCGCCAAGGTGCTGGGCGACGGCGAGTTCTGGGCCGTCGTCGTGCGCACGATCGTCTTCGCGGCCGGGGCCGTCGTCTTCACCATGGTGATCGGCATGGCGCTCGCCCTGCTGCTCCAGCGGGTCTCCGGCTGGCTGAAGATACTCATCAACATCGTGCTGGTGGCCGGCTGGGGCATGCCGGTGATCGTGGCGACCACGGTCTTCAAGTGGCTCTTCGACTCCGACTACGGCGTCTTCAACGCGCTGCTCAGCAAGCTGCCCGGCGTCGACATGGTCGGCCACAACTGGTTCGCCAGCGGCCCCGAGGGTCTGGCCGTGATCATGCTGCTGGTGATCTGGGGAGCGGTGCCGTTCGTGGTCATCACGCTCAGCGCCGGTCTCACCCAGGTCCCCAAGGAGCTGGAGGAGGCCGCCCGCCTGGACGGCGCAGGCTCCTTGGGCGTCTTCCGCTATGTCACCCTGCCCGTCCTCAAGCCGATCATCGTGATGCTCACGACCCTGTCGGTCATCTGGGACATGGGCGTCTTCCCCCAGGTGTTCGTCATGCGCGGCGGCCACCCCGAGCCGGAGTTCCAGGTCCTCAACACCTACTCCTACGACCGGGCCTTCGTCGTCAACGACTACGCCCAGGGCTCGGCCATCGCGCTGATCACCGTCTTGCTGCTGCTCGGCGTCGTCGCCGTCTACATGCGGCAGATGCTGAAGATCGGAGAGGTCGAATGAGCACGCTCGCCGGAGCCGGCCGCCGGAAGTCGCGGCTGGGCTGGAACCTCCTCGGCCTCCTCGTCTTCGTCACCGCCGGCTTCCCGCTCTACTGGATGCTCAACACCGCGTTCAAGCCCGCCAAGGACGCCATCGACGCGGACCCGAGCCTGCTGCCGACCGGCATCACCCTCGACAACTTCACCCGGGCGCTGGACATCGCCGACTTCTGGGGCCCGGTGGGCCGCAGCCTGGTGGTGTCGCTGGCCGTGGTGGTCATCGGCATGGTCGTCGGACTGCTGGCCGCGCTCGCCATCTCCCGGTTCGCCTTCCGCGGCCGCAAGATCGTGATCGTGGGCATCCTGGCCGTGCAGATGGTCCCGCTGGTCGCCATGATCATCCCGGTGTTCCTGCTGCTCAACGACCTGGGCCAGTACGACCGGCTCACCGGCCTCATCATCACGTACCTGACCTTCATCCTCCCGTTCACGGTGTGGACGCTGCGGGGCTTCATCGTCAACATCCCGAGGGAACTGGAGGAGGCGGCCATGGTCGACGGCTGTTCGCGCACCGGCGCCTTCCTCCGGGTCGTCTTCCCGCTCCTGGCCCCCGGCATGGTCGCCACCTCGGTCTACGGTTTCATCCAGGCCTGGAACGAGTACCTGTACGCCCTGATGCTCCTCAGCCAGAAGAACCAGACCGCGACGGTCTGGCTCGGCAACTTCACCACCAAACACGGCACCGAATACGCCCCGATGATGGCCGGCGCCACGATGATGGCCGTGCCGATCGTCGCCCTCTTCCTCCTCGTCCAGCGCAAGATGGCCGCGGGCCTGACCGCGGGCGCCGTGAAGGGATGACCTCACCCGATGACGACACTCGCCAGCGGCACCGACACACTCACCCGCGACGCCCTCACCGTCCTCCAGCCCGGCTTCACCGGCACCACCGCCCCCGACTGGCTGCTGCGGCGGCTCGGTGAGGGCCTCGCCTCCGTCGGACTGTTCGGCCGCAACATCGCCTCCCCCGGCCAACTGGCCGCCCTGACCGCCCAGCTGCGGGCCGAGCGCGACGACGTCCTCGTCGCCATCGACGAGGAGGGCGGCGACGTGACCCGCCTGGAGGTGCGGGGCGGCTCCTCCTTCCCGGGCAACCACGCCCTCGGCGCGGTCGACGACGTGGAGCTGACCCAGCAGGTCGCCCACGAACTGGGCTGCCGCCTCGCCGCCTGCGGCGTCAACCTCAACTGGGCCCCGTCCGCCGACGTGAACTCCGACCCGCGCAACCCGGTCATCGGCGTCCGTTCCTTCGGCGCCGACACCGGCCTGGCCGCCCGGCACACCGCCGCCTACGTCACCGGGCTGCAGTCCGCAGGGGTCGCCGCCTGCACCAAGCACTTCCCGGGCCACGGCGACACCGCCGTCGACTCCCACCACGCCCTGCCACGCATCGACGTCCGCGCCGAGGTGCTGGCCGAGCGCGAACTGACCCCGTTCCGCGCCGCCATCGCCGCCGGCACCCGGGCCGTCATGAGCGCCCACATCCTGGTCCCCGCGCTGGACCCCGACCGCCCGGCCACCCTCTCCCACCGCATCCTCACCGGCCTGCTGCGCGACGAGCTCGGCTACGACGGCCTCATCGTCACCGACGGCATGGAGATGCGCGCCATCGCCGGTACCTATGGCATCGAACGCGGCAGCGTCCTGGCCATCGCCGCGGGCGCCGACGCGATCTGCGTGGGCGGCGGTCTCGCCGACGACGCGACCGTGCTGCGCCTGCGGGACGCCCTGGTCGGAGCCGTGCGGGCGGGCGAACTCCCGGAGGAACGCCTCGCCGAGGCCGCCGACCGGGTACGGGCACTGGCCCGCTGGGCGGGCGCGGCGGACCGCCCGGCAGAGAGCACCCACGGCACCGAGATCGGCCTGCACGCCGCCCGCCGCGCTCTCACCGTGACCGCCGCGCCCGGCCTCGGCAGCCCCGACACCTTCAAGCCCCTCACGGAACCGCCCTACGTCGCCGCCCTCACCCCCGTCGCCAACATCGCCGTGGGCGACGAGACCCCGTGGGGCGTCGCCGCTGAACTCGTCCACCTCCTGCCGGGCACGGTGACCGGCAGCTTCTCCGCCGGGGACGGCCCGGAGGCGGAGGCCGGTGGGAGCGCCGGACGGGCGGCGCTGGAGGCGGCCGGCCCCCGTCGCATCGTCGCGGTCGTGCGCGACGAACACCGCCACCCCTGGATGGCCTCGGCCCTCGACACCCTGCTGGCGGCCCGCCCCGACACCGTCGTCGTGGAGATGGGCGTCCCCCAGGCCGCCCCGCGTGGCGCCCTGCACCTCGCCACCCACGGCGCGGCCCGCGTCTGCGGCCGGGCGGCGGCCGAAGTGATCGCCGGGGTCACGGGGCTGT
Organism: Streptomyces sp. NPDC013187; assembly: GCF_042899705.1. Lineage (NCBI taxonomy): Bacteria > Bacillati > Actinomycetota > Actinomycetes > Kitasatosporales > Streptomycetaceae > Streptomyces > Streptomyces sp. NPDC013187. Next base: position 82,939 of record NZ_JBIBAF010000017.1, on the reverse strand, counting down.
GAGGACGCGGAGTGAACCGGTCGGCCCGGCCGATCCGCGCCGGCCCGGGCCGGTTCGTGTCAGCCCGGCCCGATTCGTGTCAGCACAACCCGGGGGCACCCCGCCACACCGATGAGTTCCGGCCGGGCCACGAGCCCTGGTACTCGGTGCGGGACGTGCCCGCCCCCGTCAGCGGCGGCATGGGCCATCTCACCGCCTTTCTGCGCGACGGCGACCGCACCTTCCTCACCTACTCCACGACGGGCCGCGGCAACGAGCGGGTCAACGGCTCCCTCGGCCTGCTCGACATGACGCCCTACGGCCGCGGCGAGGCCTGGGAGGTCAACCCCGAGGGGTGGGCCCGACGGCCGCGACGCGTGCTGGTCCTGGCGCTCGGACGCCAAGGGCAACGCCACCTGGGGCCCGACCAGCCGCCCCGCATCGCAGTGGACCTGCCCCGGTGCGACCCCTGTGGAGACCTTGGGCAGGCCAGGCCATCACCATTGAGGAAGCCCGTGTCAACAACCCCGCGGGTCGATGGGCCTAGATCCCCTGCCAGTCAGGCTTGTTGGCATAGGTGTGGCGGAAGTACTCCGCCAGCTTCAGCTTCGACGCGGCGGCCTCGTCGACGACGACGGTCGCGTGCGGGTGGAGCTGGAGCGCGGACGCGGGGCACACCGCGGCGATCGGCCCTTCCACCGTCGCCGCGACCGCGTCAGCCTTGCCCTCGCCGGTGGCGAGCAGCACCAGGTGCCGGGCCTCCAGGATGGTGCCGATGCCCTGCGTGATCACGTGGTGCGGCACCTGGCCGATGTCACCGTCGAAGAAGCGTGCGTTGTCGATGCGGGTCTGCTCGGTCAGCGTCTTGATCCGCGTCCGCGACGCCAGCGACGAGCACGGCTCATTGAAACCTATGTGTCCGTCGGTCCCGATGCCGAGCAGCTGAAGGTCCACACCCCCCGCGTCCGACAGCGCCTTGTCGTAGGCCTCGCACGCACCTTGCACGTCCGCCGCCGTGCCGTCCGGGCCCATGAACTGGTCCATCCCGATCCCCAGCGGCTCCAGCACCTCACGCCGCAGCACCGACCGGTACGACTCCGGATGATCGGCGGGCAGCCCCACGTACTCGTCGAGCTGTGCTATCCGCGCCCGTCCGACGTCCACCGTGCCGGAGCGCACCTTCGCCGCCAGCGCTTCGTACACAGGCAGCGGCGTCGAGCCCGTGGCCACGCCGAGCAGGGCGGCGGGCTTGCGCCGGAGCAGCTGTGCCATGGCCTCGGCGATGAGCTCGCCGCCCGCCTCGGCGTCCGGAACGATGACAACTTCCACGCTGGGCCTGCCGATCTGAGAGGACTGCTCAACTGGGATCCGACCCGGGAGGGGTCGTGTGGTTTAGACCAATCTATTGACCAATCTAACAGAGCGGTCCTGCCGCTCCCAGGGTGCGTACCGACGCTCCCGCGCGGGTGGCGCTGCTGTGCCGAACAGGTCAGCAGGGCATGAACAGTGGGGCTCCCAGGAGGTGTGGAAGTGCGTTCAAGACCTCCCGGGCGGGCGGTGTCCGGCCCGGGGGAGTGGAATGGGGTCTGCACCCGCCCCGCCCCGGAAGGAACCCGCCATGACCGCCGCAGCCACACCGGACCCCCTCAGCGAACTCCCGGGCCGGACCATGGCCCGCGAGATGGCGGAGCAGCCCGCCGTCCTGCGCCGGATCCTGTCCCAGGGCGCCCCCGCCATCCAGGACGTGGCCCGGCGGATCGCCGCCCGCACGCCCCGCTTCGTCCTGCTGACCGCCCGCGGCACCTCCGACAACGCCGCCCTGTACGCCAAGTACCTCCTGGAGATCCGGCTCGGCCTGCCCTGCGGACTCACCTCGATGTCCACCACCACGGCCTACGGCGCCCGGCCCGACCTCACCGACGTCCTGGTCGTCACCGTCAGCCAGTCCGGCGGCTCCCCCGACCTGGTCGCCTCGACCCGGGCCGCCCGTGCGGCAGGCGCCATCACGCTGGCCGTCACCAACAACCCGGACTCACCGCTCGCCGGTGTCTCCGAGTACCACATCGACATCATGGCCGGGCCCGAGAAAGCCCTCCCCGCGACCAAGACGTACACGGCCTCCCTCCTCGCGCTCTACCTCTTCGTCGAAGGCCTGCGGGGCGGCGACGGCGCGCCTGCGCGGGTGCTGCCGGACCTCGCCGAGCAACTGCTGGCCCGCCAAGGGGAGGTACGCACGCTCGCCGCCCGCTACCGCTTCGCCGAGCGCATGGTGATCACCTCCCGCGGTTACGGCTACCCCACGGCCAAGGAAGCCGCCCTCAAGCTGATGGAGACCAGCTACATCCCAGCCCTCTCCTATTCCGGCGCGGACCTGCTGCACGGACCCCTCGCCATGGTCGACAACGTCTCCCCGGTCATCGCCGTGGTGACCGACGGCAAGGGCGGCGCAGCCCTCCAGCCGGTCCTGGACCGGCTGCGCGGCCGCGGCGCCGACCTCGTCGTCATCGGACCGGGGCACCAGGTGGAACAGGCTTCGGCCGGCTTCGTGCTGCCCACGGACGACGTGGCGGAGGAGGTCCAGCCCGTGCTGGAGATCATCCCCCTCCAGCTCCTGGCCTACGAGGTCACCATCGCCCGGGGCCAGGACCCGGACGCACCCCGGGCACTGGCGAAGGTGACGGAGACCCGCTGAGGCCGGGGAGGGAGGGCCGGGGGCTCGCGCCCCGCTCTCTCGCGGCTAGGTGAGCGAACCCCCCGTCACGTCCACCCAACTGCCCGTCACCCAACGCCCGCCGTCCGACACCAGGAACGCCACCACGTCGGCGACCTCGGCGGGCCGGCCCACCCCGCCCAGCGCCGAGAACGCCGCGGCCTTCGCCCAGCCGTCGGTACTGCCGTACAGCAGTGCCGCCGTGTTGTCCGTGTCTATGATCCCCGGGGCCACCGAGTTCACCGTGATGCCCCGATGCCCCAGAACCTTGGACAGGTCCCGTGAGAGGACGTCCAGCGCGCCCTTCGTCATCGCGTACGCCATGTTGTCCGGTATGGCCGCCGTCCGGGCCAGCCCCGACGAGATGTTGACGACCCGGCCGCCGTCCCGCAGGCGCGCCATGCCGTGCTTGAGGATGAAGAACGGTGCCTTCACGTTCACCGCGAAGACCTCGTCGAACTCCCGCTCCTCCAGCTGCCCGATCGGCCGCGTGTTGCCGATCGCCGCGTTGTTCACCAGGATGTCCAGCCCGTCCGCGTGCCGGTCGAACTCCTCCCACAGTGCCTCGGCGTCCCCGGGCGTGCCCAGTTCCACGCCCACCGCGAAGGCCGAGCCGCCGGCCCTTTCGATCGCCGCGACCGTTTCCTTCGCCGCCGTCTCGTTCCTGCCGTAGTGCACCGCGACGCGAGCGCCGTCGCGCCCCAGCCGCTCGGCGATGCCTCGCCCGATGCCCCTGCTCGCCCCCGTGACGAGTGCCGTCCTGCCGGTGAGCACGCCCATGACGGCGCCCCCTTCTCATTTTTCTAGCGGTCGCTACAGAAATGACCGTACAGCAGCAGGCCTCCATTTCTCTAGTGCCCGCTATAAAATGCATCCCATGGTGAACGAGGACGGAACCGCGAAGGCTCCGAAGGGGCCTGACGCCACGAGTGCGACGGCCGCCGGGGCGGGCAAGGCCAGGACCCGGCCCCGCGGTCGGCCCCGCTCCTTCGATCGCGAAACCGCATTGGAAAAGGCCCTCCTGGCGTTCTGGGAGCACGGCTACGAAGCCACCTCCGTCTCCGACCTCACCCGCGTCATGGACATCGGAGCCCCCAGCCTCTACTCCGCCTTCGGTGACAAGCGGTCCCTCTTCGAAGAGGTCGTCCGCGTGTACGGCACGCGATACGGATCCTTCACCGAGCGCGCCCTCGCCGAGGAGCCCACCGCACGGGCCGCCGTGGAGCGCGCCCTGCGTGAAGCCGCCACCGCGTACACCGAACCCGGCCACCCGCACGGCTGCCTCGTCGTCCACGCCGCCGCGAACTGTTCGAACCCGGAGGTGGAGCAGTCGCTGCGGGACCGCCGCAACGCCAACATCGCCGCGTTCGAGAGTCGGATAAGGGCCGATGTCGCCGCCGGCGTGCTGCCGCCCGCCACGGACGCCGCCGCCCTGGCCCGCCACACCGGAGCGATGATCCAGGGCATGTCACAACAGGCACGTGACGGGGCGAGCAGGGAGGAACTGGAGGCGGTCGCGGAAATTGCCCTGTCCATCTGGCCCCGCACAGGAACCCACACGGGTTAGGCTGCCTGCTGGGCGCCGCTGCGTCCGACGCGTCGCGGAAATGACAACAACGAACAGCCTCCAACGCATGGACACCCATAAGTGGTCTAGTCCACAATGCGTGACGAGAGCGCGTGTGCAACGCGCACCAGCCTCCGTCTTCCCCGCACAGGAAGGCGGACCGAGGAACCGAGGCTCTCTGCCCTGACTGCCCCGGCTCCTCAATCCTCGGCCGACCGGGACCGCACACCCCACGGCCGATGCTGCTCCGGGCTGCGGTGCCGGGAGGGTTGAGGGTCCCTCTCAGGCGCCGCGGCCCGCGGGTGTTTCAGGGCCGTACGAACCCCCGGGTACGCTCGCCACGTGCCCTCCATGAACGAACTCGTACGCCAGCACACCGCCCTCGACGACACCGATCTCGAGTGGCTGCACCTGCTGGTCTCGGAGTGGCAGCTGCTCTCCGACCTCTCCTTCGCCGACCTGGTGCTGTGGGTCCCCACCAGCGACGGCACCCGGTACGTCTCGGTCGCCCAGATGCGACCCAACACCGGCCCGACCTCGTACCAGGACGACATGGTGGGCCACCTCGTCCCGCGCGGCCGCCGCCCGATGCTGGACGCCGCCCTCGACGAGGGCCGCATCGTGCGCGAGGGTGACCCCGAGTGGCGCGAGGAGGTGCCCGTCCGGGTCGAGTCGATCCCCGTACGGCGGGAGGGGCGCGTCCTCGGAGTCATCGCGCGCAACACCAACCTCCTCACCGTGCGCACCCCGAGCCGCCTGGAACTCACCTACCTGCAGAGCGCCTCCGACCTGGCGCAGATGATCGCGGCCGGGTCCTTCCCGTTCGCCAACCAGCAACTCGACATGGATGCCTCGCCCCGCGTGGGCGACGGCCTGATCCGGCTCGACGCCGACGCCATCGTCCAGTACGCCTCCCCGAACGCCCTGTCCGCCTACCACCGGCTCGGCCTCGCCTCCGACCTCGTCGGCCAGCACCTGGGCAGGACCACCGCCGAACTCGCCCCGACCCGGGGTCCGGTGGACGAGGCACTCGCCAAGGTCGCCAGCGGCTGGGCGCCGCGCGAGTTCGAGATCGAGGCAAGCGACGGGGTCATTCAGTTCCGCGCGATCCCGCTGAAGCCGAAGGGCACCCGCATCGGTTCCCTCGTCCTGCTCCGGGACGTCACCGAGCTGCGTCGGCGCGAGCGCGAGTTGATCACCAAGGACGCGACGATCCGCGAGATCCACCACCGCGTCAAGAACAACCTCCAGACGGTGGCGGCTCTGCTGCGCCTCCAGGCCCGGCGCATCGAGTCCGACCGCGGGCGCGAGGCCCTCGAAGAGGCGGTGCGGCGCGTCGGATCGATTGCGATCGTGCACGAGACGCTCTCCCAGAACCTGGACGAGCGCGTGGAGTTCGACGACATCGCCGACCGCGTGCTGGCCATGGTCGCGGAGATCTCCCCGGGCAAGGTCGCGGGCCGGCGCACCGGCCGCTTCGGCATTCTCGACGCCGAGGTCGCCACGCCGCTGTCGATGGTGCTGACCGAGGTGTTGCAGAACGCGCTGGAGCACGGGTTCCGCGAGGGCGACACCGGCACGGTCGAGGTGTCGGCGGTCCGCGGCGGCACGGCCAAGGAGGCCCGACTGCTGGTCACGGTCCAGGACGACGGGGTCGGTCTGCCCGAAGGGTTCGATCCGCACACCGCCGGCAATCTCGGCCTGCAGATCGTGCGGACCCTGGTGGAGGGAGAGTTGGGCGGCACCTTCGACATGGTCCCGGCCCCGGAGCGCGGCACCCGCGTGATCCTTGACATCCCGGTGCGATCGCAGAAGTAACGGAATCCGGAGTTCTTGCAAAGGGGACCCGATAAAAGCAATGAGCCCCGGGCCACCAAGTGGCCCGGGGCTAAAGCTCGTTGCTGCTTAACTAAGCGCATCGGGGGAACTGCGCGCTGCGGCTCGGGGGCGGGAGATGCGTACGCGCTGTACGCGCCGCCAAGCTCAGGCTGTCAGCAGGGGTGGGTTGTCAGGCGGAGGCCTGACGGGCCCGGTTGCGGGCGGCGCGGCGCTTCATGGCGCGACGCTCGTCCTCGCTGAGACCACCCCAGACGCCGGAGTCCTGACCGGACTCGAGCGCCCACTGCAGGCACTGCTCCATAACCGGGCAGCGACGGCAGACGGCCTTGGCTTCCTCGATCTGCAGCAGCGCAGGACCGGTGTTGCCGATGGGGAAGAAGAGCTCGGGGTCTTCCTCGCGGCAAACGGCGTTGTGACGCCAGTCCATGGCTGCTACCTCTCCTTGGTATTACGTGCAGGGTTGCTTGTGAATGTGAACGCTTTCACGAATCCCTCAACAAGTGAAGGGCCGACTGCCAGGTTCCCCGGCGAAGGTCCTGTGAGTTGAAGAGGGGTTCTGGTGATCAGTGGAGGCCGGTGTTGCGGGCCGTCTCGATCGCCACGTAGAGACTCGCAAACCTCAGCGGCGGATACAACCCCTTCTGGAAAGTTTTTTTTGATTCTTCGGTGTCGACTAGGTCACAGCCGTACTTCCATGGGGTGGATCCTGGCCTAAACGTTCGAGTGAAAGGACTTTAGCCAGTTCTGCTCACACAATCACACGCAGTGCACGGCGTACGCCTGTGAACGTCACGCTGGTCCGCAGCCCCAGGTGGTCACCGTCCATCTGGAGGGGGAGCGGGACCTTCGAATGCAAGGTGAACTCTGTCAAGTCGTGCAGAGAGGTGGCGTGCTTGCCATGGGGTCCGCGCTCGGGGGACGAAGTGAGCAACTGGGTGCCATACCGGGCAACCGCCGCGGTCGACAGGCGGCTGAGACCGAAGAGATCGAGCCCGGTATCGAACGAGGCTTTAGGTGCCGCGTAGATCGGGCGATTCCCCAGAAACGTCCAGGGCGAGGTGTTCGAGACTATGGACAGCACCAGATCGGTGATCGGGTCCTGGCCGGCCCGTTCCAGCGTGATTGTCCCGTTGCGGCGGTTCGGCTCGCCCAGGAGCTGACGCATCACCTGGCGCACGTAGAGAGCGTGTGTGGATTTCCGGCCGCGCTCGCGATGCTGCTCCACACGACCCACCACACCGGCGTCGAAGCCGAGCCCCGCGTTGAACGTGAACCAGCGGGCCGGCACCGACTCGTCCTCCGTGCCCGGCGTGCCCGAGGTCAGGCCCAGGCCGACGGTTCGCTCGCTGCCGTCGCGCAGGGCGTCCAGCAGGGCGCCGGTGGCCTCCACGGCGTCGTTGGGCAGGCCCAGGGCGCGGGCGAAGACATTGGTGGAACCGCCGGGGACCACGGCGAGGCCGGGCAGATGGCCCGGCGCGGGGCCGGCGTGCAGGAGGCCGTTGACCACTTCGTTGACCGTGCCGTCGCCGCCCAGGGCCACCACCAGGTCGATGTCGTCGCTGTCCGCCGCGTGCCGGCCGAGGTCCCGCGCGTGACCCCGGTACTCCGTGGTGACCGCCTCCAGCTTCATCTCGCTGGCGAGCGCATGGATCAGTACGTCGCGTGTGCGCGCACTTGTGGTGGTTGCCGCCGGATTGACCACGAGGAGTGCACGCATGACTGGCAGCGTACCTACTGGGGGGTACCGGGCCCATACCGAGGTAGGGATCCGGTAAGAGGGCGGGGGTGAACCTCCCCACGAGGGGCGCGCACGACGAGGGCTACTCTTCAGGGGTGAGCAGTGAGCAGACCCCCACCATCGAGGAAACCACCGGCGCCCGGCCCCGGCGTCTGACGTACGCCGCGCTGCTGGCGGCGCTGGAAGGCCTCGCGCTGGTCGTCGGCGGCGTCTGGATCCTCGTCCTCGGCCTCACGGGGCATCCCGACGACCGGCAGCAGGCCGTGACCGGCGGTATCACGCTGGTCGTGCTCGCACTGCTGCCGCTGTTCGCAGCCCGGGGACTGCTCGCCCTGCGCAGCTGGAGCCGCGGCCCGGCCGTCATCACGCAGCTCATGGCGCTGCCGGTGGCCTACAACCTGCTGCAGGCCGACAGCATGGCCATCCCGGGCGGGATCGCCCTCGCGGTCGTGGCCGTCGCGTCGCTGGTGCTGCTGGTGAACCCCGAGACGACCCGGGCCCTCGGGATCCGCGGGCCCGGCAACTCCGGCAACCTGGAGAAGTAGTCGTCACTCCTCGACGAGGAGCTTCTCCCGCAGCTGGGCCAGCGTGCGTGCCAGCAGCCGGGAGACATGCATCTGGGAGATGCCGACCTCCTGCGCGATCTGCGACTGCGTCATGTTGCCGAAGAACCGCAGCAGCAGAATCCGCTTCTCGCGCGGCGGGAGATCCTCCAGCAGTGGCTTGAGGGACTCCCGGTACTCCACGCCCTCCAGCGCCTCGTCCTCGGCGCCGAGGGTGTCCGCGACCGCCGGGGACTCGTCATCGGTGTCGGGGACGTCCAGGGACAACGTGGAGTACGCGTTGGCGGACTCCAGGCCCTCCAGGACCTCCTCCTCGGAGATCGCCAGCTTCTCGGCGAGCTCGTGGACCGTGGGGGAGCGGCCGTGCAGCTGCGACAGCTCGGCCGTCGCCGTGGTCAGCGCCAGGCGCAGCTCCTGCAGCCGGCGCGGGACGCGCACCGCCCAGCCCTTGTCGCGGAAGTGTCGCTTGATCTCGCCGACGACCGTCGGGGTCGCGTACGTCGAGAACTCCACGCCACGGTCCGGGTCGAAACGGTCGACCGACTTGATCAGCCCGATCGTGGCGACCTGGGTGAGGTCGTCCAGCGGCTCGCCCCGGTTGCGGAAGCGACGCGCGAGATGCTCCACGAGCGGCAGATGCATCCGGACCAGCTGGTTGCGCAGCTCCGCGTACTCGGGACTGCCGCTGCTCAGGGTGCGCAGCTTGAGGAACATCTCGCGCGCCCCACTGCGGTCCGGAGAGCCGTGCTGCGCCCCCTGTGCGTGGTGCGCGCGCGGCGTCTGATCCTCGGAGTGTCGCTCGTGCTCGCTCATCGTCCCGCCCGTCGCCCTTCCCCGAGCCCTCGCCTCCTCCGCCACTCTCGACTGCGCGGGAGTGGGGGGACCCCCCTGGGCCGGGGGTACGGCGATCCCCTCGCCCGGAGGCGCGCTCCGCACGGCACCGTCCCGGTCCAGCCGCCCGCCGCCCGGGAGGACGACCCCCGCGGAGTCGTCCTCGGGATGCGGGCGGGCCTGCTCGGGGATGCCGTCGATGCCGTCCGCCATGCGTCGGGCACCGGTCGGGCCGCTCGTGCCCGTGCCCTCGGCCGGCAGCTCTCGTGTGCCGCGCTCTTCGTCCCGCACCGGCCCGTCCTCGCTCCTCACGCCGGCCCGGGTCCCGCGCCGCGCTGTTTGTAGAGGCTGATCGAAACGGTTTTGTCCTTGTCCACGGCGGAGGAGACCTTGCCCGCCAGAGCGGACAGGACGGTCCAGGCGAAGGTGTCCCGCGAAGGGGCATGACCATCCGTGGTCGGCGCCGAGACGGTGACCTCGAGTGAGTCGTCGACGAGACGGAAGACACAACTGAGCACCGAGCCGGGCACGGCCTGCTGAAGCAGGATCGCGCAGGCCTCGTCCACCGCGATGCGCAGGTCCTCGATCTCGTCGAGGGTGAAGTCCAAACGGGCCGCGAGACCGGCCGTGGCCGTACGCAGCACCGACAGGTAGGCCCCCGCGGCCGGCAGCCGGACTTCTACGAAGTCCTGGGTCGCGGGCTCGCCTGCGATCTGGGACACCCTCACCTCCATGGTGGTACAAGCGTTTCAGGGCCGAGGGTCGCCCCTCGGGATAACGCGATACGTGGTTCAGCGGTGACGCTACCGCGCTCTCGACGGTCCTGTCCCCGGGACCCCAACCCCTTGTCGTCACTCACAGTAAACCTGTGGATACGCTCCGTGTCTAGGGGTTGGGCGGGCCCAAATGGGAAGAGCGCGCGCCGGGTTGACGTACCCAGACGTCAGACGGTCGAACCGTCCGCCGCCGGGGTCCTGTCGCGTCACACCAGGACGTGGTCGACGAAGCACCAGCGCCAGACCTCTCCGGGCTCGTGGGTCCGCATCACGGGGTGACCGGACTCCTTGTGATGCTCCGCCGCGTGCCGTCCCGGCGAGGAGTCGCAGCAGCCGACGTGACCGCAGCTGAGGCACAGCCGTAGTTGCACCGGATCCATGCCCTCGGCCAAGCACTCCGGACACGTCTCGCTGAGCGGGCCGGGTTCGGGGTGCGGCAGCGCGTCGGCGTGCGTGCACTGTTTCATGATTGCCAGGTTACGACGGTCGGGCGGAAGACCGCGTCGAAAAATGAGGGCGGGCGAGAACGATGGACGTGATGCCACTGCTGCTGCTCGTGGCGGGCAGTGCCGCGATCGCCGCGGCGGCGCGGCGGACCCCGGTGCCGGCGCCGCTGCTGCTGGTGGCCGTGGCGCTGGCGGTCAGCTACGTTCCGGGGGTACCCGAGTACACGCTCGACCCGCACGTCGTCCTGCCGCTCATCCTGCCCCCGCTGCTGCACACGGCCGCGACCGACAGCTCCTACCTCGACCTGCGGGCGCAGCTGCGGCCGGTCGCGATGCTGTCCGTCGGGTACGTGCTGTTCGCGACCTTCGTCGTCGGCTGGGCCCTGTACGTGATCGTGCCGGGAATGCCGCTGACCGCGGCCCTGGTCTTCGGCGCGGTGGTGGCGCCCCCGGACGCCGTCGCGGCCACGGCGGTCGCCCGCCGGGTGGGACTGCCGTCGCGGATCACCACGATCCTCCAGGGCGAGTCCCTGCTGAACGACGCCACCGCGATCACCGCCTACCGGGTGGCCCTGGCCGCCGCCGTCGGCGAGGGCGCGACCTGGGCCGGGGGCATCGGCGAGTTCCTGCTCGCGGCGGTCGGCGGCGTCGTGGTGGGCCTGCTGCTGATGGCGCCGATCCACTGGCTGCGCACGCACGTGAAGGAAGCACTGCTGCAGAACACGCTGTCCCTGCTGATCCCCTTCGTCGCCTACGCCGTCGCCGAACAGGTGCACGCCTCCGGGGTCCTCGCGGTCGTGGTCGTCGCGCTCTACCTGGGGCACCGCGCGTGGGAGGTCGATTTCGCGACGCGCCTGCAGGAGGAGGCGGTCTGGAAGATGGTCGCCTTCGTCCTGGAGTCGGCCGTGTTCGCGCTGATCGGCCTGCAACTGCCGGTGGTGCTGAGGGGGCTCGGGGAGTATGAGGGCGTCGAGGCCGCCTGGTACGCCATCGCCGTGTTCCTGGTCGTCGTCGCCACCCGGTTCGTCTGGGTGTACCCCGCCACCTTCCTGCCGCGGCTGCTGTCGGCCCGCGTGCGGGAACGGGAACAGGACCCGACCTGGAAGGGGCCGTTCGTGATCGCGTGGGCCGGGATGCGGGGGGTCGTCTCGCTGGCCATCGCCTTCTCCATCCCGCTCACCATGCACGACGGAGAAGAGCCCTTCCCGCAGCGCAACCTCATCCTCTTCCTGACCTTCACCACGGTCATCGGGACCCTGGTCGTGCAGGGCCTGACCCTGCCCCCACTGATCCGGATGCTGAAGTTCCCCGGCCGGGACGCCCATTCCGAGACGCTGGCCGAGGCCAACGCCCAGGCACAGGCCTCCCGGGCCGCCGAACGGCGCTTGGACGAACTCCTCACCGACGAGCGCAACGCCCTGCCCGCCCCGCTCGCCGACCGGCTGCGCATCGTCCTGGAGCGCCGCCGCAACGCCGTCTGGGAACGGCTCGGCCAGGCCAACCCGATCACCGGGGAGTCCGTCGACGACACCTACCGGCGGCTGTCGCGCGAGATGATCAGCGCCGAGCGCGAGGTGTTCGTCAGACTCCGGGACGGCCGTTACATCGACGACGAGATGCTGCGGACCCTGCTGCGCAGGCTTGACCTGGAGGAGGCGGCGGCGTTCCGGGAGGCGGCGTGACGGCGGAGCGTCGCCGTCGAGGGCAGGACGGAGCGGCACGTCAAGGGGAGCGGCGCCTCAGGGGAAGGGGCGGCCGGTGATCACGGCCGCGACCGCCGTCCCGCGCGGGAAGGCACCCTCACCGGCCAGCGTGACGAGTCCGTACAGCAGCTTGGCGACATACAGACGCTCCACGGGCAGGCCGTGCCGTTGCTCGAAGTCCTCCGCGAAGGCGTCGAGTTCGGCGGGCACGCGCGCGTAGCCACCGAAATGGAAGCGCTCATCGAGGCTCCAGGTGCCGCGCCGGCCGCCGAATGCCTCACGCTGCAGGGCCTCCGTCTCGGCGGTCAGGAAGCCGCCCTTGAGCACCGGCACGCCCAGGGCACGCACGCCGGGGCCGAGACCGGCGGCCAGCCCCGCGAGTGTGCCACCGGTGCCGCAGGCCACGGCGACGACCTCGGCCCGGCCCCGCAGCTCGCTGCCGAGCGCGCGGCAACCGCGTACGGCCTCGGCGTTGCTGCCGCCCTCGGGGACGACGTAGGCGTCCTCGGCGTCCGCCGCGCGCAGGACGACGGCCAGGTCCCGGGGCGAGGACTTGCGGCGGTAGGTCGCCCTGTCGACGAAGTGCAGCCGCATCCCGTCGGACGCGCAGCGACTCAGTGAGGGGTTGAGGGGCCGGCCGGCCAGCTCGTCGCCGCGTACGACACCGACCGTGGGGATGCCGAGCAGCCGGCCGGCCGCGGCCGTGGCACGCAGATGGTTGGACCAGGCGCCGCCGAAGGTGACGACGGTACGGCCGGCCGCCGCGATCAGGTTCGGCGCGAGCTTGCGCCACTTGTTGCCGATCAGCTCGGGATGGATCAGATCGTCCCGCTTCAGCAGCAGCCGGACGCCCCGGCGCTCGAACCGGTCGTCCACGACTTCCTGCACCGGTGACGGCAGCCGGGGCAGCAGCGCGGCGAGTCCGGGCGGATCGGGGCTGGTCATCGAGCCATTGTCACCCGCGAGTGGGGGAGGAGGGGGATCGGGGCTGACGCCCTCGCTGCGCCGGGGCACTCGATCCGCGTCCCGGACGCCGGCGCTTCGAACGCCGTGACGGGCCCCCTCTGCCCAGCAGCGCGAAGATCCATTCCCGCTCTTTCGGGTAATAGCACCGCCGCGTCGGGTGCGGAAGGCTTGCGGGTGCACATCGATGCCCGAGGCATGGGGGCGTCGGTCACAACCGGGAGGGCAGTTCTCTATGTCGGTAGGCGAAGAGGTCCGCACGGAGCAGACCAAGCCGCAGCAGAGTCTCGGCACGGCGGCCGCGCGGAACCTGGCCACCACGACCAAGTCCGTGCCGCAGATGCAGGAGATCAGCTCGCGCTGGCTGCTGCGGATGCTTCCCTGGGTCGATATTCAGGGCGGCACGTACCGGGTGAACCGTCGGCTCACGTTCTCCGTGGGCGACGGCCGGGTGACGTTCGTGAAGACCGGCGACCGCGTCGAGGTCATCCCCGCGGAACTGGGGGAGCTGCCGGCGTTGCGGTCGTACGAGGACGAGGAGGTGCTCTTCGAGATCTCCCGCCGCTGCGAGCAGCGGGAGATCCCGGCGGGCGAGGTGATCGCCTCCTTCGGCAGCCCGTCCGACGAGGTGTACCTGCTGGCGCACGGCAGGGTGGAGAAGGTCGGCACCGGCCCCTACGGGGACGACGAGTCCCTCGGAATCCTCGCGGACGGGGCCTACTTCGGCGACGAGGCGCTGCTCGACGGGGACGCGATCTGGGAGTTCACGGCCCGCGCCCTCACCGCGTGCACCGTGCTCGTGCTGCCCCGCCAGGAGTTCGAGCAGATCGCGGAGCGCTCGGACACCCTGCGCGAACACCTCCGGCAGCGCCGCTCGATCCCCTCGCAGCGCTCCAACAAGTACGGCGAGAAGGAGATCGACCTCTCCTCCGGCCACTCGGGCGAGCCGGACATCCCGCACACGTTCGTCGACTACGAGGCCCGGCCGCGTGAGTACGAACTGAGCGTCGCGCAGACCGTGCTGCGCATCCACACGCGCGTGGCCGACCTCTACAACCAGCCCATGAACCAGACCGAGCAGCAGATCCGGCTGACGGTCGAGGCGCTGAAGGAGCGCCAGGAGCACGAGCTCATCAACAACCGCGACTTCGGGCTCCTGCACAACTGCGAGTACGACCAGCGGATCCAGCCGCACGACGGCGTGCCCAGCCCGGACGACCTCGACGAGCTGCTCAGCAGGCGCCGCGGCACCAAGATGCTCCTCGCTCATCCGCGTGCCATCTCCGCGTTCGGCCGCGAGCTCAACAAGCGCGGGCTGGTGCCCGAGACCATCGACATGGCCGGCAACCGCATCCCGACCTGGCGCGGTGTGCCGATCTTCCCGTGCAACAAGATCCCGGTCTCGGACGCCCGTACGACGTCCATCATCGCTCTGCGTACCGGCGAGGCCGACCAGGGTGTCATCGGGTTGCGCGCCTCCGGCATCCCGGACGAGATCGAGCCGAGCCTGTCGGTGCGCTTCATGGGCATCAATGAACAGGCCATCATCAAGTACCTGGTCACGGCCTACTACTCGGCCGCGGTCCTGGTACCGGACGCGCTCGGCGTCCTGGAGAACGTCGAGATCGGCCGCTGGCGGTGACGCTGCCGACAGGCAGGCCGTGTCCCCGCCCGTCAGGGCGGGTACATCCTCGGGGTACGCGCCCAGCGACAGCGGAAGCGCCACCCTCCGCTCATCCTCCGAGGCGGTCCCATGGGTGAGTCCCTCACGGAGTCCGGGACGGAGACGACGCTGCCCGCCCCGGGCGGGCAGCGGTACGCCGAGCCCCGGCAGGCCGCGGGGACACCGGAAGGACGAGCAACCATCGGGACACAGCGGGACGGCCGGCCGACGCCGACCGAGGGGCACGAGGCGGTCATGCTGCTGGAGCGGGCCCGGGCGGAGGTCGATCCGGTCCTGCGGACCGCGCTCGGCTCGCTGCCGGGGCCGATACGCCGGATCGCGCTCTACCACTTCGGCTGGGGACAGGCCGACGGGACTGCGACGGAGGGGAGCTCCGGCAAGGCCGTCCGGCCCGCGCTGGTCCTCGCCGCTGCGGCCGCCGGCGGCGGGTCCGAGGCGCGGGCGGGGGCGGCTCGGGCAGCGGCTGCGGTGGAGCTCGTCCACAACTTCACGCTGCTGCACGACGATGTGATGGACCGGGACACCACCCGCCGCCATCGCCCCACGGCGTGGACGGTGTTCGGTGACGCCGACGCCATCCTCGCCGGGGACGCCCTGCAGGCGCTGGCCCTGCGGCTGCTCGCCCAGGACCCGCACCCAGCCGCCCCGGCCGCCGCCGCCCGGCTCGCGGACTGCGTGGTCGAACTGTGCGCGGGGCAGCACGCGGACACGGCTCTGGAACGCTGCGCCCCTGCCGAGGTCACGCTCGACGAGGTGCTCGCCATGGCGGAGGCCAAGACGGGCGCCTTGCTCGGGAGTGCCTGCGCTATCGGCGGGTTGTACGCGGGGGCCTCGGAGGCGGAAGTGGCGGCGCTGGACGCGTTCGGACGGGAGGCCGGGCTCGCTTTCCAGCTCATCGACGACGTCATCGGCATATGGGGCGACCCGCGCCGCACCGGCAAGCCAGTCGGTACGGATCTGGCCGCCCGCAAGAAGTCGTTGCCGGTGGTCGCGGCCTTCACTTCCGGCGACGCGGCGGCGGCCGAACTCGCCGAGCTGTACGCACGACCCAGCGAGACGGAGGACCTGGAGCACATCGCCCTGGCAGTGGAGCGTGCGGGCGGCCGTGACTGGGCCCAGGAGGAGGCGGCCGACCGGATGGCCCGGGCGATGCAGCAACTGGCCCGTGCGGTGCCGGACCCGGAGGCGGCGGGCGGTCTGCTGGCCCTCGCCGAGTTCGTGACCCGGCGGGCCGGTTGACGGCCCGCGGCAGGCGGTGGCCCACAGCGGGTGGCGGCCCGCGGTGGGCGACGGCCTCGGCGGGGGCGGCCGTGGTGGAAGGCAGCCTCGGCGGGGGGCGGCGTGCGGCGAGAGGCGGCCCGCATCGGTTGGCGGACCGTTGCCGGTCGGCCAGGGCCGACGAGCGGCAGCACCAGCGACGTCCCTCGGGCAACCGACGGGCAAGACCCCGGGGCGCCCGGGGCCGTGCGGCTCCTGACCCCGCACGGTCACCGGCCTCCGGTCGGCGGGTCCCGCACTGCCCCACGGTGTGCGGGGCCCGCTCCTCCTTCCCGGACTGGCTCCCGAACGACCCCTGTAACCCTGCGGACTGGCTCCCGAACGACCCCTGTAACCCTGCGGACTGGCTCCCGAACGACCCCTGGATCCTTTCGGAACGGCTCCCGAACGACCTCTGGATCGACGTCTGGACCGACTCCTGTACGGCTGCCGTATCAATCGAGTTTGGGCAAACGTTCGACTGAATCCCGCCAAGATCCTGCTCGCATCACCCCGCGCGGGCCAACCCCCCTACGATCAACGCCCGTCGGGACGAGCGAAGGGGCGGGGCATGGGTGTGGCCATCCGGACGGCGGGCGCAGGGGACCGGGAGCTGATCGTCCGGCTGCTGGACGACGCGTTCCAGGACGACCCCGTCAGCGGCTGGGTCTTCCCAGGGGTGGAGGAGCGCCGCGCCAAGCACCCCGGACTCATGGCCGCCTTCACCGACATCGTGCTCGCGGCCGGCCGCATAGACGTCGCCGAGGACGGCTCGGCCTGTGCCCTGTGGCTCTCCATGCCCGCTGACGAGGACCACGACGACTCCGTCGGTCACGGCGACCCCGCCGGCCATGACGGCGCCACCGAGGACGAAGGTCCGGCCCAGGTGCGTGAGGCCGTCGATCCCGACAACGAGCGCATCGAGATGATCGGCCGGCTGACGGCCGCCATCCATCCCACCGGGCGGGCCCACGAGTACCTGTGGATGATCGGCGTGGCGCCCGGCCGCCAGGGCGAGGGCCTCGGCACCGCGCTCATCGAGAGCGTCCTCGACCGCTGCGACCGTCAGGCCCTGCCTGCCTACTTGGAGGCCAGCAGCGCCCGCAGCCGCAAGCTGTACGAGCGCCTGGGCTTCGAGTCCGTCGGCCCGGTCCTCGACCTGCCGGACGGCCCGGCGATGTGGCCCATGTGGCGCGAGCCCAGACCCCACCGGCCCGCCGCCCAGGCCTGACCGGAGAAGGGGAGTCCGGCCGTGCGGCGGAACTCCCTCACGGCGCGGGCATGCCGATGTTCGGCTCCGGGTTCGCGATCGCGGAGTTCACCCCGCAGTCGGTGCGCGCGTTCGGAAACGGCGCTCTGGTGCGCGCGTACGGCAGGAAGCGCTGAGCCCCCGACCGGCCTACGCTGGGGACATGGGCAGCCAAGAACACGTCTGTCCCAGCTGCGGACAGCCAGTGGAGACGGTCGTCCGGCGTCACAAGACGCTGGGCACCTGGGTCCCCCGCTGGGGGCCGGGCCCGTGCCGCAACCCGGAATGCGGGGCCTACGACGCGGGAGCCGCCGCAAGCGGCCACACCGTCCAGGGCACTCAGCCCCGGGAAGATCCCGCGGCCCCCGAGGAGACCGCCCCGTCCGCTACGGCGCCTCGGACCGAAGCCGCCTCCCGCCCCGCCGACACGACCCCGTACCCGCCTGAAGCAGCCCCCGGCCGATCCGGCGCGCCCCCGGACGGGCCCCGAACGGCCCCCGGAGCAACCGTCGAGAAGAATTCCTGAGCCCGTGTCGAGATGCGCCGCCCGGCTCCGACGTCCCCTGTGAAGAGCCGCCCACCGGGGCGGTGCGAGCCGAAGGAGCGGACTGATGAAGTACCTGGTCATGGTGCAGGGCACGCAGGCGGACTACGAGGCCATGCGGGGCAAGGCGTCGGCGGACTCCCCGGCCTGGAGCGAGGAGGAGGTGCAGACCATGTTCGCCTACATGGGAGCCATCAACGACGACCTTTCCGAGAGTGGTGAGCTCGTCGACGCCCAGGGCCTGGCCGAGCCGGCACAGACCCGGCACGTCACCCTCGGTGACAACGGCAAGGCAGTGATCACCGACGGGCCGTACAGCGAGACCAAGGAGCTGCTGGCCGGCTACTGGGTCCTGGAGTGCGAGAGCCTGGAGCGGGTCACGGAGATCGCCGACCGCGTCTCCCGCTGCCCCCAGCCGCCCGGTGCCCCCGCCCATCCCGTCGTGATCCGCCCGATCATGGATGGTGCCGGGGACATCTGACGCACGGCGGCACCGACGGACACACCCGTGAGGAACACGTCCGAGATCGAGGACCTGCTGCGCGGCAACGCGCCGCAGGTCCTCGGTGCGCTGGTCAGACGGTACGGGCACTTCGACGCCGCCGAGGACGCCGTACAGGAGGCACTGCTCGCGGCGGCCGGGCAGTGGCCTGAAGCGGGTGTGCCCGGCAATCCGCGCGGCTGGCTGATCAAGGTCGCCTCGCGGCGGCTCACCGACGCCCTGCGCAGCGACCAGGCCCGGCGGCAGCGCGAGGAGCGGGCCGCCGCGCTCACGCCCCGGGACGCCTTCACGGCCCCGCCGCCCGGGGAGCGGGCGCCCCGCGAGGACGACACGCTCTCGCTGCTGTTCCTGTGCTGCCATCCGGACCTCTCACCGCCCGCGCAGATCGCGCTGACCCTGCGTGCCGTGGGCGGTCTGACCACCGCGGAGATCGCGCGGGCCTTTCTGGTCCCGGAAGCGACGATGGCGATGGGGGTCCCCCCTGTTCGAGCGAAGCCGAGAACTCGGGGGAGGGTCAGCCGGGCCAAGCAGAAGGTGCGGGGCGAGCGCTTCGGCCGCCCGGACCACTGGGAGCAGCGGCTGCCGTCCGTCCTGCAGACCCTCTATCTGATCTTCAACGAGGGCTATACGGCCACTTCCGGCGCCGCGCTGCAACGCCGCGACCTCGCGGGCGAGGCCGTGCGGTTGACCCGCGCGGTCCACCGGCTGCTGCCGGGCGACTGCGAGGTGGCCGGTCTGCTCGCGTTGATGCTGCTCACCGACGCCCGGCGCGACGCGCGCAGCGGTCCGACCGGCGAGCTGATCCCCCTCGACGAGCAGGACCGCGGCCGCTGGGACCGGGCGGCGATCGAGGAGGGCGTCGCACTGGTCACCCGGGCTCTGTCCCGGGGCCGGCCGGGGCCGTTCCAGCTGCGGGCCGCGATCGCCGCCGTGCACGACGAGGCAGCTTCACCCGCGGCGACGGACTGGGTTGAGATCCTTGGCCTGTACGACATCCTGGTCGGCCTGGTCCCCGGCCCGGTCGAGCGTCTCAACCGCGCGGTCGCCGTCGCCATGGTCCACGGCCCGCACGCAGGTCTCACCGAAGTCGATTCCCTGACGGACGAGTTGAGGGGCCACCGCCTGGACGCCGTACGAGGCCACCTCCTGGAGCGCGCGGGCGAGACCGAAGCCGCCCGGGCCGCCTACGAGTCGGCGGCGGCGCGAACTCTCAGCCTGCCCGAGCAGCGTTATCTCCGGGCCCGGGCGGCGCGGTTGGGCGAATAGTGCCGCTGCAGGCAGCGTCGCCCCGTCGCGACACCTTCGCCTGCCCAGGCACTAGCGTGTGAGGCATGGGTGCACAGGGGGATCGGCGCCGCACGGTGTGGCGCCGGGTGATGATCGGGTGGGCGCTGCTCGTGGCCGTCGCGGGCGGGCTGACGCTGTGGATGCAGGACTCCACGGAGCCGCGGGGGCCGTACGTCTGGCAGCAGACCGACCCGGGCGGGACACCGGACCTGCCGCCCTGCCCGACGACCGGGGAAGCCGGGGCCGTCGCCTGCGCCTACGTCGACGCCCCGTGACCGCGCAACCCGCCCGTCACCGGATCCCGGGTCGTCAGGCAGTACCTGCCGCCCGACGGGTCGCGCATCACCGTCCAGCCGGAGAAACCTGCCACGAAGGCGGCCCCGAGTCGCTCGTGGCGTGCCCGCGTCGACGAGACATCCGCGCAGGCGAGGTCGAGGTGGGCCGATGCCGACCCTTCGCCGAGGCGTTGCAGGAGCAGACGGACCGGCAGGCCGGACGGCGGCTTGACCACGTGGAACTCCGGCAGGGCGCCCGGCAGGGACTCCCAGCCGTCGAGCAGCGCGCTCCAGAAGGCGACCTCGCCCTCGTAGGCCGAGGAGGGGACGTCCAGGCACACCTGGTCGAGACGGCTGCCCGCCACCACACCCGGCCGCGACGACTGACCGCGCCAGGGATCCGCGCAGAACAACTGCCCGCCGGGCGAACGCAGCACGACGAGCGACTTCAGGTCGGCCACCACACCCGCGCCGAGCCGTACCGCCGCGGCGGCGAACTCCGCCACGTCGTCCACGCAGAAGTCGATGTGCGCACCGCCGGAACCCGGACCGACCGCCTGCACCTTCACGCACGCGTCGGCGCCCTCGGGGAGCAGGGTGACGAACTCGTCGCGCTCCCCGCGCGGTTCGGACAGGCGGGTGTCCGTGACCGCCGTCCAGAAGTCGCAGGCGGCGCCGAAGTCCGCACGCGCACGGTCGATGAAGGCGTACGTCCATCTGATCCTCATGGGCGCGATCGTAGAGGCACGCGCCCCCGCCACCTGCGTGAACCTCGACCGGCCCCCGCCGCACCGATCCCGATCCACCGGCCTGCGCTGTTTGCATTCAGCAATGGACCACATCACGTTCCTCGTGGCGGCCGTCATCATCACGGCGCTCGCCTTCGACTTCACCAACGGTTTCCACGACACGGCGAACGCGATGGCCACGTCCATCGCCACCGGCGCGCTCGCACCCCGTACGGCGGTCCTGATCAGCGGTGTCCTCAACGTCGTCGGCGCCTTCCTGTCCACCGAGGTCGCCAGGACCATCTCGGACGGCATCGTGCACGACACCCTCGTCTCCCCGGGCATGATCTTCGCGGGGCTGGTCGGCGCCATCCTGTGGAATCTGCTGACCTGGCTGATCGGTCTGCCCTCGAGCTCCTCGCACGCCCTGTTCGGCGGGCTGATCGGGGCCGTGTGGGTCGGGGCGGGCAGCCACGGCGTCGACTTCGGCAAGGTCGTCGAGAAGGTGCTGGTGCCGGCGGTGGCCTCGCCCGTCGTGGCCGGTGTCGCCGCGCTGCTCGCCACCCACCTCGCCTACCGGCTCACCGACCGGGCCGGCGGAGACCGCGTCACCCGGGGCTTCCGCATCGGCCAGATCGCCTCCGCCTCGCTGGTCTCCCTCGCCCACGGCACGAACGACGCGCAGAAGACCATGGGCGTCATCACGCTCACGCTGATCTCCGCCGGTGCCCTCGGCCACCATGCCGGCCCGCCTCTCTGGGTCGTGGCGTCCGCGGGCCTGGCCATCGGCCTGGGTACCTACCTCGGCGGCTGGCGGATCATCCGCACTCTGGGCAAGGGCCTCACCGAGATCCGGTCGCCGCAGGGCTTCGCCGCCGAGACCGCCTCCGCGGCCGTCATCCTGACCTCCACGCACCTCGGTTTCGCGCTGTCCACCACCCAGGTGGCTTCGGGCAGCATCCTGGGGGCGGGGCTCGGCCGCAGGCTCGCGGAGGTCCGCTGGGGCGTCGCGGGGCGGATGGCGGTCGCCTGGGCGGTCACCCTGCCCGCCGCCGCGCTGGTCGGCGGACTGGCCGCCGCGATCGTGCGGATCGGCGGTGACATCGGCACGGCTGCCGTCGCCCTGACCGGCGCGGCCGTCGCCGTGGGCATCGTCGTCGTCTCGCGCCGCGACCCGGTGCACGCGCACAATGTCAACGACGCACAAGAGCCCGCCATCCGCACCGAGCCGTCGGCCAAGGTCGGCACGGCTGCCTGAGCGACAGGGAAGCGAGCGTGGAGGACATCGATCTGGCCGCCGGAGGCGGCAGCGGCTTCTGGCCCACCGGCGTCGTGATGCTCGTCGTCGTCACCGTCATCGTGGTGCTGATCGGTGCCCGGCGCAGCCGCAACGCCAGAAAGGGAACCGGAGGGCCGGGGAAGTAGGAAGAGCGAAGGCCCCGCACCCGGCACGGGTACGGGGCCCACCGTCCCCTCTCACCCGGCCGGCGACATCGCTGGTCGGGTGATACGGAGAGGATCAAGCCTTCTTGGTCTCCCAGAAGATCTTGTCGATCTGGGCGATGTAGTCCAGCGCCTTCTGGCCGGTGGCCGGATCGGTCGAGCCCTTGGCGGCCGAGAGGGCCTTCAGGGTGTCGTTGACCAGCTGGTGCAGCTCCGGGTACTTCTCGAAGTGCGGGGGCTTGAAGTAGTCGCTCCAGAGCACCGAGACGTGGTGCTTCGCGAGCTCGGCGCGCTGCTCCTTGATGACGGTGGCGCGCGCCTGGAAGTGCGGGTCGTCGTTGGCGGCCATCTTCTCCTGCACGGCCTTCACCGACTCCGCCTCGATGCGGGCCTGGGCGGGGTCGTACACACCGCAGGGAAGGTCGCAGTGGGCACTGACCTTGACCTTGGGGGCAAACAGGCGGGAAAGCATGGAGCATTCCTTCCTCGTGATCGTCTTCTCACAGGGGACATTACTCCGTGAGGGACGGCTTTTGGCGGGTGCCCCCATGGGCTTAGGACAAAAGTCCGGGGTGAGACTGAGACTGGTGGAGGAAGAACCGGGGAGGTGCCGGGTGATGCCGGAGCTGTCGCAGGAGTTCGAGCGGGGGAGGCCGGCCCCGCCCTTCGGTGTGGCCGAGGTCACCGGGCCGTCCATGGTGCCCACGCTGTACCACGGCGACCGGCTCCTGGTGCACTACGGGGCCCGGGTCAGGCCCGGCGACGTGGTCGTGCTGCGGCACCCCTTCCAACAGGACCTGCTGGTCGTCAAGCGGGTCGCCCAGCGACGTGACAGCGGCTGGTGGGTGCTCGGGGACAACGCGTACGCCGGCGGCGACAGCACCGACTACGGCGTCGTGCCCGACGACCTGGTGCTGGGGCGGGTCCGGTTCCGCTACCGGCCGCGCAGGCCCGGCCGGCGGTCGCCCTGGGCGCTGCTGGGCTGGGCGCTGTCGGCGGCCAGGCCCGTGCTCTCGGGCAGGTCGGGACGGGTGGCCTCCAGGCGCTTGCGGGCGCGGTAGGCCGCCACGTTGGCGCGGGTCGCGCAGCGGTCGGAGCAGTAGCGGCGGGAGCGGTTGGTGGAGGTGTCGAGGTAGGCGTTGCGGCAGGGCGCGGCCTCGCACAGGCCGAGGCGGTCCGCGCCGTGCTCGGTCAGGTGGAACGCCAGGCCCATCGCCGCGATCGCCGCGTAGCCCGCCGTCGCGTTCGACGGGTGGTCCGCCAGATGCATGTGCCACAGGGGGCGGCCGTCGTCGTCGCGGAAGTCGTGCCCGGAGATCTGCGGGCTCACCGGGAACTCCAGCAGCAGTGAGTTCAGCAGGTCGACGGCGAGCCTCTCGTCGCCGATGTCGGCCGCCTCGAAGACGGCACGCAGCCGGGCCCGGACCGAGCGGAAGCGGGTCACGTCCGCGTCGGTGGCGCGGCGGGCCGCCGACTGGCTGGGCCCGAACAGATCGCGGACTGCCTCCACCGACGTCAGGGCGTCTTTGCCCCGGGCCGGTTCCTCGGTGTTGACGAGGCGCACGGCATAGTCCGAGTAATAGGCCAGTTCCACTTGTAGTCCTTACGGAGGGGCTTTGTCGTCGGGGGCGTGCACTTGTAACAGCTGATGGTGCTTCCAGGGTATTACGAGGGAGGGGCTCGATGACGGACGCCGACACCATCACGGCCGCCGACTGGCAGGCCTGGCAGGAGAGCTGGGACCGGCGGCAGGAGTGGTACCTGCCCGACCGCGAGGAGCGGTTCCGGATCATGCTCGATGGGGATCCCCCATGCCTTTCGGGCCATGGGGGAGGTCGAGGCCCTCGTGGACAGCGCCCCGCGCGTCCTCGACCTCGCCTGCGGCACCGGCGGCATCACCGCCAGGCTGCTCGCCCGCTTCCCGGACGCCACCGGCACCGGCGTCGACCTCGACCCGGCGCTCCTCGCCATCGCCGAGGGCACCTTCGCCGGTGACGAGCGGGCCGGCCTGGTCACCGCCGATCTCAAGGACCCCGACTGGCCGTCGAAGCTGCCGTACGACGCGTACGACGCCGTCCTGACCGCGACGGCCCTGCACTGGCTGCACCGGGAACCCCTCGCGGACCTCTACGGCCGGGTCGCGGGACTCGTCCGCGCCGGCGGTGTGTTCATGAACGCGGACCACATGATCGACGAGGCGACGCCCCGGATCAACGCGGCGGAGCGGGCGCAGCGGCACGCCCGTATGGATCAGGCCAAACGGAACGGCGTCCTCGACTGGGCCGAATGGTGGCAGCTCGCGGCCGAGGACCCGGTTCTCGCGGAGTCCACCGCCCGGTGCTACGAGATCTGCGGCGAGCACGCGGACGGTGACATGCCGTCGGCCCAGTGGCACGCGCGCGTACTGCGCGACAAGGGGCTCGGCGAGGCCAGGCCGGTGTGGTGCTCGCCCTCGGACACCCTGCTGCCGGCCCTCGAGCAGCGCAGACGAAGGGGGCGGTACGGAATCTCCGTACCGCCCCCTCGCCGTGCGTACCGTCAGAGCACCTTGGACAGGAACGACTTCGTCCGCTCGTGCTGCGGGTTGGTCAGGACCTCGCGCGGGTGACCGGATTCGACCACCACACCGCCGTCCATGAAGACCAGGCTGTCGCCCACCTCGCGGGCGAAGCCCATCTCGTGGGTGACGACGATCATCGTCATGCCGGACTCGGCCAGGTCGCGCATGACGTCCAGGACGTCACCGACCAGCTCCGGGTCGAGCGCCGAGGTCGGCTCGTCGAACAGCATCAGCTTCGGGTCCATGGCAAGGGCCCGGGCGATGGCGACACGCTGCTGCTGGCCGCCGGAGAGCTGCGAGGGGTAGTTGCCCGCCTTGTCGGCCAGGCCCACCCGGTCCAGGAGCTCCTGGGCGCGCGTGCGGGCCTGGCTCCTGCTGACGCCCTTGACCTGGACCGGCGCCTCCATGACGTTCTCCACGGCCGTCATGTGGGGGAACAGGTTGAAGCGCTGGAAGACCATGCCGATGTCCCGGCGCTTGACCGCGACCTCGCTGTCCTTCAGCTCATAGAGCTTGTCGCCCTTCTGCCGGTAGCCGACCAGCTCACCGTCCACGTACAGACGGCCGGCGTTGATCTTCTCCAGGTGGTTGATGCACCTCAGGAAGGTCGACTTGCCGGAGCCGGAGGGGCCGATGAGGCAGAACACCTCGCCGGACTTCACCTCCAGGTCGATGCCCTTCAGGACCTCTACGGGGCCGAAGGACTTGTGGACGCCCTCGGCCTTGACCATGGCGGTCATGCGGTGCCTCCCGTCGACGCCGAGCGGTTGGACAGGGACAGCACGTTCGCCTTGATCTTCTGGAACGGGGTGGCCGGCAGCGACCGGCTCGAACCACGCGCGTAGTACCGCTCCAGGTAGTACTGGCCGATGCTGAAGACAGAGGTCATCAGCAGGTACCAGGCCGCCGCCAGGAACAGCATCTCGGCGGGGGCGCCGGAGGTCTGGCCGATGTCCTGGGCCGCGCGCAGCAGCTCCGGGTACTGGACGACCGAGACCAGCGAGGTCGTCTTCAGCATGTTGATGACCTCGTTGCCCGTCGGCGGCACGATCACGCGCATCGCCTGCGGGATGACGATCCGGCGCAGCGTCTTGGAGTGGCTCATGCCCAGCGCGTGCGACGCCTCGGTCTGGCCCTCGTCGACCGAGAGCAGACCGGCCCGGCAGATCTCCGCCATGTACGCGGCCTCGTTCAGGCCGAGGCCCAGCAGCGCCGTCAGGAACGGGGTCATGAAGTCCGACCACTCGTCCTTGTAGAACGGCCCGAGGTTGATGTACTCGAAGACCAGGCCCAGGTTGAACCAGACGATCAGCTGCACCAGGACCGGGGTGCCGCGGAAGAACCAGATGTAGAACCACGCGATCGACGAGGTCACCGGGTTCTTCGACAGGCGCATCACGGCGAGCAGGACGCCGCCGACGATGCCGATCACCATGGACAGGACGGTCAGCAGGAGGGTCTTGCCGACGCCGTCCAGGATGCGGTCGTCGAAGAAGTAGTCCGGGATCGCGTCCCAGTTGATCTTGCCCTGGGAGAACGCGTAGACGACCCCGACCAGCAGGGCGATGGCGACGACGGCGGAGACGTACCGCCCGTAGTGCCGGACCGGGATGGCCTTGATGGCCTCCGGTCCGGCCGGGGGCGTGTCAGCCGGCGTCTTGTCGATGTCAACAGTCACGGGTGTTGCCTTTCAGTGCCGCTAGGGCGCGGTCACTTGCCGCCGTTGATGGTGGCTTCCTGCACGGAGCCGTCCGTGACGCCCCACTTCTTCATGATCTTCTCGTACTCGCCGCTCTTGATGACGGCGTCGAGCGCGGCCTTGAGCGCGTCACGCAGCTGCGTCTGGTTCTTGGCGACCGCGATGCCGTAGGGGGCGGCCTCGACCTGCTCGCCGACGATCTGGAAGTCCTTGCCGCCGCCGGAGGTCTTCACCGCGTATGCCGCGACCGGGAAGTCGGACGAGCCGGCGTCGGCGCCGCCCGCGCGCAGACGGGTCTGGGCCTGCTGGTCGTTGTCGAAGGGCTCGATGGCGATCTTCTTGCCCGCCGGGCACTTCTTCGACTCCGCCTTGGCGAGGTCCTCGGAGACCGTGCCGCGCTGCAGCACGATCTTCTTGCCGCACAGGTCGGACCAGGACTTGATGCCCTGGTCGTCACCCTTCTTGGTGTAGATCGAGACGCCGGCCGTGAAGTAGTCCACGAAGTCGACGCCCTCACCGACCTTCTTGCCGGTGTCGGAGTCGATGCCCTCCTGGCGGTCCTTGGTGTCGGTCATCGCGGACATGGCGATGTCGTACCGCTTGGAGCGCAGACCCGTGATCAGCGTGTCGAAGGTGCCGTTCTCGAACTGGAAGTCGACCCCGAGCTGCTTGCCCATGGCAGCGGCGAGGTCCGGGTCGATGCCGACCGTCTTGCCCGAGCTGTCCTTGAATTCGACCGGGGCGTAGGCGATGTCGGAGCCGACCTTGATGACGCCCTTGTCGCGGATGGCCTGCGGCAGCTTGTCCGCGAGCGGGGCGGAGGCCGCGGTGTCGCTGGAGCCGGTGTCCTTGGTCTGGTCACCGCATCCGGTGAGCATCAGCGCGCCTGCGACCGCGATCGCACCGACCGCTGCTAGCCGGGAGTGCGCGGCGGTCGTACGACGGGTGGAGCTTGCGGTCATGGTGGGTTCCTCCGGCGGATGGGTGGAGTTGCCGATGGGGCGGGCCGCCGCCGATGGGTTCGGCACGGCCGTGGCACGCCGAAGGTTTCGGCAGTGCCGTGGGTTGACGAGAGCACACCTCTTCGAGTGTCGCGACCTCGTGTGATTACGGCATCTTGCCATTCGGACTGCGCGATTCTGGGGGCCAGCCATGTCAAAATCGGATAACGGGCGACCCCCGAACCGCACCACTCCGGTACATCACGGCCGGACCTTCTGCAGGAATCACCCGTTCCGGCCGGAAGATCTTCGGTAAATCCCGAGATTTCGATACGGGGACCGCCAGCTTCACGGATGGTTGAGTGGGTGCAGCTGGTTTGTCCAGGTCTTGTCCTGATTTTGGACGAAGAGTCAGGGACCCGTCATGTGACCTTCGCGTTATGGACTCGTCGTCGATGCCGTCCGTCCGGTAAGAAGGGTCTTTACACCCCTCATCCGGGGCTCAGGGCGCGTGTGCGGCGCGCCCGTCGCGTACGCGCCCGTACGGATACCCGTACAAGCACGACATGGGTCTACGCGGTGCCCGCCCACCCCTCACCAGGAGTGGCCACCCTCAAAAACAATGAAGATTTAAGGGGTACAACGAAGTGGCAGCGGAGATCGTCAATCCTCGCAGCGAGAGCAAGACCGGCGATACGGATCACGAGGGCAGTGCGGAGCCCCTCGACTCCTTCGACCCGGCGTTCGCCCTGCACCGCGGTGGCAAGATGGCCGTGCAGGCCACCGTGCCGGTCCGCGACAAGGACGACCTGTCCCTGGCATACACGCCCGGCGTCGCGAAGGTGTGCAGCGCGATCGCGGAGCAGCCGGAGCTCGTGCACGACTACACGTGGAAGTCGTCGGTCGTGGCCGTCGTGACGGACGGTACGGCCGTGCTGGGCCTCGGTGACATCGGGCCCGAGGCCTCTCTCCCGGTCATGGAGGGCAAGGCGATCCTGTTCAAGCAGTTCGGCGGTGTGGACGCGGTGCCGATCGCCCTGAACTGCACGGACGTCGACGAGATCGTCGAGACCGTGGTGCGGCTCGCGCCGTCGTTCGGCGGGGTCAACCTGGAGGACATCTCGGCACCCCGGTGCTTCGAGGTAGAGCGGAAGCTGCAGGAGCGGCTGGACATCCCCGTCTTCCACGACGACCAGCACGGTACGGCCGTGGTGACGCTGGCCGCCCTGCGGAACGCCGCGCGGCTGAGCGGGCGGGCCCTCGGGGAGCTGCGGGCCGTCATCTCCGGCGCCGGTGCGGCCGGTGTCGCCATCGCCAAGATGCTCGTCGAGGCCGGCATCGGGGACGTCGCGGTGGCCGACCGCAAGGGTGTCGTGTCGGCGGACCGGGACGACCTCACGCCGGTGAAGCAGGAGCTGGCCGGGTTCACGAACAAGGCCGGGATCACCGGGTCGCTGGAGACGGCGCTGGACGGCGCCGACGTGTTCATCGGCGTCTCCGGTGGCACGGTCGCGGAGTCCGCGGTGGCGACGATGGCCGAGGGCGCGTTCGTCTTCGCCATGGCGAACCCGAATCCCGAGGTGCACCCCGAGGTCGCGCACAAGTACGCGGCGGTCGTCGCGACCGGGCGGTCGGACTTCCCGAACCAGATCAACAACGTGCTGGCGTTCCCGGGGATCTTCGCGGGGGCGCTGCAGGTGCGGGCCTCCCGGATCACCGAGGGGATGAAGCTGGCCGCCGCCGAGGCGCTGGCGGCCGTGGTCGGGGACGATCTCGCCGCCGACTACGTCATTCCGTCGCCGTTCGACGAGCGGGTCGCTCCGGCGGTCACGGCCGCGGTGGCGGCGGCTGCTCGGGCCGAGGGTGTGGCCCGGCGCTGACGCCGATGCCGACGCTCGTGTGAGGTGGCCCCGCCCGGGATCGGGCGGGGCCATTTCTTTGCGTGGGGTGGGGGCTGTTCGGGTGGTGCGGGTGCGGGTGCGTCCCGCCCGAGGGCGCAGGTGGTGCGGGTGCGGGTGCGTCCCGCCCGAGGGCGCAGGCATACGGCTCAGGCGGGCCGCAGCAACACAGGGCCCACCTGGCAAGAGGGCGTGTCTCACAGGGCCGGGTGGTTCCTTCGGTCTCTCGCGGAACCTATCGTCAAGGTCATGTTCGCTGTCTACGCCGCCCGAATCGACCGCGACCAGCCGCTGTCCGGCCTGGAGTTGGGGGAGCGTCCGGCTCCCGAGGCCCGCCCCGGCTGGAGCACCGTCACGGTCAAGGCCGCCTCCCTCAACCACCACGACCTGTGGTCCCTGCGGGGCGTGGGCCTCGCAGAGGACAAGCTGCCGATGATCCTCGGCTGTGACGCCGCCGGTGTCGACGAGGACGGCAACGAGGTCGTCCTGCACTCCGTGATCGGACAGAGCGGGCACGGGGTCGGCCCCAAGGAACCCCGTTCCATCCTCACCGAGCGTTATCAGGGCACCTTCGCCGAGCAGGTCTCCGTGCCGACCTGGAACATCCTGCCCAAGCCCAAGGAGCTCTCCTTCGAGGAGGCCGCCTGTCTGCCGACGGCCTGGCTGACGGCGTACCGGATGCTGTTCACCAACGCGGGGGTCCGGCCCGGTGACTCCGTGCTGGTGCAGGGCGCCGGCGGTGGTGTCGCCACCGCCGCCATCGTGCTGGGCAAGGCCGCCGGGCTCCGGGTCTTCGCCACCAGCCGGGACGAGGCCAAGCGGAAGCGGGCCGTCGAGCTCGGGGCCGTGGAGGCGCTGGAGTCGGGGGCGCGGCTGCCGCAGCGGGTCGACGCCGTCATCGAGACCGTCGGGGCCGCCACCTGGTCGCATTCGGTGAAGTCTCTGAGGCCCGGCGGCACGCTGGTCATCTCCGGCGCCACCAGCGGTGACCGGCCTTCGCACGCCGAGCTGACCCGGATCTTCTTCCTCGAACTCAAGGTCGTCGGATCCACGATGGGCACCAAGGACGAGCTGGAGGACCTGCTGTCGTTCTGTGCCGCCACCGGTGTGCGGCCGGTCATCGACGAGGTCATGCCGATGGACCGTGCGCGTGAGGGCTTCGAGCGGCTGGCCTCGGGTGAGCAGTTCGGGAAGGTCGTGCTGACGAATCCCTGAGTTCCTTCGAAGGTGCGTTGACGGTCGGTCCGGTGCGGGCCGGCCGTTTTCGTATGTCAACTGTGGTTGACGCGGGCGGGTTGTCAACGTAGGTTGACTTCATGACCGAAGCAACGGATCTGGCCGAGCGTGCGGGTGACCGTGATCCACGGGTCGGCCTGCGGGCCGTCGCCGCGCTGCGTCGGCTGCTGGAGCAGCTGGAAGCCGTACAGGTGCGCAATGCGCGCAACCAGGGCTGGTCGTGGCAGGAGATCGCCACCGAACTCGGTGTGAGCAGGCAGGCCGTGCACAAGAAGTACGGGAGGCATTGATGTTCGAGCGGTTCACCAAAGACGCCCGGGATGTAGTGAAGAGCGCTTACGCGCATGTGGAGGGGAGCGGTGGGGACGGCCGGCGTGTGGAGCCTGAGCACTTGCTGCTGGCTCTGCTGGACAGGGAGGGCAGTCGTGGGTCCTTCGCGCTCGCCGCTCTCGGGCTCGGTGAGCGGCGGGAGTCCGTGCGCGAGGCGCTGCGTGAGGCGCGGCGCCGGGCCGGGCTGACGCAGGCCGAGACCGATGCGCTCGCGGGGCTGGGGATCGACGTGGCGGAGATCGTCGCCCGGGTGGAGGAGACGCACGGGGTCGGTGCCCTGGCCGGCGACCGGACGGACAAGCGGTGGTGGTCGGGGCGTGTCTCCTTCGGGCGGGGGGCCAAGGAGGTGCTGGAGCGGTCCTTGCGGGTCGCTCTCGCCCAGCGGGACCGTCACATCGGGGACGAGCACATTCTGCTGGCCCTGACCGTCCGTCCCGGGGTGCCGGCCGAGGTCCTCGCCGACCACGGGGTGACGTACGCGTCCCTGGTGCGGGTGCTGTACGGGAGTGGTGGCCAGGCCAAGGCCGGCTGAGGGGCTGCGTCCCGGGCGCCTACTTCTGCTGCGTGCGCAGGAGGGCTCCTATGTGGGCCGCCGCCGTCGACAGATGGCGGCGGGCGTCTCGCAGTTGGTCGGGGGTGACGCCGTGGTCGCGGGCCGCGTCACGGATGTCGTCCCGGAAGCGGTCGAGCAGGCGGTCCAGGTCGCGGGCCGGGTCGCCGGTGGAGTCGGCGGTGTCCTCGTGGGCCCAGGCCGGTTCATAGGCGGCCGGGAAGTCCTCCGGGGGATGGGCGTGGGTCGGCTCCGCGGTCGGCTTGCCGGTGCCGGGCCAGTCGAAGCCCAGGTCCTTGCCGAAGTCCTTGCCGTAGTCCTTGCCGAACTCGCCCACCTCCTTGACCAGTTCGCTCAGGCCCTCACGCAGACCCGTCGGCCAGTCGCCGCGGGCGAAGTGGTCCTGCACCTGCTCCTGGACGCGGCGGGTGATGCGCTGCACCTGCTCCTGGGCCTGTACGCGGGCCTGCTCCTGGGCCTCCTTCGCCTGGCGGCGAGCGCGCTGTGCGTCCTCGCGGGCGCGACGGCTCTCGTCCTTGGCGCGCCGGGCCTGTTCCTTCCACTCCTGCCGGGCGCGGCGCATCTCTTCCTTGGCGATGCGCCAGGCCTCCTTGTCCCCGTACTGCGAGAAGTCGCCATAGGGGGTGCCTGTCGTGCCATCGGGCGTGGTGCCGTCGCCCCGGCGGGCCTCCGTCGCCGCCGCGCGCATCTCGCGGCGCAGGTCTCCGGCGGCTCCGCGCACGTCGGCCTGGATCTCCGCGGCCAGTTCGGCGACAGACTCCCGGATCTCCAGTTCCAGGTCGGCCAGCTCGCCGCTGCGATCGGCCAGTTCGGCGCGGCCCGCGTCCGTGATCGAGTAGACCTTGCGGCCGCCCTCGGTGGTGTGGGTGACCAGGCCCTCGGCCTCCAGCTTGGCCAGACGCGGGTAGACCGTGCCCGCCGACGGCGCGTACAGCCCCTGGAAGCGCTCCTCGAGGAGGCGGATCACCTCGTAGCCGTGACGGGGCGCCTCGTCCAGCAGCTTCAGCAGGTAGAGGCGGAGGCGGCCGTGGGCGAAGACGGGGGGCATGTCAGAGCACCTTCTTGTCGGTTGTGCCGTCGGCCGGGGCGGTGGTGGGGTCGCCGTCCGGGCCGGAGACGGAATTGTCTCCCGAGCCGTCCCCGGGGCCGCTCGCCGGGGCTGCCGCCGCGCCGCTGCTGCTGGGGCGGGTGCTCCATGGCTCGTCGTCGTGATCGTCCTCTCCGGCCGGGCGGCGGAGCAGGGCGATCGAGCCGGAGACGGTGGTGGCCCGCAGTTTGCCGGTGCCCGCGCCCAGCCGGCCCGTGATCTTGTGGGCTCCCCACTGGCCGTGCACCCGCAGGCCTTCGAAGGCGTTGGAGAGGGATCCGCTCGCCGTGTTCGCCTCGACCTCCGCGTCCGCCGGGTACGGCAGCCGGATGGCGATCTCGCCCGAGACGCTGGTCAGCCGGACGTCCGTCGGGCCGTTCGGGTCGAGGTCGACGATCATCGAGCCACTGACCGAGTCCGCCCGCACGGAGGGGCCGGAGCCCTCGATCACCGTGAGGTCGCCGGAGACGGAGTTGAACCGCAGGTCGCCGGTCACGCCTTGGGCCTCCAGGTCGCCGGAGACCGTATCGGCGCGGACCGGGCCGGACAGGCCCACCAGCGTCGTGTCGCCGGCGACGCCCTTCACCACCGACGGGCCATGGATCCCGGAGAGCACGGCGGCCGCGCCCACCGCGCCCACCTCCACGCGAGTGCCGGACGGGACGGCCAGGGAGACCACCGCGCTGCGGCGCCAGCCCTTGCGGTCCAGCCACTTCAGGAAGCCCTTCCAGGGCAGGTCCTCGTAGGCCACCGTGAGGACGCCGTCCCGCTGGGTCACCACCAGGGGTGGTCCCTCGATCTCGGAGATCTCCAGGCGGGCGGAACCTTCGTCCGTGCCCACCACGTTCACCGTTCCGTTGACGAGACGCACCCTCAGGTCGCTGACGGGCTCGTCGAAGGTGAGCTTCCTCGGTTCTGTGACGGACCACTCGGACATGGTGGAGACCTCCCCGACTTGACACGCCATATCGCGTCCTCTCGCATTCACGATATATCGCGGTCGCGGAAAGTCAAGACACCCGTTTCGGGGAGGGCGAGACGGTCAGAACTGCTCAAAAGGTAATGATTCGGCCTAGCGTGTGACCATGTCGACGGAAGCTGGCCGCACCGAACCCGCGCCCGGGGCGCTCCTGCTGTGCCGGGCGGCACCCGCGTCCGTCGCTCCTGTCGCCCATCTGCTGCGCGCACCGATGCGGCTCACGCGCGCGGGCGACGCCTGGAGCGTTCTCGTCCCCGGCAGCGGGCCATGGCGGGACGGCGCCGGGCCATGGCGGGACGGCGCCGGGCCATGGCGGGACGGCACCGAACCCGTCGACCGCGTGGTCACCGGCTGGGCCACGGCCCTCGCCGTCGGCGCGCCCTGGCCCGTCCTCGCCCTGTGGTGGGACACCGACCACGCGGGCTTCACCCTCGCGTCCGGCTTCCGCCGCCCGGTCGGCTTCGTGTGGCTCGCGAGCGGCGTGCCGGTGGGGGAGGACGAGGCCCTGCACACCTTCGCCGCACGGGTGGGTCTCGACCCCGTCCTGGACGTCCAGGCCCTCGACGAGCTGGCCGAACCCGACTCCGAGGCCGACGCCGGCACCCGCCTGCGCGGGCTGCTCGCGGTCCTCGCGCGCGTGGGCGTCGTACTGCCCGCCGAACTCGCCCCCGGCGAGCCCGCCGACCGCCTCCTTCAGGCCGCCGCCCGCATGCCGGACAGCCTGCCCGTCGAATGGCCGGGTTGGCGTGACGCGGTCGCGGAACGCGACACCGTCGACCACAGCCGACTCGGCCTCTGGATGCCCTGGACCGGCGGCCCGGGGGCGCGCGCACTGGCTCTGGCGCAGGTTGCGGCGGGCGCGCCGCTGCTGTCCTGGGGCCTGCGCAGGCGCAGCGGCGGCTGGGGCTGGGTCACGGCGGGCGCCCTGCTTCTCGCGCACGGCGCACTGGGCCTGACCTACGCCTTCACGCACCCGCGCGACTGACGCCCCGGGAGCGGCCTGGAGCCGGTGCCTGCTCGTGGTCCTCGTAGCGGCTGGAGCCGGTGCCTGCTCGTGGTCCTCGTAGCGGCTGGAGCCGGTGCCTGCTCGTGGTCCTCGGAGCGGCTGGAGCCGGTGCCTGCTCGTGGTCCTCGTAGCGGCTGGAGCCGGTGCCTGCTCGTGGTCCTCGTAGCGGCTGGAGCCGGTGCCTGCTCGTGGTCGT
>NZ_JBIBAF010000017.1:0-48255 GCF_042899705.1 Streptomyces sp. NPDC013187 | reverse complement strand
CCTGGAGCCGGTGCCTGCTCGTGGTCCTCGTAGCGGCTGGAGCCGGTGCCTGCTCGTGGTCCTCGTAGCGGCTGGAGCCGGTGCCTGCTCGTGGTCTTCGGAGCGGCTGGAGCCGGTGCCTGCTCGTGGTCCTCGTAGCGGCTGGAGCCGGTGCCTGCTCGTGGTCCTCGGAGCCTCCGCAGCCGGTCCCTACTCGTCGTCCTCGTCGTCCAGCCGCGCCAGCCACGTGGCCAGCCGCTCCACCGGCACCTCGAAGTCGGGATTGAGATCGACGAACGTCCGCAGCTGCTCGGCGAGCCACTCGAAGGTGACTTCCTCCTCGCCGCGCCGCTTCTCCAGTTCCTCGATGCCACGGTCCGTGAAGTACATGCCTCAAGGATAGGTGCGCGAAAACGGCCGGGCCGCACCCCCCGAGCGGGGGATGCGGCCCGGCCGCGCACGCACTGCACGAGGGCGATTACGCCTCGAACACCTCACGCACCAGCTGCTCCTGCTCGGCCTGGTGCCGCTTCGCGGAACCCACCGCGGGGGACGAGCCGTGCGGGCGCGAGATGCGCCGCAGCCGCTCGCCGTGCGGGACGTCCGCGCCGACCGCCAGATCCAGGTGGTCGATCAGGTTGAGTGCGATGAACGGCCAGGCACCCTGGTTCGCCGGCTCCTCCTGGGCCCACAGGTACTTCTCGGCGTTCGGGTACTTCTTGATCTCCGCCTGGAGCTCGGCACCCGGCAGCGGGTACAGGCGCTCGATGCGGATGATCGCCGTGTCCGTCACACCGCGCTTCTGACGCTCGGCCTCCAGGTCGTAGTAGACCTTGCCGGCGCAGAAGACGACCTTCTTGACCGCGGCCGGGTCCACCGACGCGTCGCCGATGACCGGCTGGAACTGACCCGTCGTGAACTCCTCCGCCTTCGCCGCCGCGGCCTTCAGGCGCAGCATCGACTTCGGCGTGAAGACCACCAGCGGCTTGTGGTGCGGGTTGTGCACCTGCCACCGCAGGAGGTGGAAGTAGTTCGACGGCGACGTCGGCATGGCGACCGTCATGTTGTTCTGCGCGCACATCTGCAGGAAGCGCTCCGGGCGGGCGGACGAGTGGTCCGGGCCCTGGCCCTCGTAGCCGTGCGGCAGGAGCAGGACGACGCCGGACGTCTGGGCCCACTTCTGCTCGGCCGAGGAGATGAACTCGTCCACGACCGTCTGGGCGCCGTTGACGAAGTCGCCGAACTGCGCCTCCCACATCACGAGCGCCTCGGGGCGGGCCAGCGAGTAGCCGTACTCGAAGCCCATCGCCGCGTACTCGGAGAGCAGGGAGTTGTAGACGTTGAGCCGCGCCTGGTCCTCGGAGAGGTACTGCAGCGGCGTGTACTCGTCGCCCGTGCTGCGGTCGATGATGACCGCGTGGCGCTGGCCGAACGTACCGCGCTGCGAGTCCTGGCCCGCCAGGCGGACCGGCACGCCCTCCAGCAGGAGGGAACCGATCGCGAGGGTCTCGCCCATGCCCCAGTCGATCGTGCCGTCCTCGACCATCGACGCCCGGCGCTGCAGCTGCGGCAGCAGACGCGGGTGCACGGTGATGTTGTCGGGGATGTTGACCTGGGACTCGGCGATCCGCTTGACGACCTCCGTGGTCACCGCGGTGTTCACGGCGACCGGGAACTCGGCCTGCGGGTCCGTGGACTCGACCGTCCCCGGCTGGGACGTGGCCTCACGGACCTCCGTGAAGACCTTCTCCAGCTGGCCCTGGTAGTCCTGCAGCGCCTGCTCGGCCTCTTCCAGGGTGATGTCGCCGCGACCGATGAGGGACTCGGTGTAAAGCTTGCGCACCGAGCGCTTCTTGTCGATCAGGTCGTACATCAGCGGCTGGGTGAAGGCCGGGTTGTCCGACTCGTTGTGACCGCGGCGGCGGTAGCAGATGAGGTCGATCACCACGTCCTTGTTGAACGCCTGGCGGAACTCGAAGGCGAGCCGCGCGACGCGGACCACGGCCTCCGGGTCGTCGCCGTTCACGTGGAAGATCGGGGCCTCGATCATGCGGGCCACGTCCGTCGCGTACATGGAGGAACGCGAGGACTCGGGGGCCGCGGTGAAGCCGACCTGGTTGTTGATGACGATGTGGACCGTGCCGCCGGTGCGGTAGCCGCGCAGCTGCGACATGTTCAGGGTCTCGGCCACCACGCCCTGGCCCGCGAAGGCCGCGTCGCCGTGGATCGCCACCGGCAGGACGGTGAAGTCCGTGCCGCCCTTGTTGATGATGTCCTGCTTGGCGCGCGAGACGCCCTCCAGGACCGGGTCCACCGCCTCCAGGTGCGAGGGGTTCGCGACCAGGGAGACCTTGATCTGCTCGCCGTCGAGACCGGTGAAGGTGCCCTCGGCGCCCAGGTGGTACTTCACGTCACCGGAGCCGTGCATCGACTTCGGGTCGAGGTTGCCCTCGAACTCACGGAAGATCTGCGCGTACGACTTGCCGACGATGTTCGCCAGGACGTTCAGGCGGCCGCGGTGGGCCATGCCGATGACGACCTCGTCCAGGCGCGACTCGGCGGCCGAGTCCAGCACGGCGTCCAGCAGCGGGATGACGGACTCGCCGCCTTCCAGGGAGAAGCGCTTCTGGCCGACGTACTTCGTCTGCAGGAACGTCTCGAACGCCTCGGCGGCGTTCAGCCGGCGCAGGATGCGCAGCTGCTCCTCACGCTCCGGCTTGGAGTGCGGGCGCTCCACGCGGTCCTGGATCCACTTGCGCTGCTTGGGGTCCTGGATGTGCATGAACTCGATGCCGGTGGTGCGGCAGTACGAGTCGCGCAGCACGCCGAGGATGTCGCGCAGCTTCATCATCGACTTGCCGGAGAAGCCGCCGACGGCGAACTCGCGCTCCAGGTCCCACAGCGTGAGCCCGTGCTCGGTGATGTCCAGGTCGGGGTGCTTGCGCTGCTGGTACTCCAGCGGGTCGGTGTCGGCCATGACGTGGCCGCGGACCCGGTAGGAGTGGATCAGCTCGAAGACGCGGGCGGCCTTCGTGACGTCGTCGTCGTGGCTGGCGTCGATGTCCTTGAGCCAGCGGACCGGCTCGTAGGGGATGCGCAGCGCCTCGAAGATGTCGTCGTAGAAGCCGTTCTCGCCGAGCAGCAGGTTCGCGACGATCCGCAGGAACTCGCCCGAGGCGGCGCCCTGGATGACCCGGTGGTCGTAGGTCGACGTGAGCGTCATGACCTTCGAGATGCCGAGCTTGTTCAGGGTGTCCTGGGAGGTGCCTTGGAACTCCGCCGGGTAGTCCATGGAGCCGACGCCCATGATCACGGACTGGCCGGGCATCAGACGCGGCACGGAGTGGACGGTGCCGAGGCCGCCGGGGTTGGTCAGGGAGACCGTCACGCCGGTGAAGTCGTCCATGCCCAGCTTGCCGTCGCGGGCGCGGCGGACGATGTCCTCGTAGGCCTGCCAGAACTCGAAGAAGTTCAGCGTCTCGGCCTTCTTGATGCCCGCGACCACGAGCTGGCGGTCGCCGTTGGGCTTGACCAGGTCGATCGCGAGGCCGAAGTTGACGTGCTCCGGCTTGACCAGGGTCGGCTTGCCGTCCTTCTCCGCGAAGGAGTAGTTCATCGACGGCATGGCCTTGATGGCCTGCACCATCGCGTAGCCGATCAGGTGCGTGAAGGAGATCTTCCCGCCCCGGGCGCGCTTCAGGTGGTTGTTGATGACGATGCGGTTGTCGAACAGCAGCTTCACCGGGACCGCGCGCACGGACGTGGCCGTGGGCACTTCCAGCGAGGCGTTCATGTTCTTGGCGACCGCGGCGGCGGGGCCGCGCAGCACGACCTGCTCGGGGCCCGAGGGGGCCTCACCGGCGGGCTCCGCCTTCTTCGCCGCGGCAGCGGGCTTGGCGGCGGGCTTCGCGGCCGGGGCGGCCTGCGCCGGAGCGGGGGCCTTGGCCGGAGCGGGGGCCTGCGCGGGGGCCGGGGCCTGCGCGGCGGGCTTCGCCTGGGCCGGAGCCGGGGCGGGCGCCGGAGCGGCGGCGGGCTTCTCGGCGGCCGGGGCGGGAGCCTGCGCGGGAGCGGCCGCAGGAGCGGTGGTGGTCCCCGCGGCCCCCGCGGCCGCGGTACCCGCCGGAGCCGAGGCGGCGGCCGCCCCTGGCTTGTAGTCGGCGAAGAAGTCCCACCAGGCGCGGTCTACGGAATTCGGGTCCTGGAGGTACTGCTGATAGATCTCGTCGACGAGCCACTCGTTGGCACCGAACGACGCGGCAGGGTTCTTCCCCGCTTGGTCGGTGTCGGTCGAGATGCTCGAATTACTGGGGGACTGTGGCGACACGGCGGCAACCGCCCTCTTCCGCTTCACAAGATGATGGACAGCGGGAATCAAGGCTACGCCCCCTGGAGGGGGAAGGTCAGGCCGGGCCCGTTCAACGTCGTGCACATCACATCTGGAACCGTGTTTCGGGGCTTGAAATGGCGGGAAACAAGCGTGGTTCCGCTTAATGAGGCAAGAGCGGGGGAGGGCCCAGGGCGCCGATGGCGCGGGCCCGTGCCTGATCACACGTGTCCGTCAGCGCGGACGCCCGTGGATCTTGTGGCTCCGCTTCGAACTTTACGTCAACTTGGCACAGATGACAGTCCCGGAAGAGTGACAAGAATCCGGCAACCGCGCTCGGATTCGGCCACTCCGATCCGGCCCCCGTGCAGGTCCACCGCCCAGCGGGCGATCGCCAGGCCGAGGCCCGTGCCGCCGTCGCTGCCCGGCCCCTGCGGCCGCTTGGCGCTGCCGCGGTTGAACCGCTCGAAGACGCGGTGCCACTCGGACTTCGGAATGCCGGGGCCCTCGTCCAGGACCTCCAGTTCCAGCGACTCCGGCAGGGCGCCGCGCCGCGCCTTGACCGTCACCCGGCCGTGCGGCGGGCTGTGCTTGACCGCGTTGTCGATGAGATTGGCGACGACCTGGTGGATGCGCTCCGGGTCGGCGTGCGCGGTCAACTCCGGTGGATGGACGTCGAGGTGCAGATGGACGTCCGTACGGGTGTGACTGCCCGAGCCGGTGGCGATGCCCGCGCGTACGGAGGCGACCATGTTGGCCTCCTTCAGCACGCCGGAAAGGTACGGCCACACCTCGAACCGCCGCTGTTTCAGCGGTACGACGCCGTTGTCCAGCCGGGACAGGTCCAGCAGCGTCTCCACCAGCCGCCCGAGGCGCTCGGTCTGCTTCAGGGCCGTGCGCATGGTCTCCGGGTCGGCCTGCGTGACGCCGTCGACGATGTTCTCCAGCACCGCGCGCAGACCCGCGATGGGCGTGCGCAGCTCGTGCGAGACATTCGCCACGAGTTCCTTGCGCTGGCTGTCCTGGGCCTCCAGCTCATCGGCCATGGCGTTGATCGTCACGGCCAGGTCGCCCAGCTCGTCACGGCGGTTCTCCCGCGTGCGGCGGGTGTAGTCGCCCTGGGAGATGGAGCGGGCCACCGCGGTCATCTCGTCCAGCGGTGCGGTGAGTGAATGGGCCACGAACTGCGTAATGAGAAGCGTGGCGATCATCGAGAAGACCGTGATGAAGCGCAGCTCCGTCTTGGTGTGCACCGCGATCACCGACAGGCCCGTGGTGATCAGCACCGAGATGACGACCAGCGCGCCCAGCTTGGTCTTGATCGAGAACGGGCTCACCCCGCCCCAGGGGTTCTCCCCGGGGTTTCTCCGTGCGGCCGGCCCGCCGCTCATGGCGTCGGGGTCTCCAGGGCGTAACCCACGCCGTGCACCGTGCGGATCCGCTCGGCGCCGATCTTCCGGCGCAGGGCCTTGATGTGGCTGTCGACCGTGCGGGTGCCGGAGGCGTCCGCCCAGTCCCAGACCTCGGCGAGCAGCTGCTCACGGGAGAGCACCGCGCGCGGGGTGTTGGCCAGGCACACCAGCAGGTCGAACTCGGTGGGCGTGAGGTGGACGTCCTCGCTGCGCACCCGGACCCGGCGCTGCGCGTGGTCGATCTCCAGTTCGCCGAGGCGCAGGATGCCGGAGCGGGGAGTGGCCGCCGCGATGGCGGCCCGCTCCACCCGGCGCAGCAGGACGTGCACGCGTGCCGCCAGCTCCCGCATCGAGAACGGCTTGGTCATGTAGTCGTCGGCGCCGACCCCGAGACCGACCAGCATGTCGGTCTCGTCGTCGCGCGCGGTGAGCATCATCACCGGCACCGGGCGGGCGGCCTGCACGCGCCGGCAGACCTCCAGACCGTCGAAGCCGGGCAGCATGATGTCGAGGATCAGCAGGTCGGGCTGCCACGCCTCGGCCGTGTCGACCGCGGCCGGGCCGTCACCCGCCGTTTGCACGAGGAATCCCTCGGCCCGCAGGCGGGTCGCGATGGCGTCCACGATCGTCGCGTCGTCCTCGACCACCAGGACCCGGCGCTGTGCGCCAGTAGTAGCCGTCGCCGAACCGTTGTGGGAGGTCTGTGTCTGCTCCATCGCCCGCCCCTGGGGTGTGCTTTCCGGAATCAGTGGGGTGATTCCTTCTGACTGGCTATGCCTGCGCATGGTTGCGATTGACGCTTGAATGATCGGCGTCAGGGGAGCAGCGTACGGGGAGTCAGTACGCCTTTGCTATCCAGGGCTGATGGCGAGGTGTACGACGTCCGGAACGCCCCGGGCAACCGGGATCTCTTCGGTACGCACCTGTTGGAACCCGGCATTCCGCAAGGTTTCTTCGAATTCCGGTGACGGCTGGGCGGACCAGACGGCCAGAACCCCGCCGGGTCTCAACACCCTTGCACAGCTGGCCAGTCCGGCTGCCCGGTAGAGATTTCCGTTGCCCTCCGTGACGGTCCAGCCGGG
This sequence comes from Streptomyces sp. NPDC013187, assembly GCF_042899705.1. Classification (NCBI taxonomy): domain Bacteria; kingdom Bacillati; phylum Actinomycetota; class Actinomycetes; order Kitasatosporales; family Streptomycetaceae; genus Streptomyces; species Streptomyces sp. NPDC013187. The sequence continues at coordinate 41,458 of NZ_JBIBAF010000017.1, read as the reverse complement.
TCCGTTGTCGATGTCGAGGCACAGGGCGTCGTACGTGTCGGATGTCTCATTGACGTATGTGACGAGATCGGTTTCGACGATGTGCGTGCGGGGGTCCGCCAGGGCCCGGGCGGAGAGCGCGGACAGCGGGCCGTCGCGGTGCCATTCGACGATCGCGTGCTCGCGTTCCACCACCGTGATCCGTCCCCAGCGCGGGTCCGCCGCGGCGTGCGCGAGGGAGAAGCCGACGCCGAGTCCGCCGATCAGGACGTCGGGGCGGTCCCGGCCGGCCAGGGCGTCCAGCGCCGCGTCGACCAGCCGCCGCTCCGAGCGGCCGTCGGAGGTGTCCATCAGGAAACAGCCGTTGGCGATGATCTCCAGCCGGTCGCCGTGCCGCCGCAGCACCACCTCACCGTGGGGGCCCTCACGACGGTCCAGGACGTCGGGAATGTCGTACGAGGCAGGCATGGGGGCATCCTGACAGGGGTGGGGGGTGAGGCGCCTCGCATTTCGCCGGGCCTCGCGGGTCACGCGGGGGACGCGGGGGACGCGGGGCGGGGCTTTCGGGTTGCTGTGAATCGGCTCTCGCGTGGCGAGGGTCACAGACAGCGGAGTGTCCGGAGCGAAGGCTGGGACCTGACGGAAGGAGTGCCCGTGGTGGAACGCACCGTGCCGCCCCCCGATACGGCCGCACCGACGCCGGCCGGCGCGCCCGACGCGGATGCACCGGGGCTGCTGGACGGAGTGCCGCGGCAGCGGGGCCCGGGCGAGCGCGCCGTCGCGGGGGTACGGCAGCCCGATCGGCAGCCCGGTCCGGCGGCGGAGCTCCGGCGACGACTGCGCCCGTGGCGGCTGCCGCCCGGTCTGCGCCCCTGGCTGCTGCTTCCCACCCCCACCGGTACGCCGTTCACCTTCGGATACGCGCTCCTCCTCTGCCTCACCTCACTGATCTCCGCGCACGCGAATCCGGCCCTCGTGCACGCCCTGCTCCAGGGCTCCAGCACGGATGTGACGCACCTGGTGCGCACGCCGGAGCTGGTGCTGGTCGGCAGCGCCCTGTGGGTCGCGGGCGGCGTGACCTCGCCGTTCGCGATCGCCTTCGTACTGGTGCTGACAGCGTTGGAACGGCGGATCGGGGGCGTGCGCACGGCCGGCGTCTTCCTGCTCGGGCATGTCCTCGCCACTCTCGCGACCGAGGTCCCGGTGGGACTCGCGGTCCTGGCCGGGCACCTCCCCGGCAGCTCCCTGCACCGCCTCGACTACGGCGTCAGCTTCGGCGTCGCCGCCGGTATCGGCGCCCTGGCCGGTCTGCTGCCGCTGTGGCAGCGTCTGCCGCTGCTGGCCGCATTCGGCTGGATGCTGCTCCAGGACCTGCTCGCCTACGCCGATCCGATGACGAACTGGGGGCACCTCATCGCGCTGGGCATCGGGATCGCGACCTGGCCGGTGGTCCGGCGGTGGTACGCGACCCACCCCGGCGTGGCCGGGGCCTGACCGTAAGGCTTTCGGGTCCGGGCCTGCCGGGGCCCGACCGTAAGGCTTCCAAGTCCGGGACTGCCGGGGCCTGACCGTAAGGCTTTCAAGTCCGGGACTGCCGGGGCCCGAGCTTGAGGCGCTTCAGGGCCGGGCGGAGGCCGGCGGGTCGTGCCTGGCGCTGGTCAGCGGGGCCACCATCTCCCAGCCCAACGCCTCGTAGAGCCCTCGGCCCGCCGGGGTGCCGGCCAGGACTCCGGTGCGCGCCCCCTGCCGGACGGCGGCGTTCTGCAAGGTCCGCACGACGAGGCTGCCCAGACCCTTGCGGCGGTGCTCGGGAGCCGTCTCGATCTGGTCGACGACGGCGGTCCGGCCCGTCGGGGTGACCTGTCCGCGGGCCGCCAGGGACCCGTCCGGCGCGGCCACCATCAGACGGGTCACTCCACCGCGCGACCACTCGCGCAGCCGGAAGCCCTCGGGGACGGCCGGAGCGCCGTCCGCCTTCAGTGGAACCGTCATCAGGCAGCCGGGCTCGGGGTCGATCCACCAGTCGTCGTCCAGCCAGCCGGAGACCACCGAGGGGTCCCGGAAGGCCTTCAGCCACACGCCGTGCCCGGTCACCGCGCCGGCCACCTTGCGGACGGTCGTCTCGTCGAGGTCCTCGCCCGTGGCGCCGAACACGTGCCGCGTGACGTGCCCGTACATGCCCATGTCGATCGTCCAGCCCCACGGCTCGGTCATGGGCGGCGCGGCCCCGCGCGACACGACCCACCCGTTCACCCAGGCCTGCACGGTTCCGTCCATGCCATCCCCCTGTAATGAGCGCGTAACCTGATCATCCCTTACCCGAGGGGACCTTACGTGCCCTCCCGGCACCGGTGTCACGGGTGATCGCTGACAGCGAACAGTGACTGGGGAACATCCGGCCCCGCTCAAGCATTGAGTCGGCATAGCTCAACTTGACTGCCGAAAGGGAGATCATGGCTTCGACGTCCACACCGCTCACCCTGCCCGTGCTGCCGCTCGACGGCGAGGTCGTGCTGCCCGGAATGGTGGTCCCGCTGGACCTGAGCGATTCCGAGGTCCGCGCCGCGGTGGAGGCCGCTCAGGCCGCTGCCCGGTCAACGCCCGGAAAGCCCCGGGTACTCCTGGTGCCACGCATCGACGGGACCTACGCGAACACCGGTGTCCTCGGCACCGTCGAGCAGGTCGGCCGGCTCGCCGACGGCGACCCGGGCGCCCTGATCCGCGGCCGGGGCCGGGTGCGCATCGGCGCGGGGACCACGGGTCCCGGTGCCGCCCTCTGGGTGGAAGGCACCCAGGTCGACGAGACCGTGCCGGAGCCCCTGCCCGGGCATCTCGCCGAACTGGTGAAGGAGTACAAGGCCCTCGCCACCGCCTGGCTGCGCAAGCGCGGCGCCTGGCAGGTCGTCGACCGGGTCCAGGCCATCGACGACGTCTCCGCGCTCGCCGACAACTCCGGCTACTCACCGTTCCTGACCACCGACCAGAAGATCGAACTGCTGGAGACCGCCGACCCGGTGGCCCGGCTGAAGCTCGCCACCCAGCAGTTGCGCGACCACCTCGCCGAGCAGGACGTGGCCGAGTCGATCGCCAAGGACGTCCAGGAGGGCGTGGACAAGCAGCAGCGCGAGTTCCTGCTGCGCCGTCAGCTGGACGCCGTGCGCAAGGAGCTGCGCGAGCTCAACGGCGAGCAGGAGGGCGAGGAGTCCGACGACTACCGCACCCGAGTGGAGGCCGCCGACCTGCCCGGGAAGGTCCGCGAGGCAGCGCTCAAGGAGGTCGACAAGCTGGAGCGGTCCTCCGACCAGTCGCCCGAGGGCTCCTGGATCCGCACCTGGCTCGACACGGTCCTGGAGATGCCGTGGAACGAGCGCACCGAGGACGCCTACGACATCCAGGGCGCCCAGGCCGTCCTCGACGCCGAGCACTCCGGCCTGGAGGACGTGAAGGAGCGGATCACCGAGTACCTGGCGGTGCGCAAGCGGCGTACCGACCGGGGACTGGGCGTGGTCGGCGGGCGGCGCGGCGGTGCCGTGCTGGCGCTCGTCGGGCCGCCCGGCGTCGGCAAGACCAGCCTCGGCGAGTCCGTCGCCCATGCCATGGGCCGCAAGTTCGTCCGCGTCGCCCTCGGCGGCGTCCGCGACGAGGCCGAGATCCGCGGCCACCGGCGTACGTACGTCGGCGCGCTGCCGGGCCGGATCGTCCGGGCCGTCAAGGAGGCCGGCTCGATGAACCCGGTCGTGCTGCTCGACGAGATCGACAAGGTGGGTTCGGACTTCCGGGGCGACCCGGCCGCGGCCCTCCTCGAAGTGCTCGACCCGGCGCAGAACCACACCTTCCGGGACCACTACCTGGAGGTCGAGCTGGACCTGTCCGACGTCGTCTTCCTCGCCACCGCCAACGTCCTGGAGGCGATCCCGGAGGCCCTGGCCGACCGGATGGAGATCGTCCGCCTGGACGGCTACACCGAGGACGAGAAGGTCGTCATCGCCCGTGACCATCTGCTCCCGCGCCAGCTGGAGAGGGCCGGGCTCGGCGAGGACGAGGTGACCATCGACGAGGGCGCCCTGCGCAAGCTCGCCGGCGAGTACACCCGCGAGGCGGGCGTGCGCACCCTGGAGCGGTCCGTCGCACGGCTGCTGCGCAAGGTCGCGGCCCAGCACGAACTGGGCGAGCGGAAGCTGCCCTTCACCGTCCGGGACGAGGACCTGCGCGACCTGATCGGCCGGCCGCACCACGTGCCCGAGTCCGCCCAGGACCCGGCCGAGCGGCGGACGTCCGTCCCCGGCGTGGCGACCGGCCTCGCGGTGACCGGAGCGGGCGGTGACGTCCTGTACGTCGAGGCGTCCCTGTCCGACCCGGAGACCGGCGCGGCCGGACTGACCCTGACCGGTCAGCTGGGCGACGTGATGAAGGAGTCCGCGCAGATCGCGCTGAGCTTCCTGCGCTCCCACGGCGCCGAGCTCGAACTGCCGGTGGCCGACCTTAAGGACCGGGGCGTGCACATCCACTTCCCGGCGGGCGCGGTCCCCAAGGACGGCCCGAGCGCCGGCATCACCATGACGACGGCCCTCGCGTCCCTGCTGTCCGGCCGGCTGGTCCGCACGGACGTGGCGATGACCGGCGAGGTCTCGCTCACCGGGCGGGTGCTGCCGATCGGCGGCGTGAAGCAGAAGCTGCTCGCGGCGCACCGGGCCGGGGTCACCACGGTGATCATCCCCAAGCGCAACGAGCCCGACCTGGACGACGTCCCGGCGGAGGTGCTGGACAAGCTCGACGTCCACGCCGTCACCGACGTCCGCCAGGTCCTGGAGCTGGCGCTCGCGCCCGCCACCGCGGGTGCCACGCCGGAGGTTCCGGTCGCGGCGTGACGGACGTGACCGGACAAGGGAAGGCCCGGGTTCTCGTGAGGGAGGCCCGGGCCTTCACCGTGTGGTGGCCCTGTGGACACGGACGCCCTGACCTGCGGAATACTTGCCGAACTGCGGTGATGACGGCAGGTGGCGGAAAATTCAGGTACCGGCGTTCTCACGACCGGGTGACGACCGAGGCAGGGGCTGACGTGCACGAGGGCGGCAACGACGACGGACACCGCGACGCCGGTGTGGCCGGAACCGGTGTGGATCAGCCCGCCTTCCTGGCGCTGGAGCGCGAACTGACCGTGCTGCTGCGGCGCGCCCGGGCCAGCCAGGGCGAGATGGCCCGCGAGGTCCACCCCGACCTGGAGTCGTCCGCGTACGGCCTGCTCGTGCGGCTGGACGAGTACGGGAAGCAGCGGGCCACCGAGCTGGCCGCCTACATCGGGGTCGGCAAGGCGACGATGTCCCGCCAGCTGCGCGCCCTGGAGGAACTCGGGCTGGTGGCCCGCGAGCCCGACCCCGCCGACGGGCGCGCCTGGCTCGTCGCCCTCACCCAGGAGGGCCACGACCGCGTCCGCCGGGTCCGGGAGGCCCGCCGCGCCCGCTACGCCGGTCGCCTGGCCGACTGGGACTCCCGCGAGGTCACGGAACTGGCCCGGCTGCTGAACCAGCTCAACCGCGGCATGGAGAAGTAGGCCACGCACCGGCCGGTGCCCCGGTGCGTGGGGCGGTACTAGAACTCGACGAACGCCGCCGTCGCGTCGTCGTGCCTCTTGCTCCGGCCCAGGAAGGTCGTGGCGGCGGCCGACCGCTCCAGTGTCCGGACGCGGTCCACCAGTGCCTGGGGTCCCTCCTTGCGGATCAGGTGGAAGCAGTCCGTCCAGTCGCCCTCCTCGAACCGCTCGACCCAGCGCGTCGCGCCGTCCGTCAGCGCGGCCAGGGCACGCACCTCGCGCCGGGGCACGGTTCCGGTCACCGCCCGGGCGGCCACCGAGGGGTCGGCGGCCGCTGTGAAGAAGCCGCCCTCCAGGTTGCGGAACGTGGAGTCCACCAGCGCGTCGGTGGCCAGCGCCGCGCGGGGGAGCAGGGCCAGCCGGTCGTCGAGGACGGGAGTCACCACGCCGTCCGGCGACTCCAGCAGCAGGGCCGAGTCGGACAGGACCAGATATTCCACCGTGGCCGGATTCCAGCGGGCCACGACCACCGTGGCCTGAGGAGTTCGAGGGTGAGAAAGGTCACAGGTTGCGGCGTGCGCCTCGGAGGTACGCGCGATGGCGCGGGACAAGGCGTCGACCAGGGGGACATCCGGGAGTGAAACGGTCAGTTCGGTCAGTGCCCCACCGAGGCGTGCGGTGAACCAGGGAACGGAATGCAGACAGCCCGTCCCGGTTCTTGGCGGCGTGACCCCGTCCAGAACGACGACCGAACCGCCCTGCCCCGAGGCCGGTAGCCCGACACCGGCGAAGTCCTCGTTGGGGCGGTCGGCGTCTCCCGGCTCCGAGGCGAGTTCAGTGCGCATCCAGCCAGTCTGCACGAGCCCTTCACAAGGTCCGCAGGAGACCGGCAACGGTTGCCTGACCGGCGCAGTCGCGCAGGTCAGACGCCAGGTTTGGGAGGGAATGATTTGTTCCGGGAAGGCGTGGTGGCGAATACTGCCACCGGCCGTCGCCATCGTCCAACCGGTGTGCCGCGCAAGGTCGCTGCAAGGGCCTGCGGAACTTGCCCCTCAACTCCCGTCCGGGGTTCACTCCTTCGGGTGGCGGGTCAGGTGATGCGCGTGCGCTGCCCACCGGCGCTGGGAGGGTCGGGAAGTGTACCGGGAGTACGCACCAGTTGACGGAGCGTCACCCGGGCCCAAGGGTTCACGAGTCAGGAATGCGAGCACCGGTGCAGAAGACGCGGCCTCGTCGCACAGGCAAGCAGAAGGCCCCCGTTCAGGGCGCTGAGCCGACGCCCCCCACCGGCACGGGCCGCCCCACGCACGTACGCAACCGGCTGATCGTGGCCGTGGCCGTGGTCGCCGCGGCCATCGCCGGTGCCGGCACCCCGTCCGTCCTGGCCGCCTCCGGGCAGCTCCACGACTCCCAGCAACTGGTGACGCTCGCGGAGCAGACGCAGGACGCGCTCGCCCTCGCGCACTCCCTCGCCGACGAACGGGACGACGTCACCTCCTACATCGCGGCCGGACGCCCCAAGTCCAAGGCGCCCTCCGAGCAGCGCAGCGCCCGGGTGGACCGGCAGGTCGAGGAGCTCCGCTCCGACACCGACACGCCCGCCTCGCTCCGCTCGGACCTCGACGGCATAGCGGCCGTGCGCAGGGCGGCGCTCACCGGCAAGAGCAGCGCCCTCGAAGCGCACCAGGCGTACTCCCGCGCCATCACCGAACTCCACGACCTCGCCGAGCAGCTGGCGCAGCGGACCCCACCGCGCGCGGGAGCCGGCGGTCACGCGCTGGCCGAGCTGGACTCCGCCGTCCAGCAGGCCGCCGCGGCCCGCGGGCTGCTGCTCGCCGCGCTCAGCGTGCCGCGCAGCACCGAGACGGTCGTCGACCCCGTCACCGGCCTGCCGACCGAGACCTCCACCTCCTCGGACGCCGACGCCCGGCAGCGTGACGCCCTCAGCGCCGCCGCCCAGCAGGCCCGGCTGCGCTCCGACGCGGCCCTGGCCGACTTCCGCGACACCGCGCCCAAGCCGGCCCGCGCCTCCTTCGACTCCACGGTCACCGGCACCGAGGTCAACTCCGCGGACAAGTACCTCGCCACCCTGACCGACCAGCCGACGCTCTCCCGCACCGACCTCGCCACCAGCACCAAGAAGCTGGACGCGACCCTGTCCGCCCGCGTCGACCTGATGCGCGGCGTGGAGTCGGCCCTCTACGACCGCCGCACCAAGGACCTCGAGGCGCTGCGCGACGACGACGTCACCGCGCTGGAGATCCGCATCGCCGTGCTCGGCGCCCTCATGCTGCTCGCCGTCGGCGTCGCCACGGGCATGGCCCGCAGCCTCACCCGTCCGCTCGCGGTCCTCCGCCTGGGGTCCAAGCGCCTCGCCGAGGCCGACGACCCGGCCGCCGAGGAGCCGGTGAAGTTCACCGGCCGCAACGACGAGTTCGCCCAGGCCGTCCGCTCCGTCAACGCCCTGCACGCGCACGCCGCCGCCCTCACCGAGCGGATCACCACGCTGGAGTCCGACCGCAAGCACCTGGTCGGCCAGCGCCAGAAGATGGCCGACGCGCGCGAGGAACTGCGCGGTGAACTCGCCGAGTCCGCCGCCCAGCTGGAGCGGCTGCGCACCGCCATCGGCGGGACGTTCGTCAACCTCGCCCTGCGCACCCTCGGCCTCGTCGAGCGGCAACTGGCCGTCATCGAGAACCTGGAGGAGCGCGAGCAGGACCCGGACCGGCTCGCCACGCTGTTCAAGCTCGACCACTTCGCCACGGTCATGCGCCGGCACAGCGAGAACCTGCTGGTCCTCGCCGGCACCGAGCACGTCCAGCACGCCGCCGGGCCGGTGCCGCTGGTGGACGTCGTCCGGGCCGCGGTGAGCGAGATCGAGCGCTACGAGCGGGTCCGGATCGCCGCGCTGCCGCCGCACGCGCACATCGCCGGGTTCGCCGCGGACGACCTCTCCCACCTGCTGGCCGAACTCATGGAGAACGCCACCTCGTTCTCCCCGCCCGACCTGCCCGTCGAGATCTCCGGCTGGCTGCTGGAGAACGGCGAGGTCATGCTGTCCGTCCAGGACGAGGGCATCGGCATGGCCGAGGACCGGCTGGAGCGCCTCAACTCCCGCCTCGCCGACTTCGACCCCGAGGCGCCCTACGACCAGGAGGGCGAGGACGGTCTCGGCCTCGGTCTGTACGTCGTGGCCCGGCTCGCCCACCGCCACGGCGTGCGCGTCCAGTTGCGCGAGCAGAAGCAGGGCGGTGTCGCGGCGGTCGTCGTCCTGCCGCGCACGCTCCTCGCCGCCGCCCCGCCGGTGGCCGTACCGACCTCCGGCCCCCTCACCGGCACAGCCCACTCCTACTCCTTCCCGGGCGCCGACGCCGAGGCCAACTCCAACGTCCTGCACGGCCGCGCCTCCGGCGACGACCCGCTGGTGACCCTGGCGGAGAAGGCGGTACGCCAGGACGAAGCCACGGAGGCCACGACGCCCACCCACCACCCGGAACCGGCCGGGGAGCCGGGACCGGCAGAGGCGTCCGATGCGCCCGAGGTGCCCAAGGCGCTGGAGGTGCCGGAGTCGCCGGAGGCGGCAGCGACAGCCCCGGCGGCATCCGCCGAACCGGCAGCGCCCGGTGAGCCGGCGGCACACGCCGAGCCGGCGGCACACGCAGAGCCGGGGACACACGCCGACCCGGACGAGACCGCCGCACCCGTGGAATCCCCCGCGGAGACCACGATGGAGCTGCTGATCCCGGCGCAGGCGGGGGAGCCGGACCCGGCGGGGCACGGAACCGCGGTCGACGGCGCCGAGACCGGCCCGCACGAGCGGCCCGCGCCCGACGCCGCTTCCCGTACGACCGGCCCGCACGAGCGGCCCGCGCCCGACGCCGCTTCCCGTACGACCGGCCCGCACGAGCGGCCCGCGCCCGACGCCGCCTTCCGTACGGGCGAGACCGGCCCCTTCGGGCAGCCCGAGCCCGAGGGCGGTTCCCACCCGGGGGGCGCGGGCCGGGACGAGAGCCCCGAGCACGAGCGCGTGCCCGACGAGGAGGAGGACCGCGTCACCGACAAGGGCCTCCCCAAGCGCACTCCGAAGATCACCGCACAGACCACCGCCCCGCGCCAGCGCAGCGGCTCCGTCGACGCCGAAGCCCTGCGCCGCCGCCTCGGCGGCTTCCGCCAGGGCGCACAGGCGGGGTACCGCGACGTGGAGGCGGAGATCGCCGAGAGGACGGCCTCGCACCAGCGGCCGGACACCGGCACGGCACGACCAGCTGGATCCGAAGAATCCACGGGGGGCACAGTCGAGGAGGCAAGCAGTTGACCGCTCCCAGTACCTTCGGACTGATCGGACTGAGCAGTGAGGCCCGCAACCTGCACTGGCTGCTGACCAACCTCGTCGAGGAGGTACCCGGCATCCTCTCGGTCGCGGTCGTCTCGTCCGACGGACTGCTTCTGCTCTCCTCCGACGACCACCGCAACAAGGAGGCGCGGGAGGCCCTGCAGGCCCGCGGCACCCGCCGCACCGGCCCGCGCGGCTCCGCCGCCGACCTGGCCACCATCGTCTCCGGCATCGGCAGCCTCACCGTCGGCGCCGCCCGGCTGATGGACTTCGGCGGCGTCCGGCACACGATGATCGCCATGGACGAGGGCAGCCTGTTCGTGATGTCCATCAGCGACGGCTCGCTGCTCGGCGTCCACGGCTCCGCGGACTGCGACATGAGCGTGGTGGCGTACCACATGGCCCTGTTCGTCGGCCGCGCCGGTCACGTGCTGACTCCGGAGCTCCGCAGCGAGCTCCGGAAGTCCCTGGAGGATTCCCAGACGACGGGGAGTGCCCGATGAGCAGTACGCCGAAGCAGCACCTCCCGGTCCGCGGCGGTGACCGCAAACCCGCCCGGGTCCGCCCGTACTCGCTCACCGGTGGCCGCACCCGGTTCGGCCACGTCCTCCTCGTGGAGACGTTCGTGGCGAGCACGGCCGCGCTCGACGCCCCCGAGGAGCGCAGGGAACTGACGAACGGCCACCTCTCCACCCGCGTGATGCCGGAGCTGCGGGCCATCGTCGAACTGTGCCGCCGGATGCGTACGGTGGCCGAGATCGCCGCGCTGCTGAAGATGCCGCTCGGCGTGGTCCGCGTGCTCCTCAGCGACCTCGCGGACCAGGGAAAGATCCGTGTGTACGGAACGGGCACCGGCCATGGCACGGGCCGCCCGGACCGGGCTCTGCTGGAAAGGGTGCTGAGTGGACTCCGTCGTCTCTGACGCCGCTCACGGCGTTGCTGGTTCCTCCCCGTCCGTCCGGCCGGACGACAGCATGCACGCCTGGGAGACGGACCGCACCCGCGCCCCCATCGCCACGAAGATCGTGGTGGCGGGTGGCTTCGGTGTGGGCAAGACCACGCTGGTCACCGCCGTCTCGGAGATCACGCCCCTGCAGACGGAGGCGCTGATGACCGAGGCGAGCGAGGCGACCGACGACCTCACCGCCACCCCGGGCAAGTCCACCACCACCGTGGCCATGGACTTCGGGCGCATCACGCTCGACGACGACCTGGTGCTCTACCTGTTCGGCACGCCGGGCCAGCAGCGGTTCTGGTTCATGTGGGACGACATCGTGCGCGGCGCGATCGGCGCCGTCGTCCTGGCCGACACCCGCCGCCTGAAGGACTGCTTCCCGGTCCTGGACTACTTCGAGAGCTCCGGGCTGCCGTACGTGGTCGCGGTCAACCACTTCGACGGCAGCGAGCTGTTCGAGCCGGAGGATGTGCGGGAGGCCCTGACCATCCCGCGACACATACCTGTCATGATCATGGACGCGCGTCGCCGGATCTCCGTGATCGAGACCCTCCTGGCCCTCGTGGGCCACGCGCTCGACGAAACCCCCGAGTAGAGGACAGCCCGCATGCGGAAGATACTCGTCGTCGGAGCCGGTCAGTCCGGGCTCCAGATCGCTCTCGGCCTCCAGTCACAGGGGTACGAGGTCACCCTGATGTCCAACCGGACGGCGGACGAGATCCGCACCGGCCGGGTCATGTCCACGCAGTGCATGTTCCACACGGCCCTGCAGCACGAGCGCGACCTCCAGCTGAACTTCTGGGAGTCCCAGGCCCCGAAGATCGAAGGACTCGGCGTCTCGGTCGCCGCCCCCGGCTCCTGGGCCGAAGGCCCCTCCGCCCGTGCCATCGACTGGCTGGGCAGGCTCGACGGCTACGCCCAGTCCGTCGACCAGCGCGTGAAGATGGCCGGCTGGATGGAGACGTTCGCCCAGCGCGGCGGCCAGCTCGTCATCCACGGCGCGGCCGTCGGCGACCTCGACTACTTCTCCCGGACGTACGACCTGGTGCTCGTCGCGGCCGGCAAGGGCGAACTGGTCCAGATGTTCGGCCGTGACGCCGAGCGGTCCCCCTACAGCGAGCCGCAGCGCGCGCTGGCCGTGTCGTACGTCCACGGCCTGGGCCCGCGCCCCGAGCACCCGGGCACCGAAGCGGTCCGCTGCAACCTCGTGCCGGGTGTCGGCGAGCTGTTCGTCATGCCGACGCTGACCACCTCCGGCCGCGCCGACATCCTGTTCTGGGAGGGCATACCCGGCGGCCCGCTCGACGCCTTCAACGGCGTGAAGGACCCCGCGGAGCACCTCTCCCTGACCCTGGAACTCATGGAGCGGTACGTCCCCTGGGAGTACGCGCGGGCCACCAAGGTCGAACTGACCGACGCCGGCGGCACGCTGGCCGGGCGCTACGCCCCCACCGTCCGCAACCCGATCGGCCGCCTCCCCGGCGGTGGACTCGTGCTCGGCGTGGCGGACGTCGTCGTCGCGAACGACCCGATCACCGGACAGGGCTCCAACTCCGCGTCCAAGTGCGCCGCCGCCTACCTCTCCTCGATCACCGAGCACGGCGACAAGCCGTTCGACGAGGAGTGGATGCGGGCCACCTTCGACCGCTACTGGAACACCGCCCAGCACGTCACCAAGTGGACCAACGCGATGCTCGCGCCGCCGCCGGAGCACATCCTGAACCTCATCGGCGCCGCCGGTGAGCTCCAGCCGGTCGCCGACCGCTTCGCCAACGGCTTCGACAACCCGGCCGACTTCGAGAACTTCTTCTACGACCCGGACAAGACGCAGGCCTACCTGGCCGAGGTGTCCGGCGCGGGCGCCGCGTAACCGTCGTAGCCCTCGTCGGACCCGTCCGTGGCACCCTCGGGGAGCTCCGGCGGCTCGTAGCGCCGCAGGGGCTCCCCGTCCGGGTCCGGTCGTACGGCGCCCAGGACCGGGTTGGCAGCGATCGGTGACGCCTTCACCTTCGCTCCCGGACGGGGTGCATGGACGACCATGCCGTCGCCGAGGTACAGCGCCACGTGCGTGGCCTTGGGGAAGTACACGACCAGGTCGCCGGGGCGCAGTTCGTCCAGCGGAATCCGCTTCAGCCGCTTCCACTGCTCCTGACTGGTCCGGGGGACGGGCGTCCCGGCCTCGGCCCACGCCTGCGAGGTCAGCCCCGAGCAGTCGTACGTGCGCGGACCCTCCGCGGCCCACTCGTACGGCTTGCCGAGCTGCCGCACGGCGTAGCGCACGGCCCGGCGGCCTTCGGCGGACGGGGCGCGGACGGTGTTGCCGCTCCCGCGGCTGTCTCTGTTCTTGCCGTTCTCGCTGCCGTCGCCGCTGCCGTCGCCGCTGTCCGCGTCGTCCGCGTCGTCCAAGCTGTCCTCGCTGCCGAGCGCGCCCGACGCGATGAAGTCCGACTGTGCCTTCGCGATGCCCTTCCGTTCCAACCCGGCGAGCGCGGTGAGCTGTTCACGGCTGAGGGAGGCGAGCAGTTCCTCGACGTCGTGGAGGCGGGTGCGGACCTCGTCCCGTTCCTTCTTGCGCCGTTCGGTGAGGGCGAGCTGCCGGTCGAGGGCGGTGCGTGCCTTGCGGGCCAGTTCGTCGGCCTTGTGCTCGTTGCCGGTCAGCCGGGTGACGGTGCCGGCCCGTTCCCGCGCGAGCCGGCCGATCACATGGCCCTGCTCGATCGCGTGCTGCGGATCGCGGGCCAGGAGCAGGCGGACGTACGGGGAGATGTCGGTGCTGCTCTGGTACTGCTGCCGGGCCAGCCGGCCGGCCGCGCCCCGGCTGTCGTGCAGGGAGAGCCGGGCGCGAGCGAGGGCGCGGTCCAGACGGTCGGTCTCGGCGCGCTGCTTCTTCAGCTTCTCCTCGGTGCCGTTGTAGGCCTCGGTGGCCTCCTCGGCCTTCCGGTACAGCCCCTGAAGATCCGTCAGGAGGTCCGCGACCCCGCGCTGTTCCGTGTCCGGCTCGGGGACGGCCCTGGCCGGGACGGGTGCCAGGGCGGTTCCGGCCGCCGTCGCCGCGATGCAGACCAGACGCAGAAGCTTTCCTGACATGCCATCACCTCCGGTGCGGGGGCGGCGTGGTGCCGCCGGACATCGTGAGGATCAGGCGTGTACGGGCGGTGCGCGCGGTGGGTGTGCGCGGTTCGGCGCAACAGGGTCACCCGTCGGCGTCGTCCGGCTTGCCGGGCGGCGTGGCGGCTGGCTTCGACCAGGGCCAGTTCAGCCGGCGGGGCGGGACGCCCTCCGGGGCGTACGCGTACTTCCAGCGGTTGGACAGGCCGACCTTGCCCGGTCCCCGGGGCACGCGGCGGTAGACGAGCACGGTGTCCGGTCCGCCGTCGGGGTCCGGGACGGGGATGCGGTACGTCTTGGGCGGGTGGCCGGTGATGCCGAGGAGGACGGGCAGGACCCTGCCGTCCATGGGGCCGCCCTCGAAGGGGGTGTCTTCGCTTCTCACGGGATCAGTGTCGGGGATCCTCGGCGAGCGCCCGGACCAGGGCGTCGGTCTGCGGGTCGCGGCGGGCGGTCACGGTCAGCATCGCCACGAACTGCTCGACGAGCCAGTCGCGGAGTTCCCCGGCGGGGGGCTGCTTGTCCTCGTCGAGCCAGATGAGTGACGACGCCTCCACGGCCGTGATCCACATGCGGATGGTCATGCGCAGACGCGGGCCGGGGCCGGTGACGCCCAGGTGGCTGAGGATGTGCTCGGCGGCGACGCGGCGGACGCCGTCGACGATGGCGGTGGTGCGGGACGTCTCCACGACGCTGCCGCCCTGGAGGAGGGCGCTGAAGCCGGTGCCGTGCTGGTCGACGAAGGTGAGGTAGCGGTCGAGGGCGCGGGACAGGCGGGGGAGGAGGGGGCCCTCGCGGGGTTCGTCGAAGCAGTGCTGGAGCTCGTCGGCGGCGGAGCGCAGGGCGGCCTCGTAGAGCTGTTGTTTGCCGCCCGGGAAGTACCGGTACACCAGGGGGCGTGAGACGCCGGCCGCCTCCGCCACGTCGTCCAGGGACACCTCCTCCGGGGCGCGGTGGGCGAAGAGGTTCAGGGCGGAGGTGAGCAGCTGACTGCGGCGTTCCTCGACGCTGAGTCGCCGGTAGGCGGGGGTGGGGGCGGCTGGTGTCATGCCTCGCAGCGTAATCGGGGGGCCGGGGGCTGCGTAGCGGTGGCGGGGATGCGCATCTTCGCCTTTGCGTGGGGGGTGGGTCGGGGCCGCGCCGCGGGGTGTCCGTCCTCGGAACGGCGCGATGGGGTTGCGTACCGACTGACTCCCCGGTGACGCGCCAACCGCTGCGGGCGACACCCTCCGACACGGCCCCTTCCCGCCGTACGCGGGTGCGGGTGCGCGGTGGCGCTCTTAGCGCGCGTCCACGTGCTGGAAGTCGACTGCGGTGATCCGGGCGGCCTTCGGGGTCAGTTCGGCGATGCCCTGACCCTCGAACACGTCGGTGATCAGCGGGCCCCTGGTGGCGCCGAACGCGGACTGCTCGTTGCTGGGCACGAGGGACGCATTCGAGCGGTAGGGCTCCTTCAGCAGGGTCTCCTGCTTGTGGGCGGCCGGGAACAGGGCGAGGACGCCGCCGTCGGCCGTCCGCAGGGCGTAGACGCTCGGGTCGGTCGGGGGCTTGGCGAAGAACATCTTCGTGGCCATGCCGTCGGCCGCGCCCTCCTTGTTGCTGCGCCGGTAGGTCTTCTTCGCGTTCTCGACCGGCTTCGTGGAGGTCAGGGCGGTGCCCTTCTTCTTGCCGCCCGTCTGGAGGAGGTCCTCGTAGGCGGCGCCGATGTCGGCGGGGGCGAGCTTGCCCACCTTGGTGCCGGGGTCCGCGACCTCGGCCAGGCCGTGCTCGTCGAGGGCCGGCTCGGGGAGGGGTTCGCCGCCGTCGGCCCATAGGGACAGCACCATCTTGTAGGTGCCGCCCGTCTTGTCGAAGACCAGCAGCACCTTGCTCTTGCTGTCCTCGCTCGACGTGGCTCGAACGGCGAACCAGGTGGCCGTGCCCTTCTCGGGGATCACGTACTGGCGGTCCCGGTAGGAGAAGGGCTTGGCGTAAGCCTTCTGCTCCTTGTCCGGCCAGGTCTCGAAGAGGGTGTAGGTGGCCTTGTCCATCGCGTGGACCTGCCCCGCCTCGACCGTCGCCAGCAGCTTCTCGTCCTGGGTCGCGTTGGCCTTGTTGTTGACCTGTTCGTAATGGTCGGCGATCTTCTTGGCCTCCGCCCGGCTGACGACGCCCTGCGGCTTGTCGGCGGCGGCCTTGTCGCCGTCCGAGCCGGTGCCACCGCCGCACGCGGTCAGCGCGAGGGCGGTCATGGCACCGATGGCGGCGGTCCTGAGACGGGTGATGTGGGGGGACATGCGGTGCTGAACTCCTTCAGGGCCACGGAGGGTGACTGCGTCTCGAAGGACAGTAGTCACCCTGCATGGACATGATGGAGTCGGGGCCGCTACGCCAGCAGCCCGGACGACTTCCACAGGCGGCGTCCGACGCCTCGGAGCACGCCGATGTCGTCGAGGAAGTCGGTCAGGCGCCTGGAGCCGTTCTGCATGACCTCTCGGCGGTGGCCGCTCGCGCGGACCTGGGCGAGGGCCTCTCGCTTGTCCAGGCCGACGTTCGTGTAGACGTCGGGGTTCACGAAGGCCACCGAGAAGACGCGGGCGAACTCGCCGGAGGTGACGCGGGTGAACTCCTGGGACCACTTGGGGGCCGTCACCATCTGGCGGCGGAGTTCCTCGCGGGCGTAGCGGACGTGCCGGGCCTCTTCGACCACGTGGATGCGGGTGACGCCGCGGACCAGGGTCTGGACCCGCTCGTCGGGGAACGTCAGCCGCTGCATCCAGTCGAGGACCTCCTCGCCCAGCAGGGTCGCCGTGAAGGAACCAGGTGTGGTCGAGATGGTCTTGAACAGCCGGCCCATCTGCTGGTGGGCGCGGCTGACCGGGTACCAGGGCGTGTCGCCGTGGGAGATCAGGCGGGCGAACATCTTGGAGTGGCGGCACTCGTCCTCGATCTCCGTGAGTGCGTAGCGGACGTGTGCGCTCGTCGCCGCCTTGTCGTAGATGTGCCGGACCAGCAGTTGCATCAGGATGATCTCGAACCAGATGCCCAGGGAGGCCAGGGCCGCCGCCTCGTGCTGGGAGAGCAGGATCCGCTGCTCCTCGCCCATCCGCTTCCACAGCGGGGTGTCGTACAGCGAGACCAGCTCCGGCGGCCAGAACCACTTGCCCTCCTCGAAGGGCGCGTCCCAGTCCAGTTCCTTGTCGGGGTCGAAGGAGTGCTTGGCGGAGGAGTCGAGCAGCCGCTGGGCCACCTGCTCCCGGTCCTTCAGCAGGCCGAGGGCGTCGCGCAGGCCGTCGAGCGCGTCGGCTTCCGTCAGGGTCGTCATGGCTGCCCACCTCGTTGTGCACACGTCACTGATGCACTTATGAGACTGCTTGTCAGCAAGCTCGTCAATCCCCTGCGCGCCACTTGTTGACCGGGCGTCTACCTAGAGCGCGCAGCCGAGCCCCTCCGGCACCTCGCCGATCAGCGGCTCGGCCCCCTGTGGCGGGAACTGCGTCCGTAGGGTGAAGGCGTACGGCGTCGGGCCGTGCGTGCGCAGGTGCAGCACACGCGACTCCGCCTCGGCGACCGTGGGGCGGTGCCCCGACGGGACCCACCAGAGGGCGACCATGGCTTCCTGTACGCGTTCGAACCACGCACGGCGGCGGGCGAGCATCTCCCGGTGCCTGCCTCGGTACATGTACGCCGTCAGCGCGTCGGTGTCGCGCCACACCGACATGTTGATGATCAGCCAGGAGTCACCGAAGACGGGCACGTCCGTGGCGTCGTCGCCGGCCTCGCCCTGCAGGCGCCAGACGAAACCGTCGGCGTCGTCCGCGTCCGCGTTCACCGGGTCGAGGCTGTCGACGAAGTCCTTCAGCTGCGGGGAGTCCAGAGGGGCCTTGAGGCGGCCGAGGTTGACCTGGGCGAGTTCGTACGCGGCGGGTTCAGTCATGGACCGAACGGTAGGTCGGGGTTTCCCGGACCCGGAAGCCCCGTCTCATCAAACGGGCACCCGTCAGGGCGACTTGAGCACTGCCTCCATCACCGCCCGCGCGATCGCCGCCGCGTCGCCGCCCCCGGCCTCGGCGTCCTCCACCACGACCGCGACCGCCACCCTCGGCACCAGCTCGCGGTCGCCCTGTGCCCAGGCGACGAACCAGGCGTACGGGATCCCGGAGTTGCCGAGGCCGTGCTGGGCGGTGCCGGTCTTGCCACCGACCGTGGCACCGCGGATCGCGGCGCCACGGCCGGTGCCGTGCTCGACCACGTCCCTCATCATCGCCCGCAGCCGTCCGGCGGTGGACGGGTACATCGCCTGGCGGACCCCCCGCGGACCGGCCGCCGCGAGGGTGCCGCCGCCCGGACGGGTCGTGCGCTCGACCAGGTAGGGGTCCCGCACCTGGCCGCCGTTCGCCACGGCCGCAGCGACCATCGCCATCTGCAGCGGTGTGGCGCGGGTGTTGTACTGGCCGATCGACGACAGGGCGAGCTGCGCCCTGTCGAGGGTGGTGTCGAACGTGGACCGGGCCACCGGGAAGGGGATCCTCAGCTCCCCGTTGTTGAAGCCGAAGGCCTGTGCCGAGGCCGTCATGTCCGTCGCGCCCACTTCCACGCCGAGCTTGGCGAACACCGTGTTGCAGGAGAAGGTGAAGGCATCCCGGACAGAGGCGTCCGCGCAGCCCTTCGACGCGTTCGTCAGGCGCGTGCGCGTTCCGGGCAGCCGGTAGGGATCGGGGGAGTCGGTGGGCGCTTCGAGGTCCGTGATTACACCGGTGTCCAGCGCGGCGGCCGCGGTGACGACCTTGAAGGTCGAGCCCGGCGGATAGGTCTGCCGCACCGCCCGGTTGAGCATCGGCCTGTCCTTGTCCGCGGTGAGCCGCCGCCAGGCCCGGGCCGCCGCCGAGCCGTTGCCCGAGAGCGGCTGGGGGTCGTAGGACGGGGCGGACACCAGGGCCAGGATCCGTCCGGTCGACGGCTCCAGCGCCGCCACCGCGCCCTTGCGGCCCGTAAGTCCCCGGTACGCGGCCTCCTGGGCGGCCGGGTGGAGCGTCGTGACGACGTCCCCGCCCGCGTTGCGCGCTCGCGTGAAGTCGTTCCAGAGCGGGAACGGCGCGAGCATCGGATCCGCGCCGGACAGCACGCCGTCCTCGGTGCTCTCCAGCAGGGTCGTCCCGTACAGCTGGGAGGCGAAGCCCGTGACCGGTGCGTACATCGGGCCGTCCTTGTAGGTCCGTTCGTAGCGGAGGTGCTCGCGGGTGTCCCGGGAACCGGTGACGGGGCGCCCGCCGACCCAGATGTCCCCGCGCGGCTGCTCGTAGCGGGCGATGTCGGGTCGCCGGTTGGCCGGGTTGCGGTCGTACGACGGTGCCTGGACGACCTGGACGCGGGCGGCGTTCACCAGCAGGGCCACCAGCAGCAGCGCGCAGAAGTACTGGGCGTGCCGGATGTGCCGGGTCATCGGGCGTCCTGCCCGTCGTAACCGCGCCGGGCCGAGTCGCTCACCCGGACCAGCAGCGCCACGATCGCCCAGTTGGTGACCACCGACGAGCCGCCCTGAGCCAGGAACGGCATCGCCATGCCGGTCAGCGGGATCAGTCCGGTCACCCCGCCCGCGATCACGAACACCTGGAGTGCCACCAGCGAGGCGAGGCCGACCGCGAGCAGCCGGCCGAAGGGCTCGCGCTGCGCGAGGCCGGCGCGAAAGCCGCGCTCCACCAGCAGGCCGTAGAGGAGGAAGACGGCGCTGAGGCCGGCCAGGCCGAGTTCCTCGCCCGCGGTGGCCAGGATGAAGTCCGACTTCACGGCGAAGCCGATGAGGAAGGAGTGCCCGAGTCCGAGGCCCGTGCCGAGCATGCCGCCCTCCGCGAAGGCGAACAGCGACTGGGCGAGCTGGTTGGCGCCCTCGCCGGCCTCGATGGAGGCGAAGGGGTGCAGCCAGGTCTCGATCCTGCTGTGCACGTGCGGTTCCAGCCGGCCCACGGCGACCGCGCCCAGCGTGGCCAGCAGCAGGCCGACCGCGATCCAGCCGGTGCGGCCGGTGGCCACGTAGAGGAGCACCACGAACAGGCCGAAGAACAGCAGCGAGGTGCCGAGGTCGCGCTCCAGGATCAGCACGCCCACGCTCACCAGCCAGACGGCGACGATCGGGCCGAGCACGCGGCCCGTGGGGAGCTGGAGCTTCCAGACACGGCGGCCGGTGTAGGCCAGCGCGCTGCGGTTCGCCGCCAGGTACGCGGCGAAGAACACCGCCAGCAGCACCTTCGCGAACTCGCCCGGCTGGATGGAGAACCCGGCGATCCGGATCCAGATGCGGGCCCCGTTCACCGCCGGGAACAGGATCGGCAGCGTGAGCAGGACCAGGGCGGCGACCACGCAGACGTATGTGTAGCGCTGGAGCACCCGGTGGTCGCGCAGCAGCAGGCCGACCAGGATGAACAGCGTCACGCCCAGCGTCGACCACACCAGCTGGGCCGGTGCCGCCCGGTCGCCCGGGGTCTCCAGGTCGAGCCGGTAGATCAGCACCAGGCCCAGGCCGTTCAGCAGCACCCCGATCGGGAGTAGCAGGGGGTCGGCGTACGGGGCCCGCAGACGTACCGTCAGATGGGCCAGCAGCGCCAGTACGCCGAGGCCGGCGCCGTAGCCTGCGGCACCGGGCGGCAGCGTTCCGTGCCGGGCGAGGCCCACGGCGCAGTAGCCGTACACCGACAGCAGGACGGCCAGCACGATGAGGGCGAGTTCGATGCCCCGGCACCGGGGGAGGCGGTGGACGGCGGGCGCGGGCGGGTCCGCCGTCGACACGGTGATTCCGGCCTTGCTCATGTCCGGAATCTACCCAAACAGTGCATCTTGTTTGCCTTTGGGTGACCGGGTGTCAGCACCAGCGTGGCGCGGGGCCGATGTTGTCGATGTACCGGGCCGCGCCCCAGGCCCAGGTGCCGTCCGTCAGCAGATACCAGAGGGGGTTGCCCTTCACGGTCTCGCCGCCCGCCTTGCAGAAGATGCTGACGACGTCGCCCCGATGGGCGAACCGGATGATCCGTGAACCGCGGTTCGGGGCACTGCGCAGCGCCAGCGTGTTCGCCGTGACGACGCCCCGGTAGAGGCGCTGGTCGTGGCGGCCCTGGTGGTCGCCGTTGCCGCCGCTCGGGTCATGGTGGTGGTTGCCGTTGCCGCCGCTCGGGTCGTGCTGGTGGTTGCCGTTGCCGCCGCTCGGATCCTGCTGGTGGTTGCCGTTGCCACCGCCCGGGTCCCAGTCGCCGTCCGCGGCGGCGGGCGTGACGGCGGCCGCCGCGGCGAGGAGCCCGGCGACGATGGCTATGGAGAGGCGGGTGCGCAGGGACATGGGGGATACCTCCATGTGGGGGCGAGAGTGCCGAAGCTGACTAATCGACACATTAGGAGCACCCCCGGAGTGCCGCCCCTCACGCTGGGCCATAGGAGGTCGCGAACCGGGTGCTCACTCCGCCGCGAGTGTCAGGGTGGCCACCGCCCCGCCCTCCGGCGCGTTCGCGAACTCCAGCCGCGCCCCCAACACCTCGGCCTGCCCGCGCGCGATGGTCAGCCCCAGACCGTGCCCCCGCGTAACGCCCTCCGTGCGGAACCGCTGCGGGCCGTGCGCGACCAGGTACTCCGGAAATCCGTCCCCGTGGTCGCGAACGGTCACCACCGGCCCGTCCACGGTCAGCACCACCGGCCCCCGCCCGTGCTTGTGCGCGTTCGCCACGAGATTGCCCAGCACCCGCTCCAGCCGCCGCCGGTCCGTCTCCACGGACACGTCCTGTACGACCCTGACCTCCGTGCCGTTCCCCGCCGCTCGCACCACCCGCTCGGCCAGCGGCCCCAACTGCTCGGTGTCCAGCTCCACCCGCTCCCGGCCGGTGTCCAGCCGGGAGATCTCCAGGAGGTCCTCGGTGAGGGTGCGCAGCGCCGCCACCCGGTCGCGCACCAGCTCCGTCGGACGGCCCGGCGGCAGCAGCTCCGCCGCCGCGTGCAACCCGGTCAGCGGCGTGCGCAGCTCATGCGCGACATCCGCCGTGAACCGCTGCTCGGCCAGCAGCTTCCCCTGCAGCGACGCCGCCATGGAGTCCAGCGCGGCGGCGACCGCGGCCACCTCGTCCTGCGGACTGGCCTGCGTGCGCGGGCCAGTGCGGGGGTCGTTCACGCGCGCGTCCAGGTCGCCCGCGCTGATCCGCCGGGCCACCAGGGCCGTGGTGTGCAGCCGCCGCGTCACACGCGTCACCGCGAACGCCCCGACCAGCAGCGTCGCCCCGATGGCCAGACCCGACGACCACACGATCGCCCGGTCCAGACCCTCGATCGTGCGGGCCTGCTGCGAGTAGTCGACCGCCACGGCCAGCGCCCGCTCGCCGTCGACGGGACCCGCCGCCCACATCGTGGGGCGTCCCTCACGTTCGGCGACCATCGTGCCGCGATCCCCGGCCACCGCCAGCTCCCGCAGCTGCCCGGGCAGCTCCGGCGGATCCACCCCGGCGCCCCGCCGCAGGGTGTCCCCGGCCTCGTACCGCTGCGTCACCTGCGTAAGCCGCTGCAACGCCTGATCACGGGCCTGGCCGACGGTCTGGTTCGTCACCTGCACGTGCACCAGGACGCCCAGCAGGGCCGCGAGCGCGCAGCACATGACCGTGATGAAGGCGGCGGCCTTCGCGGCGAGCGTCCCCGACCACGGGGGCAGCACCGGTCTCATCCGCCGCTCACCGAGGGGGAGCCGGACGGCGAGGCGGCCGGGGAAGCGGACGGCGAGACCGACGGGGGACCGGTGCGGGAAGCCGGCGGAGAGCCCGTGCGGGAGTCCGACGGAGAGTCCGTGCGGAAGTCCGACGGGTGTCGGGAGCGCTGGTGCGGGCCGGTGCGCAGCATCTCGTCGTGGGTGAGGAGCATGGCCCGCTGATCCCGGTCCCAGGTCCACTGCAGACGGTACTCGTAGCCCGCGACCTCCGACGGCGAGCGGATCACCAGGGAACGCCCGGCCAGCTCGACACCGCTCAGCGCGTCCTCCCACGCCATGACCTGCACCAGCCGGTGCCTCTCGACGGTGTAGACGCGGACCGCGGTCGTCTTGCCGGGCAGCAGCGGGAAACCGAGCGTCAGGTCGTCGCGCCCGTCACCGGTCAGGTCCCGGTAGTACGGCCGGAGCACCGGGCACTTCCCGTGCCCCGGGCCCTTCGCGCAGTCGGCCATTGCGCGCTTGGTGTCGCGGTAGGGCGCCTTGCCGCCGTCGTAGTCGCCCGGGTTCGCGGCGATCTCGGCCCGGACGATCCCGACCGGGTTCACCCGGCGGATGTCGTCGCCGGGGACCTTCACGCCCTTGACCACCTCGGTGTTCACCTCGCCGATCTCGAACGCCGGGCTGGACGCCGGGGTCAGCTCCGGCCAGAGCCGGGCGGGCCCCTCCGCCGTCGGGGTCGAGCCCGCGCCCTCCAGTCCGCCGGCGTCCCCGCAGCCCACGGCGGCGGCCAGCAGCAGGGCGACGACGGCGAGGCGGCGGGCGGCCTGCCCGGGGCGGCTGAGGGGCACTGCACTCCTGGCGGTTCGTGGGTGAGCACACGGCGGACACACGGTGGACGGATGGTGGGCGGACGGCAGGCGCGACCGTCGGCCGCGTACACCTTATTCGTGGGGAAGTCCCATTTGCGCGAGAGGGTGGCCGTGTGCGCGCAGCCGTACGGGCGTCCTGCTACTCGGTGAGTTCCTCCAGCAGCCGGACCGTGGCCAGCCCGGCCCGCAGATACTCGACGAACAGGTCGTTGTGCAGCGCCCAGGGCGAGCGGCGGGCCCGGATCAGCCGGATCGCCGCCTCGGCGGACCTGCCCTGGCGCATCAGAGCGTGCGCGACGACGAGACCGGAGCGGTTGTACCCGTGGTAGCAGCGGACCAGGACCCTGCGGCCCTCGTCCATCGCCTCGCAGGCGGCCTCGGCCAGCCGGATCACCCCGGCGAGCTGCGTCCCGTCCAGCGGCCCGTCGGGGATGGGCCACACATGGTGCCGGACGCCCGGATCGGGCCCGTGCCCCGGCAGCCGCAGCAGCGTCTGCACGAGATCGAACTCGTCCCGTACGACGGCGAACTCCAGATGCCCCAAGGTCCCCGTGTACTCGTGACCGCCCATCCAGAGGCCGGGGACGACCTCGTTCCACGGACTCTCCGGAGCGGGCACGTCGGGTTTACTGCGGGTACGCAACGGCGCCTCCCCACCATGACCGCCCGAGGGTCCGCGGGCAGGCTCAACTCCTCCAAGGTAGCCGGGTTCTTGCCCCCGCAGCACCCCGCCTGTTCCCATGGAACGGGGTGATGGTGCATGAACGGACTGCGCGTCATACCGACCTGGTGGCACGGCCGGGAGCGGCTCTACGTCTGCCTCCCGGACGGCAGGAACATCGCCTGGTACGACCGTGAGGCCGCCCGGGTGAACCTGCTCGGCGAGGACCGCGAGGACGACGTCCTGAGGGCCCTCGGGCCCTTCATCACCGGCCCCGTGACGGTAGGGCCGCCGCCGGTGCCGACCCCCGCCGAGCTGGCCCGCCTCACCCTCCACCCCGACGACGACCTGGCCCCCAACCGCCCCGGCGAAGCCCTCGTCGTCGCCCTCGACCGCGACCCCGGCACCACGCACCGGCTGCGCACCGACCCGCGCCGCAGGGCCCTGGCGGCCGAGCAGACCGTCGGCGACGCCCTGGACCGTCTCGACGGCGCGTGCTGGCACACCCTGCACTCCGTGCCGCTCCCCGGCGGCGACCGCATCCACCACCTGCTGATCGGCCCCGGCGGCCTCTACGCCGTCCACACCCTCCACGCGCGCAAGCAGCGCGTCCGGATAGCCGACCCCATGATCACGCTGGGCCGCCGCGACCCCCACCCCCTCCTCCACCGCCTCCGCACCGACGCCGACCGCGCCTCCTACGCCCTGACGGCGGAGGTCCGCCCGGTACTCGTCCTGGTCGACCCGGCGGCGCTGTCGATCCCGGCCGCCCCCCGTGAGGTCCAGGTCCTGACGGCGGCGGAGGTGGAAGGCCTGTCGCGCCGGGGCGGCGTCCTCAAACCGGCGGACGTGGAGGCCCTGCACGCGATGGCCCGCGACCGGAACACGTGGGCGCGGGTGTGAGGGAGCGGGGGGCGGCGGGGGTGTCTGCGGGTCGGCCGCACTATGGGGGGCCGGGGGCGGCGGCGTACGCGGGCCGGCTGGGCCGGGCCCGGGCGGCCTCGGCGGTGTGAGCGGCCCACTGTGCCGCTGCAGCGCTACGGCAGGGTCCCGGCCCCGTCCGCGTCCAGCAGGGGAGCCAGTAGGTCGCCGTAGTCCTGGATCCTCGGGGCGATGTCCACCGCGTGGAAGTCCAGCCGGCCCGGGGTGCGGCACTCCTCGATCTCCTCCCAGGTCACCGGCGCCGAGACGGTCGGCTCCGGGCGGGCCCGGAGGGTGTAGGGGGTGGCCGTGGTCTTGCGGGCGGCGTTCTGGCTCCAGTCGACGAAGACCTTCCCCGGGCGCAGGCTCCTGGTCATCCGGTGGAGCGCGAGTCGCGGCATGGCCTTCTCGGCCTCGACGGCGAGCGCCTTGGCGTACTCGGACACCCGCTCGGAAGACGCCCCGCGCACGGCGGAGAGCAGATGCAGCCCCTTGGAGCCGGAGGTCTTGGCGTAGGCCTCGAAACCGTCCTGCGCGAGCCGTTCCCGCAGCCACAGCGCGACCTCGCAGCACTGGACGATGCTCGCCGGAGCCCCCGGATCGAGGTCGAACACGATCCGGTCCGCCTCGTCGGGTGTGTCGACGAGCCACTGATGGGTGTGGAACTCGGTCACGAGGTTCGCCGACCACATCAGACTCGGCAGATCCTGCACCAGCACCATTCGCGAAGGCCCCTCGACCCGGGGCACCTCGGCGGTGGTGACCCACTCGGGCGTACCCGGCGGCACGTTCTTCGTGAAGAACACCTGCCCGTCCGGCCCGTCCGGGTACCGCAGGAAGGACACCGCCCTGTCCCGCAGATGGGGCAGCAGGACCTCGGCGACGGTCGCGTAGTAGTGCAGCACCTCGCCCTTGGTGAAGCCGGTGGCGGGATACAGCACCTTGTCCAGATTGCTGAGAGCGAGCCGTCGCCCCTCCACCTGCGTGATAGGCGCCATACGATAAGAATCCCACGCAAACCGTGACGAACACTCCCGAGCGTGACCGGAAGGGTGCTGCACGTGAGATCCATCTGGAACGGCGCCATCTCGTTCGGCCTGGTCAGCATTCCGATCAAGCTGGTGAACGCCACCGAGAGCCACTCGATCTCCTTCCGCCAGATCCACACCGAGGACGGCGGCCGCATCCGGTACCGCAAATTCTGCGAACTGGAGGACCGCGAGGTCACCCAGGGGGAGATCGGCAAGGGCTACGAGGACGCGGACGGCACGATCATCCCGATCACCGAGGAGGACCTGTCGAGCCTGCCCCTCCCGACGGCCAAGACGATCGAGATCGTCGCCTTCGTCCCAGCCGACCGGATCGACCCGCTCCAGATGGACGCCGCGTACTACCTCCAGGCCGGCGGCGCCCCCGCGGCGAAGCCGTACACCCTGCTGCGCGAGGCGCTGAAGCGCAGCAACAAGGTGGCCATCGCGAAGTTCGCCCTGCGGGGGCGGGAGCGTCTGGGCATGCTCAGGGTCGTCGGCGAGGCCATCGCCATGCACGGCCTGCTGTGGCCGGACGAGGTCCGCGCCCCCGAGGGCCTGGCCCCCGACTCCCACGTCACCGTCCGCGACCAGGAATTGGACCTCGCGGACGCGCTGATGGACACCCTGGGCGAGGTCGACCTGGAGGACCTGCACGACGAGTACCGGGAGGCCGTGGAGGAGGTCATCGCCGCGAAGGCCGCCGGCGAGGCCCCGCCCCAGGCCCCGGAACCGGCCACGGGCGGCAAGGTCCTGGACCTCATGGCGGCCCTGGAGAGCAGCGTCCGCGCGGCCCGCGAGTCCCGAGGCGAGGAGGCCGAGCACGCCGAGGTGAAGTCGCTCCCGCAGCGCAAGACGGCCCGTGCGGCCCCGAAGCAGACCGGCGGCAAGAAGTCGACGTCCACCGCGAAGAAGACGGCGGCCAAGAAGACCACGGCGGCGAAGAAGTCGACGGCCAAGTCGGGGCAGGGGCAGGGTCAGGGTCAGGGCCAGGGGCAGGGGCAGGGGGCGACGAAGAAGGCGGCGTCGAAGAGCACCGCGAAGAAGACGACGGCGAAGAAGTCGGCGTCCCGCAAGCGCACGGCCTGACGCGCCGCGCGCTCGGCACCGGCCGGCTTCCGCCCCCCGGGTACCCCACGTCGGAGGGAGAGCGGAGGGAGCATGACGCACTCCACGGATCACCACACCGGCGACGCGCTCGACATCCACTTCGTCGGCAACGCGACGGTGCTGCTGTCGTACGGCCCGCTGACCCTGCTCACCGACCCGAACTTCCTGCACCGGGGGCAGTACGCCTACCTCGGTTACGGCCTGCTGAGCCGCCGCCTGACCGAACCGGCCCTGGACGTGCACGACCTGCCCCGCCTCGACGCGGTCGTGCTGTCGCATCTGCACGGAGACCACTGGGACCGCCGAACCCGTCGGCACCTGGACCACACCGTGCCGATCCTGACCACACCGCACGCCGCCCGCCGCCTCAGGACGGTGCACGGATTCCACCGCACGGCGGGACTGCGCACCTGGAAGGCGCTCACCCTCCAGCGCGACGGCGTGCAGGTCACGGTCACCGCCCTGCCCGGCCGGCACGCCGGCCACGCGATGCTGCGCAGGCTGCTGCCGCCGGTGATGGGAAGCATGCTGGAGTTCGGCCCCGCCGGGGGACCGGCCCGTATGCGGCTCTACATCTCGGGCGACACGCTCGTGTACGACGGCCTGCAGAAGATCGCCGACCGCTTCCCGGCCGCCGACCTCGCCGTCCTCCACCTGGGAGGCACCCGCCTTCCCGGCGGCTTCGTGGTCACGATGGACGGCGCCCAGGGCGCCGAACTCGCCCGTCGCCTCGACCCCCGGCTCGTGCTGCCCGTGCACTACGGGGACTACACGGTGATGCGCTCGCCGCTGACCGCGTTCGTCGCCGAGGCCGACGCCATCGGCCTCGGCGACCGTATCGTCCACTGCGGTCACGGGCAGCACGCCCGCGTGCCGTGCGGTCCGCGGGTGGCCCCGGAGATCTACTGAGGCGCACCCGCCGGGTCAGGCCACTGGCCTGCCCTGCTGAGATCTACCGAGGCGCACCCGGCGGGTCAGGCCACCCGCCTGCCCCCTTGCTGCTCGGACTCGTCCTCTTCCTCGTCCGGCAGATGGACGTCGCCGACGGCGATGTTGACCTCCACGACCTCCAGGCCGGTCATCCGCTCCACCGCGTTGATGACGTTGGTCCGTACGTCCGCGGCGGTGTCGGCGATGGCGGTGCCGTATTCGACGACCACATCGAGATCGACGGCGGCCTGGCGCTCGCCCACCTCGACCTTCACCCCCTGGGTGACTCCGCTGCCCCCGCCCGGCACCCGCTGCCGTACGGCCCCGAAGGCCCTGGTCATGCCTCCGCCGAGGTTGTGCACCTCGGGGATCTCCCGGGCCGCCATGCCCGCGATCTTCGCGACGACCGTGTCCGCGATGGCGGTGCTCCCGCGGGTGCCGGGAGCACCCTTGCCGCCCTGCGATGTCGCCCCGTCCTGCCTGCCCGCTGTGGTACTGCGCTGAGTGGTCTCCGTCATGACCGTCACCTCGTGATCGGTGAGGGGGTGAGCAGCGTCGTTCTCTCCACCGTAGAACAATGGTGCGCACGGGGCGAAAGTGGGCAATATCAGGTCGCTCTGAACCTCACCCTTCCCGGGTGAAGCCGGTCCTGTCTTGCCGTGGGCACGCTGAGACGGCATGCGTCACCGGCCGGGGCCGCCCTCTGCCGGCCGCACCCGGGGATGGAGGACGGACATGACCGCGCAGACGTACCTGGCCTACGACTTTCCGCTGCTGAGCGCCTTCTGGACCGTGTTCTGGGTATTCCTGTGGATCATGTGGTTCGTCCTGCTGTTCCGGATCGTCGTCGACATCTTCCGCGACGACTCCATGGGCGGCTGGGCCAAGGCGGGCTGGCTGGTGTTCGTCTGCGTCCTGCCGTTCCTCGGGGTGTTCATCTACGTGATCGCTCGCGGCAAGAACATGGGCCGCCGCGAAGTCGCCCAGGCGCGCGCCCAGCAGGAGGCCTTCGAGAGCTACGTCCGGGAGACCGCGAAGGGCGGCGAGAGCCGGTCCGGCAGCGTCGACGAGCTCGCCAGGCTGTCCGAGATCCGCGCCCGCGGCGACATCACGGACGAGGAGTTCCGCCGGGCGAAGGAACTGGTCCTGGCGGGCGGCCACCCCTCACCCGGCGGCTCGGGCCCGAGGTAGCGGCATGACCGCCACGCACCCGGGGAGCTCCGGCACGTCCCTGCGGGAATGGGCCACCGGCGTCACCGTGTTCGCGGCCATCATGCTCATACTCGCCGGCGTCATCGACATCCTGCGCGGCATCGCGGAGATCGCCGACGACGACATCTTCGTCACGACGCGGAACTACGTCTTCGCGTTCGACCTGACCGCCTGGGGCTGGATCCACCTGGCCCTGGGCGTGCTCGCCTTCGCCGTCAGCTTCGGCCTGTTCGTTGCGGCGACCTGGGCCCGCGTGGCCGGCGTGTGCATCGCCGCCCTGGTCATCATCGCCAACTTCCTCTCCCTGCCGTACTACCCGGTCTGGTCGATCGTGCTGATCGCGGTCTCGGGGTTCATCGTCTGGGCGCTGTGCGTGATGAGGAAGGACGACGCTGCGGTCGCGACCGGGAGTCCACGGGGCGGGTGAAAGCGGCGTTCCGGGGCACGTCGCCTACTTGTGGCGGTAGGGGCGCCAAGCGGGCCGCTCGGTCTCCAGCTCGATTCCGTGCGTGCCGACGAACTGATCGACCGCGGCCTCCATCGTCCTGGTGAAGGCCATGTCGAACAGACGGGCCACGAAAGCGCCGAGATAGAGAACCGTGGAGAACAGACAACCCAGCAGGGTCGCCACGGCCAACCAGGGCGCGTCCCCGCCCTCCTGCCTGGCCGACCACTCGAGAATGGCGAATATGGTCACCGCTGAAAGGAGGGCCACCCCCAGGGACAGGAACATGCGCGTGATGCGCACCTTGTTCACGAACACTGCCAGCAGGAACGGGCGCCAGAAGAACTCGTCGAGCCGGTCGAACTCCTCGCCGAGCGTGGGATGATTACCGGTTTCGTACTCGGCATCCCACCAGCGTTCCGCGATCTCCTGCCAGGCGCCACGGAAGTCGAGAGCGTACTGAAATCTGCGGAACGCGCGGTTCCTGAGGATGTGGTCGGGGACCGTGTATCCGAGGTTGATGGCCCGGTCGGAGAACCGGACCACCCGGGCCACTCCCGTGTACAGGACGTGACTCACTTTCACGGGGCGCCCGACATTGTCCGTCGTGATGGCGTAGAACTCCACGAGTGACGCGAGCAGCAGCGCGGCGGCGATGCTCGTGGCGATGGCGGCGTATTCCTGGCTCATCTGGTACCGAGCTGCCGCAGAGGTGAGCGAAGATCCCAATCGTGGCCTCCCCCGGACCCAGGCGGGAGGTGAAGCGTAGCGGGAGGTCGAGGCCGGGGACATGCCGCGAGAGACTCGAGCCGACGAGTTCGAGGGGCACGCTCGTGTCAGGGCGTGGCGTTGCCTGATTCGATCGCACCGGTCGCACCGTCCTGTTCAGGCAGCACGCGATCGACTACGGTCTCGGGGCCGGGCGCCATGTCCAAAGCGCGCAGGGCCGTTACAGCGTTGAGGCGATCCTTCAACTGATCGTCCTGGACACGGTCGATCAGGGCGTGGGCCCTTTCGAGCTTGTGGTCCTCCTCGATCTTCACATCGATGCGATCCGCTTGATCCGTCACGTGCTTGCGAGCCCTGTTCGAGTGAACAGCCAGGGCGCCGCCGCCCGTTGTGATCAAAGCGCCCGTCAGGGCCGTCACCAACGGCAGATAGTTCAGGTCTGGATTCCCGGCGTGCACGAGGGCCAGGACACCACCGACAAGGATGATGGCAGCACCACACGACATGAAGATCATGCTCAGACGAAACGTGATCTCTGACTGCCGCAGTGACTGGCTCAGGAAGTCGAAGAAGAACTTCTGCCTTTGACTGGCAAGAGAGTTCGCCGGATGGTTGCCCTGAAGCTCTCTCTCGTCAGGATCCGAGCCTTGATGGATGTGAAGGTCACCAGCAGCCTGGTACACACGGGCATCGCCAGAAGCAGTTGCCCGCTGTCGAATCTCCTCGTCCACTGACTTCCCCCGGCCTGCAGTCATACGGGACAGGCCGTGAGCTTAGCGCCGACCGGAGGCGCAGGGCAGGGCTCAGGCCCATTCTCGAGGTGACGGCTGCCGTCGACACAGGCGTTCCGTGCTCGGCGTAGCGGAACCACACTCTCCCGACAACACTTGAGGTGACGGCTGCCGTCGACGCAGGCGTTCCGTGCTCGGCGTAGCGGAACCGCACTCTCCCGACAACACTTGACGCCCCGGTGCCGAATGCCGGCAGCGGGGCGTCGACGGAGCCAGGCAGGCTACTTCGGACGGCTCCCGGAATATCAGCGCGTGATTCCGTACTTCCTCAGGATGCCTTCCGCGACTGCCACGAGCTCGTTGAGGCCGGGTCCGAGAGGGCCGTCGGCGCGAGCGGCCGAGCTCACCGGGCTTTGCTGGGTGGAGGTGGGGGCGGCGTGGGCGGCCGGGGCGGCCAGGGTGAGGGCGGCGGCAGTGAGTGCGACGGCCGAAATGATCTTCTTCATGCTCTTCAAACGAGCCCTGCGGGAGCAGGGCACGGGCGGTCCGCCCGATCGGCACACCGGGGACCTGCATGGCCCAGTTCCTGGCTGAACACGTCCCCGTCCGCGCAGGAAAGGTTCGGATCAAGGCTTGGGGACCGGCAGTGCGCCGATGCCCTTGTCGTCTCCAGGAGTGGTCGTGCCCGAGCTGATGCGTGCCATGCCGACATAGTGCGTGCCATGCCGACATAGGCGTGATTGCGTACGCGGCTGGTTCGGTTGGAGCAGGCGATGAAGTCGGTCTGGATCCTGCGGCCTGCTGCACGAGCACCCCCGAAAACCGCGGGCCCGCGACTGCCGACAGTGGCGGGCAGAATCAGTGCTTGCCTCGCGAGCGTTCGTCATACTGCGTGGTGCCCCAATGTGGCGAGCCGCCGTCTACCACAGCCCTCGACATACAGCCGCTCCGCGCGGCACACGCCTGCACACACGAAGACCCCGTCCCAGCGAAAGCGCTGATGGCGGGGTCTTTGGGCACCTAATCCAAGGTGCCCCCGGCAGGATTCGAACCTGCGCACACGGCTCCGGAGGCCCCGTGAGAGCCGGGCAATGCGGCAGGTCATGGCGCTGCCCACGTCAGATCGAGCGGGACGAGTCCACAGATAGGCCACGACCGGATGAACACATGAGAGTTTTCAACGTTCGGCGCGGCAACGGAGCTGTAGGGGCGCGTCGTCCCTGCCAAGGCGCGTAAGACCACCACAATCTCCCACCGCTGATGTCATCGAGGCATGCCACCTAGCCGATGCTTCCAACCAGCCATCCGTAATCGGCGTTTGGCGTACATGAGCCGGACGGAGGCCCCACGATGTACATAACACACGAGGGGCCACACATGACGACTACTCTCACTAAAGGTGGCAATGCGCCACTGCCATTCGGCACCTGCCGCGTAACCCTTACCTCGGCCACCACAGGTATCGACGTCTCAGCTGTCCTGCTCAAGCAGGACGGCAAGGTGAGGGGGGACGACGATCTCGTCTTCTACAACCATCCGTTTCAGGACGGGGTTGCCCTGAAAGGCCAGACGATCGTCGCGAACCTGGCCGAGGTGCCGCCAGCGGTTGACCGCATCGCCATCGTGGCCAGCATCGACCCCGAACTGCGGGCCACGCACTTCGACGCAGGCAGCACCCCCGACGCGGTCGTCGACTGCGGCAGCACACAGATCACCTTTGTTCCGCCTCCCCTTACGGATCGGGAGACGGTAGCCATCCTGATCGAGCTGTACAGACGTGCCGGCGGTTGGAAGGCACGGGCGGTGGGCCAGGGCTGGGATACGGGACTAGCTGGCCTGGCCAGGGACGTTGGCATTGTCGTGGATGATCCAGGACCAAGCCCAGCTCAGACGCCAGTTGCAGCCAGGGCCGCTCAAACCCGCCTACGGTCGACTCACCCACCGCGCCCTACCTACGTACCGAGCAGCCCACCACCAACTGCACCAGTCCTTGAGATGGCAACGCCTCGCCCTCTGGGCAAGGTCGCTCTCACCAAGTCGGGTGAGGCGACGATTGACATGCGGAAGGACGACCCGAGCCTGGTTGTTACGGCCATGCTTGAGTGGAACGGCGGCAGCCTGGAGCGACGGCAAGCTGGCGCCGACCTTGACCTCTACGCTTTCTACGTTCCCAAGAGTGTCGTAACCCCGCAGGGGAAGCGTCCAACCAAGTCTGACGAGGTTGTCTACTACCGACAGCTCGGATCATCCGTTGCACCGCCGTACATTGCTCTGGACGGCGACTCCAAGGTGCCAGGTCGAGAGACCATCACCATCCGTCGCCCCGACCTTCAGGGCTACGTGCTCCTATGCGCTTACAGCGCCCTGGAGAACGGCACTGGATCGTTCAAGTCCTACGGAGCCCGAGCAATCGTCACCGACGGACGAGGTTCCACTGTCACCGTGCCGCTGTTCAATAACCGCAACTTGTCCTACTGGGTAGCAATTGCCCTCATTGACTTCACACTTCCCGGCGGCGCTCAGATCAGACATGTAGAAAAGTACAGCGGGAACCACGTCGAGGCTCGTCCCACGCTGTACTCGAACGGGAAATTCCGGATGAGCACCGGAAAGGTTGAATTCAAGAGTAGGGACAATTGGTAGCCCGGATCCGAATTACACGAGAACCGTGGCATGGACGCGGAAGCCAGGCGACCTAGACCGCGAAACGGCTACGCCGGCTACATCCGTTACGTCTCGACACGGCGACCCCTTCGTCCCGAAGCAACTTGGGCGGCGGCAGTCCCTGGGCGTTCGCAATTAGTCCCGCTGTCCGCGGGCGTTGTCAAGCAGTTAGACACTCACCTCCTTAGGGGGCGGTGTCGTAGGGCTCTGATACAGAGGACCCTTTCCCCTTCAGCGGACTTGCCACCCGTGTCTGTGCTGCTGCACGACGCTGCCAGGTGACGTCGATTCAGCCAGGAGTGTTGTGGATGGCACCGCAGGCCGTAGACGTCGTGCGCTTTCGTACGGTTGGCTCTCGGCGGCTCTGCTCCGACCGCATGAAATCGCTGAGCCACCCATAGAACGCTCGGGCCCGGTTAGGCCACAGCAGCGGTAGCACCCGATAGTGGTAAATCCATGGGCAGGCCATATCGACTCTTCCGACGCTCTCTGCGTCTTCTCCGCGGGCACGTCAGTCCGAATCATTCAGGCCATACGGACAGGACGCACTCTGATGAACATCGCAGATTCGAGGTCCTTGCACTCGACTACGAGATGGCAAGGGAAGACGAGCGTGCCTTCGCTAATATCCAAGCGGCGGTGGCTAGCATCACGGTGATCCTGCTCGGTGCGGTTGCCACCATCGTGAGTGATGCTTGCACTTTCAAGGACCCTGCTGATGCAGGCGACTGTAAGGAAATTCCTCCTCTTTTCCTCGCAGCTGCGCCGGCCATTCCGCTGGCGACCCTTGCCTTCGTGCAACTCCTTGGAATGGTTGCTGCGCTGCGGAGCTATTACATCCGAGCGGTAGAGAACGAGCTGAGAAAGTACGCCCCTTCCCCGCTAGCCGACCTCGCTGCTGTTGGCCCCATTAGCCCAGCCTCTTATCACGGCCTAATTACGGAGGTAACGACGCTGCGCCGGGGGCGGGCGGGTTACCGCATCCTTGCCACGATGATTATGTTGGTGGCGCTAGGCGTCTTCGGCGGACTCACCGTGTATCTCGCAATCAATCTCGGCGGAGCATACCGTAACGCCATACTTATTGGCTATGGCGCGGCATTTCTCGTGCTAATCGCAGATGTGGTTGGTGCCACTTTTGGAGCCCGATTTACCTTTTTTGAAGTGGCTCGCAGCTATCGAGATAGGCAGGATCGGCCGCTTCTTAACGGGAGCGTCCCGACCGACCGGAGCTTGACCTCATACCTCCTCCTCCCCCGGCCAGAAGACTGGATCAAGTGGCTCTTCGTGCCCGGAGGCTACCTAGTTGCTGCCTGGTCTACAAAGGGAACCGTGCACTGGGGGGCGCTTGCACTAGCAGTCCTCATCACGGAGTACCTGGTCTACTCCGCCCGCTATCAATGGAATGATATCCGCGGATGGGCGGACGACGAGTCCCATCCCCATTCGGCTGCCCGGCTGAGATTGCCCTCTGCGCTGGGGCAGGGCACCAAAGTAAATAAACAAAGGCGCCTCATTGTCGCTGCAAGTTCAATCATTGCGCTCCTGCGTCTGGCAGTTGCTGTCTTGCTGGGCCTTGCCGTGGGAAGAACCTCAGCTGTGCTGATCCTGATTGTCTCTGTGTTCGCCATTGGCATCCTATACGAATTTTTGCGCACAGTAGAATCCCTCGAAAGGGTCCCATGGGCGGCCCGAGTGTCGACCGCAGGAATGATCTGGATCATTGTCGGTACAGGATACGGACTACGCTATCTTGCGGGCGTTTATGTCGCTGGCGTGTCCCTGGCCGACTCAATCGCCATAACCGGGGCCCTGTTCACATACCTTTTCGGGATCATGTTTGTCCTCCTAACGTGGGTTTTGGAGGCAAGTAGTTACTGCCGTGAGGGGACGGCAGCCACGTACACCGACGGTGAGTTGCAACAGCCAGCATGCTGGTACGCAGCCGATCAACTGTGCCGAAAGCCCCATCTGATGCTTCTACTCAGAAGCATTTCACGCGTGGACGTAAGCCGCGATCCCTGGCAAGATTACCTACCGCGGAATTGTGGAAAAGTCCCGGTTCTCAAGGATCACGTGCCACTTCTCGCCCCCTGGAACCTTGCCTACTGGGCCGCCTGCGTCGTGGGCGCATGGCTGGCTGTGAGTATGATGCGAAACTCCGGCGGCGACGATGAGGTTGCCAAGCTGGCGGTGGTCGGATTGGTGGGATCGGTAACCGTTTCGCGTGTCAGTCACTCCCTGTGCCGGACGGTTACGGGGCTTTTCATCATCGTACTTCTGTGGCTTGCAGCCGCATGGGATGGCTCGCAATTCGGTCGACCTAGCGTCGCAATGTCAGTAATCCCATGGGCGCTAGCGACGGTCACATATCTGGCATTCCGAAATCAGTCATACGATGCCCTGAGGGAATTCCCCAAGGTTCTACGGCAACTTGTCAGGAAACTAGGTCAAGCCATCATCAAGGCAATCGTTGGTCACGACACCTGGCAGAAGATCCGCTGAACTGCAGATCGAAGGGGTCTGTCGAGGCATAAGTTGCGTGCACGGCTGGAAGGGATCCGCCTGTGCTGGCACTCACCGGCCTGCTCGTCGAGGACCGGGGTTGAGCTGGATGCAGCCTCAGTTCAGCCACAACTGATCACCGGTGGCCGTGACCTGCGGCTGCCTTATCGATCATCGCTCTGACCTGCTGTTGAGCTGTCGGCAGTTGTCGACGTTGGTCATCGTTGAGCGCCCTTCTACGGCCCCAGGACGGCCCAGGAGGGCGCTCGTGCGTGAGCACCGCATTAGGGATTTCGATCGCAGCGCGGCGCGGCGCGCGGAAACGGGGGCCGCAGGCTGCTCGCCGATCCGGCTGTGGTCGCTGCGGTGCACCTTCGTTCGCAGCCGTTGATGTCACCTGGTGATGTCAGCCCGACGGGCTATGCACTGATGGCCAACTCGCCTGCTCGCTGGCAGGCTTGGAGTCGCAGTTTCTTGAGGTGGCTGTCGAACGGGTGTGGCGGTTCTGGTGCCAGCTACTCATCGAGTAGGCCGCTAACCCTGATGGTTGTGGGCGGTATGCCAGAGGGTCTCCCCACTGCCAGCAGATTTCCGCTAGCTTCCGGGTGTCTGCATCGCCAAGATAACCTCGTAGGAAAGGAGACGAACCAGCTCGATGTCTGGCCAAAGAGATTCTGCCTCATGACTCTGAGGAAGAAGTGCGGGGACATCGGCATATTTTGGATCATCTTTGGCATGAACGATCCTGTTCCTGATGCGGTACACGCGATCCGCAACTTGCTTAGCCAGAGGAGTCTGCTTATTTTCCAGGTTGATACTGTCGGCGATACCCTTGATGGGTCCCTGTTTCGAAAAATGCTTCCCCCCAGACACCTGGAGAGAAGAAGTCGACCAGGACTTGCGGCCTGACGAACTCTGTCAAAACAGTTCGCAACTGTTCTGATTCTGTGGCGTTGGCCGAATTCTCGCCAATCGCAAGAATGCTCATCAAGTGTTTTTTGTCATGGCGATTGAAGCGTTGATCGGCGAGCGCGAGCCCCAACTCTCTTATTCCGCTCCGCCGGCTCGCCATCGGGTAGAAACTTTCGAGAATCTGATAGTAAGACAGATATGCGAGAGGTGGGTTTTCGGTAGCCCCTACCGGCGAATCCGAAGAGGACAGACACGGCTGGGTCAATCTCGGTTTCCGGAAAGCGTACCGATTGAATTTTGGGAGCACGCCTTCTCAGGCGGCGAAAATCACTGTCGATCGGCCACTGGACGGTGAAAATCTTAATGTTATTACGCACGTCCAGTTCATAGAGAAGTGAGCTGATGATCCTTTCTGCCTCATCCTCAAGCTCATCGGCTTCCATCGGCCGCCCAAATGAGATCTTCACGCTGTGGCTGAATTTGGGCTTGGATTGGTATCTGCCACTGCTTGCTAGAGCGTGACAAGCTGGCGAGGTGGAAGAAACTTCAACGCATGCGTCGCGCCCAACCAGATGGATCGGCCTCTCTGATTCCGAGCCGTCGATTTCGAACGAGGAGGCATGGAATGCCTGATTTCCGATGTGGATACAGGAGGGAGGTTCATCCGAGCTCAAGAACCGCAACGTACGGTATAGCGAGAGAGGGACGACGCGGCGTACGAGAACCTCAATGTACCCCTCGGCGGGTATTGCAATTCCAGCCCATTTCTTAGCGTGTGTTGGCCGATCCTGCATTTGCACAAGAAGAGAGTATGCGTCATCACGTGCGACGCATGTTGGAGCCCTCTCCTGTAGGCGAGTGTGCGGCTTAAAAATGAGATGCCGCTTGGTGAAACTATCAAATCCAATGCCAGCCTTCTTCGCCAACTCGATAGCTTGAGTTTCAATGAAAGTTAGGGGCGGTACTGATTTTGGCGAGGTTGAGTTCTCCTCAACTTCCTCTTGACTGCCTTCTTCCTCTGCCCATTCTTCTTCTCCTTCAGTGAGGGTCATGTTTTCCTCTTTCGGTCGCGAACAGGCGCGCGGTGGACGAATCGTGCAGCTCGGCGTCCTGAGAGCGAAGATACAGATCCGACAGCTGAGCTAACGAGACATAAGGGAATCCGGCTGTCGCTCGGATGACAGAGTGCGCCGGTTCGCCACAGGGCTGCCGGGTGTCGCCCCGCTCCCCGCTCCGGATTCCTTGCGGTCGGCGGAGTCTCAATGGGCGAGTCACGAAGTACATGATCTTGAAAACCGTCGTGGCAGCGATGTCACCGTGGGTTCCAATCCCACAGCCTCCGCCAGCTGAGCAGTGAGAACGGCCCCTGACCAGGAACATCGGTCGGGGGCCTTCCTCATGCGCTGTACCTGCTGGTGACCATGGTTCCCCGTGAGTTACCGGTCTATCAGGCACGGATGGGGCACGGCTTCAGTCGCCCTGGAACCACAGATAGCTGCCTGGAGTGCTCGCGCACTGCTCCAGCAACCTTGCAAGGTCGTCCAAGGCAGCGAGCTGACGCTCATCGGTGCACCGTTGCCGTAGAGCGGGGATCTCACCGAGAGCAACGGCAGCCTCCTGCTCGTTTATCAGAGCGTCCCCGTACAGATCTACGGCGGTCAGCCGCCCAGGCACTCCGAGCAGCTGGAGCGAGCCGATCGCATCTGCCAACGCGTCCCCGTGCCCGTACGAACTCTGTAGCAGCGTCGCTCGGGACTTGCGCCAGTTGCGCGTTGGCCGTGCTGAGTGCAGCTCCACGTCTATCCCCACGGGCTCATGATGCCTGCTACGAAGGCTCAGCATCTGATCCGTAGCTCTATGTGGGCCGGTGGGTGAGGTCATACCGGTGGCGTTACGGCACCGGAGGGGCGCTAGCCGCCGATCTTAGTTGCTGTGGTTGCTGTACTCAGTTGCTGTACGGCGGTGGTGGGGGGCGTCCTCTGCGTCGCAGTATCCGGCTTCCTGCGAACGCCCGCCTTACGAGGCCAGCCCACTCCACGTGTCCCTTCAGGACAGCACAGATTATCATCGCCACTGTGTAGATCGTCATTGCCAGGATCAACTTCGTCGTGGCCATGATGACGGCTTCACCACCACTCAGTGCCGACCAAACTACGACTGAGCCCACGATGGGTGCGGCCGGCCACTCGGTGCCACTGCCCATGGGTGCAGGAGATGACGCCGAAGGATCCGTTCCGGTGTTGCGGTCGCTGGATTGCATACGAGCCTCCTAAAGCCACGTCAGCAAGCGCCCGGTTCGGGCTTGCCGTTGTGGTCATCAGCTTCGGAGAGGGCTTCGTCGTCGTTGTCAGCATTTTGCTGACAACCATCTGGCAGTCTGATCGCATGGCCTCTGACATGGATGAACGTTGGCTTGAGCTAGTCACCGGCCTGTCCAAGGCGGCGCTGGACCTTGCATCGTCGGCAACGACGGTCTCTCAGCCGGTGGACGGGCCTTCCTTTGGACTTCGCTTCGTCCGAGAGATCGCGTATCAACATCAGGAACTCGAAGTGCTTCTCATCGCTGTCCTCCGTCACAGCGGGCGTTCCTTGGGAGGTCCTTGCGCGCTGTTACGGGGTCACCAGGCAGACCCTCCACCGTC
Organism: Streptomyces sp. NPDC013187; assembly: GCF_042899705.1. Classification (NCBI taxonomy): domain Bacteria; kingdom Bacillati; phylum Actinomycetota; class Actinomycetes; order Kitasatosporales; family Streptomycetaceae; genus Streptomyces; species Streptomyces sp. NPDC013187. Next base: position 1,544 of record NZ_JBIBAF010000017.1, on the reverse strand, counting down.
GATTGGCGGCTCCGGTGAACGAGGCTCTGACCACTAGGCGGAATCAGCGTCTAGAACTGCACAGGGCCGAAGAGACAACCGAGCACCTGGCGTCTATGGCTGAGATCGTGTTCGCCAACTTGGGGCGACTGGATGAGGCCACCGCGACGTGGCGTCAGCGTCAAGCGGAACCACCGGTGTGTGGGTCGACGGCGGACGGGATGGGAGCTGGGGTAGGTGGTGGGTTGAGGTAAGCAGGTCTGTGCACCGTCCTTACTCGAATGAGTAGTGGGAACCCTTCGTCCACCACTGTGTGGAGCGGGCGTGGTTCAGGGCGTCCAGGTGGAGTGCGCCACTGTACGAACGAACTGGACGCCCTGGGCCGCGTCTGCTCGGCTCTGCCTGGGTCGACGGTGGACGGGATGGGAGCACCCCACGCACGCCCCAACGTGCCCGCGGTCGGCGACGGCGCCCCCTCCATCCCGGTGCCGGCCGATCCCCCGCCGGAGGCATCGTCTGTGACCGCGCCCCGTTCATCGCCTCATGGCTTCCGGCCCTATCCACCTGTGGGCGCGCGTCGGCGCAGCGCGGGCGGAGCGGGCCGAAGGCAGGAGCGGCGCCCGGAGCGGAGCCGGGAAGCGCGCCCGGCGGAGCGGAGCGGAGCCGGGGCTTGACAACGTCATCAAGCCCCGGCGGAAGCTCAGCACGTTCGACAAGTACGAGGCACACGTCCGGCTCTACCTGGTGCCTCTGCTCGGTGCCAAGCGGCTGGAATCCCTCGGCGTCGCCGACGTCCGCCGGTTCCTCGTCCGCCTGGAGAAGGAGACGACCGCCGCAACGGCCAAGGAGTCGCACCGAGTTCTGCGCTCGGCTCTGGCTTCCGCCTGTCGCGAGGAACTCATCGCGCGCAACGTCGCCAAGCTCGTCGAGTCGCCCCGCACGGACAAGCCCGAGCTGCACCCCTGGACCCTCGACGAGACGCTCGACTTCCTCGCTGCCTCCCGCAAGGACCCGCTCTACGCGGCCTTCGTGCTTGCCATCGCCATGGGGCTCCGCCGGGGAGAGATCGTGGGCCTGCGCTGGTCGGACCTCGACCTCGACAACCGTGTCCTCTACGTCCGCCACCAGGTCCAGCGCCGCCGTGGCGTTCTGTACGACGACCACCCCAAGAGCCGTCGTCGCCGCGCAGTCCCCTTGCCCGCTCTCTGCATCGCACCCCTGCGCTGGCACCGCCTGCGGCAGGCGGACGCTCGCGCCAAGGCGGGGGAGAGGTGGCAGGAGTCGGACTACGTCTTCGCCACCCGCACCGGCCGCCCCGTCGAGCCGCGTAACCTGTACCGCTCCTTCACCCGCGTCGCCCAGTCCGCCGGCCTCCGCGTGATCCGGCTGCACGACGCTCGCCACGGGACGGCCACCTTGCTCACGGCGGCCGGGGTCGCACCCCGCGTTGTCATGGAGATCCTCGGTCACTGAGCATTTTCAGCGTGACCACCTATCAGGTGACAGCTCCGGCGCCTCTGGCGCAAGCACTTGCCGGGGAGGCAGTCAGTTGAAAGCGTCGGTCA